>CAZNJE010000196.1:580-1503 GCA_964573295.1 uncultured bacterium | reverse complement strand
CTTCTCGACGAGGCAGATGTCAGAACATGGTACCACGCCTGGGCCTGTTCGACGCTCGTCGAAGGAAACGAAGTCAGGGGCGTGGTCCTGGAGAGCAAATCCGGACGCACGGCAATCCTCGCCAAGAACACCGTGGACTGCACGGGAGACGGCGATGTGTTTTCTTTTGCCGGAGCGAATCACGAAAAGGGTCTTTTTCCTCCGGGACTCGTTTTCCGCCTTGGGGGCGTTGAATCGGAGAGAGCCGAGAGATACGCCGAAGAAAATCCGGGGCAGCTCCAGTCATTGATGAGGGAGCTTGCCGATATTGGAGGAATCAAGGGAGGCATCGTAGAGCAGAAGGTTGCACCCGGCGGTCAGTATATGTACACGACCCTCGATTCCGTCGTGTGGTTCAACAATTCTCTCCCCAAGGCAGACGTTCTCGACATCAAGGACCTCTCGCATGTGGAAAAAGAGGTAAGAGAGCAGATGCTGGTGACACTGGATTTCTTCCGGAGAAAAGTGCCGGGTTTTGAAAAGGCCTTTCTCTTGGACACGGCCCCCCAGGTCGGGACGAGATCCAGCCGTCGTCTTTCGGGCGAGTACAAGCTGACGCGCGACGAGATGATGAGCGGCAAAAAGTTCCCGGACACCGCGGTCACCTGCGCATCCGGCGTCGACGGAAGGCCTCTTATCAACATCCCCTACGGCTGCTTCCTTCCGGAAAAGCTCGAAAATTTGCTCGTCGCAGGTCGCTGTATATCAACGGACTTCGTAACCCAAACGATCGTACGGATCATTCCCACGTGCATGGCGATGGGGCAGGCGGTCGGCACGGCAGCGGCGCTTGCCGTGAAGGATGGAGAGCCGCCACGCGAGATCGACCGCTCACGACTTCAGGAGAAGCTGCTGGAAAGCGGGTTGTATCTCGATCGCTAGAC
>CAZNJE010000196.1:0-568 GCA_964573295.1 uncultured bacterium | reverse complement strand
TCGCCCCGATCCATATCGACGCTCTCACCGCCATTCCGGGAGTCAGCGTGAGCGGAGTGGCAGACACGGCGGAAGACAGGGCAAACAATTTGTCCCGCCGTTACGGAATCGATCGCGCAACGTCCGACTACCGGAGACTGCTCGAAAGCGACGTCGATATCGTCGATATATGCGTGCCCTCGGGTTGTCACTATGGCGTCACACTCGATGCGCTCCGCGCCGGCAAGCACGTCATCCTGGAAAAGCCCCTGGCCCTGAATCTGACGGAAGCAGATGAAATGATCAGAGCCGCTCACGAAGCGGGGCTGTGTCTCGCCGTCATCTACGACCGGCGATTTGATCCTCCGAGCGTCAGAATAAAACGCGCATTGCAGGAGAACAAGCTGGGAAATGTCTTTCTAGCGGATGCCCAGGTCAAATGGTACAGAACCGGCGACTACTACCGGAACTCGTGGCGCGGCACCTGGAGCCCCTCGCGGCGCGAGAGGTCCTTGAGCTCAGTCCGGAAGAGGAAGATGCCGGAGGCGCCGAGCGCTCCGGCGATGACGATCGTGGAAGCGAAGGCGCC
>CAZNJE010000195.1:0-1533 GCA_964573295.1 uncultured bacterium | reverse complement strand
TCCGATGGCTGCCGGCGTCCTTGCGCCCCTGGCGCCGGAGCACCCCGACCGGATCGCAAAGCTCGTTGCGGGCGCGGTAGTACCATCGCTCAAGCGTGGCGAAGCTGAAGCGCACGGGCAGGCCACTGATCGGGTGCGTCCAGCTCTGTTCGGCCAGGTGCATCAGTGCGGGACGTAGCCCGCCCCGCGCGGGCGGCGCCGCCAGAAGCCGCCCGATGATCGCGAAGCGCAGTCGGGCCCAACGATCGGCCGCGGTCGCCTCGTTCTTCTTCATCGTCACCTCCTCGAGCCAGTTGTGGCACGGTGCCTGTGGCTCGAGGGTGACGCTAGAGGGGGCCGTGGCCGGTTCCCATGTGCATCCTCTGCGGGTCGCAAGCGCCCATCACTGGCCACTCGCCGCCGAAGGGGCCAACCACTGCAACAAGGCCGAGAGCCGAGTCGACCGATCCGTGCCGAAGCGCTCAAGCAAAGAGCTCGGCAGGGCCTGCTCGCTCACCGGGGGAATGAACCGCCCCTTCTTGGCCTGGCCTTCCACCACGCCAGGTGCACGAACTGCTCATGCCACCATTGCCGCCACCGGCGCACCGTGCGCCGGTCGACGCCGAGTTCTGCGCACAGGCGCGCCAACCACGCCGGCGTCAGCTTCCGAGCACAGGCCAACACGAAGGCTCCGCCCCAGTAGACCCGCCGCCCGTAGAAGCGCACCGAGGGCGGGGTCGCCCGCTTGCGACACCGGTCACAACAGAGGCTCAGCTGTTTGTAGTGCTCCTCGCTCAGCTGGGGACCGCCTCGGGGCTTGCGCGCGTAGTGCCCGCTGTCGAGACGCCCCCGACAGCGCGGGCACCCGCCTTTCCGAATTTGGTTGGATAGATCCTGGTCAATCCGCAGCAGGTGGTCGTAGAATCGGACGTCGTGAAGTAAGCTCAGGCACATAGGATGGTCCTCCTGTTCTCTTCGGGTTGGACGTGAGGACCCAGGATCGCCCAGGGAGGGGGTCATGACCAAGATATCTCGCAATGCCCCCTGTCCATGCGGAAGCGGCCAGAAGTACAAGAAGTGCTGTCTGCCCAAGGAGCATGCCGCCGCCAAGCAGGCCGCCCGAGAAGACCCCATCCCCTCGACGACACCGGCCGGCGGCTTCGGCGACGAGGAGGACGATCTCGCAGAACTCTCCAACGGTGTTCTCGATCTGATCAACGCCGGTAAGCTGGAGGAGGCCGAAAAGGCCTGCGCGGAGCTAAAGCGACAGTACCCGAACGTCGTCGATTGGATGGAACGAACGGGCATGATCCATGAAGCCCGAGGAGAACGCGAAAAGGCGATCGAATACTACCAGCGGTGCCTCAACCACATCGAGGAGAACAAAGATCTCTTCGACGATGGGTTCAAGGACTGGTACATCAGGTCGATCGAGAAGCTGAAGAACCCTCCGGAGACGAAATCCCCCGGAGACACTGCGCAGTGATCCGAGCACGATCGATGAGGGTGAAACAGCATCCCCATCAGCAAACTTGATCCAGAAACGGGCCTATC
>CAZNJE010000194.1:0-1580 GCA_964573295.1 uncultured bacterium | reverse complement strand
AGCAGTGTGAAGGTAGATGATGAAATTACCACCCACACTATTAGATATCTTGTACGCAAGAATATCAGCCTCAGGAGCCATACCCTTGTAAAAAGTACTATTGCCCGCAGCGATGCCCATAGAAGCAGTACCATGACCATAATCATCATCAAAATCATGAGAGCTAGTGCGGAAATTATAGCTCTCAGGAAGGAACCTAGGACAATTGCCCGCGAGAACCTGAGCAGAAGTACAAGCGCCGAAAGAACCATGCTCATAATCAACACCAGAATCAATAGAACAAAGAGTATAACCTTCGCCAGTCAGATCGATTCCCTGAGAAGCAGCCTGCTGGACAGCCTCAGGAAGACGGATGAGCTCAAACGCCTCCTCATCCAGCCACTGCTGGCCAGGCGGCCTCACACCAATCGTGTAATTAGCTGAAACGCCACGGTTAGGGAAAGTACTGTTATCATAACACTCAACATACCAGTCATGCAAGCCCACAGGAAGAGTCAAGTTGAAAGAATTGACGCTACCATTGTCGACTGAATGATCAGTATAGGAAGAGCCGTTAACGTGCAGAGTGCAGTTAAGAATACCATGGAAATCAGAAGGCGTGTACCCAAAAGTGACGTTCTCAAAAGATAAGGTCTTGTCGCCAGTGTTCAAAAATATCGCAGGAGGAGTAGTCTCATAATGCATAGCACGATCTAGATTGATTCTTGGGAATAATGTTTGTGTTCCTGCTGTATCATTTATCATGTCTCCTGTAGTTGTTAGTATGTTTTTGATCTCTTCTGGTGTGTAGTCTATACCATACATCTGCTGTCCTACTTCTTCCATAAGCATTGCTGCTCCAGCTGCTATTGCTGCTGATAGGGATGTTCCTGATCCAGATCCATATCCATCGTTAAGTCCTGTTGTATACACATCTGCTGCTGTAGTTAGTAAATCCAAGTATTGTGAGTGCCTATTGGTATTTGGCCACATCTCACCGTAATTTGCTCCATAGTCCCAGACTCCACCTACGCTTGTTACATTTTCGCATATTGCTGGGTATGCTAGTCCTGTTGTGTATGCATCGTTTCCTGATGGCGCTATTACGTTTATTCCTTGGCTGTGTGCGTATTGTAGTGCTTCTGCTCCATTGTCATATTGGCAGTCTGCTGGGTTGTCATTTGGTTGTCCAAAGCTGTCTGCAAGTCCAACAAGTATTGTTGTAATATTCCATGCTGATGCGTTTGCTACGCAGTCATCTACTGCTTCATCAATAAGTGAACTCCAGCTGTTTCCCGAATCATCAGTGACTTTCATCACTACAAACTTGACTTCTGGAAGCATTCCCTGCATTGTTCCGTTTGCTCCGATTATTCCTGCCAGTGATGTTCCGTGTCCTGTTGGGTCTCCATAGCCTCCATTGTCATAATAATAATCATATCCATAAATTATCTTGTCTGTACAAGATGCAGGGGTACTGCAATCACCGAAGTCATCATGAGTATAATCCAGTCCACTATCAATCAAACATACTGTCTGGCCTTTTCCTGTATATCCATAATTGTTAGCGTTAAAGTGATTGACAAGGTCATCATATCCGA
>CAZNJE010000193.1:0-1590 GCA_964573295.1 uncultured bacterium | reverse complement strand
GGTCATGTACTCGGCAAAGGTCATGCAGGTCGTCCCCGGTAGGCTCGACAAAGGCCACCAGGAACGATCTAGCCGATTGAGGGCCAGGTGGCGAGTTGGAGTGAGCTCTCTTGCGAGCGTCGGGCCATGGCCGCATTCCCGTAGTCCGCGAATATTCCGTTTCGAGGTTCCCGGTCCGATTGCGGCAGCTGGTCAGGGCAACATGGGCATGATCTGCAGAGGTTAGGGAGCTGGCGAGAGTGGGCGGCGGCCCGTTTTCGCGGCGGGATGCCCACGATCCGAGTGAGTGAACACACCGGTGCCTTGGCCGCGATCGTGTTTGGTCTGTCGTTGAACGCCCGCCTACGCGACCAACCTGTAGTCATGCTGAACACCGCCGAGGACGGGCAGCGCCGCCAGCTTCCCATCGGGCGACGGATGTGATCGACGCTGAGGAAGATGAAGTGGTCCAAGGCTTCCTCGCGCAGCGTGCGGTTGAAGCGTTCGACATGGCGATGTGGGTGCGTGGGATCCGTGGACGGCCGATCTTGCCAGGACGAGACTTGCGACGCCAGATCGCCTTGAACCCTCTGCGGTGCCAGCTGACGACAGTGGCGGGCTTCACGATGACAAGCGAGCGCGTGGCGTCGGACCAGAGGCGGTGAAGGGCGATCCAGAACGCGCGATCATCGGCACGAAGTCTGGGTCGCTTCTGAGTCCGGATGTAAACAGTGAGTCGCTGACGCAGGGCGGCATTCTCCAGCGCCAGGCTTGCTCGCGGCATCAGCGCGGCCCGCACAAGTGCGAGGAGAGCAGATAAGGTTGTCGTGATCATGGATGAAATTGTACCATTGGGCGAGAATTGTACCATTGGGCGAGAGATGACCGATTGTGAGGGAGTTACGACGTTTTCGCGGACCACGATGGATGATGCAGGCGAGGGTTGAACCCGGCCTCGTCTCGCCCCGCTTGCCATGAATATCAGGATTGACTCTCCAAATATTCATGGATACTCTCAGGCCATGATATCAAGACCCACCTATGTCCAACAAGCCCAGGTGGCCCTGCGCCGCGCCCCCATCGTGGCGCTCCTCGGTGCCCGGCAGTGCGGCAAGACAACGCTGGCGAGCGTCATGGCGCCGGAGCGCGGGGCAACCATCTTCGATCTCGAGTCACCGCAGGACCTGGCCCGTCTCCAGAATCCGGAGATGGTTCTCTCGGCCACCAAGGGGCTGGTCATCATTGACGAGATCCAGCGCAAGCCTGAGCTCTTCGAAATCCTCCGCGTTCTCGTCGACCGCGAGGGCGTGGCCGGACGCTTCTTGATCCTGGGCAGCGCATCGCCCCAGCTGATCGAGGGGGTCTCCGAGTCTCTGGCCGGGCGGGTGGAGTTCGTCGACCTGGCCGGCTTCGACCTGTCGGAGGTGGGTTCCTCATCTCTGCAGCGGCTATGGGTCCGGGGCGGGTTTCCGCTCGCGTACCTGGCGGATTCAGAGGACGACAGTGTCGCCTGGCGCGCCGGCTTCATCCGCACCTTTCTCGAACGCGATGTTCCCCAACTGGGGATCCCGATCCCCGCGGCGGCCATGCGGCGCTTCTGGACCATGCTTG
>CAZNJE010000192.1:0-1609 GCA_964573295.1 uncultured bacterium | reverse complement strand
ACGGGCGCCGCAGCTGATAGGCGACGCGACCATCGGTGCGCAGTGAGAGCTGCTCAGGCGATAGGGGCGGCTTGACGGCCGCGGCCAGAGCCTCCTGGAGCGAGGCCAGCGTCTCGGCTCTCCCAGTCCTCGGTGGCATTCAGCACGACTACCGACTCGTCGCGTAGCCCATCGCAGCAGTGTCGATGTGATGGCGGACCGGGGTACTGGTATGTCTGCTAAACGGAAACCACTGTCTTCCTACCCCAGATCTGGCAACGAGCCGACTCTCGACGCGTCCCTGACGTCCCCAGGATTGGCGAATGCAGTCTCAACTCACCTGTGCCTCCCGAATATTCGAACGCCCACATGGATAGACAGTTGGAGGATCGCGTTTACGCCCGGGTGCAACGGTTAGAATCGTCTTGCCAAGGGCCTCCCCAGTTCGAGATCGTCTCACCCACGTGAATCTAATCGTCGTTCACCCGTAAGATGAGTATACCATGACTTGGCTCGCGTCTCCATTGGACCTGCTGGCTGCGATCTTTCGCTCCCGGGCGGATCTGCAGCTTGAGAACCTCGCCTTGCGCCATCAGCTCGCCGTGTTGCGCCGCGGATCGAAGCGACCACGGCTCCGCCAGGTTGATCGCGTCTTCTGGGTGTCCGTACCAAAAAGTCCATCTGCAGCCAAATGACCTGATGATCCTACGACGATCCTGAAGTCAGGGTGTTCGGAAGGGAAGAATCAAATGGCTCCTGAATGGAGAAGCTGTTAAAGGAATGGGATTCTGTTGTGGTTGACAGCCCTGGGCGTAGCTGGCCTTTCGGCCAAGGCGTGTATGTGATGAATCAACCTAAGCGGTGGCGCGTTCGTAGTGATGATGGAGTCCGCCGAGGTGGTCAATCTCGACGATGCGTCCTTCTCCCACTGACTGAACGGGGCGGCTTTCCGGGCAATCCATCTCCAGTGATTGGTGCGTTCGCCAGCGGTGATAATAATCGAAGTAACTGCGGAGGATGCGTCTCAGATGCCGCTCATTCATCACGATCACATGGTCCAGACATTCCCGCCGGATGCTGCCGATCAGCCGTTCGACGAACGGACTCTGCCAAGGACTGCGCGGAGCGGTGACCACGTGCTCGATACCCATGTTCTTGATGCGGCGTTGGAAGTACGCACCATAGATCCCGTCACGGTCTCGGAGCAAGTATCGCGGCGCGCTATCCCAGGGAAACGCGTTGACGATCTGCTGAGCCGTCCACTCGGCAGTTGGGTTCGTGGTGATATTGAAATGCAGAACCCGGCGGCGTTCGTGTGCGAGGATCAGGAAGACGAAGAGGATCTGATTTCGCACGGTGGGCACGATGAAGAAGTCAACGGCCACGATGTCCCGTACGTGGTTCTTCAGAAAGCTCCTCCAGGTCTGAGACGGCGGCTTCCGGTGACGGACCATGTACTTGGCGACGGTGGACCTGGACAGGGTGATCCCGATCTTCTCCAGCTCACCGACAATGTGAGGCGATCCCCAGAGTGGGTTCGCTATGGACATCTGCCGAATCAGATCGCGAACCTCTTTGGCGACCTTGGGCCGTCCAGGCTTGCCAGAGCGGGACAGCCTAATCCAGTACT
>CAZNJE010000191.1:0-1670 GCA_964573295.1 uncultured bacterium | reverse complement strand
GGCACCGTCCCGTCGCTCAGGAACTCTCGGATGGACCATCCGAGCAGCAGGAGCAGCCCGGCCAGGATAGCGAGCAGTCCGGTCCAGATGATCGTCTTGCTGCGCCGCGACTCGCGCGGCGGTTCCAGCTCGGCGTCGGTTCGAATTCTCTTTGTCATCATGTCGGTCGTCTCCTTGATCAGGTGGTAGTCTGCGAGCTCGTCTCGACAGGACGAGCAGGTCTCGAGGTGACGATCGAGAGCGCTCTCTTCGTCGCTGGTGAGCTGTCCGTCGACAGCTTTCATCAGGAGGATTTCGTATTGTTCGTGTTCGTTCTTCATGTGTCTCCCCTCCTGGCCCGGTCGAACTCCGGGTCGCTCAGGAGGATCTCGCGCAGCCGCTTGCGGGCTCGATAGAGGCGGCTCATCACGGTGCCCAGCGGGCAATTCAGCAGGTCAGCCATCTCGGCGTAGCTCAGGTCTTGGAAGTGGCGAAGCTCGATGAGCTCGCGCAGGTCTTCGGGCATGCGGTCGATGGCACGAGTCACGGCGTTGGCCCGCTCTTCCTGGATCGACAGGGTCTCGCTGGACGGCGCGCCGTCGGGTCGTTCTGGTAGCTCGGAACCGCTCTCGAACAGCCGGCGGCAACGGTCGGCGAAATCGATGAGTTTCTTCGTGGGCTTGCCCGGATAAAGTCCGGGGAAGTGTTCATCGGCCAGGAAGGTCAGGACGGGTTGGCCGGCCGCCTGGGCGCCCTGGACGACCTTCGCCAGCGTTTTGGGCCCCACGCCGGTGGGCCGACAGTCGGTGATCCGCTGCAGCGAGACAATGTCGTGCGGATTGACCCGCAGTTTCACGTGCGCGAGGATATCCTTGATCTCCTTGCGCTCGTAGAACCGTATCCCGCCGACGACCTGGTAGGGGATCGCGCCGTCGACCAGGGCTTCCTCGAACGGCCGGGACTGGGCGTTGGTGCGATAGAACACGGCGATATCCTCGTAGGATCGTCCCTCGCCGGCGAGCTCGGCGATCCGGTTGGCCACCCATTCGGCCTCGGCGCGTTCATCGTCGGTACAGGCGGCCACGATCCGGTCGCCCTCGGGGTTCTCGGTGAACAGGTCCTTCTCGATCCGGTTCTCGTTGGCCCGGATCAGTCCGTTGGCGGCGCGGAGGATCAGCTTCGTCGATCGGTAGTTCTGCTCGAGCCGGACGATCGCCGCGTCGGGGAAGTCGTGCTGGAAGTCCATGATGTTCTGGTAATTGGCGCCCCGCCACGAGTAGATGCTCTGGTCCGGATCGCCGGTGGCATGGACGTTCTTTTCGGGGCCGGCCAGCAGGTGCATCAGTTCGTACTGGGTGCGGTTCGTATCCTGGTATTCGTCGATCAGCAGGAAGCGGAACCGGTCGCAATATCTGTCGCGCATTCCCGGTACGTCGCGGAGAAGCCTGACGGTCAGGATCAGCAGGTCGTCGAAATCGACGGCGTTCATCGTCCGCAACTGCTTTTCGTAGGCGGCGTAGATCTCGGATGCGATCTCGTCGGCCCCGAACCTGCTGCCCAGTTCGTCGGGGGTTTTCATATCGCATTTGGCCCGCGAGATTTCGGCAAGCAGGCTGCGGACGTTGTAGCGTTCGTCGCCGGCCTCGGTCTTGCCGTAGATATCCTTTATGCATCGCTTGATCAGCGATTCC
>CAZNJE010000190.1:0-1673 GCA_964573295.1 uncultured bacterium | reverse complement strand
CAGCGCCTGGACGCGCAGCCAGATGTAAGCGTACAGGACATCGCCCATCGCCAGCTGGCTGATCACCAGGGCTCGCTCGCCCTCGGTCATCGTGTCGAACGGTGAGTGGTGGCCGATGGAGGTCATCAGGCGAGCGAGCACCATCGATGCGTACTTGCCTGACGTCAGTTCGACCTGCTCCTTGGCCCTGGCCAGAGCCTTTTCATCGGACCACATCCACTTGCGGCAAGCTAATGTTCGCCACAGCTTGTCCTGGTTGAGTGTTCCGACCGGAAGCTGGTCACCTTGTTCTGCGAGTGTTACTGTTCTCATCGCGCATCTCCCAATTCCTGACGGTTGTGGAGCATCGCATGTTTATGTTCCGCCCAGCCCGTTGGACTACGGGTTGGGCAGGATGTTGTCGATGGACAGAGACCAGACGATGTTCTGCATCTCGCCATCGTTGTCGAATCCGACCTCACCGATCACCCGCTTGAAGGGGAACACGCCCTCCAGCGTGTAGCTCTGGATGATCTGGCCGGAGCCGCTGGAGTAGATGAGGACACCGGCCATCTTGTAGCCGGTCACCTGCGTCTGAGCGCCGGTGTACCAGCCCTCCATGAACGCCACTTCCGCCTTGTGGTGCATCGGCTGGGTGACGTCCACCTCCACCGGGTTGGTCTCGCCGCCACTCACGTTGCGACGGTCAGGCATGGTCGCCTTGACCAGTTCCTCTTCCAGCGAGCCCACCGACGTGAAGACGATGGGCGGTGCCCCTACCACCTGCAGTTCGTACTTGTTCTGCGGGATGGGGTCATCGAGTACCTTGCCCTTGATACCGGCCATGTTATCAGCCTCCCAATTCCCAACCAGGGTTGTTGAGCCCGGTTTATGTTACGCTTGCCCTTGGCTAGCCCAGTTCCTCGAAAATGCCCGCCTTGCCGATGCGGACCTTGAACCGCTCCACGGTGTCGGCCAGCCGCAGCTTGATCTCAGCGTTCAGGTCGCCCGCAGCGCGAGTCGCGTTGGTGTTGTTGCCCGAATCAATCTTGATCGAGCACGCCGCATCGAAGGTCTCACCGCGCAGAGCCCGCTTGCGGTACTCAGGCAGGAAGAACAGCCGCAGGGCCGTCATCGCGGCCTGGTCGTTCAACGGGTCGTTGATGGCGAAGATGATCCAGTCGAAATCCTCCTGAATCACCCGCTCATAGTACGTCAGCTGCTCGCGCTGGTGCTTCCACTTCCAGCCGGGGTCCAGCGAGATGGTCCGGTCACCCCAGATGACGTAGTTGCCGTGCAGCTTCTTGATGACGTTGATCCCGTTGGGGTTGAGCAGCTCCTCATTGAGCGGCTTGTCCTCCAGCCCGGTGGGGAGCTGGACGATGTTCGGCAGGGTCACGCTCGTGTCGCTGGCCGCTTTGTGGTAACCCTCATAGGTCCGCGCCATGAGAGCCTCGCGCCCGTGGATGGCGCCGGTCTGCGTGCGCAAGACCAGCTTCTCACCGTCGATGGGCTCCGGCACGTAGGCATAGCTGGGGAAGATGGTCACGCCCATGTCGTTGCGGCCGATGGTGTCGTTGATGTACGTGACCGCATCCTCTTCAGTCGTGGTCGTGGACGGAATCTCCACCCTGTACTGAAGGTTCTTGACCTCAGCGAAGTTCAGCCCTGCCTTCTGGACGGCGGTGGCGGTG
>CAZNJE010000189.1:0-1718 GCA_964573295.1 uncultured bacterium | reverse complement strand
CTGCAATATAGGGCCCGAAACCATTTTGCGAAACAATGTTTACCTGAGGAAGGTAGAGCGTATCCTCACGGACCTGGCCAAAACTTAAAAAACCTGGTATTAACATTATGATCAGTAATACCAAAGGCTTATGCGCGAATAAAAACTTGATTTTTTCCATTTTTTTGATATTTATCTTTTGATGATCCTGAATTCATTGTAAATTATTTTTGTGGGTCTCTTTTCAATACTCAAGTCGGTGGATTTACCGGTGAAGGGTTTCAGCCATGCAACAAACTGTTCAATACGCTCGAAATGGCCTGAAATGAGAATATCTATCATTCCATTGGGTTGCTTTTCAACATAACCCGTTAATTTTAATAATACCGCCTGGCGGTATATTTCAAATACATAGTTAATATCCTTTTGAAAATCACCGCTTAAAAGGATTTTTAAACTTTGCATCCGCTCTGTTTTATAAGCAATTATTTTTCCGTTTGTTGCCAAGAACTGGTTTTTAGTAATTACCTGATAAAGGTATTCCCTGGTCAGGGTGAGATGCAAATTTGAGGGTTGGACAAAGGTTGGACATTCGCCGGAGAGGATATGCACAAGGCTATACATGCGCACTATTCGTCTGTTTGTAGAAACATATGATAACCAAAAATAAATACGACCGACTGAATATAAACCTGGGAGCGCACGGAACCAGGAATAGAAAATGGAAACTTATCATAAATGAAAAGCTGTAATTATGGAAAGAATTTGAAATCAAGCTCGAAGAAAAAAGAAAAATATATGTGCAGGAGCTGCAGAGGTTAACCAAAGTTTTTGAGGATTTTGACACTTGCAAAAATAATATACTGCATCTTATAAAGTGACCGGGTGACTCTTTATCATCGGGTGACTTTTTATCAAAGCAATACCCAACCTTAATTTTCGCAGTCCTTATCATGGAAGTCACCCGGTCACTATCTTGCGTATGGAAAAGGGACGTATTTTAACTATAGGACAAAATCCATAAAATTATTGCTATCAATCACTTTAAACCGGGCATCAGGATATGTTCTTGCAAATTCCAGGGGCAGTTTAACTTTAGTTGCGGGCTTAAATTTGAATTCATAAGCATATATTCTCCCATCATATTCTTCCAGGTAATCAATCTCCTGTTGTTTTACAGTCCGCCAGAAATAGGTATTTCGGCATAGTCTGTTATATTCAAGGTGTTTTAATCTTTCTGAAATCATGAGATTTTCCCATAGCGCTCCGGTATCGTTTCGCAATTCAAGCTGATTGAATTGATTGATCACCGCATTTCTTATTCCATTATCAATGAAGTATATTTTTCTTGATCTTTTTAATTCGTTTCTCAGGTTTCGTGAGAAGGAAGGCAAACGGAAGATAATATATGCTTCTTCCAGAAGATAAATATATCGCTCAATGGTCTCACTATCTGCCTTTAACATATTAGATAACTCTCTATATGAAACCTGGTTTCCAACCTGAAATGATAATGCCTGAACCAGTTTCTCAACGCAATTTACAATAAAAAAACCAGGAACAAAATTTTAATCCTTATCAAAAGTTGTCATTTTTTTATCAGGGATACTATAACCCCAGGATGGCACTGGCATAGTTTTCCCATGACATATTCCTGGATGTTTCGGTAACATTTTCTCTTGGAATAGGTTTCTCAATAGCTTCTATCATTATCTCAGCCATCGATTCGGTATTACCAG
>CAZNJE010000188.1:0-1719 GCA_964573295.1 uncultured bacterium | reverse complement strand
ACTTCCGCCAGAACGGGAGTGTTGGACCACGCCACTGATTCGACAGTTCTGTACGCTCTGCCATTTGAACCCTTACTTATGCGCCGGACTCGCGGGACTGCCTGCGGTGTCCTCTAAAAGGACCATGTTCTCGTACACCGTCTCAGCTATCGCCAAAAGGAACTTGTCCATACTGCCGCCAACAGGTGTTGGGGCCAACAAGAAGCCTTTGTCCAAAAGATTCTGTTTCAGGTCTGCATAGATCTTAGCAGTTGAAGTAGCCATTTTCCAGTCCTAGTTTTTAGTTGCTTTGACGTTTGTGCTCTCATCGAAGTGTGGACGTCCTGTAAATGGACAGATTGTACCATTTACACCGCCAACAACCACACCACCAGTCGGTGAGGCCCCTCCGAAACCCTTCCACTCTATCGTCCCTTGTGTAGTGACGTCCACATCACCTTGCGAGTCAATACTTGTGTCTCCCTGAACGCTGATTGTGGCATCACCACCAACCACGATGTTCAGGTCAGCGGCCGCGTTCACCGTTAAAACCGAGTTCTCCGTGTTCAAGTGTAACTGGTTGCCTGCCTCGTCCTCTATCAACAACCCGCTCGCCTGCCCTTTGCCAGAACCCGAGCTTGACTCTCTTAACCACACCCTCTTACCGTCGGCTGTCCGTAAAACAATCTCTAAATCGTCGGGCTCATCGCTTATCTCAAAAGTGTGGCCGTGAGGGGTCTTTTTCACAAAGCGTTGCAGGTATGCGCTGTAGGCTTTCCTGTTACCATTTTCGTCTTGCCATACTTCTGTGGGGGTCTGCGGGTCTTGGTAGTTTGAACTCTCGGCCATACTGTACCAAGTCGCAAAGTAAACAGGCATCCTCTTGTTGCCGCCAACAAACTGAACGAAAACAGTGTCTCCGATGTTAAAAGGCGCATCCACCGTACCATGGTCTACCCCTCCTCCGCTAGGGGCTGCGTACTCAGCCCACGGAAGCGCATTGGTCGAGACCTTGTTTGGGTCCAGTTCATTGACGCCATGCACGCGCACCTTAACCCGCAGGCGATACTCAGGGTCCTCTATGTTCTCGATCACCCCTCGATAAATCCCGTAGTAGCGGCGTTTGGTTATGAACTCATCGCTGCGGAGGAGCATTTCAAGCTGGTTCATCTGTTACCCCCCTCCGACTCTTCAGGTGTACGCCGTACCAAGTCCCCAAGCTGGTCTTCCGGGATTGTGCCATCCTCCGTAAGCTGTAGCTTCTTACCGTTGATGTAAATGAAGTCAGCGTCGCCCCCAGAACTGGACTCACGCATGATTTCCAGTTCGCTCTCGAAGGACCCGCCGCTAAGTGTATGCGAGACGTGCATAACAGTCCATTTACCCGACCAACGGTCACTCAACTCACCATTCGCTTTGACAACGTTGACGGCGATCACATCCATAGGCCGAATATGTGGATCACCGACAATCGTCAGAGTCCCTTTGAAGGCGATCTGCTGGAATGCGTAACGCCGCCACGCGATATACCAATAGGCCTCTTCTACTGTCGCAAAGGGCTGGTCCACAATCGCCTCTATAACGTTGTCACGAGGGTCATATAGGGGTTCTACAACACCATCACCAACCAACACACGGTCCGGGTTATCATTCTCGTAGGTGAACTGCTCCAGTACTTCTTTTGCTTCTCGGCGGTCGAAGATCACCCCACCAATTGCGCTTGCACCCATCAAATATACC
>CAZNJE010000187.1:0-1799 GCA_964573295.1 uncultured bacterium | reverse complement strand
TGATGACGGGTCCCATCAGGGCAAAGGGGATCAGCAAACCAGACATGAAAAAGCCGGAGAAGAGAAAGATGATCATCGAACCGATGATGGCCACCTGCTGGCTTTGCGCAAAAACAGAGAGAAAGAGCGAAATACTCATGGTGGCAAAAAGAAACACCACTGACAGCGCCAGATAGACGCCCAGATTCCCCTGAAAGGGCACATCGTAGCCATAAACCGCCGTGGCGATGCAAAGGGGCACGCTCAACAACCCGGCCAGCATATAGGGCACCAGCTTGCCCACGATCAACTCAAAGCGGCCGATGGGCGTGGCGATCAGACCCTCCAGCGTGCCCCATTCCCGCTCGCGGGCCAGCGCCAGAGAGGCCGCCATGGCCGGCACGCTGAGCACCACCCCCACCAGCGCCGGGATCATGGAGACGGTGTAGCGCATGGAGGGGTTGAACCAGGCTCGCAGCCGCAGGTCGATGGGCGATAGATCCTCCACCGGCACGCCGGCTTGCGCCAGATGGCGCTTTATCTGCTCGCTGACGAAATTCTCCGTGTGCGCGCCCACGTGCCGGATGGCGTGACCGGCGGTGTTGGGATCGGTGCCGTCCACCACCACCTGAAGGGCAGCCGTGCGCCCCGCCGCCAGATCGGCCGCAAAGCCGCGCGGAATGATCACCACCGCTTTGACGTCGCCGTGCATCATGAGCCGCTCCACCTCGTCCAGGCTGGTCGGCCAGGCCTCCAGGCACAGCGCGTTGGTGCTGCCCAACTGGGCGATGTACTGTCGCGAGAGCCGGCTGAGATCCTGATCCATCACACCGATGGCCACGTCTTTGATGTCGATGGAGAAAGCATAGCCCATGGTGACCAGCACCAGCACCGGTGAAAGCATCAGCAGCACGAACGAGGTCCGATCTCGCGTGATGTGCCACCACTCTTTGCGCATGACGGAGAAAACGCGCCGCCAGTTCATTGCTCTTGACTCTCTCCAACAATGCTGCTGGTACAGCCCTGGTCTGCACCCCGCCTTTTGGATGACACATTGACAGAGATCAGCACCAGATCCTCCAGGCCTGCGTTCTCGTAGGCGTGAGATTCTCCCGCGCCCACCCGCACCACCAGTCCGGGCCGCGCCTCGACCGTTCGCTCCCCCATCTGGACGACGCCCTCCCCGCTGATAAAGTAAAACAGATGTCCATAGTCGTCCCGATGACGTGCGAACCGGCCGCCCGGTTCGACGCGCGTCAGCACCACTTTGACGCCCTCGCCCAGCAGCGTCTTGCCATAGACGCCCCGCGCCACGTCCGGCCGAACCGGCTGCCATTCCAGCGCCGCGAGATCAAAGACCTCACTCATGCGTCCCCTCGCTCTTCCAGCTCGTTCGCCGCCATTCGGCGCCGGATCAGCGAGATAAAGGCCTCCTCCATGCGCGGCCGGGCCCGCCGCAGATCCAGCACCTTGATGCCCTGCGCCGACAGTGCCTCCCGGATCCCAGCCATCACCGATCCGGCATCGCGGGCAAAAACGCGCAGTTGATCGCCAAAGGTCTGCACCTCCCGCACCCCCTCCAGCCCGACCAGCACCTCCCGCGCCCGCCGCAGATCGGAGGGCCACAGAGCGATCAACTCGCCGTCGGTCATAGCCTTGATCCTATCCGGCGCGTCACAGACGATCATCCGCCCCTGGTGCATCAGCCCTACCCGCGAGCAGCGCTCGGCCTCATCCATGTAGGGCGTGCTGATGAACAGTGTGATGCCCTGCAGGTGCAGTTCGGTCAGAATCTCCCAGAACTCGCGGCGAGAGACCGG
>CAZNJE010000186.1:426-1810 GCA_964573295.1 uncultured bacterium | reverse complement strand
CAAGACGGCCCCTCCACCGACGGCACAGAAGACATCCGAAAAAAAGGGAGGGAATAGGCTAAGAGTGGCATCCCGACACCAGGATATGCGTATTGGAACCAACGAAAAAAAGTTTCAAAACTCCGAGAGAGGATACGTTCACTGAGCAGTACTGTCGGAAAAGCCAGCGATTTACATCCATACCAGTGGGCCCATCTTATGGCATATGCCTTCGAATATCAACCAGATTTAATTCTCGAGTTAGGAAGGGGATATGGAAACTCAACCTGTGCATTCACAGAGGCCGCCAACCATCTTTTACCCCATAGCTGCACGGTGTTAAGCATATGTCACTCTACGGAGTGGCGGAAAAAAACACATCCCAGATTGAAAAACGCCGTTTTAGAGGATTGGTTCAAGCCGCTCAGGATAGTGGAGGATGACATTCTCGCCGTCGACTATGAAACCTACCTCGCAGGATACAAGAGGGTATTGGTCTTTTGGGACGCGCACGGGGTCGATGTTGCCGAGTGTGTGCTCGGAAAGATTCTGCCGTTACTACAAAACACCCCACATGTCGTCATCATGCATGATGTCTACGACTCCCGCTATGGCTTCCCGGATGCTAAAAAATATGCTGGGCAGGGACTCTGGCGGGGGGGCAACTATGAGGCCGGAAGAGTCCTGTGCATTAACAATCTCCAAGGATGCGTTGACCAGATTGTCTCGATTGCCGATTTTTCCTCGAGAAACGACCTTACCCTCCATTCAGCAGATGAGAGTTTACATGCCGAGATTGGGAAAAACGAGAGGCGGGGGCAGGAATTAGTGCGTCTTCTTGGAGACGGTTTGTTTTCCTTGAGGGCATACTGGTTTTACTTTAGCCTGTATGGAGAACAAAAAGAACTTACGTTTCCAACTGTAGGCACCCGCGACGGGCGGCAACCCATACACTCCAAGCGATTGAAATGGACAGGTGATATGCTTATGGGGTTGATATCAAGAGGGCGGCAATGATACAATCTAAAAAATGGCTTGTGTCGATTGTCACGCCCTGCCGCAACAGCGTCCGATTCATCGAGGACTGTATCCAAAGCGTGCTGGCCCAAGATTATCCGCACGTCGAACACGTCATCCAAGACGGCGCCTCCACCGACGGCACAGAAGACATCCTCAAAAAATACGGCAAAAAAATACGGTGGAAAAGCGAGCCGGACAGGGGACAAGCAGACGGCCTCGACAAAGCGCTGCAACGGGCCAAAGGCGATGTCATCCTCGTCCTCAACGCCGACGACCTGCTCGAATCCCACGCCTGCAGCTGGGCCGTCGAACACCTCGAGAAAAACCCCAATGCGGCCGTCGTCTACGGCGACGAATACTTCATCGATGCACGAGGCGTTGCCAC
>CAZNJE010000186.1:0-416 GCA_964573295.1 uncultured bacterium | reverse complement strand
GGCGGCCTTCATACGGCGACGCCACTTCGAATCTGTCGGCTACTATGCCGACACAACACTCGCCACGTGCCCCGACTATGAGATGTTCGTCCGCATCGGATTGAGCTATCCCATGGCATACGTTCCCGGATTCGTCTCCAGATACCGCTGCCACGCAGGTTCTGAGGGACAGCAAAAAGACATGATTCCCAAATTCATCGCCGCAAAACAGGCCGTCCAGGACCGCGTGTTTTTCGACCCATCCACCCCTGAAAAAATTCGCAAGCTGCGCCGGAGAGCCCACACGGGACTCAGGTATTGGGCTGCCTCACTGTACTTCAACCAGAGGTGCTTCAAAGAGGCGGTCCGCTTGACGGTCAAGGGATTCATCCACCATCCCCGGCCCGCCTCATTTCACGGTCAAGCAGCATTCTTCA
>CAZNJE010000185.1:0-1881 GCA_964573295.1 uncultured bacterium | reverse complement strand
TCCCAGCCAAGGTGGACTCTGAATCCAAGATTGTGATTGAATGACCCTGCTCAAATAGCGCGGATGGAGTTTCCGGGACGGACAGGCTCCGCGCGCTCATGGAAGAACGCACGCCCCGGGCATCCTCCAGGATCTCGGTCACGGTGGCCGCCGGAGGCGCCTGGTCGATGCTCGCAAAAGAACGGCAACCCGACGCTTGCGGCTGATTGGGGGACAGCACCGAGGGGGCTGACAGCGCGATCAGCATCCTTCGCCGAGAAGCTCCTCAGGCATTTCTCGCCTTAGGGCAGCGCGGATCCGGCGCGTCATCTGAACAGCTTCAGAGGCTTCCTGTAGCTCAATCGGCTCCCAGTCCCCCGGGTACCGCGCCTCCACTGAGTACCGGTTCAAGGGGTGCGCGTCTTCCAATGGCACGTCGCGAGGGGACCATTTGCCGAGGCGATTGAGCAACACCACCAGATCATGAGTCTTTGGAAACTCGATGTCATGGTACACAAGCAAAGCCTTCATGTACTTCTCGGCACATTGCTGAGCATGAAAACAGACCACCCCCGCGGGGCAGTCTTCTCCTAAAGCCAGTGTGTGTTCGGCCGTGAGTAGATCCTCTTCCGCCTTGGCAATCCATTGCTTGGCCACGTGAGTCGATTCAGGCTGCATGCTCATAGAGCACCTTGCCTTCCCGAACTGCCGGATAGAGAATGTGACCAACAACGTTCTTGTAAGCAGCAAACTCCTCAGGCGTGACAACGATGAGATCCACAGGAAGCCAGCGATCGGACAGGGCCGCATCGATCTGCGTCGCCTGACGACGCTTGGATCCAACCACCGGCATCACGATGAGCAAGTCCACGTCGCTATCGGGCGTTGCAGAGCCACGGGCATGTGATCCGAAGAGGATGATCTTGTGGGGATGGAATCGTTTCACGATTCGCTCGACCATCTCCTCGATGCCCAGCATGGCCGCTTTCATATCCGCGTCTGGTCTAGCCATCTCCTCCGCACCTCCCGGTGTCCCTACCATCTATTCGAAAGCCGCGATTGCTTTGAACTTAGGGACTCGGGCCTGACTGCCCAAATCTCCCCGCGAGAACGGCCTTGCCACCCAGACTCCCGATCCCCCAATCTCTCCAGCCACGTTCATCAGATCTTCTCGCAACAGGAATATCATACCATGACCTGGCTCGTCTCGCTATTCGACTGCCCGGCCGCCGCCCTCCGATCCCGGGCAGATCTACAGCTGGAGAATCTGGCACTGCGGCATCAACTTGCCGTGTTGCGCCGCGGATCGAAGCGACCACGGCTCCGCCAGGCTGATCGCATCTTCTGGGCTTGGCTCTCCCGAGTCTGGTCCGGTTGGCGAGACGCTGTCGTGATCGTGAAGCCCGAGACCGTGATAGCCTGGCGGCGCCGGAAGTTCCACGAGTACTGGACGAGGCTGTGTCGCTCCGGCAAGCCCGGTCGGCCTGCAATCCCGAAGGAAGTCCGTGACCGCATCCGATGCATGTCTCGAGCCAATCCTCTGTGGGGTGCACCTCATATTGTCGGCGAGTTGGAGAAGATTGAGATCACTCTGTCCATGTCCACCGTCGCCAAGTACATGGTGCGTCATCGGAAGCCGCCGTCTCAGACCTGGAGGAGCTTCCTGAAGAACCACATCGCTGACATTGACATTGCAGCCATCGACTTCTTCATCGTGCCGACCGTGCGAAACCAGGTGCTCTTCGTCTTCCTCGTCCTTGCTCACGAACGCCGCCGGATTCTGCATTTCAATATCACCACGAACCCAACTGCCGAGTCTTCAACGCTAACCAGAACGGACCCGCCTCTGCTCTTGAGAATGAACCCATTTGTGCTCTACGGCAGCTGGCTTAGCCTCCCGGA
>CAZNJE010000184.1:0-1925 GCA_964573295.1 uncultured bacterium | reverse complement strand
CTGAAGTTCCCCACCCCTCAAGACGGTTTCGTCCATGGGGCGTTGTGGTTAGGGGAAGTCTCAGTGTTGCCCGCCTGGCAACGCTGAGACCAACCCCAGCGCACGTTCCTGTAGGGGTGTTGCTTCCGTAAGGCGGTCGATCGTCGCCCCGGTCGGAGCCGACGTCATTCGACATCGGTTCCGGCAACGCGTACCCAGCTCCTGGATCAGCGTCTCGAAGCTGTGAACTACGAACTCGCCTGCTGTGCGCAGAGCCTTCTTCGCTACGGCCGACTCGCTCGGCTGCGCCGGCGCGACTGGATCACGCGTCCTGCGGTTCGCCTCGAGCTCCTCATCCTCGAAGAGCAACGGCTTCCACACCTGTCGCAGATGCCACTCCACATAGTAGGCCAACATGCACAGGAAGATGTGTGCCCGAACGCGAGACTCCGTACGATGGCGAATCGGTCGCACCCGGATATCGATCCCTTTCAGCGTCCGGAACAGGCGCTCCACCTGCGAAAGACTCTTGTACTGACGCACGGCATCGGGCGCTGACAACTGATCCCGCGACTCGCTCGTGCGGATCACGTAGATCCCGTCCAGCTGCGCCTCACGCTCGATCGCTTCTTCATCACGCTCCCAGTGCAATGCCCCATCCTCGATCCTCGTGCGGAAGTGCTTACCTACCTTATGGGCGCTGAGCACCTTGCCTACCTTGACCCCGATCTCACCATCACGCAGCGGCGTCCGTGTCCGGCGCGCCACCTCCCGCACGATCTTCTCCAGACCGGCGGCCGTCATCGCCAGCAGCTCCTCGCGCTTGCGCCGACGCTCCTGCTTCAGCAACGGGTTCATGCACGCCACCAGCCGCTCGCCCGGGTACTCTGGTGAACTCACTTCCGCCAAGTCCCGCTCATCGAACAACGACATCTGCACGATCCCGCCTTCGACCAGCTTGCGGATCGCCGGACTCCGCAGGGCCGAGATCCAACCTATCCCGGGACACGTGCGTAGATGCTCGATCTGCGTCTGTGTCAGCATCCCCCGGTCGCCTACCAGCACCGCCCGCGACAACCCGAACCGCTCGCGCAGCTTCTCTACCTGCTCGGGCACGGTCTTCGGATCGCTCGTGTTCCCCGGATACACCTCCACCGCCACGGGGCGCCCCTGCCCATCGGTCATCACCCCGTAGACGATGATCCGCTTGCCCTTCTTCTTGTCCCGGTTGTGCCCAAAACGCGCCAACGGACAGTTGTGTCCCTCGTAGTAGCTGCTGCTCACGTCGTACAGCACCAGACCACCCTCGTGGAGATGGCGCTTCGCGAGCCCCTTCTCAATGCGCCCCTGCTGCGCCAACAACCAGTCCATCGCTTCGTACAGCTCATCCTCATCGGCGTCCTGTACGGATAACTCCTCGGCCAGCGTTGTGGTGTGCCACACCCTGGTCGTCGCCAGCTTGGAACATGGGTGGATCAACTGCTCGACCAGCATCGCCAGCACCAGATCACGCTCCCGGCAGCGCCGCGGGCTGATCAACCGGTCGAATCCGAGCTGGCGTATAGCCACAAGCACCGCCTGCACGTGGCCATGGGGCAGGGAGCGCTCCACACTGAAGACCTCATCCACCGAGACCACGACCTCGCCTCTGAGCACCTGGCGCAGGCTTTCGACCTGATGTGCGGGCCAGTGGGTCAGGTTGGCCAGCGTGCGCTTGCGCACCCGGCCGCCTTCGCGCCAGCCCTCGCGCAGGAGGATGGTCGGGCGCGAGCCGCGATTGGGAACGGTTTCGATGTGCATGGGAACGAGTATAGGTATAAGGCGCAACGCGTCAAGAGAATAATGACATAATACATGACAACAAGCATCAAAATACCATAACGCCTATGTGCTTGCCTGAATGAGAATTGCCGAGAAATTCAGCCTTCCTGGCGTGGGAACTTCAG
>CAZNJE010000183.1:0-1944 GCA_964573295.1 uncultured bacterium | reverse complement strand
CGCTCATGTCAACTCGCGTTCGCAGCGCACAGATGGCGTTCTTGGGACCCACAGGTGATCTGGACAGTCAGGATCTGGTCCCCACGTTCAAGACAATCGCGGCAGTCCAGTTTTCGGGAGGCACAGGACCTCGGATCGCAGGAAGCTCAGGAATACTCCGCCGAGCCGCACGTGCAGGGTGTCGGCGGCCATCGACGGCACTTCCAGCCGGCCGAGTTTTGCAAGCGACGTTCGCAGGGCCGTCGCGTCGAAAGCGTCGTGGCGGAAGAAGCCGAGGTCGAGCGAGATGCGATGACCGAGCTGCAGGGCGAGCGCCGTGCCGCCGGCCAGGATCCAGTCGGCCAGCAATCCCTCGCGGTCCAGGCGCTTGACCACGGCCCAGGCCTCGGCAGGCAGAACCCTCGGGTTCACGTGGAGACTCTCTTCCCCTGCAAGACGACCTCCCAGAATCGACGCACTCTTGGACTCATGCTCCGATGCTGCGCGGCCCTGGCGATGGCAGCATCACCGAAGTATCTGCGGACCAACCGGTTCTGGTCGAGGTCGCCAAACTCGAGGACCCGGCGCAACACCCAGTCGGCGTTGTCCCGCAGATGGCAGGGCTGAAGATCCACGTCCCAGAACAGCGGTGCGATCCCGCGGGCGAGATCGCGCGCGTCACGAGGATCGTGGGCCTCGGACCGCCTCTCGAGGCGGATCTCCAGCGTGGCGTCCAGGGCCTCGGCGAGGCGGCGCAACGTCCGGATCTCGAAGCGATCCCAGCCGCTCTCGTAGCGGTGGACGGCGGACTCGCTCGTGCCGATCCGTACGGCCAATTGCTTCAGGGACAATCCTTTGTCCTTGCGAAGCCGCCGGATGGCCGGCCCGAGCGGGGCATTCATGGCCTCAGCATTACTTCTCACTTGTGAGAAAATAATGGATCAGGCATACGATGTCAAGCCTTGGCTTATGCCGATAGGGACGAAAGGGCGCATCCGGCGCCGACGGCGATCGGTCTGACCGGCGCGGGGAATCGAGGGCCCCGTGTGTGGCGCTGGAGGATCTTCGCCTGTCGCATCTCTACGTGATCTACCCGGGGGCCGCCCCGAAGACCGCTACTTCTGGGCAACCTACACCGGCGCCGAGATCGATCTCCTTGTCCTGTGCACTCGGCAGCGGCTGGGGTTCGAGATCAAGCGCACCACCACTCCCAAGACCAGCAGGTCGATGCACTCTGCGTCAGAAACCCTTGCCCTTGACGAACTCTATGTTGTCCATGCCGGGTCTCGCAGCTATACGATGCGCCCAGGCATCGAGGCACTGGCAGTTCGGGATCTCGAGACGCTCAGGATCCGGTAGCTTGAGGACGCTGAGTCTTGGTTGGTTGGCGTCGACCGCCTGGACGTTCCACTTGTTACTGCCGACAAGAAGATCTTGAAGGCCTTCCCCGGCGCCACCACGGCGCGGCGCGCGATTCAATCCCATCTCCGGCCTGGTGTTTCCCGATGCCTCACAAGGTGTTGCCGGTCTTGACGGTAGCGCGTTCGCGCGCGCAGACATTCGGGATTGACCGCACGCCATCCCCGAATAGACACACGCGGGTTTGTGCGAGGCATGGCCTCCAGGACCACGCTGCTGTCCCCTCGGATTCACCGAAAAGAAAGATCCCTTTACTTTTGACCTATCTTAGTAAAGAGTTCTTTCTTAGGAGGGATTCGCAATGCGCCGAGATTCAGGAACCTTCATCCAGACAACGCGTTACGACGAGACATTCCAGGCGTTCGTTCCCCGGCCACTCCCCCCCGAACCGCCTCTTGTACTCGACGATGAGCTGCGGGCCCTTCTGGCCAAGGCGGAAAGGGAGCTAGCGCGACTCAACGTCGCCAGTACGCTGGTACCCAACCAGGATTGGTTCATCTACGGCTTCGTGCGCAAGGAAGCGGTGCTGACCTCACAGATCGAGGG
>CAZNJE010000182.1:0-1962 GCA_964573295.1 uncultured bacterium | reverse complement strand
CCTGTGGGTCCCAAGAACGCCATCTGTGCGCTGCGAACGCGAGTTGACATGAGCGGCCTGGCTGGGTGTGGGGTCGGTGCCGGCCCACTCTGTGCCGGCTATCGCAGCACCTCCCCACTCCACAGGCGCTTCAGGAAGTCGCGAACGGGGAGAACATCGATCTCATCCCAGCGGGCAGGCTTCTCACCGAGACATACCCCGTAGGCCTTCGTCGGGCCGAGGCCCAGCTCTCGGCATAGGCGACGCAGTCCGCGGTTGAAACGGCCCTGCCATCTTGCCGTGGCCTTGATTTCGATCGCCACGAAACCATCCCTGGTCTCGCAGAGCACATCCACCTCTGCGCCGTCATACGTCCGCCAGAAGTGCGGTGCGTAGTGGAGTCCCTTGTAGCTGAGGTAGGATCGTAGCTCGTGCAGTATGAAGGTCTCCAGGAGCGGTCCCAGTTCCTCGGGCGCCGGCGCATACGGCAGCCGGCCGGTCAGTGCGCGCGCGACTCCGCAATCAAAGAAGTAGAACTTGCTGTGCTGCACTTGTTTCGTGGCGGACTTGAGCTTCCAGGCCGGCAGCCAGAAACCGAGGAGGGTGTCCTCCAGGATGTCGAAGTGATTCTGAACCGTAGAACGGCCGATCCCGACATCTCGCGCGATTCCCGCGATATTGGTGACCTGGCCATTCTGACGGGCGGCGACCTCAAGGAAACGGGTGAATGCCCCTAGATTCCGGGTGAGGGCTTCGGCTCTGACTTCCTGGTCGAGATAGGTTTCCGCATAGGTACGCAGATAGGCCTTTGGATTCTCACCGGTGACTGCCATTGGCAGGGTTCCCAAGGTGAGTGTCCGGGGCAGGTCGAGTTCGAACGACAGCTCCGCGCTGACGAGAGGAAACATCGCTGTTGTGATGGCCCTGCCCGCCAGGAGGTTCGCTCCGCCCCGTCTTAGCTTGCGTGCGCTCGATCCAGAGAGGATGAAACGCAGCCCGCGGGATTCGATCAGGCGATGGACTTCATCCAGTACCGCGGGCACTTTCTGCACCTCATCGATGACGACCCACGATTCCGGGCTAAGCGTCGCCGACTCCCGGTACAGTGTCTGGGGGTCTTTTGTGAGCCGGAGTGCTTCGCCCGTGTCAAGCAGGTCGTACCTCGGAGCCGAGGGGAATCGCGTTTCGAGCCAGGTGGATTTTCCTGTTCCCCGTGGGCCGAAGAGGAAGATCGATTGGGTCGGCGAAGGGAGTAATCGTGCATACATGGTTGCTATTATTACGGTAATAATGGCACCTCTAAAGTCATTTCTTCGAATTCCTCGGGGGGCTCAAGCAGGAATCTTGCAGCTTCGGGCATTCGATGCCTCTAAACGTTTGCTATCTAGTCGCTTGGCGGCCCACCTCCTGTAAGACCCCACTCGCGTTGACCGAGTACCCGAGCGCCGTACTCCGACAACGTGTACCGTCGCCAACTCTTGCCAGCTCCCTCCCCTCCGCAGATCATGCCCATGTTGCCCTGATCAGCCGCAGAATCTGCCCGCAACCTCCAATATGGACTTTTCGCGGAGCAGTGTGTCCAGCAAAGGCTGGCATGTTCAGTGGGAGCCAAGCCGACCGGGGCAAGAGTCAGAAGCCCCGTAGCTTGGATCACATCGGTGGAGGAAACGAAGCCGGTGAAGCTGATCGACAAAGCCATCTTCGGGATGGTGAGCGAGCCGCCGGGCCGCAACGTGAGTGAACCCACAGGTGGCCTCGTCAGAAAAGGACTTCCGGAGGCCGGGCCCCCTGCTCCGGGGCGAAGGCTGATTCAGCTGGGAGCGGTGGAGTAGGCAGGGAGAGCAGTCTCCAGTTGCCGAAAGCGACCCCAGCCGGATAGGTCCCATAACCCTTGGGGAGAAGCCTGCAGGAGCGCGTAGTGCGGGAAATCCGCATGCTGCGTGTGAGGTGGCGGGAGCTGGAAACGGAACCACGGACATCCCT
>CAZNJE010000181.1:0-1970 GCA_964573295.1 uncultured bacterium | reverse complement strand
CCCGCTGGGTGGATAATCTGAGGAGAGAAGCGCAGAATAAAGTGGCAGGCTACATCTTGCTTGGCGCAGACGGAAGTTCCGGGAGTACTGGACCAAGCTGTCCCGCTCTGGCAAGCCTGGACGGTCCAAGGTCGCCAAGGAGGTTCGCGATCTGATTCGGCAGATGTCGGTCGCGAACCCGATCTGGGGAGCACCTCACATTGTCGGCGAGCTGAAGAAGATCGGGATCACCCTGTCCAGGTCCACCGTCGCCAAGTACATGGTGCGTCATGGGAAGCCGCCGTCTCAGACCTGGAGGAGCTTTCTGAAGAACCACGTACGGGACATCGTGACCGTTGACTTCTTCATCGTACCGACCGCGAAGAATCAGATCCTCTTCGTCTTCCTGATCCTCGCCCACGAGCGACGCCGGGTGCTCCATTGCAATGTGACCACAAACCCAACTGCCGAGTGGACCGCCCAACAGATCGTCAACGCTTTCCCCTGGGATGAAGCACCCCGATACCTGCTGCGAGTTCGCGAAGGCATCTATGGCGTGCACTTCCAACGCCGCGTCAAGAACATGGGCCTCGAGCAGGTGGTCACCGCGCCGCGAAGTCCTTGGCAGAATCCCTACTGTGAAAGGCTGATTGGGAGCATCCGTCGAGAATGCCTCGACCACGTGATTGTGTTCAATGAAAGGCATCTCCGCCGCATTCTCTCTCGCTACGTGGACTACTACCATCGTTGGAGAGTTCACCAATCCCTGGAGATGGATTGCCCGGAGCCGCGCGAGGTGCATTCCGAAGGCCGCGGTCGTATCGTAGAGATTGGTCACCTGGGTGGACTTCACCATCACTACGAACGGCGAGCGGCCTGAACCGACCCGTCATCTACGTGTCAACTCAGCGGGACAGCAGTCAAATCTAACCGCCACACTCTTCCGGCTCCATGTAGTTGTTGCGGAAGGAGTCCATATAAGGATTCTCGGTACGGACAGGTCACAGATGCCGACCAGCCATGGCTTTCAGCGCAGTGGTCAGATTGAAGGGGGCCAGGCAAAGGCCTTGCTAACTGCATGGAAAGCTGACAGTTGAGTAGCCTAGGGGTTTGATCTTGACGCATAACGTCATGCGCCATACACTGGTACTACGATGATTCGATCATTTGCCTCCCGCGAAACACAGGCTCTAGCGAATCGAATGCCGGTTCGCCGATTGCCTAACGACATACTCCGGGTGGCGCTCAGGAAACTGCGGATGCTCAACCAAGCGAGGGCCCTTCAGGATCTGCGAGTTCCTCCTGGGAACCGACTCGAAGCTCTGAGAGGGTCGCGGTCGGGACAGCACAGCATACGAATCAACGATCAATGGCGTATCTGTTTTCGCTGGGCAGACGGCGACGCGCATGACGTCGAAATCGTTGACTACCACAGAGGATGACAAATGACGAAGAAGATGGATCCAGTGCACCCAGGTGAAGTCCTTCTGGAGGAGTTCCTGGTTCCCATGGGGTTGAGCCAGAATCAGCTGGCTCGTGAGCTTGGCGTGTCGCCGAGACGAATCAATGAGATCGTACTCCGCAAGCGGGCCGTAACGGCTGATACCGCACTTCGGTTAGCGCGCTACTTCAAGATGTCGGCCGAGTTCTGGATGGGGCTCCAAATGGAGTATGAACTCGATATGGAAGCGGATCGACTGGGAGGCCGCCTAAAGAAGGAAGTGGGCATCTATCGCAAGGCAGGTTGAACGTAAATCCCGTCAGCTAGAGTGGCTCCGAGCGCGGAGAAGGTCAAACTGGACCATTTGTTCGAGAATGACGATCGCTTCCTTCCAGAGGCCTACAGGGGATCGCGTCTACATTGATCATGATGCGGACAACATTGAATTCACCGGTCGTCTGGTCCCGTCACGTCCCTGGCAGACCCAGCCGCCACCCTTCCCCATCGGGACCTCTTGAGGCGGCTTCCCATGGCGACGGATGCTCGCCTT
>CAZNJE010000180.1:0-1994 GCA_964573295.1 uncultured bacterium | reverse complement strand
TCCTGCGCCGCGCCGCCGGCGCCTACTTCCGCCTGCCCACCGACACGGAGAACCCCCATGAACGATGACCTCGACCACGTTGCAGCCAAGCTCCAGTGGGGCCTTTCTTAGAAGTCAACAACCTTATATTTGACAGCATCCAATGATTGCCATATGTTATCAACAGCGGTTTGTTGTAAACAGGCAAAACTTGGGCGATATCCAATGAATACCGAAAGAAAGCACAAGAGGTCTGCCGTCGGAATCGATTTGGTCCGCCTCCTGGCCAGCCAGGGCAACCGAATCTTCACCACGGCGCAGGCCCGGGAGTTGGCCCCGCAGGTCGGCCTGAAAGACGATTACCTCCTGGAGGCCGTGCACCATTTGCGACGCGACGGCTGGATCGTCCAGCTTCGGCGAGGGCTCTACGCCCTGACCGCCGAGGTCCCCGGGGTAGCCCCGGTCCACGAGTTCGAGATCGCCATGGCCCTGATCCAACCGGCGGCCGTGTCGCACTGGTCGGCGATGCATTACCATGGGCTGACTCAGCAGGTACCCCGCAGGGTGTATGTCCTGACGACGACGGCCGCCTCCACGCCTCGGAAACGGGCTGCCGGCCGTTCCGATGGAGGAGAGGGATTCGCCGCCGGAGGCGCGGACTTCACCTTCGTGGGGGTTGACTCCAGGCGGTTCTTCGGTACCCAGCAGGTCTGGATCGGCGAGTCTCGCGTGTCGGTGACCGATCCGGAACGTACGCTGATCGACGGCCTGTCGAAGCCGCAGTTCTGCGGGGATATCGCCGAAGTCCTGCAGGCGTTTCAGGTCCGGCTGGCCGACCTGGAACTGGACCGGATCATCGACTACGCCCTCAGGCTCGATGGGGCAGCGGCGAAGAGGCTCGGCTGGGTGCTCGAGCATCTGGGGTTGGTGTCCCCACACCTCGAACGGCTCCTGTCCGTGCCGGTCACGGGATACCGGACCCTGGATCCCACCGGTGAACGGCAGGGGCCCTGCGATGGGCGCTGGATGATCCAGGTCAATCTGCCTGGGAGGATCGTGACATGAAACCCTTGCGCACCCGGCTTCAGGAAGCCCGGAGGGATCTCGGCCTGCCGTGGGATGTCCTCGAGCGGGACTATCTGCTGTCGTGGATCCTGGCCGGTATCGGCCGAGTGCCGGCCCTCCGCGATTCTCTGGTATTCAAGGGAGGCTCGGCGCTCAAGAAGTGCTACTTCGGGGAATACCGATTCTCCGAGGATCTGGATTTCACGGGGCTGCCGGGCGTCCCGATCGGCGGGGCGTTGCTCGCCGCCGTCGGCGAGGCCTGCGCCGTCGCGGCCGGGCTCCTCGACGAATATGCCCCCGTCGGTATCGATAGCACCCGCTACACGGAGCGGGTGCCTCATCCTGGCGGCCAGGAGGCTTTCACGATCCGCGCCAGGTTGCCGTGGCAGAAGGGGCCGACCACCCGCGTGATGGTCGAGGTGACGGTGGACGAGCCCCTCCTGAGGCCCGCCATCAGGCGGCCGATCCTGCACGAATACGGCGAACAGATCCAGACCGATGTCCAGGTCTATGCTCTGGAGGAGATTGTCGCCGAGAAACTCAGGGCGATTCTCCAGCATGCCCGCAAGCTGGAAGAGCGGGGTTGGAGCCGGTCGCGCGCACGGGACTACTACGATCTGTGGCGACTGTTCGAAGCCTACGGCGAACGGATGGACTTGGCGGGGTTCGCGGATCTGCTGGGCGCGAAGTGCGCCGTGCGATCTGTCGCATTCTCCCAGCCGGATGACTTCTTCCCCGACGTCGTTCTCGATCACGTGGAGCGGACCTGGGAGCAATGGCTCGGTCCGCTGGTCGCTGAGTTGCCGCGTTTCGAGACGGTGATCGCGGAGCTGCGGCCTCGGATCGGGGCGTTGATCCGATCGTGACCCTCATTACTCACGCTCTTGCCACCCAGCGGTAGGGTCGAGAGCTGGCGCGGTCACCCGCAGGGCTTCCCTTGTCTGTATCCG
>CAZNJE010000179.1:0-1999 GCA_964573295.1 uncultured bacterium | reverse complement strand
GTAGCTCCTCCCAAGGGCCTAACTCATGCTGTTGCGGCTACGCCCGCCCGAGCGCACCAAGCGCGGTAGAAGGCCGGGGGACGGGGCGCTGGCTGCGGGTGGCGACGTCCCGCTTGATAGAGTCGACTGCTACGGAGCTATCCAATGGCAGCTACTGAAGGGTCTGCTGGATAAGAGGCACGTGCCCTACGAATAGCAGAATTGGCCTATACAGAAGACGCTAGGAGTGACGAAAACCCTGCCATGGGGCCAAGGCGAAGTGCGGAATGTAGGTTTCACCGGACATGAGACGCAGATACGGCCGGGCGAGAAGTTCCGCAGTCCCGATCTGCTACCGCTGGGCAGCCGCATCCGCGTGCGGCCGCCGAGTTGCTCGAGGCGCGGGGTCACGCGCTGAGCGCGACCCGCAGAGAGCGTGATGTGTGTCACTCTACGGAGCCGACGCTCATCTGGGCAGAAGCCACCATCACCGCCCCAGCCCCGCCTGCCAGCGGCGATAGCCCTAACAGCGCACCATCGTCGGACACGCCAATGAAGATCCCACCGCCAGCCGAGTTGGAGTAGGCGACCATGTCAGATGCCAGCGAAGCAGCATTGCGGATGTCCTGCTTGAACTGCCGCCGGCTGTCTTCCCCGAGAGCCACCGTGCGTTTCAACTCGGCGCGATTCATTGCCCTGCCCCCGTCAAGCCACACGTTTCGCTTCGAGGCTCTCCGGCCGGCCTTCCCTTGACTGGCCCCACTGATTGGGGTTTCTGCGGCTGGGTGGCCTCTCTCTTTTTGGAGTCTTTTATAGGCTCAAACAAGCCTTTATAGAGTCATGATGCCGGCCCATAGGGTCACTGGCCTCCCCACCTCCCGTCTCGTGCTCAGCCCATGACCGAGTCCCGCTGATCGCGGAAGACGAGCAGGGCGGGGGGGACTCGACACTCGGCATTCCCCAGAGTGCTGGATAATACACACTATATGTAGCACTTAGGAACTCGTCGGGCTGTCCGCCTGTAGCCGTAGTTGCCAGCCCCCATTGGAATGCCGGCGGGTTCTCGATGCTGCGACCCACGCGGCGGGTGAGGACTGTGCCAGCTATCCAAGCTATCAAGTCACGCGCGCGCTTCACGCACAGAGCGTGACGCTATAATCCGAGCTCGTTTGCCACAGGCGCGCTGCCCGCCCGCAGGGCCGTGCTCCGCGGCCATCTTGGCGAGCCCGGCCTGGATCTCTGTGCGTCTTTCCTTCGAGATCATGGTTCAGCCTCGTTCAGCCTCGTGCGAATCAGAGTCTTGGTCACCCCCGGCGGATCCGAGATCAGGGCCAGAAGGACCATGACGGAGCCATCTGGAACGACCCAGCTACGGAGCCATCTGGAACGATCCAGCTACGGAGTCATCTGAAACGATCCAGCTACGGAGTCATCTGAAACGACCCAGCTACGGAGCCATCTGGAACGACACGGCGTCCGTGGATATCCGGATCGAGGCGTCATCCGACCGCCTGAGGGAAAGGTCAGGGACCCAGTCGATACGATCCACTCCCAGCCCGGGAATGGCCAGGGTGATCGGCGGGGGGCCTGGTTCTTCCAATCCTTCGACGCCCGATATCTCTACGAGAAACGGAATCCCAGGGCGGCACATCCAGATGACTCCCTGCTCGAGGGTCTTCAGCGTCGTTGGATGGAGCAGCAGGCGCTGCCTGGCGAAATAGTCCGCCGCTTCGGTCAAGTGGTCGGCAACGAAGCCAAGATGATGAAGACCCGCACCTCTCTTCCGTAGTGCTTCCCTGTAAGGGCCATCTCCGACGGCCTCGATCAGCAGCAGAGATGGACGGCCCGACGCGGAAAGGTCGATGTACTGCTCCTTGGTTCCTTCATTGGGGAAGTGACCAACGTCGAGACGATCGAGTTCCTGCGGGAGAGACTTCTCGACCTCCGGCAGGGACTGCGTGAGTACTGCGATGTGATGCAGATGTATCTTCATTGCTCTCCATGGCCCCCCGGCCCACCG
>CAZNJE010000178.1:0-2009 GCA_964573295.1 uncultured bacterium | reverse complement strand
TGGGGTTGGCCCCATCCTTTGGACCACGGATCGGCAAAAATAAGGTGAAGACCTGCCGACTGGCCTGGGGAAAACTGCACGTTCCCAGGCACATTGTAACACCGATCTCGTCGAATGACAACCGTTGGCTTGGCAGATGAGAAAGAATCGCACCGCCGCGCCGTCGTCGTAGGAGCTGTGGGCGGGGTGGGCAACTCGCGGCAGTATGCGAGTTGTCCACGCCGTCCACAGCCCGAGAGCCGCTTACGCAAAATGCACCTCCACCGGTGTGCGGTAGTCCAGGCTCTGGTGTAGGCGCTCGTGATTGTAGAAATGGAAGTAGGAATGCAGGCCCGTGTCCAGGTTCGGAACAGAGCCATAGTCCATGATGTAGATGTTCTCGTACTTGACCGTACGCCACAGGCGCTCGACAAAAACGTTGTCCAGGGCTCGGCCCCGGCCGTCCATGCTGATCCGGATGCCGGTGGTCTCCAGAATGTCGGTGAACTCCACCGCTGTGAATTGGGCACCTTGATCGGTATTAAAGATCTCAGGCTTGCCCTGCTCCAGAGCTTGCCGCAGCGCAACCCGACAGAAGAGACCATCCAGGGTATTGGACAACTGCCAGGCCAACACGTAGCGACTGAACCAGTCGATGACTGCGGTCAGGTACATGAATCCCTGCTGCATGGGCACGTAGGTGATATCCGTGCTCCAGACCTGGCCGGGCCTTGTGATCTTGAGCCCGCGCAGCAGGTAGGGATACGTTTTGTGGCCGGGAGCCGGTTTGCTTGTCTTGGGCTTGGGGTAGATGGCCTGCAAGCCCATCAAACGCAGCAAGCGCCGAACCCGCTTGGGATTGACCGGATGCCCTTCCCGACGCAGCCAGGCTGTCATGCGCGGCCAGCCATAGAATGGAGTTCGGGTGTATTGGCGGTCAAGCAGACGCATCAACAACAAGTTGTATTCCGACTCGCCCACTGGCTGGTAGTAGAATGAGGAACGATTCAGCCCAATGAGCTCACACTGGCGGCGAATGCTGATCTCGGGATGGTCACGTTCAATCATCGCACGTTTAGCCTCAACCGTTTCGGGCAGCTTTTTTTTTCAGCCATTCCAGCTCCATCTTGAGCCGCCCGATCTGCTCGTAGAGCTCGGCCTGGAGGGCCTCCTGCTTTCGTTGCTGCCGGGCGGTCTTATTGGAAAAGATAGTGGCTCCGCTCTTCAACAACTCGCTCTTCCAGCCGCTGATCTGATTTGGATGGACGCCGTGCTCGCTGGACAGTTCATTGAGCGTCTTCAGCCCTTTAGCCGCTTCCAGCGCGACTTTGAACTTGAATTCGCTGCTGTGGATCCGTCGTTTCTTTGTCATGCATTTACCCTCCACGTGCTGTACATTATATACCAAATCCTTCACCTTAGCACGTGGTCCAGTTTTTGGGGCCAATTACACTATCCCTGAACAAGCGTTGCTGCGCCCGATCCTTGAGGTGCAGCCTCGAGGATCGGGCGGGTTCCTGACTGTTAGGCAAACAATAAAGTGGACAAACTTTCTTCCGATTGTTTCTTGTCAGACAATTTGGACAGACAAAAGGAAACGGCCGTGAGCGTTTGGCGAATAACTATTGCGATTGGCCTTGCCTGTGCCCTCGCCTCAATGCTGGTCGGATTGGTTTTCGGTGTTTCACTGTCAGGCACCTTTGGAAGTGGGGCTACATCTCATGTCTGGTTAAGCCAAGATAGCGTTCTTGACCGAACTGGGCAGGATGCCTTCGCTCGCTTGCATAGAAAGGTGTCCGGTCGCGAGTTTGGTGTACTGGGTTATGAATTCGGCAGAACTTACTGGGAATCCGATGGTGTGCCAGTCTGTTTGGCGGCTGGTTTCCAAGGCGCTCCGCACGTGACTACCGATGGCGATAGTGGTGTGATTGTCGTGTGGGCTGATTGCCGTTCCTCACTTGCCGACTGTGACATCTATGCTCAGCGTATAGATGCAGATGGAAGCACGCTGTGGCAGCCGGGAGGCGTGC
>CAZNJE010000177.1:0-2037 GCA_964573295.1 uncultured bacterium | reverse complement strand
CGGGACGCCCTCGCAGGACGGGCTACCCCCCAAACCGCCCCGAGACCCCCCAAAACCTCTCGAACTCTCGAAAGTTGCAGGACGTGTGAAAAGAGACGTCCTGCAACAGAAGGGGCTGATTTGACAGGACTTATGATTTTCACCCTTGCAGGACGTAGAGTCGGTTATGGCTCAGGGCCGTTTGGTCAGCGCCCGAAAACGAGATAAACCGGGTCTATTTTCGGGGCGGGCTTGACAAGGGGACGGTGTGTGGAGCCGTTCTGCCAAGAAGGCCATTCCTGCAAGTCTCTGGCGCTTCACATCATAGGGAAATGGCTCTCGGCAAATCCCTCGTCGCAGGACGTCCCGCCTTGCAGGACGGGCGGCTGTGGGCTTTGCTGGTGGTGGTGCGATGTGTAAGATTTTGCACGTCCTGCAACCAACTATGTGGAAGACTTGGCGCCCCACGGTTATGGCCCTGACTCATTACCGATAGAGCCAGCGGGCTATTGCGGAGAGCAGTCTGCGCGGCAACCCGCGCGCCTTCCCAATAGCTACTTCCCACCATCGCACTCGTCTTGATGCTTCCGCTGCCGGCGGTTCGCGATTCCTATCGAACCGGAGTAACCAGTTCACAAGGGCGATCCTGACAAGCAGCTTGGCTTGGTCAAACTTCTTCTCTGCGGAGAATGATTCAGAGCCTGGTTGTTGACAAGAAGCGATGTCTGAGGGGAAGACGAACTCTCCATGCGTGATACTGGATCTCAAGCCATAGAGCTTTCGCGAGAGGCTCATCACCTCACTGGAATTGCCGACATATTCCGCGATGAAGTCTCGAAATAGGCCTGTCGGTCCTTTCCCCAACGACTTGCCACACGTGCTGCAGTTCGGTGCTCCACTTTCAGCGGGCGTCATTGCCTCAATTGCCTCGATTAGGCACTGGCACCTGATCGTGGGCGAAATCTGGGGTGATGACCCATTCCACACCCACCAGCCCGCCGTAAGAAATCGGCCTTGCCACTCGTCAGGCAACTGGGAGTACTTGTCAAGCAACTGATTAAGGCTACCGGGAATGCGGGTACCCTTGTCATAGTCCCCAAAATGGGAGGTATAGTACTCCGTAGGAGCGACGGAATGCAGTCTCGGCAGCATCGATGAGGGATCCTCGAATTTCGGCACCCTGACAGGGGGATAGCCAAGTGTCGCCAGGAGGGGGTTCGCTGGATGACAGTAGACCCAGGACTTGTAAGTGTCTTGCCTATACGAGTAGACGTTCCAACTGAGGAAGAGCGACAGGAGCCATTCGTATCTTTCCATGAGCCTCTTGGCCCTGTACGACGTAATCTCCCATGCGGATGACTCAGGAACGCGCACTTCAAGCAGAAAGGGTTTGGGCTCCCAAATGGCATCTGTGTTTGGGTAGCCAGAAGGCATCGGCCGGACTTGCATCTCATTCTTGTAGCGGTACCAGCCATCGATAGGGCGAGTGCAGAACAGCACCTCCTGGCGTATTGACCATCCTGTGGGGCATTGGAGAGCGTTCCTCGCGTTCGTCACGATCTTGCCGAGAAGAGCGGGTGTGAGTTCAGCACCTGGTTTGATGCACGTGATCTTGCCATTCTTCATCTTCAATCGCAGGGCCGGTTCATTTCGGCCATAGCACGCCCAACCATCGTCATCTTCCCAAAGACATTGGAACTCCTCCATCAGCAGAGCCAGAAGCTCTCCGTGATCATAGCCAGAGTTGAGCAGGTCACTTACGTTCACGAGGCGTTATCTCCCAAGTGTTGGGATTTTCCCCAACCCTTTCGCTGATATCCAAGCCCCTTGTATCCGGAAAGTCGCCTCTCGAACATGCGCGCCAGCATGGCGACTCCGAGGTCGGCATAGTCGTAAATGCGCACCTCGGTCTTGCCTTCGTGCAGACGATGGAGTCGACCGGCGTACTGCGACAGCGTACCCCGCCACGAGATCGGCAGTGCCAGGAACAGCGTATCCAGTCTCGGATCGTCGAACCCCTCGCCGAGGTAGCGTCCGGTCGCCAGAACCAAACGTGTG
>CAZNJE010000176.1:0-2172 GCA_964573295.1 uncultured bacterium | reverse complement strand
GGTAAGTAGCCAGTAAGTGGTGAGGGAACAACTTCTGCTTGTCGTAATCACTCGGATTCTGGAGGCGCTCCGCCACCGTAGCGCACACCTTGGGCTCCTGCAAAAGACCCTTCCTCGCGAGCACGTTCAGGTTCATCCGCAACCACGTCCAACTCACAAACTCAAGCATCTGCGCCCAATGGACCGGCTTTTTCAGGTGGTTCTCGATAAGCGCCTTCGGGAGCGTAGGGAGTTTGTCCGACTCGCCGCGCTTGAACGCCTCGAACTCCTTCACCACCGTCGGAAGTATCTCACGGTTGTAGTCACCCTTACGGCGGTTCACCAAGTACCCAAAAAGCGCCTCGTGCTCTGCCGTGGCGGGCTTTGGATGGACCATGCGGATCACGTCCGCCAGCGAAGGGTTCTTGCCTATACTGTTACGGAAAATGGTAGCGGGTTTGCGGTCCGCGAACCATCGCTCCATGCACCTCCGAGCCGCATTGCTGAAGCTCTTACGCCCCAACGCGCCGCTGCGAACGACCTGCGCGAATGTGCGAAGCTGCTTCCCGTTGTCAACCACTCGAGGGAACACCTTCTCAGCGAGTTCCTTGTCGCGGTTGAACAAGTGCGCCAAAAGGACCACAGGAGCGTCCTTCATCTTAGCCATCTCACGCCCGTACACAGCCGCCTTTGCCTCAAAAAGAGCATCGACATTGTCAGCCAAACGTAGGAATGTTGCAAGCTAGTCCTCGGCGGTGTTGTAGAAGCCGTCTTGGATCGTGAACGTACAGACACCCTGTGCAAGCGCCAGCTTCGGGGTCTGCTCAAATGCGAGCCCGCCCGCGCTGTTGTGAGTGTCGGCCTGCGGAGTTGCAGCCCGTAGTGTGTTAAAAATCTTCTTGTTCGCCATGTCCAACTCTCCAATTCTAAAACCCTAATTCGATGCCCTGCCTTGTGAACAACCCCCTTCAATAGTCCTCTTGCTCACAAGTGTCACATACTTCAAACACAGAACAAAATGCACAGCACAACTGCCCACACTTACGGCACGTTATCAGCTCGGCGTCCCTCCCACAAAGTGGACACTCTGTCCACCAACGGTCTTCCTTCGCGACTCTAAGGACCTCTTCGACACTGCGTGCTTTTGATACCTTTTTACGAGCCTCCAAGGCGATCTGATAGGTCGGGAACACCCGCTCCATCTTTATGCCTTGCTTCTCCGTGGTGTCTATACTGACGAAGTGAACCTCTGCGTTACCAACGCACAGGTTAACAACCTCAGGGCCGTAGTAAGGCGCGGGTTGCGCGTCTAACCACCCCCCAGCGGAATGGTGGTAAAACAGAAACGCCGGGTCGTAACCCAGCCAGTGTTTGATAATGTCGCGTACCTGATCGTAAGTGGTAAGGTAGCCGCCATCCGAAGTTCGTTGAATTCCTAGATTCGTTTCGGGTGGATGGTCACACATACTTCTACACAACCACTGAAGATAACGAGTCGGCTCAATCATTATCAACCTTCCTGCCTTGTTCAAGCGTTGTTTGAGTAAAAGTCCGTTTTGAGCGCCGTTACAATCGACGTATGAACGGCTTCAATTCCTCGTAAACCTCTTGCGCGCTCATAAACTGCTCCACCCCTGTACCTTTCAAACCGGGTGCGATGTTGTAGTCCAGAGCGTACGTCTCATACGTATATTGGTGGGTCACAAAATCAATAGCACAAAGCGGGTGACCTTGCGCCCACGCAGGCCTTGCCTCCTTGACAAGTTCGCCCAAAAGCGTAATCTCACCGTCCCCTACGTTCGACCGCCAGTCGGCACGGCTTGCATAGATCAACTCAAACACCCGGTAACCCACCACAAGGAGTCGTGTAGTCCACGACTTGTAATCGTCACCGTTCCCACGCATAGGCGCAGGTGGTATATACTCTGCTGCAAACGTATCGACTGTTACGTAAGGGGGATGCAGTCCGGGGTTCAATACCTTCCCACTGCCGCAGTGCCGTTGTGTGTCAAGGTACGCAACGACACCGTAGCGGGCCTCACGCTCAACAACCTCATAGGGACCATTCAACGGCACCTTCAAGCCCTGATCCTCCATGAACTCAAACAGCTCTTGTCTCGACATGCCATCATAAGTATACCGGCTGTACACATGTGGGTCCGTAGAGAACCCCGGCAGGTCGAACATGTGATC
>CAZNJE010000175.1:0-2207 GCA_964573295.1 uncultured bacterium | reverse complement strand
TCAAGGCCGACTACATCCTCGCCAATCCGCCGTTCAACATGGAGGACTGGGGCTATTCCAAAGTCAAGAATGATGTCCGTTGGCGGCGATTTGACCAGTCATCGGGCAACGCCCAGTTCGCGCTGCCGCCCGGCGGCGAACGCAAGCAGAAGGACGGCTCGTTCATCACCGTGGACGGCGGCAATGCCAATTACGCATGGATTCTCCACTTCCTCCACCACCTCGCACCCCACGGCACGGCTGGGTTCGTTCTTGCCAACGGCTCGCTCACTAGCAACACCTCCGGCGAGGGTGACATCCGCAAGGCCATCATCGAAGCCGACATGGTCGATTGCATCGTCGCATTGCCCGGCCAGCTCTTCTATACCACCCCGATCCCGGCATGCCTCTGGTTCCTCACCCGAAACAAAGGTGCGAACAAGGAGCGGGGCTTTCGCGCTCGTCCGGGCGAGACACTGTTCATCGATGCCCGCAAGATGGGTGAACTCACCGACCGCACCCACCGCGAACTGACCGAGGAAGGAATCGCGAAGATCGCGGGCACCTACCACGCCTGGCGCGGCGAGAAGGACGCGGGCGAGTACGAGGATGTTGCGGCATTCTGCAAGAGCGCAACGCTCAACGAGATCGAAGCTCACGGCCACGCCCTCACCCCAGGCCGCTACGTCGGGGCGGAGGAGATCGAAGACGACGGCGTGCCGTACGAGGACAAGATGGCCGAACTGTCAGCAGAGCTTTACGAGCAGATGGCCGAAGCCGAAGGACTCGATGCCACAATTCGCCAGAATCTGGAGGTGCTGGGTTATGGCGAGTGAGTGGCAAGATACCACTTTGAAGACACTGCTTTCGTTCTCCAACGGGAAGACGAGCCCCGATCGCGCCGACGATCTCCCATTCCCCGTCTATGGGTCTAATGGCATTATTGGCCGTTCACGAGAAGTAAACGCGAGCGAGAACAGCATCATCATTGGCAGAGTCGGGAGCTACTGCGGTTCCGTCTACCTTAGCAGATCGCGCTGCTGGGTTACTGATAATGCCATCCGTGCTGAAGCCATTAACGGAAATGAACCTCGATACCTCTATTATCTTCTGGAGAGCCTGAACCTGAACAGCTGGAGAGGCGGTTCGGGACAGCCCTTGCTGAACCAGACCATTCTGAATTCGATAGAAGTGTCCGCGCCTTCCCCTGCGGTACAACACCGGATCGCCGGAGTGCTGGGGACGCTGGATGACAAGATCGAGTTGAACCGGCGGATGAGCCGGACGCTGGAGAAGATGGCGGCGGCGATCTTCAAGAGCTGGTTCATCGACTTCGACCCCGTCCACGCCAAAGCCGAAGGCCGCGACCCCAACCTCCCCGCCGAAATCGCCGACCTCTTCCCCGATCGCCTGGAAGACTCCGACCTCGGCCCGATCCCGAAGGGGTGGGACGTGAAGCCGCTCGATGAGATCGCGGATTACCTAAACGGCCTGGCATGTCAGAAGCACCCGCCCGTCGAAGGCCAGAAGTCGCTGCCGGTCATCAAGATCAGAGAGCTGCGGCAAGGCATCACAAACAACACAGATCGAGCGTCGGTTGACGTGCCGCCCAAATATATCGTGGAAGATGGCGACGTGCTGTTCTCTTGGTCAGGGAGTCTGCTCGTATCGATCTGGTGCGGCGGGCGCGGAGTGCTCAATCAGCATGTCTTCAAGGTGACCTCGGCGAGCTTTCCGAAGTGGTACTTCTATCAGGCGACGAAGCACCACCTCGACGAGTTTCAGCGAATCGCATCTGACAAGGCCACCACGATGGGCCACATCAAGCGCCACCACCTGACCGACGCGAAGATGGCGATTCCCGGCGAGGAACTGATGGTGCAAGGCACCGAAGTACTGCGCACTATGCTTGACCGCCGGATCAATGCCTTGAAGCAAGCCCGCATTCTCGCCCTGACCCGCGATGCTCTGCTGCCCAAACTCCTGAGCGGCGAGATCGAACTGCCCAAGGCCGAGGCCATCGCCGAGGAGGTAGCGTGTGATGTCATGGCTGGCCTTACCGATGACGCAGTGAGACAATGACTACAAACAATCGGCCCTGAGTGAAAGGGATCACATGATGACGAAGAAGAACAGCAAGACGCCTGCGGAGAGCACCCCGAAGCCGCCGCCGCGCATTGAATATCTGCGTGTTCAGAATTACCGCGCGCTTTGTGATGTGGAGTTCA
>CAZNJE010000174.1:0-2245 GCA_964573295.1 uncultured bacterium | reverse complement strand
CGACGATGTCGGCAATGTGATTCTTCAGGAAGCTCCTCCAGGTCTGAGACGGCGGCTTCCGATGACGCACCATGTACTTGGCGACGGTGGACCTGGACAGGGTGATCCCGATCTTCTTCAGCTCGCCGACAATGTGAGGTGCTCCCCAGATCGGGTTCGCGACCGACATCTGCCGAATCAGATCGCGAACCTCCTTGGCGACCTTGGGCCGTCCAGGCTTGCCAGAGCGGGACAGCCTAATCCAGTACTCCCGGAACTTCCGTCTGCGCCAAGCTATGACGGTCTCTGGCTATACGATCACCACGGCATCGCGCCATCCGGGCTAGGCGCGGGAGAGCCAGGACCAGAAAATGCGATCGCGGGCCAGTATGCGTGGCCGCCGACAGGTTCGTCGATAGATCCCTAGCTGGTGCCGAAGGGCCAGGTTCTCGATCTGCAGGGATGCTCGTGAGCGAATGGTCCCTCGAAGCATGCTGAACAAAGTGGCAAGCCAAGCCATGATGCTGGTATCCTGATGTTGATCGGCTGTTGACTGGTTTCACGAAGCGAGAGGGTCGCTGATCAAAACATCGGGTGGCAAGCAGGATCTCTGGCAGGCCGATCCCGCAGGAATCAGTGTCTTGTAAGTCCTGCGAATGCAGGCCGAGGAAGTTTTCGGGACCCACAGGACTTTGAGGTGGCGTTCGAATATTCGGGAGGCACAGCCGGGCAACCGGCGTCCCCGCCGGATCACAACACCTCAGATCAGCGGCCGTCACACCTCAGGTCCGCGGCTGCCACACTTCGGATCAGCGGAAGAGCGCCTTCACTCCGCCCCATGTTGTACCCTGGGCCGGTACAGGATCCTCGAAAACGTATGCGCCGATGCCCCAAGAGCCGAACTCCAAGCCCATCTCGCTCGGGTGTTGCCATCCCTGGGGGTACTCCTGCCCCGGGGGAATCTTGACCCGCGGATGCCCAGGCGGCCCGTCCACGTCCACCACGGTGTAGAAGGCGTTCGGTTGAGGCTCCCACGGAAAAGGCCAGAAGCCGACGACAAAGCCCTCGGATCCGACGAGCGCATCGTCGATGTCGATGTCATGCAAGGTCACGTTGGGCCAGGCGCCGATCTCGGTCACTTCCACTTCAGGATACATGGACAACACAGCGCCTGGATTCTCCGTGGCTATGTCATAGGCCCACACGTAGGCATCGAGGTAGCCCCAATCGGTGCTCCCTCCGTAGGTCGCCAGATACACACCCAACGCGGTGACCGTCCCCTCCACACCCGGATAGCCTTCGGCCAGCGAACCCCAATCGGGCTCTTGAGTGAAGAATGGAGAGAACGAGTATCCGTTCTCGAAGCTCCCATCTCCGTTCAGATGGAAGACCGTCTCCGGCCACCGGCTGGGCTCACCCTGGATCGTCGCCTGACCCAAGCCCAGTTCCCTATAGACGTCGCCTTCCGCAACGGCGATCGCGGACGGACAGACCACGGACGCAACCACGATTGATAGACCGAAAATGTTGTTCATGATCGTCGACCTTTCATCTTGTCCCATCCATGTTGACAGCACCCATTAGAAGGGATGGCATCTCTGAGTCGGGATGGAGTTGGGACACTCAATTTCGGGATCATTGCACAGAAGCTCAATAGTGTAGCAACCTTCGTTTACTTCGCCAGGACTCGAGTCAAAAGCTGTTACAATCCAGATACTCGGGCAGTAGTCGTTTTCCGCACACCCGCGTGTGGCGCATTCGACCTCCACTCCCTGCGAGGCGCCATGCAGGAAGCACCCATCGGCACGAACGCCGTATATTGTGCCGGTAACGCATTCGCACTCCTCCAGATCGACATTGCTCGCGTCGGCGAATGAGAAGCACGGATCTTGCCAACACTCATCCCAGCAGTCGCACGATTCGGTGCAGTCCTCTAATGAATTCGCACTACAATCCCCGAGAAACTGAAGAGTGTCGCCGACACTCCACCAACCCTGGACCCCTGTGATGCATGTTTCCGTCGCGGATCGCGCCTCGGGTATGACCGCATAGAAGGCTACAAGCGCAAAGACAAACATGATATATAATCGGGTACAATCCATTCTGAGTTGGTACATCACAGATCCCCCATCACGATACCGTCCGAACATGCCCACATATCGTACAACCATATCATGATGGAGACTGCCTGTCAAAAGGCAGCATCCTCCAATCTGCAAGGCAGACAGTCCTGTCGCGGGCACACCCATCCCTTCGGCGCTCACCG
>CAZNJE010000173.1:0-2290 GCA_964573295.1 uncultured bacterium | reverse complement strand
AGGTGTTACTGGCTGGAGCCATCGTTGTCATATCCGCCACTCGCATTCGCGTTCGCGTGCTGCCCGTCAAGCCTCGGTGACCATCTTCGTCGTCGAACGCCAGCATCACCAGTGGGTGGGCCGACGTGGCCCTGGCCTTGCAGGGCCCAAGTCGGCTCCACCCACGTTGACGCCAGGGCCATGACGGCCCGCACATCTGGTGAATGCGATGGTTGGATTGCTCTTCTCTATGTGCCCGACACCGTCGCAAGAATCACGAGGTTACCTGCCAAGGAAACGGTTTGGCATCCGGATACTGGTTCTGATAGGCAGCCATCTCCTCTGCGTCCAGAGAATACCATTCGTCGTAGGCATACCTGCGGAAGAATGAAGCGATTCGTTCTCTAAAGTGGGCACTTGCATAGTCGCTCAGCCGTCCCACGCGCAGTCGCCTGTAAGCTTCCAGATCAGTTCTTGGAAGCCGCATCGTTGCCATGAAGTCGATGGCCATCTTTTCAGGAATCGAGTATCCCTCGCTGGGTGGAAGATAGAACCACTTGAGATTCAGTCTTGCGTGCTGCGTTATGATACGCATCCAAGATTTGGGAGCCTGTGCTGAGCGTGCTTTCCCATCGACTTCGGGAAATGGGCGGACCTCGCACAACGTGATATCCGGCGCACGCACGGCATCACAGTTCTGGGTAACCACAACTGCTGTTACAGCGCGGGCAGCGGCAATGATTGCCAATGGTTCCTGGCAGTCTTTCAGGTCTTCCCACGAATGGCGCTGGATCTCATCATCTCCGACGGTGTGTAGCGCGTCCAAGGAAATGTCGAGACGTGGCAGACGCACGAAGATGTCGCCCTGACGCAATGGCTCATCAAGTGCTGCAGGCTGGTAGATCATTCAGGATCCTCCCAGATTGCAGTTGGTTTGGCCTCGGCTTCCACGAATTCACTACGGCGCCGCTCGGCCTCAAGTAGTGTAGCAATGGCGCTCTGGCGCGCCTGTGCCAGACTAGTCACCCGATGATCTGTCGCACTTGCTTCCAGGCTGGTGGAGGAAACTGATATACGGGAATCGAAGGTGTCGAAGTCGGCTGGGGCTGTCACCCCCGACGTTAGTATGGAGGCCATTGCAGCCAAGCCAAGGACCGTCGACGCAGGCATGCGCGCATGGTGCATGAGACTGTTATAGGGGCCTGCTTCGCTAGCTGGACTTGCTTCAAAATGCGCCTCGTCATACTCGATTGATGACGTATGATAGCTAGTCACCCGAGAACCTCCGTTCCAGATCCCCTTCAATTAGGGTGAAGAACCAGTGATTCGTTACCTCGTGGGCGCCTGCAATCCAACCTGCGAACTCGCCTGGCATAGATGGGACATGATTGCCTACTGATTGGACCATTGTTTCCCAGAGGATGGCCGGCGATTTGTCGCGCTGTCCGGTCGAAATCTTCATGTGAACCACACCGTTTGGGTTCTCACACCGAAATGTAGAATGCCAACTCAAATGATGTGGTCGGGGATCGGTATCTCTGTCCTCAAAGAGATCCTTCGGTAACTCCACAGAGACCTGTAGCTTCTCGCGCAGGAACTCTAGCGCGTTCTCTGAGCGATAATCCAAGTCAACTGCGTCAATGTAGCGGAGCAAGAGATTCGAGATATGGAGTTCTTCTGAACGGGGATGAGCATCGAAGAGAGTACCTACCAACCGCTCCGCCCTCGCATGGAAATCGTCCCACGTATACTTGTGAGTGTCGTTGAGCGTTAAAATGCCCGGCCCCACCTGAACAACTGGCCAGTTGTTTTCTGCTGTTCGGAATCGATGCTTCACCACATGAGCTGTTATCTCATCTGGAATCCCAGCACTTGGAAGTTCTTCGTGATAGGGATACTCGCCTAGGATTCGATCGTAGAGACGCCCCACTAGCAGTCTGAAATGTGGGTCGATAGCCCCGTCGGGCTTGACAGGCTGCAGCTGCCATTTCACCTCGAGGATTGCTTCTACGAGAGGCTTGTTCTTCAGAATCCGGGTGCCCATCTACACCACCTAACTTGGGTGACGGCTCAAAGCCGAGTCCATAAACGCAAACCGCTATACGATATCCTACGTTCCCACAAATGCCAATTTGGCTCAAGCAATTGAATCCACTATCGTCATACCCCGGTTCGCCTTGGCAGTTTCCAACGGGTCAATTCCGCCAAACGCTCCGGTTGGGCACAGATGCTCCCGGTTCTGCAATCCAACCAATTAGTATCCGTAGGTATACCCATCACCGGCCTGGGTGTAGGTATTCAGGGCCGTGTA
>CAZNJE010000172.1:0-2347 GCA_964573295.1 uncultured bacterium | reverse complement strand
ACGGACCGCTGCGCTCGCGGGGCGCCAGCGGAAGGACTTTGACGGGGACCTGAAGCATGCGCATGGCGGATTGATACCCACTCTCTTGGGTGCTAGTCTCCCGCGCGAGGGGCAAACTGCATGCAAGAACGTAAGAAGCAAATCCGAGAGCGCGTCCACTGGCTGCGCTATTTCTTGAGCAAGCGGCTGTGGGAGGAAGAGCTCCAGCAGATCGGGGGCCTCCACGGTTTCTTCCTGCGCGAGCTCCGGATCCTGGTCGTCGTGGTCCAGTCGATCCCGCGAGGGCAGATCCCGCTGCGCGCGGCGGCGATGACCGTCGCGAGCCTGCTGGCGCTGGTGCCCAGCATCGTGCTCGCCTTCACGCTGGTGGGCGCCTTCGGCGGCATCGCCGGCATCGAATCCCACCTCCAGCGCTTCATCCTGGCCAACCTGGTGGCGGGCGTGCAGGAGCAGGCCTCGCAGTTTCTGACGAACTACTTGGAGGGCGTCCACTCCGGCGCCTATCAGGGGATCAGCTTCATATTCCTCCTGGGCGCCGTGCTGGGCCTGTTGGCCACCGTCGAGGAGGCCTTCAACCAGATCTGGGGCATCAAACGCGGCCGCAGCCTGCCCAACCGCCTGACGACCTACACGACGATCGCCGTGCTGGGCCCGTTCCTGACCGGCCTCAGCCTCATGATGACCGCCTCGGTGCAGAACGCGGAAATCTTCACCACCATCCAGGGCTTCACCCCTCTAAGCGGCATCGTGCAGTTCCTCTTCGGCCTGCTCCCGCTCTTGGTCACGGTCATGGGCCTCACCGTCCTCTACATGATCATGCCCAACACCCGGGTGAGCTTCCTGTCGGCCTCGGCCAGCGCGATCGTGGCGGGCATCGTGTGGGAGATCAGCAAGTGGGGCTATGGGCTCTACCTGTCGTCGGCCAAGATGTACGGCAGCCTCTACGGCTCGCTGACCGCCTTCCCGCTCCTCGTGTTGTGGATCCAGTTCAGCTGGGTGATCGTGCTCTTCGGCGCGCTCCTCACCTTCGCCCGCGAGGCGGCCGACGGCTTCCTCCAGGAAGAGGGCGCCCTGACCGCCAGCTTCCGCGACAAGCTGCGCGCCGCCCTGCGCTGCATGATCGCGATCTGCGACGCCTACCTGCACGGCCGGCGGGCACCCAATGTGAGCAGGCTCGCCGGCGAGCTTCACATCCCCATCCGTCTGGTGCGCGCGGCGACCAGCGACATGATCAGCGCCGGGCTGCTGCACGAGGTCATCGTCCAGACCGGCAAGGACGAGGGCGGCCTCGTGCCTGCGAAGGACGTGCAGAGCCTGAAGGTCTTCGACGTCCTCCACGGCATGCAGACGGTGGGGACCGCCTCGCCGCCGGGCACGCCCGATGAGGCCGCTCGCGAGGCGGATCGCATCTTGGCCGAGATCGACCGGCGCCTGGCCGAGGAGAGCGAGGACCTATCGATCGTGACGATCATCGAGCGGGTGGAGGCGCGGGAAGGCGGTCGGCCCAAGGAGGGCGGCAAGAAGGACGACGAGCCCGCCGGCCCCGGCTGGGCCAGGCAGTCGGTCCCGTAGTACCCCCCATTGGCGGATGCCGGTTGGCCCACGCGGCATGGTCGCGCAGCCGCAACCCCCCGCCCGTGGGCGTCCTACCCCCGGCGACCTGCCCGCCATGTTCAGCGCCCATATCGTGCCGCAACCCACGCCGGAGGTGTAACGACGGGATGAGCGGCAGGCCACCGGCCACCGGCCACCGGACCTTCACCTGGCGCACCACTGGCTCAATCCATGGTTAGATCGCCAAGTACGAACTCACCCTTGGTAGCAACTGCCTCGGGTTTCTATAGGGAACCAGCTTCTCTCGCTGGAGACGCCCCAGGACTATGCCTGGATGGCGACGGATGCGTTCGGCAAATGCCCGAATCGACTTCTCGGAGAAGCAGGGACGTTGTGCTTCAACGAAGGAGTCGAACTCCTTCTGTGGGATCAGCCATGAGGCCGCTTTTCGATTGGCGGCAAGCTCGTCACGGGTCGAGTCGTCTGTTGCCGACATGCGGTCGAGAAAGGCTCGCCCGTGCCCGGACACGACATGACTCAACTCATGGAAAAGGGTGAACCAGAATGCATCGATCCGATCATGTCTCAGCGTCAGCGCGACAACAGGATTCCCCTTGGCCAAACGGAATGTAGCCCCATCCAGATAAGTTCTGGGCAAGTGTGGGACACAGGTGAAGCCGATGCCATACTCGTCCAGTGTCTCGGCAACGGCGCCCACATCGGATACGTCTTCCGTTAGTGAGCCTGATCACGTTGTCTGATGGGATAGGCCCGTTTCTGGATCAAGTTTGCT
>CAZNJE010000171.1:0-2415 GCA_964573295.1 uncultured bacterium | reverse complement strand
ATTCTCTCGAGAGGAATACTCATATTCTTCGATTTTTTCTACTCCATCATTAACAGTAGTCACGGAATTAAGTTTTACGACACCCATTGTATTAAAAGAGTAACCCGAAGGGTATTTGCTATCATCCGAGTAATCATAGTTGGGGTTTTTCTCATAGTAAAAGAGTGGTTCGACCTCAAACGAGCGGTCGTATTTTGTAGAAGCAACGGGCTTCCCGTTGTTATCGTATTGCACTATAGATTTCTGATAGCCGCAAGTCCAAGTGAAATCCTTTTGCCCATAGGGGCCTTCATTCGGCTGGTCCGCTGGGGTGGTGATATCATAAACGGTATATCCGTGTGGTGCGTGTGCCCCATTGTTTTCATTATAATTCTTCACTACTCGCGTCCGCTCATATAATACGCGAGCCGGAACATAGCGCCCCCCCCGCGTTACATTTGCTCGCGGATCTCTGTTGTACCCCAGGTGGTACGGATATGGCTCGACCGTTGCATGTCCGGATGAGTTTGCGTCTTCTTCCCATTTATCTATCTGGGTTGGCGGGGCAGAAGTGTAGAAGTAGTCCCAGGTAATGGGGGAGGCTTCTACCCCGCTTGCGGTTACTCTCCGTACCCGAATTCCGCCTCCGTATTTTGTCTTTCCATAATCGTACCCGTTACACGCATCGTATCGGTTTGCTTCGTAGGTCCACTGTATCTTCAACCCCGTAGAAAAACTGACATCTTTAAGCGACCATGCTGCAGCATAGGGTTTTCCATCGTTGTGTGCGGGATCCTTTTTGCCCTGAGTGTTAAAATCATCATTTGCATTGGGGTAATAGTATCCCCAAACATCAGCCCGAGGAATGTAGGTTGTCCTATCTACTGATATTTCGGTGGTTACGTCCGCGGCATTGTAATTCAAGGCATCATCATAAGTGAATTGGGCCTCATAACCTCCGGGGGAAATTGAAATACCCTTCAGTGCGGGCACTGTTCTAATAGTGGTCTTAACGGTCCGGTTAGCGTGTACGCTGCCGCTTTCATGCCGGTAGGCTGCATAGCTCGCGCTGCCTGGTCTTAGATAGTCGGGGTCATAGTCGAATTCGATCGTCTTATATTGCTTGGTTACATACGGATAGTCTTCTTGCTTATAGATCTTTATGCTCGAAATGCATGCAAAATGGACCCTGCCTTTACTAAGACCATCGTCGGTAGGTATTCCTTCGTATAAGTCACTACCTTTGAACCACCAGGAATAGTATGGACCATACCTTTCAAAATGTGCAGTCTCCAAAGGTGTGTAAACAGTATTCAACTGATACATTGTAATGTCATCAAAGGACTTATCGTATGCGCCCACAACGTTCCAGCCTCGCGTATGCGGGTCTCTCATATGTGCTGTGCCGTCTACAATGCGGCTAAGTGGCCCAGTCGTCTTCTCGTAATCGAAAACAATCCATCCACCGTGGTTTGTTTCTTTCGAATTCAAGGGATCTGAATCGCCATTACCGTCTATGAAATTTGATTCCGTAATTTTTGTTAAATGCCATTGCAAGGGGGTGGCTTGCTTTAATTGGACTGAAAACTCGACGAGGCAATCGTCTCCATCGATCTTCTTATTGAAGCTCTGGCCTGCGTACGTCCCAGCTCTGTCAACCGTCTCAAAATGTAACTTTTTACCGTCATTTGTGGTAATGGCAAAGGTCTGTTCAATCTTATTGTATTCTATTATGGTCGTTGCCGCGTCTGAATGTGAAGAACCGGAAGTAGATTTCATAGCGAAGTGCCCTGTTTCAGGGTCACCCACCCACACTATCTGTCCTTGTACATATGGAGTTTGGATGAAGTACATGTCCGGCAGATCATCATATCCCCCATGGAAGAAACCTCTTTTTGTGGAATTGACATAGTCATAGGGCTCGACGTGGCTGCCACCGGCAACAAAGTCAGATGCATTTATCTGCAGCAAGCTGGCCGTTACCACCAAGTCCGTCAGTGTCCCCAACATATTCCAAAGTATCCCTACCGCGAAGCTCGAAGCACCCGCGCTAAGAATTGACGTTGCGATGGAAACTAAAATCTTAACCGTATATGCGACAACCTTTTTCCATAGAGGTGGGTCACAATAATTGTTGGCGGGCGTATATTCATATTTCGAAGGGTCGCTGAAATCGTCGGGAATACCAATCGCCGCACGGGTAATATTGCCGGTTCCAAGAGAAAACCCGAGGCCCACATGGCCAGGTTCCTGTTTTGTCTTAATGCCGGCTGAATAGCCGAGGATCAAGGGGAAATCTAAACCATTAATACCCTTAACTGAAACAATCGGGACAGAGAGTGCCATCTGGCCCGTTGCAGGGTTCACGGTCTCAGTCGGGTTAATTGTGGGAACCTGAGCCGAACTGATCGGGATCCAGGCAAGCAGGTAAAGTGT
>CAZNJE010000170.1:0-2462 GCA_964573295.1 uncultured bacterium | reverse complement strand
GTGCAGAATCCGTGGGACATGTTAGGCGGAACGATGTGACGGTTAGGCACACTTACTTCCCAGAAACCCCTTAGCGACGATCGCGCCGCGAGGGCTTCTCTTCCGCGGACGTTCGCGCCCGGCTGGCGCCTTCCGCCTGCTTGGCGGGACTGGTCTGCTTGCGCACGGATCCACGCACGTCCCGGGCCATGTCGGCCAGGGTCTCCTGATCGAGCACCTCCGAGATATTGTCGCGCACACGCAGCATCAGTTTCCGCAGCCAACACTCCTCGAACGGATACGGGCAGTCGGGATCCTCGTGCGGCGCCGTACGACTGGCGCAGGGAATGGGCGCCAGTGGTCCGTCGAGCGCCCGGATGATATCGCCCAGGGTGATCTTCTCGGGCGGTCGGCGCAGGCTGTAGCCTCCCAGCTTGCCGCGTTCGCTTACCAGCAGGCCACTCTTCTTGAGCGTGCTGAGAATCTGTTCCAGGTACTTCAGAGGCAGATCTTCGATCTCGGAAAGGTGCGCCGCCGAAAGCGGCTCCCCATTCTGGCGGGCAAGATGCGGGAGCACCCTCAACGCGTAGATGCTCTTGTGCGACAGCTTCATGAGCAGGCTCTCACCATAGGGTCGGTCTCGGACGACATAGTCCTGTTCTCCTATCTGAATAGTATTGTATCAGAATACCGTCCGAGACGGCGACAGAATCTTTCATGCGAGCATCTCGGACCGCGGAGAGATGACGTAGAGACACGGTGAAGATGCGGTGAAGACGCCGTGAAGACACCGCAGACACACCGTAACGTTCAACTTCGAAATGAGTTGAAGAGCCTCTCGTGACGTTACAGAAAGGCCCGCACCCATGAGTCTAGAATCCCAGACAGCCGCTTCCAGCACCTCCTTTTTGCCCCGGGGCAAATCGCTCCGGGTGCTTGGTCCGATCCCAAGCAGCCCCCCGTCCAGCACCTTTTTTTGCCCCGGGGCAAAAATCCGAACTCTCTTGGGATGGCACCGCCCAATCCAGAGAAAGGGATGAACTCTTCTAGCCAGTAGGACAGAATGGCCTCTTCAGGAATCGGTATGACAGCAGAGCCGATCGCTTCGGATTGGGAGGTCCGGAACTTCGACTCGGCAGGTGGGCACCAACTCAGCAAGACTCGGCAGGGCTCGGTAGGAGGGGCACGGACTTGGCAGGGCTGGTTGGGGCTCGGTAGGGGTGACACCGACTTGGTAGGGCTGGTTGGGGCTCGGCAGGAGGACACCGACTAGGCAACAGGAGACTACAACTGTAGTAAGCTGGTACCGGCAGTGGGGAGACCGACGCCTGTAGCGCCAGGCCAGGAGGTTCGAGCCACCAGATTCGAGCCAGGAGACTCGAGCCACCAGATTCAAGCCAAGAGACTCGGGCCAGTAAACTCAAGCCAGGAGACTCGGGCCAGTAGATTCAAGCCAGGAGACTCGGGCCAGTAGACCCAGACCAGGGAGTTCATCGCAGAGACCCATACGAGAAGGAGCCCCGTCCAGATGGATACGCTCACCCGTCCCAGCATCGATGACGTTCGCGACGCCGCCCAGCGAATCGCGCCGTACGTGCATCGGACACCGGTCGTCACGTGCCGGACTCTCTCGGACCTGTGCGGCGCCAGGCTGTACTTCAAGTGCGAGAATCTCCAAAGGGTCGGTGCCTTCAAAGCTCGCGGGGCGCACAACGCCGTCTTCTCGCTACCGGAACAGGAGGCGGCACGCGGGGTCCTGACCCACTCCTCCGGCAATCACGGTGCCGCCCTTGCCCTGGCGGCGCGGAATCGCGGCGTACCGGCGATCATCGTGATGCCGAAGAATGCGCCCGTCATCAAGCGCCGAGCCGTTGAAGGCTACGGGGCGCGGGTCGTCACCTGTGAGCCCACGCTCGACTCCCGGGAATCGACGGCTGAGCGCGAGCTCGCCGCCACCGGGGCAACTTTCGTCCACCCGTACGACAACCCGCGCGTCATCGCCGGTGCCGGCACGGCGGCCCTCGAGTTGCTCGAAGAGATCCCTTCGCTCGACATCATCATGACTCCGGTCGGCGGCGGCGGACTGATCAGTGGCACGGCGATCAGCGCGACCTCGCTCCGGCCCGAGATCCGCGTCATTGGCGGTGAGCCGGCTGGCGCCGACGATGCCTACCGCTCCTTCCGCGAGGGAACGCTCTACCCTCAAGAAGATCCTCAGACGATCGCCGACGGTTTACGCACTTCCCTGAGTCCGCGGACTTTCGGCATCATCCAAGAGCTGGTCCATGACATCGTCACGGCGAGCGAGGAGACAATCGTGCGTGCGATGCGCTTGGTGTGGGAACGTGCCAAGCTGGTGATCGAGCCATCCTCGGCGGTGCCACTGGCGGCACTCATGGAGGGGAAGGTCGACCTGGGCGGTCTGGATCGAGGTGGCCGAGGCGGTCGGGGCGGTCGGGGTGGTCGGGCTGGTCGAGGTGATC
>CAZNJE010000169.1:0-2506 GCA_964573295.1 uncultured bacterium | reverse complement strand
ACAAATGGGTTCATTCTCAAGAGCAAGGGCGGGTCCGTTCTGGTTAGCGTTGAAGCCGTTCACTGACGTTCCTGTCGTGAGCCTGCTGAAGTTGAGTTGTTCTTACTACCTACTCGGCGGCACTTGACACCGACAGTGTCCTCACGGACCTTCTGGCTTCGCTCGTGAGAGGAGGTGCTGTGCGGTAGCTCGCATCGACCCCGCTACTACATGGTGAGGCATGAGACGACTTGGCGGAGGTTAGAACGTGAGACGACGATGGTCCTGTCTCATGCCCACAGCCTAGTGTCCCACCGGGAGCCACATGATCTTCGAGAACTGCACGATCATGTGGTGGGTGGCACCATACTACCAATACTACTCGGACTATGCACTGGAGTTTGTCAATTGCATTGTGAGCGAGATGTTCACAGGTGTTGATCCAGAGTATATGCCCGATGTTTTCGAGCTTCGTTACAACGACATCCTCAACACCCAATACGGGCCCTGCCCCGAATGCGGCTACCAGGAAGGCAACTTCAGCGCCGATCCGCTCTTCTGTGACGAGGCGGCCGGCGACTACCGGATCCAGGCCGACAGTCCCTGCCGGGGGGCCGGTGAGGGCGGAGAGGACGTGGGGGCGCGGCTCGGGTACTGTTATCCGGTGGCAGGGGTCGAGCCCGGGCATGGTGCTCCCGCTTCCCTGGGGATTCATGCCTGGCCGAACCCGGCGTCTGGGGAGGTTCGCTTGGCGCTCGACCTGCCGCCGGGTGCATCCGCCCAGCTCATGGTCGTCGATGCGGCCGGGACGAAAGTCTGGGAGCAAGAGGTTCTCGGGGCCGCGGGCGGACGCGAGCTGACCTGGGAGGCCCGCAGCCGATCCGGTGCCCCTCTCCCCTCGGGGGTGTACTTCGCGAGGCTCCGGTCGGTCAGGGGCGAGACGATGTCGAAGCCGGTCCTGATCGTTCGGTAGGGGGCCGGTGAGTTCGTGAGTGAGAGGGAACCCGCGCCCGCATCCTGGTTGTCGCCGGTGATTATCCGACGATCCTGGATGCGCCAGCAAGACGGCCGTGCCGAGTGACCCGGGTTCCTAACGCGACCGCATGGCCGGGTAGCGGTGATCGAGCTTGCCGTGTGACCTGCGAGCTGGGTGACCGGATACCGGGTGCGGAGCCAACCCAGATTACAGTTGAGGGCGTTTCCAGCCTCCCCAGCCGGAACGAGTAGGTGGGGACGAGGGCGGAGCCATGTCAGGAGTTGGGCCTCGGGACCGTGCTATACTGGCCGATTCGAGGCGACTGGCTGCCCGCTTGCGGGGGGGGGGAGGTTGGATACAATGCCTATGCACACCTGCTGGGCCATGCCCAACACCGGGAATCCGCGCTAGACGACCGCCCCCTGCGCGAAGAAAAGGAGATAGCATCTTCGGCCAAGAGCATGATGTATACTGAATGAGGACTGGGGATTTCAAGAAGAAGGACGCGATCCGATGAACTGGCAAAACCATATCATGATAGACCCGCAAGTTCTTGTGGGGAAGCCCGTTATCAAAGGCACACGCCTATCGGTGGACTTTATCCTGGGGCTGCTGGCCGAAGGGTGGTCGGAGGATCAGATTCGAGAGAATTACCCGAAGGTCACTCAGGATGCCTTGAGGGCAGTTTACGCATATGCCGCCCAGATCCTAGGTGAAGAGTCCATCTACCCGACTCGGCGTACGGGGACGTGATGCGCCTTTTGGCTGACGAAAACATCCCAAGAGCATCCCTCCATGCCTTACGAGCCGCCGGTCACGATGTCCTGTCAATTGCTGAATCATCCCCAGGCATAGCCGATGCCGACGTGCTTCGATTGGGCATCGAGCAAGACCGCACTCTCATCACGTTTGATCGCGATTTCGGTGCGCTGGTCTTTCGAAAGTCAACCGCCACAGAACCGGGCATTGTTCTGTTTCGCTTGGTACCCATGTATCCAGAGGAACCGGCCTCTACACTACTGGCATTGATCGAGCATGCCGGCATCAGCTTCGCGGGGCGCATCACTGTCATTGGGCGCGATAGCGTGCGCCAACGAATGCTCCCCGGAGCAGGAGACACAACGGCAGACAGCTGACAGTGGAATAGGCTCAATTCAAGTAGGAGTATTGCTGGAGTCCTGGTGCCGCGTGGTGAAGTTGTAATGGATCATGAAGACGCCGAACATCTATCAGGCCTCCAACGATCAAGGCAAGACCTTCCCCTTCGGTCGCGGAGCGACCGCGCGGTAGACGGTGACGGTGGGGACGCGATCCATATGCATGCTTGGTTTCGATGGTCGGAGCAGAACTGCCTCTTGCACCCGATGTTTTCGTTATGGTGCGACACGAAGTCGCGCAGTTGAGTGTGCTCAAGCCTCTGCTTGAAGCACCCGGCATGTTCCTGCCGGACCCTACGCAGGCGTGCTACCGTCGCGCGGATGACGGGGTGCGAAGCCCTACCCCAACGTTGCATTGCAACGCCACGTTTTCGCGGTCTAGGCTGCTGAAAGA
>CAZNJE010000168.1:0-2513 GCA_964573295.1 uncultured bacterium | reverse complement strand
AAGCGGATATATCCTGGCATTGTGCGGTCGATGTATCAGCGGCGGCCGGGAGCGATTTGCAACTCGAAATTCAGTTGTATGATAGCTCCGGCAGCATAGGCGACTCCCACGCCCTGCTGGATAACATCGAGCTTGGCGCCGTGGTCGAGGATTTCGAGACCGGCGACATGGGGGGCTTGGACGACAGTTTGAGCACCCCGGGAACTGTCTACGTCACAGCCGGGGCTTTACATCCCGCAGTGGGCGGAAACTATGTCGCGAGAGTTGACGAGGACCCATTATTCCTCTCGACTCTTGTGTTTCGCGACTTCATACCTGCGGATGGCGCAACGCTGGAATTCGATTTCAAGTTCCTTGGCGACGCGGGCGGATTGGATGAGCTTGTCTTCAGCATCTTAGACCCCGTTACGCTGAATCCCCTGCTGCCTGGGCTGACGCCAGGGCTTGGTGATGTTCTAGCCGTTACTTCGGGCGGAATGGTCAACACGAGTGATGTCAGCTTGAGCCCTGTTCCCGCGACGGGAGCTCTGGTACTTGGCGCAATTGGCTTTGGATGCGCAGGGCTGATCAGGCGTTTCCGTGCCGAGTAACGCTAAGTAACGTCTGATCAGGTTTATCTATCAGTCAAGAATGCCTCTATGAGACAGCACAGGGGTGTGGATTCGTAGTATGGCATTGATGCTGCTGGGAGAATGTACCCAGACAGGGCTCGCATACTCTATCTAACAAACGAACGTCTTTATCGGGAGGCTTTCCGATGCGGTATTTCAAATCTGTTGCGGTTTTCATGTTAGCCATTCTGATCGGAACTGTTTCATCGGACGTGCTTGCCGACACGCCCGAGATGATAGGTATGGACCTTCTGGTCAGGTACGATCCGGAGACAGATGCCGCTCAGCTCGAGTGGTTCCCCTCTGCTCCTGGCGAGATACAGCATTTTGAAATACATTGCTACGATGAGGAAAGCATACTTGCGGTTACCAAGTGTCTATCCTCGGAGGACAGAACTGCGATCCTTGAGCAGGCTTCGCAGCTGGGCCTTTATGAGGTGGAAGTTCGTGCGCTGGATTTCGGTGGTGCCTTGATCGACAAGAGTCCTCGCGAAAGGCTTATTCTGACTGGTGATGAGAGCTCGAGTATTGTTTCTGCACCGGCAGCCGCGGGGCAACTCAATGCGTCACTGGTATCCTGCGACGCTCAGAGCTTTCCTCTCATCTACGTCACGGTCCGAGTGATGGAAGACGGTCTACCAATTGATACTCTGACTGAGAACAACTTCTCGATTATTGAGGGCGGCCGAAACCAGCGAGAGCTTTTTCACGTAACCCCCCCGCAAGCAGGAGGTGGCGTCCGGATGGCCGACATCGTCTTCCTAATTGACACCAGTGGGAGCATGGGTGGGGAGATCGCCGCGGTGCGGAACAATGCCAGAGCATTTGCAAATGCTTTGGCCGCCAGCGACATTGACTATCGGCTGGGACTTGTACGATTCGGCAACAGATCTGGTGCCAACCCTGGAATTATCGGAGGAGGGTTAACCAGTAACGCTGACACCTTCAAAAACTGGGTTGGGACGTTGGGCGCTTCTGGAGGCTACGAGCCAGGTTTTGCCGCCGTTCGTCTAGCCATACAAAGTTACAACTTCCGGCCCGGAGCTCAGAAGGTTTTTATTCTGATCACGGATGAGGACAGCGATGATCGAAACAAGCAGGCGACGATCAGCCTCATACTCTCAAACAATGTTACTGTCCACTGCGCCGTGAACTGTGGCGCCGGGAGTTCCAATTCCGACTACTGTGGTACGGGAAGCATCCGCGACATGTCCGGGGGCCTGCTGTTCTCCGTGATGGGGAACTACACCCAGATTCTTGATACCATCGCCGGACAGACAGCAAATTCATACATCGTCCGGTATCAATCCGACAACCCCGTTTTAGATGGTGTGGAACGTTTCGTTGTTTGTACCGTGACGAAGAACTCATCGACCGATTCCGTTCCTTGCTCCTACATACCGGGCGGGGCCCCGAGGGTGGTTAGGACTTCGGAAACGGCTGCCCTGAATAACCTTCCCGCAGGCTCGTCACCGACCATAGCCGTTGACGTAAAAGACGTGGTGGCTCCGTTTGTCCAGAACGTCACGCTGTACGTTCGTATCAGCGGGTCGGGAGGAAGCTACTCGTCCATTAACATGGTCCATCAAGGAGGCGATCGCTACTCGGCCCAAGTTCCTTCCGGATATGTCCAGGATCCTGGATTAGATTACTATATCCGTGCCAGCGACGGACAAGTCACCTCTTCGGCTCCAAGCACTGACCCAGATACGAAACCCTTCCGGATAGCCGTTCTCCCCAATGCAGCGCCTCTTATCGAACATATGCCGCCCGCGGAATGGCTCCTCGGCGACGATTGCGATCTAACGGTGCGCGCTTTGGACAGCACCCTTCAAGTGGCTAACATACGTGTTTACTATCGAACGAAAGGCGAACTGCTATACGAAAGTGTTGGGCGAAGCT
>CAZNJE010000167.1:0-2598 GCA_964573295.1 uncultured bacterium | reverse complement strand
CACAGGAGCTTCCCGATCACGGACTGCATCTTCGAAAGAAACTTCTCTGGGCAGTATGGTGGCGCGCTGTATCTTTGGGATACTTCCCACGAGATGACCGACTGTCTCTTCGTTGGTAATGAGGCCGATAGCGCCGGTGGGGCGATCTGGAGGGATGGGACCTCTGCCTCGGCTACAGATAGTTGGGCGAACCTCACCTTCGCCTACAATGCTGCCGATAGTGGAGCAGCGTTGGCCGCTGGGCTCACGGGCCACACCAAGGTGAGCACATCCGTCACCAACAGCGTCTTTGCCTTCAACAGCGGCCCAGCCTACTCAGTGATGGTTGGTGGGGACATCACGGTGACGTTCGACTGCTGCGACTCCTATGGCAACGTTGGAGGCAGCGGGAACGGAGCTCCCGCGATCGGCGATTCTTGTTTCAGCCAAGACCCCGACTTCTGTCGAGCTGACGCCGATTCGGGTCTATTCACACTCTGGAATTACTCGCCATGTGCACCTGGAAACCACCCAGATGAAGAGGAATGCGGGCTAGTCGGTGCCCGGGAGAAGGCATGCTGGCTGTTCTCCGACTGTAGCGCCACGTGGCTGGACGAAGGCAGTCCGACAACAGCCTATGCAGAGCTTGACACCTTCCGCGTGGGTCTGTTCCCCGACTCTGCAATTGGTCTTCTGCACTTCAATGACATCGACACCGACATCCCGGAGGCAACGATAATCGCCGAGGCAATTCTGTCCGCTGAGGTCTACGATGTTGTTGGAGACGCGGAAGTCGATGTTCGAGCTTGTCTCAAGCCAGCGGCTCTTGCCCAGACCACATACCTGGTCTACCGGACTGGATCGGCGTGGTCCTATCAGGGAGGGGCGGACGAAGGGGAGGACTATGGATCAACGAGTCTGGGAACTTCTGACGGCTTAGTGATGTCAACGACCGACACGCTGGCTGAAGGCGAAGCACTGTCATCTTGGGTTGAAGATGTTGTTGAGGGGAATCGCGAGAGTGTTTTGTTCATCCGCCCATCAAGCTCGGCTACCAGTGGAGTCGTGTTCTATGGCTGCGAAGGGAGTGTCTGCCCCATTCTGTGGGTCTTCTCACCAGACGGACTGGACTGAGTGCCTGAGGAGCTGCGAGTCTGGGAGGTAGCCCTTGGGCCATGCGGGCGAGGGCTATGTCACTGGGTTGTGTGTTGGCAGAGCTTGCCTTCTGCAGCCATGAGACCGAGCGACGGTCATGCAAGCTTGCAAGCGGGACGTTTCGCTTGCGTGGGTTGGCTGCTTTCGTCTAGTCCATGCGACATCTACAATGAAGGGAGCAAGCAGTGAAGAAACTCGTCATAGTATCGGCGCTATTCGCCTTGGTGATTACTGCCAGTGCGTCCGATTTCCAAGTTCTGGGTCCAATCGAAGAACCTGGCGAAGTTGTCTCGAGTGGACTCGATGACTGCACGGGGACCCTTAGATACAGCCATGACATGACCTTCGAAGGGGCCTTTGCCTGGGCGTATGGCGGCGTGACGCCTCCGTACTACGGCGCCTTCGGGGAGGGCTATCTTTTGGATGGCGACACGATGGTTGAGTGCATCGCTCTCTGGCTCACCGATATTACCCTTTACGCTGGCCAGACCTGCGACTGCTACATCTGGGAGGGGGGCGTCAGCGAAGAACCGGGTGAGGTCCTCACGGTCATGGTCGGCTTCGATCCCGGCGCCCCGGCGTACTGGCCGGATGTGAGCCAGCATGATGCCGATATTCCTGATTACACTGTCACCAGCGATGAGATTACAGTTGGCTACTGGGGCAACTGGCCTGGACAATTCTTTGGCTGGTTCTGCGCCGCCGACTACACTGGTCCGGGTGGTCATCCTTGGACTATGGTCCATCCCAGTCAGGGCTATGGCACTGGCTGGATAGATCCCAAGTATGTCTGGGGTCCGACCATGTCCATGGGTATAGGCTTCTACTATGGCGATCCAGTCCCGGCAGAAAGCCCCACATGGGGATCGATCAAGGAACTCTTCAAGTAGGTGACCGTAGTTCCGAAGAATCCGAAAAATCCATGTCTATGTGGCAGGGCGGCTTCGGCGGCAGCTGCAGGTGGAGTGGGTATGGTCTGAGGATGACAGGGAGCCGGTAACGTTCTTTGAAACAAGTAGGATACGGAACCGCGGGAGAGGCCGAGCAAACTGAGAGTGGTTCGTAAACGGTATCGTCCGGGGAGCCAGACATCTCACCTACGAACCCAACCAGGGATCGTGGTTAACATACGCCCCGGCAGTACGCCTGCTGGGGCTCGCTATATCCGGCTGTGTGCGTGGGTTTTGCGGTCGGTTCTCTTGGGCCGATTCTCTCCGTTGGCGAACCGTCCCGCGCGGGGTACCGAAGAGAACCTCGGAATCCACACAATCTACCCGATTCTCTCCCTCTCTCCGTTCTCAAGGTTAGCTGATTGCCCCACACGCGAAGATGCGCTTGGCAGTCACGTTGATTTGGTCTCTGTATCTAGCATGCGTATTCCGGACCATTCCGGCCACCGATTCCACGCCAAACCGGCCACCCAATCCACAGCAAATCGGCCACTGATTCCACGGGAAACCGGCC
>CAZNJE010000166.1:0-2619 GCA_964573295.1 uncultured bacterium | reverse complement strand
TGGTAGACTGAATCTTCGCAGAGGATTCGGAGGAACCGCCTCGATGCTCAGGTTGTTGGTTGCCAACAAAGAGATGGAGGGCAAGGCGATCAAGGTCATCGATGGCCTTTTGATCGGCTCCGGTGAGGGGTGCCAGGTCCGCGCCAAGCACGATACCATGATGGAGCAGCACGCCCGCTTCGTCGAGGAGGAGCCGGGGCGCTTCTACGTCGAGCTGATCGACCAGAGCGGTCACATCCACGTCAACGGCAAGGATGTACTGCGCAGCGAATTGCGTCACGACGACCGCATCAAAATCGGGCCCCTCCGATTCCGGGTCGAGGATTCGGCGGCCAAGGCCGCCACGCGCAGCAAGCTCGACGATCTGCTCGACAAGCTGGAGAACGAGGAGCACGACGAGATCTACGACTTCGCGCGCGAAGACCTCTTCTACCTGACCAACAAGGATCCGTACCTGCGCAAGCGCATCGCCTTCTCCATCCCCAGCCGCGACCGCTTCATCGACTCGGCCCAGTCCTTCCTCTCCCGCCTGGTCCGCCAGTCCGGGATCGACGAGATGAAACTCGAGGCCTTCGTCACCTGTACCAAGGAGTTGATCCTCAACGCCCACCGTCACGGGAACAAATACAACGAGTCCAAGTCCATCGTCGTCCACTATCGCGACCTGGATGACGCGGTCCAACTGACCATCACCGACGAGGGCGAGGGGTTCGACCACCAGAAGATCCTCGATCAGGTCAAGGAGCTCAGCGCCGCCGAAGCGGCACGGCAACGCTACCAGTCGGGCGGATTCGGCGGACTCGGTTTCCAGATGATCTCGCGGCTGGCCGACAAGCTCAAGTACAACGAAACGGGCAACCAGGTCACCCTCACCGTCAGCAAACAATTCGCATGATGGCCGAGCGACGGCAGCGCCGCCGTCTCCGATCATCCCCCACGATCGTCATGGTTTACACTGCTTCTTATCGTCCTGGTAGACACTTCGGCACGACAGCCGGCTGTAGCCGGACTGCCGACGGGTCCGGCCGCGCCCCGTGGCAGAGCCGTCGGCGTGAACGCGACGGGGTCGGTATGCCGGCCATCGACGGGTCCCACACGGCCCGCCCCGCTCCTGGGCCCGCGAAGAAAGCGGCCGCCTTGGGGTCCGTCAATTAATAAACCTTATATCTCACGTGATCTTTTACCGCCCATCTACGTTGCTCATCGCTCACATATCCATGATATGCTCACTCTTCGCGCCTTGAAGGATCGCTACAATATCTGCGCGGTCTGTAACGTCTTTGTACCTGCTCAGGCCCACCGAACATGAGTCATTGGCAATAAGATCCGGGGCCCCATCATCTGCGATGGGGCTTGGCGCCGAGTGGTGGTGGGCGGATACAATCGGCGAAGCCGATCCGCCCACGTCTGAATCCGCTTGCGGATTCAGGCGAACCACGACAAAGCCAGGGGGGTAGGTCCTGGCGAAGGCAGGACCGTAGGAGCGAAGCCCCTGACCCCCGAGTAGTTACACGTTTTTTTTCGCACCCTTACCAGGGGACCTTGCATGATCGAGCGGACGTGGCGGAATTGGCAGACGCGCCAGATTTAGGTTCTGGTGGGGCAACCCGTGGGGGTTCGAGTCCCCCCTCGCGCATGATGATACAAGATGGTCTGACAACCGTCATGACGAACTTGATCCGGCCTCGTGGTTGCGGGTTTTCGAGAGAATGACGCCGAGCAGGATGACGCTTGTCAGGCGGCAAATGTTTCATTGATTTTCCTGGCCATGGGCGGTCCGATAACCGGCAATAATCGGCACTTATAACTTACGCACGTCGTATTAAGATCAAGTCAAAAACTCAAGGAACGATATATACAAAGGTTTACCAGAATTCACCTTCTGGGGGGACCTCCCAGTGCCCAAAGGCGATTCGGCCTTCAGTGTGGCGGTGCGGGGACGGAACGACGGGGTCATGGGTCGTACGAGCGCTGCACGCAAGGCCGATCTGCTTCGCCTGTGTGGAGTCTTCGGGAGTTGTCAATGTTCGCCAGCGTCAGGGTACGCCGTCGCGGCTTTACTCTTGTCGAACTTGTGCTGGTCGTGGTCATCATCTCGGTGATCGCGGCGATTGCCATTCCCCGGCTGACCTTCGGCAGAGAGCGCACGGTCGAACTGAATCTCAAGATGTCCCTGCGCAATCTGCGCCAGGCCATCGATATGTACGCGGCGGAACACGGCGGAAATTACCCCGCCCAGACCGGCGGCGGCGATGCGGTCTTTCCCCCCGGCGGGTCGGGAACCATCATGGCTCACCTGACCTGGTCGAGCAATGTCGAAGGTGAAGTCGTCGAGTTTCGCGACGACGCGCATCCCTATGGCCCCTATCTGGACAAGATCCCCGTCAATCCGGTTCTCGATGAAAAAGAAGACGCCATCTACTGCTCGGAAAATTTCGGGACCCCGGGCATGGCGCCCGGCTTCGGCTGGGAATACGAAACCCTCACCGGACGCATCCGGGCCAACGTGCTTTCCTTCGAAGTCGGCAGCAACGGTGTGCCTTACTTCGAATGGTAAACCCGCGCTATTGTCATCAATTCTGAGTGGCTTCCCCGAGCGCTTCCACCAGTTGCTGTATA
>CAZNJE010000165.1:0-2626 GCA_964573295.1 uncultured bacterium | reverse complement strand
GCCAGGCGCCCCCACCGCTAGCGCAGTCCTCCTCGGTCAGCACTGTGCAGCTACCATCAGCGAAACAGCAGGCACCCGTCTCCACACCACTTACGCTGGCCACGGCAGCATGAGCATTCAGCCGGCCGAACCCGGTCTCGATGTCGTAACCAGCCGCACCGATATCGTCGCAGGTATCCTGCAGAATCGTCCGCAACTCGGTATTGCTCAGCGTGGGATCCTCCGACCACACGAGGGCGCCGATGCCCGCCGCGTGGGGTGTGGCCGAGGACGTGCCGTTGAAGAAGTCCAGGTAATCGCCATTGGTGTAGCCGGCGTTGCCCAGGCGATCCGTCGTGTGGATGCGCGTGCCGGGTGCCAAGAAGTCAAGACCATCGTCGTAGTTCGAGCCCCACCAGTATTCTCCATCGCAGCTCGATGGGTTCTTGCGTTCATTGCAGGGTGATAGCGCGCCAACGGCGATGGCGTTCTCGTAGTTTGCCGGGTAGATCATCTCATTGTCGTTGCCGTTGCCGCTCGCGCAGAACAGCGCGCAGCCTTCGCCGAACGCGTAATTGACCGCATCGCGCAAGGTGTTGTTCGATCCCCCGCCCAGGCTGAGCGAGAGGACCCTGGCCCCGTTGTCCGCGGCATAGATGATGCCGTTGGCCACCCAACTCCAGTAGCCGCTACCCTCCGAATCCAGCACCTTCACAGGCATCAGCTTCACCTGCCAGGCCACACCGGCGACACCCTCGTTGTTGTCGCCTTCGGCCAGCGCAATCCCTGCGCAGGCGGTACCGTGGTTGCCGTCGTCGGAGGGATCGTTGTCGTTGTTCACGAAGTCGTAGCCCTGAACGATCCGGCTACTGTATTCGGGATGATTGAGGTCGCAGCCGGTGTCGATGATCGCAATCACCAAGCCGGGATCCCCGGTTTGCAGGTCCCACGCCTGATCGGTGTCGGTATCGCAATCAGGTGTTCCCACCAGGCCGCCGCCGTAGCTCACGGCCTGCCCCGTATTGTCATGGGCCCACTGGTCCGGGTAGTAGTCATCGTTCGGCACGTACATGGCCTGCCAGCGCCCATCGGGTTCCGCGTACTCGATCGCTGGATCCCCAGCCAACGCCTCTGCTGCGGCCTGAGGCGAGACGGCCGCATCGAAATATGCCACGAAGATCCGGTCCAAGCCCAACTCACTCCACGAAGCGCGGAAGCGCACCGGATCCAACAGACCTTCGATCTCGGTCACGCCCAGCTGCGCCATGCGCGCATCCAGTGACGTTAGGCCGGTGCGACCTTGCCGGGCAAGTTGCGGAGCGAACTCGTTTGAGGCATAGGCCGCGCTGGTGAGCTTGAAGAGCAGTCGGCCGGCGGCCGGCTCATCAGAAATGGCTACCTGCTGACCTGGCTCGGGAGCGTAGGCCAGGGCAGGATCGCTGGCCAGCATCGTGGCGCCGGTCAGGACAAGACAGACCAAGAGCGTAATCGTGACAGCCTGAGGGAAGACCTTCATGATGTGATCCTCGTTGTGCAGTGTGGTGTGTGCTTCGTACGCGGCAGGTCGCACCCGGGAAGTGTAACGAACCGCGGATGAAACGGCCGACGCCGGGGGACCAGACCAGGAATCGAACCGAAAGCCAGATCAGGAACCGAACCAAGAGCCAGACCAGGAATCGAACCGAAAGCCAGATCAGGAACCGAACCAAGAGCCAGACCAGGAATCGAACCTAAGCCCGGGCCCAGAGCCTAGCCGAACACCAAGCCATGGGCGGCCAGGGACCGAACCGCGAACCAGACCGGATTCCGTCCGAATTCCCAACCCTTTGCCATTGTAGCAAATCCGGGCTACAGAATCTGTATCTCAGCACCAGTCTGGAACCGGTGTGGGGGACGGGGTTAGTGGATACGGCATAGCGAGCGCGACCCCCGCGAGCGGTTGCGGGGCGATTGGCGAAACCACTTCTGATGCACGCACGCCGTTGTTTTTCGCCGCCGCGCGGCCATGTCAGTCACCGTCATGTGCAACTCATTCATAGGAGTCAATTTAGATGAACAACGCCCCATTCGGATTGCCAAGTGACGCGGAGGATCATTCCCCGCGAAGCCCGTCCCCGCGCGACATGCCCCCACGCGACAAGTCCTCGCGCAAGATGCCCCTACGCGACCTGGCCCCGCGCAGCTTGGCCTTACGCGATCTGGCACTTCTGGTCCTGCGCCTGGGGTTCGGGGGGTTCATGGTCTATGGCCACGGGTGGCGCAAGCTCATGAGCTTCGGCAAGCTCAGCGAGAGCTTCGCCGATCCGCTGGGCGTTGGCAGTCAGGCGAGCCTGGCCATGGTGGTGTTCGCGGAAGTCGGATGTGCGATCCTACTGCTTCTGGGGCTGGCGACAAGGTTGGCCGCGCTACCCCTGATCGCCACCATGATCATGGCTGCTTTCGTCGTGCACGGCGCCGACCCCTTCTCCTCGAAAGAGCTGGCGCTCGTCTATCTCACCGCCTACACAGCCATCCTCCTCGCCGGGCCGGGGCGCTACTCGATCGACGCGCTCATCGCACGGTTCGCGGCCTCCCGCGGCGGGCACAGCTAGGCCTAAAACAAGCGTGAACCCGACCCATGTTTGCCTAGTCCGGACGGGTTAGACGG
>CAZNJE010000164.1:0-2642 GCA_964573295.1 uncultured bacterium | reverse complement strand
TGGAACACGACGGCCTGCGGATCACCCGGACGCAGTTCGAATCGAATCTCGCCGATAAGATCGATAACGATGTGTTCGTGCGGGATGTCCCACCGTTGCTCGCCTCGGGGATCTCCTACGATTGGCCACCTCGGTGGACTTCACCATCACTACGAGCGCGCGGCAGCTTAGTGTGATTCATCACATTCACGCCTCGACCGAATGGCCGGCTACGCCCAGGGCCGGCAACCACACAAGGACCCCATTCTTCTCACAACCTCTCCATCCTGAAACCAGTTGAATCTTCCCTTCAGTGCGCCCTGACTTCAGGATTGTGGTAGGATTATCAGGTCACATGGCTGCAGATGGGATTTTCGGTACGGACAGGCGCCCCCCCGGATCGGTGTTTCTCCTCCCAATCCAACATGGTCGGTTTTCTGGGCATACCGGCTGACCCTTTAGCAATCGAAAGGTCGTTGCCGCAGAGTCCAAGAAATGATAAGAATATTATCGCTTTCCGCGCAAAGCAAAAACGATGTCGTCCCGAGTGTTGTTGTTAGATTTGGATACAGATAAAAATACTATGAAAAAACGATCTGGACAGCAACGCAACGCCCAGCGAACAACCGACTTCATGGAGCTGAATCGGGTCTTCACGGTCAAGGAGTTCGCTCGGCACCTCGGCGGAGAGAAGAGTCTCGCCGAGTACCGCGTGCGCTACTACCTCCAGCAGGGGCGACTGAAGCGCTTGGCCAATGGTGTTTACGCCACCGTCCCGGTGGGCGTGGCCCCCGAGAGCTACGAACCTGATGCCTTCCTGGCCGCTGCGGCCATCCGGCCCGATGGGGTCTTCGCCTATCATTCCGCCCTCGACCTCCTCGGACAGGGGCATTCCGTCTGGTGGACCTGCACCGTCTGCACGGTACGCCGGCGTTCGCCCGTCACGGTGGGACGAACTACGATCAAGTTCCTCTCGCACCCGAAGGCCGCGCAGCCTCGAGCCAAGGTGCGTTCGTCGCGACAGGAGGCCAGCGTCCCCTGGACAACCGAGGTTTCCCGCGGGAGAAGAACCTTGCGGGTCACGACGCCCGAGCGGACCCTCGTGGACGGATTCAGGGAGCTAAGCCTGGTGGGAGGCCTCGATGAGCTGGTGGAGTCGATGGACGGCTTCGCCACCCTGAATCCGGACGCGCTCAAGGAGATCCTGCGGGCGTATAACAACCGGCGCCTGTGGGCCGCGGTTGGGTGGTACCTGCAGAGGCGGCTCGAGGACCTCTTCCTGGACGCGTCAATCCTGGGCGACTTCCAGAAGCACGGGCCCCGGACCCGGGTCTATCTGGTTCCTGGCCAGCGCGGAGGGGTGTTGGCCAAGAACTGGAACCTCCTCATTCCCGCGCATCTGCAAAGTAGTGTTCGCGGCGACGATGATGCTGATGATGGCGGTGATCATGGACCGTGATCGGATCAGCGCCCTGTCCGCAGAGAGCGGCTTTCCGACCGGACCGCTTGAGAAGGTCATCCGCCTTGGCGAGGTTGCGGCCTCGGTGGCGCGGCACCCGTTGCTCTCGCGTGTTCTGACGCTCAAGGGTGGAACCGCACTCAACCTGTTCGATGGCCCACCGCCACGACTGTCCGTGGATCTGGACTTCAATTACATCGGCGCTCTGGACCGGGAGGCGATGCTCCACGCACGCGCCAACGTGGAGCGAGCGGTCGATGCGATTGCCCGTGAGCTGAAGTATGAGATTCAGCGGTCCCGGGACGAGTTCGCCGGTCGGAAGCTCTTCCTCAACTACATCAGCGTGAGCGACTCGCCTGATCGCATCGAAATCGATCTGAACTTCCTGCACCGCCTCCCATTGGCTCCCATGCGGACAGCGGCGATGTGGCAACCCGGGAATCTGAGCCAGCCCGAGGCTCAGCTATGCGGACTGCCAGAGATCGCCGCCGGGAAGGTCTGCGCATTGCTGGACCGGTGCAAGCCACGTGACCTGTTCGATGTAATCCGCCTTCCCGAGGCCGGCGCGTCATTCTGGAGAAGCCAGTTCTTCAAGAAGCTCGTGATCGCCTTCACGGGGACCCTCGATCATCCCCTGCATGCATACGGACGCGAGCGGATGGAGCGCGTACGTGACATCGACATCAAGACAGAGCTCGTGCCGATGCTCGGCGGGCAGACGAAGCTCGACCGGGTCGAGCTCATCGATCGTGCCTGGAAAGCCGTCGAACCGCTGCTGGTCCTCGACGACTCCGAACGGGAGTTCGTCGACCGTCTGCAAGTGGGGGACCTGCATTTGGACCTTCTTGTCCACGAAGACGAGGAAATGAGTGATCGGTTGGGGAAGTGGCCACCGCTCCAGTGGAAGGTCTTGAATGCACGAAAGCACAGGTCATCTCGCCGCGGAGGGCGGGATGCCCCAGAGGGTCCTCGGGAGCAGGGATGATGCAGGCGTCTGGGAAAGTCGTATTGGCCTGTGTCGGAATAGCGAATGTTGAGCTTGTTCGTTCGCTATCTGGACACCGGTCTCGGCGCAAGGTGGGATGTGCACATGGGATCTGGATCATGAGGACATCTTCTCGTGACCGGTCCGCCGCAGCCCAAGCCCGGCTGTGGGTACCGAAAACTGGAACGCTGCTTTTGCTCTGAACTTAGGGACCAGTAT
>CAZNJE010000163.1:0-2726 GCA_964573295.1 uncultured bacterium | reverse complement strand
GCTGTCACCCGGCCGTGCTCGTGTTCCCTGGCTGGGAGATAGATGGCGAGCACGCTGCCTAAGCGGGTATTCCGCTGATTCCGGCCGGCCAGTCCACGCGATTCCGGCCTAAGCGGGTCACGCCAGCCCTGACGCGCTCGGCCGCGCGCCCGCTGCGCACGACGGCTGCGCAAAACGGCCGTCCTCCCGAAAACGCTTAGGCGGTACTCTCCAGCGCCAGGCTTGCCCGCGGCTTCAAGGAAGCCCTATGGCGCGAACAGTGACAGCCTTGCCCGTGGGGATACCCGGCAAGGTGCCCTCGGGCCTGCATGGCGCCCCCTCCCGATAGGGACAGCGGAGGAAGATCCGCGATCCAACCCCTTCTCCGGCCGGGTGTTCGAACGATGCCCGGCTGGATGTTGCCGACCTCGACGGTGGCCACATCCAGAGATCCTGCTGTCGCACGCCATTCCGGGGTGTGAGATCCGGTTCATCCGTGTGTTGGCGTCCTTGACATTTGCGACAAATGACAGCATAGTTCCGACAACTGTCGCGCCCTTTCGAGCCAAGCCAGGAGGTTGACATGCGTCTCTCCCAACTCGTTCAGATTCTTGGAGGACAGAAGATCCTCCGGCGAGAGATCGCCACGCGTCTGGATCTGGTTGCTCTCGGGCACAGGGGCGTCCCGAAGGCAGCTTTGCTTCAACTGACCGAGTTTCTTGGACTTTCTGTCGCACAAATCGCCGCGCTGCTTCCGGTCACCGAGCGAACCATTCAGCGATACCCGATGAACAAGAACTTCAACCGTGTCGTGTCGGAACAGATTATCCAACTTGCGGAGGTTTCTGCGCGCGGAGTTGAGGTGTTTGCCGACAGAGAGAGCTTCCTTGCCTGGCTCGACTCGCCCAATCCGGCCCTCCAAGGACATACCCCGCGCACTCTGCTCGCCTCCCGCTTCGGTAGCGAGTTGGTGCTGGATGAGTTGGGTAGAATCGAGCACGGGATCTTTGCCTGATGCTCCTCTACCGTATTGCCAGGACCGCTCGGGTCAGGGACCTGACCGGTACGGGGGCGAAGCTCTACGGAGGCCGCTGGAATCGCAAAGGTGTCCCGATGGTCTATTGCTCCGAAAGTAGGGCTCTGGCCACGGTCGAATTCCTGGTCCACGTCCCTATTGCGCTGACTCCCGCGCAGTATTCCCTGGCGACCCTCAAGATCCCCAAGAACGCAACCCTTGATGAGATCCAGCTGCGCTCTCTTCCCCGGAACTGGAGAGAGTTTCCAGCCCCGGATCGTCTTGCCGGGATCGGATCAGAGTGGGCGCTCAATGACACATCGCCTCTGCTGCGCGTTCCTTCTGCTGTCGTGGAGCATGAATACAATGTTCTGATCAACCCGTCGCATGCGGACGTCAAGAAGATCAAGATCGTGGAGGTTGAGAAGTATCGCTTCGATCCCCGCCTTCTGAGGTCGAAGCGCTTTGAATAGTCGGATGTTGTCACTGCATTCATCAGATGCGCGGGCTGGTGGAGCCTCCGCGACGTCATCCACTGGGCGGGCCTCCGCGTTCTTGGTTGGTAAGGCGTCCGTCCTTTCTTGTTCGGTTCCCGCGACCGCTCCCACGCCGAGCCGCTCGGCGTGCGGATGCGGTAGGCGGCTGCGCACGACAGCTGGCTGGGCTGCAAGGGGGGGGGTAACCAAGGGGGGCGCTCACTACCTGTCGCCACCAGGCGTATCGTCTTGCCCACTCTCGCCCTGCCATCCTGCTTCATCCTCCAGCTGATCGATCAAGGCCTCTAGGCGCCGAGTCAGATCCGGTAGATGATCTCTGACGACCACGTAAACTTGCTCCGGATCCACGCCACCGTAATCGTGAGCCAGGACGTTTCTCATGCCGATGATCATCGACCACGCAGACGCATGTCTTCGCACTTGACCAGATCTCGTTGAAAGCGATCAAGCGGGTTCATACAGAGGCACCGTGTGTGCAAGGGCAAAGCGGCGGAAGTACTTGTTTGGCGAGCGCTCCACGGAGGAGCGGGTCAGCAGATCCACCCTCCGCCCGAAGAGGACCTCCAGCTCCTCCTTGAGGGCAATGAACTCTAGGCCGACTCTTGCGCCAGGCTCGAAGGTGACGAGCAGATCCAAGTCGCTCTCTGGACCGGCTTCGTTCCTTGCGAAGCTGCCGAAGACCTCCAGGCGCGCAACGTGATATCGCCCAGCGATTTCAGCCAAGCGCGCGCGATCCAGAATCAGGTCCTCTGCGGCCACGTTGACGATCTCCTCCAAGGTCTGGCGTCCGGCGGTTGATCACCTGAGGTTTGCCCGATACTCTTCCCAGCAACTCTTGCTAGAGAAGCTACTGCAGGCAAAGGACCCGGTCAACTCGCGTAGGCGCTGCGTAGGCGCTGCTGCGTTGGAGATTGCGCCGAACCAAGAATGCGCCGGTTAGCAACGTATGCCCTCCGTTCGACTTGGGCGAATAGGCGGACCGCGGCATCACCGAACGGCGGGCGGTCGAAAAGAAGGTCAAAAGAAGGTCAAGCGCGACATCTGTATCGACCAATGGATTTGATGGTCTCTATCATAGGGTCACTTCTGACCATGGTTCTTTCCGATTGCAGCCTAAGCCGGTAATTTGTATCGCCGGTTTTGGCCCTGGGCGCCAAGGGCTATCTCCGGATGCAGTCCAAGCTCACCCAGCCATTGGTCGAGGTGGCAACGATAGCTGCGAGTTCGACCCGCCA
>CAZNJE010000162.1:1771-2847 GCA_964573295.1 uncultured bacterium | reverse complement strand
GCCGTGTGCGTTACCATGCACGACGCCGCCAATCTCACCTCGTGCATCAGAACCTATCACACCGAGGACGAGGGCCTGACCTGGACCGAGACGGCTACGATTGATGAGGGTCCTGCGGGTGATCCCCACTACTTCCATGGAATGGAGATGACCTTCGCCGTCGACGGCTATCCCTACTTCCACATCGCATACGAGAAGGAGTCCGCCATCTGGCATACCTGCAGCCTGGACGGCGGACGGTCCTGGAATGACCCCGTACTGACACCGATTCAGAGCACGCACGAGGCGCCCCAGGTCGGCCTGGGTGTCTACGGGACTTACACGCTCATCGCGGCTAGCAACGCCGACGGTGATCTGCTCACCTGCTTCAGCACCGACGCAGGCACCAACTGGGGCCCGGTCGAGGTGCTCGCGACCGGACTCCCCCAGCAACGGTTGCCGGCCATCAGCCAGCTGCCATTCAGGCTGTTCTACCGCACGCAGGAAGGGCGAGTGGCGATGCGGTCCACCCTCACCCCGCAGTACCCCGCCACCTGGTCGGATGAGGAGCTCGTCACCGCCGGCACCACCGACCTGCCTATCGCAACCGTGACGTGCGGAGAGGTCTTCGGTCAGACGGGGATCGTCTACCTGCGCCAGGACGACGATCACCGCGCCTACTTCGTCTCGGCCTGGGGTGAGCCCTCGGCGGTGGAGGACGACCCGAACGGCAATCCCTGGGGCGATCCAGAGAGTGGTGTCTCGGACCTGGCGGCCGAACCCTTGATCGTCTTCCCCTCGCCGTCGCCGGGCCCGGTGACCATCGTGCTCGGCGAGTCACCGGCCGCCAGCGGGAGCACCCATGGCCCGGCCGCCAGCGGAAGCCCCCGCGGTCTGGCAACCGCCTGCACCGGCCTCGTGACCGACACGGCCGGACGCATCATTGCCAGGCTGAGGCCCCTGGCCGGCGGAGAACACACACTCACCTGGGACGGCCGCAATCTGTCGGGAGATCCTGTCGCGAACGGTACTTACTATCTGAGGGTCACCGAGCCCGGCGGCCGTGCTCGGCGCTCGGCGCCGGTGATCATCTTGAG
>CAZNJE010000162.1:0-1671 GCA_964573295.1 uncultured bacterium | reverse complement strand
CGTGAGAGGAGGCGTGAGAGGAGGCGTGAGAGGACCCTTGGGATCCTAGGAGACGTTTCCCAGACCGTTACGGAATCGACCTCATGCGAAAGAGCCCCTGGCCCAGTGGCCAGGGGCTCGATGTCAACCAATAGCCGATCTACCCCGAGACTAGGAGCTGCGACGCCGCTTCCAGGTCACCAGGCCGATCGCGCCCAGGCCGAGGCCGAGCATGATCACCGTGCCGGGCTCGGGCACATCACCCACGAAGCCCTGGGCACCGGAGTAGTCTTCCTGGCCCTGACCCGGATCGTAGTAGTAGAGACCACGGCCGGACCAGTTTGTGCTGAAGGTGTCGTAGACGTCCTTCAGGATGTTGGTGGCATGCAGGCCCTTGCCCGAGCCCACGCCCACCGTGGTCGAGAAGTCCGACTCGTTGCTGCCAAGCGTCATGCCCTTGGCGACGCGCCAGTCGCCCGGGTTGTTCGCGTTGAAGTTCGTCCGCCAGTTCTGCTCGTGACTGACCTCCCACAGCGCCAGCTGGACGCCGGCGGCCTGCGCCGAGTTCGTGGCGACGTTGCGGTACTTGTGGAAGATGTAGGCCGCCTCCGCCGTGTTCCAGGGCGGCGGATAGGGCGGGTCCGGCGGAACCACGTAGCGGTCCACGTCCCAGGTCTGCGGCGTGCCACTGAAGGAGTGGAACACGTCCAGACAGTACAGCGGGCTCGTGGGGTTGCCGTCGTAGCTGCCGTAGAAGCTGCCAAGGCCATAGTTGCCGTTCTTCAACCGCAGCTCATCGCTGTCGTCGAAGTACTGTGCCGTCACATTGCCCGCGCCGCCGTAGGCCAGCCAGCCCGCTAGGTGCAGCGTCCCGGCCGTTGCCGAGGCCGTCGCCACTCCCAGGGCCATGACCAGCGCAGCTGCGAGGCGTAGCCGATGTAAAGTCTTGATCTTCATCGTCTTTCTGCTCTCCTCATCTTGGTTGTTTTCTCTCAGATGCTGGATCCTCGTAAACTGCCCTCGCGCTGTTCCAAACCAGTCGGAAGCGGCGGAGGGCCTGATTTTGTCTGTATTCGTGCACATAGAGCACGATCTGAGCCACGAGGAAGAGAGAAACGAGACGGATTCCAAGACAATGTCCCACAATCGTTTACTGTGCCTCACACATGATGTCCATTTAGTTGCAATATAAAAAGTTGTAAGCCTACTCAAAAGCTGGCCAGCACTGGAGGAAGCTCCGAAATACTCAAGTCCAAATGGCACCGCTGGTTACGCACGCACACGTCCAATGTTTCTACTGTAAACTACACTGACACCATGGACATTCGTCCTCGGCCACCGTGGGGCATCGCCATCACCTGCGTCACGCCCGCGGACGCCTTGCGGACACCTTGCCGACGCCTTGCGGACACCTTGCGGACACCTTGCCGACGCCTTGCAGACCCTTTGCAGACCCTTTGCAGACCCTTTGCAGACGCCTTGCGGACGTTTGCTCGTATCACCCTGAGGACCCTCTGGTAGCCCTCTGACTCCAACCTTGGGCACGCTGCCTCTTGATCGAACCGCGCCTCCCGCACGTGCCGCTTCCCGGTCGCGCCGCCTCCCGCGCGGGCCGCGTCCCGGTCGAGCCGCCTCCCGATCGCGCCGCCTCCCGATCGTACCGCCTCCTGATCGCGCCGCCTCCCGATCGTA
>CAZNJE010000161.1:0-3021 GCA_964573295.1 uncultured bacterium | reverse complement strand
CGACCGGAAGTGGAAGAGCATTCTTGTCGAAACGCCGCAGATCGGCATCGCACTTGACACGCAGGCGAACATCGTCTTCGCGAACAAACGTTTTCTGGAACTGACGGGATGGGCGAAGGACGAGATCATCGGACGCAATTGGTTCGATCTGTTCATTCCTGAAGAAGTGCGCGAATCGGTTCGCAATGTGCTTGCCACGGTAATGCGTTCAAAATCGACGTCAGGTATGTCCTATTTTGAGAACGAGATTGTTCTGAAATCCGGAGAGCGGCGAACCATCGCGTGGTCAAATGTCCTTTCAAAAGACGCCAACGGCGAGATCGTGGATGTGACGTGCCTGGGCATTGATCTGACCGAGCGCAAGGAGGCCGAGAAGGCCCTGACCGAAAGAGAGCAGCGATTTCAGAGAATGCTTAGCGTTGTTCCTGACATGATTTCGATTCACAGCCCTGAAATGGATATCCTCTACAGCAACTGGCAGGGGTTTGCCGCTGTTCCGGAGGACAACCGGCTGGTGAACACAAAATGCTATATGACCTATCGCGGTCTTGATGGGATTTGCCCCGACTGTCGGGCCGGGGTTGTTCTGGAAACCAAAAAACCAATTAATGAGGAAGTCCAACTGCCGGATGGACGATGGATCGACCTGCGTGTCATCCCGCTGCTTGATAAGGACGATAACGTCGAGATGTTCATGGAGTGGGTGCGGGATATTACCGAACAGAAGCAGGCCGAGCAGGAGCGAGAGAACCTCCAGTCCCAATTGGCCCAGGCCCAGAAAATGGAGTCGGTCGGGCGACTGGCGGGTGGTGTGGCCCACGACTTCAACAACATGCTCAGTGTGATCCTCGGTCACCTGGACCTGGCCCTGGCCGGCCTCCACGAGAAGGATGCGCTGTGCAGCGGCCTACGGGAGGCCCGGGCGGCCGCCCAGCGATCTGTCGACTTGACGCGTCAGTTGTTGGGGTTCGCCCGCCGTCAGCCCATCACCCCCAAGGTCCTCGATCTCAACGAAACCGTGGCATCCATGCTGCGGATGCTGCGTCGGCTCATCGGCGAGGATATCGATCTGCAGTGGCTGCCCGGCGATGATCTCGAACTCGTGCGCATCGATCCCTCCCAGATCGATCAGATTCTGGCCAATCTGTGCGTCAATGCCCGCGACGCCATCGGGCGAGCCACCGCCGGCCGGATCACGATCGAAACCGCGTCCAGCAAACCGCTGGAAGAGGACCTCACCGGCGATGCGGCCGCCGATCGCGGCGCCTATGTGCGTCTCTCGGTGACAGACAACGGCTGCGGTATGGATGAGCAAACCTGCGCGAACATCTTCGAGCCATTCTACACGACGAAGTCCATCGGCCGGGGCACTGGATTGGGTCTGGCGACAGTTTACGGTGTCGTCAAACAGAACAACGGCAGCATCCGGGTCGACAGCCAGCCGGGCGTTGGAACGACACTCCACATCCACCTGCCGGCCTGCCAGGCCCCTCCATCGCCCGAGCCAATCACGGACAGCGAAGCCTCCCGGCGCGCCGGCCAGGAAACCATCCTGATCGTCGAAGACGAAGAGGCGATCCTCGCAATGACGACGCTCCTGCTCGAAAAGGAAGGCTATGAGGTTCTCGGCGCCGACACACCACACGACGCCCTTCGGCTGGCACGCGAGCATTCCGGGAACATTGACCTGCTCTTGACCGACCTGCTCATGCCGGGCCAGAACGGCCGTGATCTCGCCCGCGAGCTCCTGGCCCAACGCCCCGGTCTCAAGTGCATCTTCATGTCCGGCTACACGGCAGACATCATCCCCGACCACGGGATCCTCGAGATGGGCGTCAGCTTCATCCAGAAGCCGTTCCCCCCCGAGGTGCTCTTCCGCACCATTCGCAACAGGCTCGAGAGCGGGTAGCGCGCCGCGCCGCGCCCCTCGCCGAGGGGCCTACTCGCCGCCAATGAGCGAACGGCCCGACTCGAAATCGTACAACGTCTTTCGCCGCAAGTCCGCCAGGGCCAGCTTGTACTCGATCAACGCGGCCAGGTAGGACAGGTTGCTCTGGCTGAGCTGCTCGCTCGCCCGCGCCAGCTCGGTGGAGGTGATGTCGCCGTTCTCGAACCGTTGCAGGTTGATCTCGAACGACCGCCGGCTCACCTCCGTGCTCTGGCTCAGCATGCTGACCCGGTTCCACGTCTCCCGCATCCGGCGCACCACGTTCTCCACCTCGAGCCGAATGCCGCGGCGCAGCTCCTCGAGCTCGAGCAGATCCTGGCGCAAGCGGGCCCGTTCGGCCTGCACCTGGGCGTCGTTCTGACCCCAGTCCCAGACCGGTACCTCGAGCTCGAAGGTCACGCCCCGGTTGGGCGTACGGGAGGCCTCTTCCCAGCTCGACTCGAACAACTCCTCCGACGAGGTTCCCCACACCAGGTCCGGATCGGAGTAGCCGGAGAAATCGTAGTAGGCGCGCAGATTCCCTTTGATCGCGCTGCGGGCGTCGACCTGTTCGATGGCGATCTCCTGCTCGGTGATGTCGATCTGCTTCTCGACCAGCTCGCTGCGTTGCTCGAGCGCGATCGCCACCGCCCGGCCGGCGTCCACGCTCACCGGGGTGGGCGCCACCTCGTCGTAGACCCGAACCGTGGCGTCGAACGGCAGACCGATCAGCTCCTTCAGCGCGGCGGCCCGCTCCCGGTAGGTGCCCTCGGCCTGTTCTAGCTCGTTGCGGCTCTGGATGACCTCGACCTCGGCCTGCATCGCGTCGACCTCGGCGATCAGCCCCGCGCGAAACTTCGCCTCGGTGGTGGCGTAGATCGACTCCTGTCGCTCGAGCTGTTCGCGGCTGATCCGCACCTGTTCGTCGCTCCGGTAGAGCTGGTAGAAGCTCTGGGTCACCTGGTAGACCAGATCGAGCTCGGAACGTTTGAAAACGCGCGTCTGCCGGTCATAGGCCAGCAGGGCCCGCCGCAAACTAAGCGCCAGGTTGTTGATCGTGAAGAGGGGTTTCTCCACGATCATCCGCAGCGAGG
>CAZNJE010000160.1:0-3035 GCA_964573295.1 uncultured bacterium | reverse complement strand
GTCGGTAGGCTCATCCAATCGGCTTCAGAGCGATGGAGAACATTGCACTCTCAAGGTGTAGAGCCTAGATTGATAAATCTGCAGAGTTTGTTGCCACAATCCCGACGCCGAAGTTGAGATAGCCTGGTAACCAGCGGTAGGGATATCCAGAAATATGAAGCACCCGCCAGCTTCGTCCTAATTCCTCAATGAACTGAACGTAGTCGAAGCCTTTGTGTTCCTCGCGGTGCACCCAGTCCATTCGTCCCAACAGCGCTCCCACGACCTCGCGAGAAGAGAATGATTGTCTATCGCCCATGGCGCCCTTGACGAAGTACTTCGCCAAAAAGACAAGGCCCTTTTCGTTTGGGACGGTAATGAACAGTCTGCCAGTTGTTGCCTGACGAATAGTCTGCAGAAAGGGAGTAACGTCCCTAGGCGGGATATGCTCAAAGGTTTCCAGGCAAAGACTAACATCAAACCGCGAACCATTCAGAAGGACTTCCAACTCTGAGGGCTGGGAGCATTCATGAAAGCAATAGGCAGGATTCATCCGCCACTTCTGCTTAGCCATAGTAAGCCCCCCCTCCCAGTTGGCATCAACTCCCATATAGCGTGTCGGAAGGGTCGGCATGTAGTCAAGAGAGCGCGTATCGTAGCATCCTAACTCAAGCACTGATCGTGGTTCATCGCAGTACTTTGATACCGCCCAGCGAAGCCAGCGAAATCGACTCTCATGAAAGTAGCGGCGGATTCCGCCCTTAAAAAGCCGTTCGTTGTACGAAGCTTCACTCTGACGAAGCATGGATGCTCCTTGGTGAGCAACTGAGGCCGACCGCGTACGAGGACAAGTGCAATATGGGCACACAGAATTAGGATGAGGCCACTAGGGCTATTCGTCAACACCAGAACAATCCATACTACATTTCCTACATCCGTCACTGTCGAGGTGAATTGACGTAACCCGTGGGACGAAGACTCTACCGAGCCCCGAATCGGTCGGTGTGCGGCAGTGGGGAATAGAGTTGGCCACGAAGAAGGCGCTCATACTCTCGGATTTGAGCGGGGTGTTTTTCGAGATGCAATACTGACCGAAGTGCACGCTCTGTGACAGGTAGGCGATGCTCAGCTGGGGGCATCTTTAGCAGCTGTTCTTGGATAGCAGGAGCGAGCCTGAGCATCCCCAAGATCTGCGTGACCCGTGCACGCGTGATGCCCTCTCGGGCGGCGATGGCGGCTTGGCTGGCGACCGCTCCCGATTCCAGCTGGGCTTGCCAGTCGAGGGCTTTGCGGAGAAGACCGGTGACTCGGGGCGTCCGAGGCTCGCGGGGCGGGGCGGACTTGGCCCGTTGGGTTGCAGTCGTGATCAGGGCTCGCTCTGGGGGCGCACGGCGGGTCAGGGTGGCCACTTCGCCGTATCCCCTCGGTGAACCCATGTGGAGCTGCCCCCCCGTGACCTGAGAGACTGGCCGCACCGAAAGGAGGTGCGGCATGAGTCACGAGCAAGCAGCTGAAGGACGTCGATGGGCCACCAGCAAGCGCTGGCGGGCAGCCGAGGCGCGCGAAGCGCTGCGAGCCTGGGAGCAGAGCGGTCAGACGCAGACCGCCTTTGCCCAGACCGAGGGGATCGATCGGGCGCGTTTGGCCCGCTGGCGCAAGCGGCTGGCCGGGGGCGAGCCAGAGGTGGCACCGATCGTGCGCTTCCATCCGGTCCAGGTGGTGGCCGATCGGGGTAAGCCGAGGTCAGGCATTGAGGTCCTCGTCTCAGGCGGCCTGCGGGTCAGCGTGGAGCCCGGCTTTGTCCCGGAGGTGCTGATCGAGGTCATCGAAGCACTCGAAGGCCGGGCAGGATGCTGACACTACCCTCGACGGTGCGGATCTACGTAGCCGCCGAGCCAGTCGACCTGAGGCGCGGGTTCGATGGCTTAGCGGCGGCCACGCGCGAGATCATCCGAGCCGAGCCCCTCTCGGGCCACCTGTTTGCCTTCCTGAACCGCCGGCGCCCAGACCGCAGTCGACGACCGTGGCCACGCGGCGGCCGCGAAGGTCGAAGACCTCGAGCCGCACATGGCCGGCCTCCGGCACCGTGAAGGCCAGGACCGTCCGGGGACTCGACGGGTTGGTGCGGACAGCCGCGAAACGCGGCCCGCCTCCGGCGTGGGGGACCACTTCCGGAACGGCGACCGGGTCCAGCCGCAGGTTCTCGTATACCAGTACGGCGCTGCTATCGGGGACCGCATAGATGAGGTCCAGATCGGTGTCGCCGTCGAGATCGGCGGCCGTCACGTCGCTGGGATCGCCCAATGGCAACAGCCAATCGAAGTACTGCGGGTCGATGGTGCAGTCGTTCCAGCAGACCGCTTTCACTCGGTCCTTACACAACACGTGGTCCCCGCAGCCCGAGCCGTTGAGATCCGGCTGGATCAGTGCGACACCGTCCGCCGTGTCGTACGCATACATGATCAGGATGTCGTCGCCAAAGGTGCCGTCGCCCTGGTTCACGAACCCCCAGACTTCCGCGTCGTCGCTGCCGCTGAAGACACTGAGATCGAGGTGGCCATCGCCATCGAGATCGGTGGCCGAGAGATCGGCGAGCGGATCCTGGGCCGATGTCGGGTACGAAACCGGACTCTGGAACGTGCCGTCGCCGTTGCCCAACAGGACCACGACTTCACTGTTGTAGTGTCGGTGGAACGCGACGTCGAGGTGGGGATCGCCGTCGAGATGAGCCAGCACCGGGTCGTCGGCCTTGCTGTGGTAGAGCTCGACCGGCGCCGCGAAGGTGCCACCCTCGTTCACCGCCAGCCAGAGCCCGCCGCCGAAGAGCTGGTTGCCCCAGAGGATGTCCTTGTCACCGTCGTGGTCGATGTCCCCGACGCAGATCTCGCGCTTTGTGTACAGCCCGTTCGTGGCCAGCGTCTGACCGGGGGTGAAGTTCCCGGAGCCGTCGTTGAGAAAGATCTGCAGCGGTTCGCCGCCGCGCCCAACGACGACCTCGATACCAGTCCCACCGGGGCAAGAGTCAGAAGCCCCGTAGCTTGGATCACATCGGCGGA
>CAZNJE010000159.1:0-3108 GCA_964573295.1 uncultured bacterium | reverse complement strand
GCGGAATCTTAAACTCAACTGACGCTATGGACTATGGGACTATGTCGGGGCCCTGCCCTTCTCTTGGGCACGGAGGGCCAGCATGCTGTTCATGTCGTCGCAGGTCGTACGCAGATCGAAATCGAGAATCTCCAGATCCATTTTGCCGGCTTCGATCTTCGAGAAATCCAAGATGTCGTTGATAATCGTGAGCAGCGATCCGGCGCAACTGCGCATGGTCTGCACGTAGTCCGCCTGCTCGCTCTCGAGATCCGTGTCGAGTAGTAGACTGCCCATGCCCAAGATCCCGTTCATGGGCGTGCGGATCTCGTGGCTCATGTTCGCAAGGAACTCACTCTTGGCCTGGTTGGCGATCTCAGCCTCCAAGGCCATCCGATTGGCGTGCTCGACCGACCGCTCCAATTCGCGATTGGCGATTTCGGCTTCTTCCTTGGCCTGGCGCAAGGCTTCCTCGCTGCGCTTGCGGGCCGTGATGTCACTGGCTACATGGACGAAACCAATTGGGTGATTCGCTTCATCCTCCAAGGTCGTGCACGAGGTCCATGCCGGAAACAGCGAGCCGTCCGTCAGCAGGTGCCCGACCTCACCCTGACGGGTTCCGAATCGCCGCGTGCGATCGACCAGCGGTGCCAATTCCCCTTCGTACTGCTGTTGGGTGTGGAAGAAACTGATGTGCTTGCCGAGGAGACTCTCCACGCTGGTACCGTGCATCTGGGCCCATCCGAGATTCACGAACTGGATCACGCCTTCAAGACTCGTGATAGCGATGCCGTCGCTGGCTTGCTCCACCGCGCGTCCGAGGCGCCGGAGTTCCTCCTCCCCGCGTTTGCGTTCGGTGATATCGTGCGAGATGGCAAGGAAACCACTGAGATTTCCAGCGTCATCATACATGGCCGTGAATGAGACGCTGGCCAGCAGCCGGCTCCCGTCCTTCCGGCGGAGGGTCCATTCGGTCTGGTCGCTACCTCCGTGACGGACCAACGCGACAATGGCGTCGAAGTTCTCGACCGGATAGCCGAGCTCTCCGCTCAGAGCTTCCCCACGATCCCGAATCTCGCCAGGTTCATGCAAAGCCGTCAAGTTGAGCTTCCCGATGGCCTCGGGTGCCCGGTAACCCAGCATCCTCTCCGCTCCGGTGTTGAAAGCGGTGATTTCACCGGTGAGGTCCGTGGCGACAATCCCCACTTGCGTGGCGGCATCCAGAATGCTCTTCAACTGGCCAAGAGCCTCCGCGAAGTCTGCCGCCGCACGTACACGCTCTGTGATCTCCGTGTTGACGCCCCGGTAGCCCTGCAGCACACCTTGCTGGTCGATGATGGGCCGGCCGTTCGATAGAATGCAGATCAAGTGCCCATCGGCTGCCAGGTTCCAGTTCTCGAGGCCCTGGAAGGGATCGCGAGCGATCTTGTAGCGCTCGACGATGGCCGAGACACGTTTGGCCTCTTCATCAGGCATCGTCTCGAAAGGAGAGTGGCCGACCAGCTCATCGGGCCGGTACCCAAGAATGTCCCGAACGCGCGGAGAGCAGTAGGTGTAACGGCCCTCTGCGTCGGTTTCCCAGACCCAGTCCGGCATGCAGGTCACCACGCTCTCGAATCGTCTCCGGCTCTCGGCAAGGTCGTGTTGGAGCGCCGCGGCGTCGCGTTGCAGGAGTGAGGTCCCCACAGTACGCCGAGCGACGGTGGTCGCAATCACCGTGGTCAGAAGGAGTCCGACCACGCGCCACCACTTGTTCGCATCCGTGCGCCTGAGAGCGATGTATTCCGGCGTGTAGAACGTGTGCAATGACCACTGCTTGCCGCCGAGATTGAAGAAGGCCATGTGGGCGCGCTTGCCGTTGCAGAGCTCGGACGTCGGCTGCAAAGCACTGGGCCACGCGAAGAGGAGCGACTCATCGGCCGGCGCGGAGTCGTCGTGGAGCTGGACGTGGAGCCCGTCAGTGGCTAGTGGGGGGAGCAGGCTCAGCAGGAGGCGACTGATTTCAATCGATCCTAGCCAGAACCCCGCGGGGTCCTCGCCGTCTCCCGTTTCCGAGAAAACGGGTACGGCGAATGCCATCAGAGCAGAACCACCGGCAGATGCCGTATCCGGCGCAGTCGGACTCCCCGAATCATTCAGAGCTGGAAGGTACGATCCGTAGACGGCGCCGCGCGCGTCGCGCGCCAGCTGCGTGAGGACCCACTTGGTATCGGGGAGCGCTTGCCGATGAGCCTGAGAGTTCGGGATCCAGGCGAGATGCGAGATCCAGGGAACATGGAAGTCGTATATGGCGGCGAGTTCGGCGGCCCCAATGGGATCCAAGGCGTTGGGACCGATTCGGGTCTGTCCCAAACGAGTCAGCACGCTCTCGTTACGTTCGAGTTGCCTCTCGAATCGTGCGGCCCGCTCTTGCGCATCGAGCTGGACATGCTCGACGATGTGTTCGGTCTGGTCCCACTCCATGTAAGCGGCACCACCCAGAGTCAGCAGGAGACCGAGCACGACAATCGACGCGATCGACACGATTGCATCCCTGCTAAACGCGCTTTTCGTGCGCCATGGGCGCGGTATGCCTGGCATGGTGGGCGTACTCCGGCCTCGTCTGCTTCCCGCTCCATCTGGACGTGTCGTCCCAACCGCCCTATTCATCGGCCGCTAGGAAGGTTAGCTCCAGCGCGGAGTTGGTGGCATCACCTCGGCCGCCGACGGTTGATCACGTTGCTTTTGATCACAGTGCTGTTGATCACGTTGCCAATGAGCCAAGGGATAGCCGAGGATCGGTGGGCGAGGGGTGGATTACGATGCGGGGATGCCGGGTTGGTTCGGAGCACCCCTGTGGGGGAGGGAAGTCATAGCGAGGCCAGACAGAAACTCGTTTCATCCGCTGCGGGTTGCCCGAGCGGGCGGTGACGAACTAGACAGAAACTCACCCCACATGCAGGCACTGTGATTCGGCCCTAGTTGTCCGAGTTGCAGTCTGTGTTGCGGCACGTGTTGCAACATTGTCTCTCCATTTTTGCCCCGGGGCAAAAAACTTAACTTACTGATATCAAATGGGTTATAGGACTCGACCGTGCCAAGACCTTGCCAAGATCGGCTTCTCCCACGCGTGCTGTCCACGGGAGGAGG
>CAZNJE010000158.1:0-3213 GCA_964573295.1 uncultured bacterium | reverse complement strand
ACGCGATCCGCCTTCGGGGGGAGAAACACGCTCAAAACTAGTGTCTGCCTTGCAGATCAAGCCACGAAACGGCTGGCACTGTGTGCGGCCATTTTCGATAACTTATTGTCGAATGGTCGCTTAGAGAATCTGGAGGTAGAAAATGTTGACGCGCAATCTATTCATCTTGCTGCTTGTAGCGGCAGGGCTGGTGGCCAATGCGCCGCTGGCTGGAGCGGCGTACTCAGTGTTCTTCGATCCGGGTACGCTGCAGGAAACCGATGGCATCAGCGGTTTTGGCACCACGGGTGACATGATGGCCGGTATGGAGGTGACAGCCTACTTCAGCGGGAACAATTCGGAGTTGGCCATCTGGGAGGCGCTCACGCCCCCCGAGGGTGAAGCTGTTGGGACCGACATTCTGAACTGGAGTCTGAATGTCTACGGCGACACCTATGGGGCCAGTTGGAAGCTTCACAACAACACTGGCCGCAACCTTCTGGGCATCCACATCGACGCCATTCCGGGCCAGACCATGTTCGACCGCACGACGATGTCGGGCGACCAGCTCACGAACGGCACGCCGGGTTCGGCCTTTGGACGCACTTTCGAGCCCACCGACGGCACCGACGAAGGCCTGAACATCGTTGCGACCTACTACGATGAGATCGCGATCGAGGGCTTCGACCCCGTGGGCGATCTCTACAAGCGGCTCGAGATCCAGTTCACAAACACCGGCGGTCTGGCGCCCGGCGACTACCTGCACTTCGTGGCCGACACCGACAATGTCGAGCATGGTGGCGAGATTCCCGAGCCGAGCACGGCGCTCCTGCTGGCGGCGGGTCTGATCGGTGGAGGGATTCTCTACCGGCGCAAGCACCGGAACTAATCGTAAGAGACCAGCGCATTCACCCGCGACTGGGTTCACGCGGGGCGTCGGCGGCAGCTGACGCCCCGCGTTCGTATGTCCGATCGTGACTCTTCGAACGCGATTGTCTGAAACCGACTGTCTGAAACCGATTTCTCGAAACCGGTTGTCCGGAATACGACCGAAGGCGTGAAGCATTGTTTACAGTACGCCACGGGCATAAATATCATTTTGATTGGCTGTTATGAGCGTCGTCTATGTTGTGTATATCAGACTGTAGCGCTAGCGTTACCCTCCGTGCTCCCCCGCCTGGGAATCGCCTGATGGTGTTGTTCCGAGTAGTGCCGCAATCAATTGCAAAGGAACAAGATATGATCTTTTTTGGGGTGTTGTAAGCGTTTGGCACGGGACATGCTTACACATGCATTGCTAGCTGCAAACTCTAGCGTTCTATCTGCTCTATTGGAAAGCAGAAGGGCAGGAACCACATGAAGAGGCTCCTATGAAGAGACTCCTGAGATCTGTCGGGGCGCTCCTCTTCGTCCTGAGCTTGGCGGTAGTGCCGGCCCTGGCAGAGAACACCCTGCAGATCACCGGCTGGATGGCCGGCGGCGGTGGTGTGAGGGTGTGGTCGGATCTGGGCAACGGCACCCTCGGCGGAACCCACGGCGCCGGCGCATTCAACTGGAAGCTCGACACGGGCGAGGCGACGCCATCATCGGCGATCTGTTCGCCAACTACGACGCCAACGCGGGCCGGCCATGGCAATTTCGGAGCCGGGCGTGTTGGTGCTGCTGGGATGCGGCCTCCTGGGGACGATCGGGATCGGTCGATTGCTCCGCGAGCGTAGCTAAGCGTTCAGGAAGACACGGACGAGACGGAAGTTTTCACAGCAACGTGTGCGGATAGAAGTGGGGTAGCAGGAGGAGGTATCCATGAAAGTTCTTTCTTCGGTACTCGTGTTGCTCGCCGGCTTGACCTTGGTGCCAAGTGGGCTCGCGCAATGCCCGGTCTCTCTCTATGTGGACACGGCGCCCAATGTCTATGGGTCGCCCGACTGGGATCCATGGTGGACCGCCACCAAGGCGGATATCGCCGCCGGGAGCTTCATCGACATGCGTAGCTCGAGCTACACGGCCGGCACCCATTGGTTGGATCCCTACGACGAGATTGTCTACAGCACCATGGACCTCGGGCGTAGGCTCCATTGGGTGTACTGGGTTCCCGGGGCGACAGTTGCGGACCTGGACGGACTCTTCGATGTCAAGTGGGTCATCGACTGGGGTGGAACGAACTGGACGTACGAAGACGGTGGCTGGGCGGAAGATGGTGCCGAGGTGGGCTGGTCGCAACCTACGAAATGGGAAGACTTCGACGACGGGTCGAACCAGGGCGTTATCGGATCGCTGGGTTTTGCCTGGTGGGCGACGGATGACGAGGCCCTTCCGTTCACGACCGACGAGAATCCGTACAACGAAGTCGACCAAGCGGACATCGATGCCCTGCGGGGGACAGTCTTGCAGTACCAGACCTTCGCGACCGGATACGTTCGTTGCCGGGCCGAGGCGCAAGGGGAATGGCAGATGTTCGATCTCCGGACGAATGTCGTGCCAGAGCCCGGCACATTCGCGCTCCTCGGCATCGGCCTTGCCGGAGTCGCGGGCGGCACGCTCTACCGTCGTCGGCTGAGTTAGGCAGTTCGTCGGCGTCAACGGTCGCTGAACCCAACGGAATCTAGGGGTCTGGTAGGTCTCCGAGGGAGATCCATCAGACCCCGTTCATAGGGCTGGCCCGAAAGAACAACTTGGTGAGCAACCTTAGGAAGTAGGAGCACAGCAGAATGAAGACACTTCTTTCAATCGCGGTTGGTCTCGTCGCGGCCGGCACACTGGTGGTGCCGGCGATGGCAACGATCTTCGAGTACGAGCAGTTCAATGCGGACTGGACGATGGGCACCGAGTGGGAGGTCGATCGCACCTTGCCGGCTCACGTGGACGCCCAGGATTTCGATGGAGACTCGCGTCTTCGCCTAGGGCTCCGGCCCCCGGCCTCTCCGGACTCCTGGCATCGCTGGGAAGGGATCAAACACGAAGTCACGATGCCCGAGTGGGGCTACCAGTCCTTCTCGATCGACATGTATGTCGGAAACGACTGGGGCGTCACCGATCGCGCAGCGGGCATGTGGGGTCAGGGCATGGACGGGGCCAGCATCTCGGCGTGGCCGATCATCTCCTACCGGAATTCGGAAACGACCGCGGCCGGATTCTACAGCTTCGACTACCTCGTGGGGGGCTGGGTGGATCGGATCCTCATTAGTCCGTCGATAAACCCACGGCCTCTGGCCGTGTGACCCAAAGAGCTTCGAG
>CAZNJE010000157.1:0-3214 GCA_964573295.1 uncultured bacterium | reverse complement strand
GCTACCCATCGCGGCCTTGGTGAGCCGTTACCTCACCAACAAGCTAATGGGACGCGGGACCATCCTCAAGCGCTAGCTTACAAGTAGAGGCCAGCTTTGACGACCAAACCATGCGATTCGGTCGTATTATTCGGTATTAGCACCCCGTTAGGAGTGTTATTCCCAACTCGAGGGCAGGTTTCCCACGTGTTACTCACCCGTTCGCCACTGTACTCACACCCCGAAGGGTGCTTTCTCGTACGACTTGCATGCCTAATCCACGCCGCCAACGTTCGTTCTGAGCCAGGATCAAACCCTCCGTGGTTATATAAACCTCGGAGACCCTCCTGCAGAGCAGGAGAGTTTCATTGACCATTGAAACGTCAACGAGATCCGGCACCGAGACGCCGGACCTAATTCAACGCGAGCTCACACGTCTTCGCAATTCCGTTGTCAAAGAGCAATCTGAGCGCTAATGCGCAAAAAACAAACTGAGCCGCTGACACTACCTTCTTCGCGAAACGTCGTCAAGAGGTTTTTTTTGGGGCCCACCGGGGCAGGCCCCTCTTTCAGCAGCGGACCGATTAAACATCGGCGAGCCCTCGAAGTTCAATAGAAATCTTCGCGATCCGTAACTTTTTTCTCACAGGCGGCAACTTCCTTGCCCATAACGGGTTAAGAGCGAAGAACCGGAGGCGAGACCTTCCGATGGGTTCTTCTACGCCTCTGGAATTCGGAGAGTTGCCCTCTAACTGGCGCTCTCCGGGGAGTCTGTAGCGGATGATGGGACGACCTTGACACCCGGGCACCCCGGGCGGAGTATGCCGAGTCGTGAAGTATCTGCTCATCGCATTCGGGTTCACCTGCCTGCTCATGGCAGCCCTCCTCTACGGTCTTTTCGCCGTACTGGGCCAGGATCTGCCCACTCCCGCACGGCAGCAAGATGTCGAGCCTCGGCTGGCCACGCGGGTGCTCGACCGTAATGGAGAGCTAATCGACGAACTCTACGTCGAAGCCCGCGTGCCCATCCGGATCGGCCAGGTACCGCCCGCCTTCCTCGACGCCATCATCGCGATCGAAGACCGGCGCTTCTATCAGCACTGGGGCATCGATCCGATCGGCATCCTGCGCGCGGCCACCAAGGACCTCATTCGGGGGGAACGGCGCCAAGGCGCCTCAACGATCACCCAACAGCTGGCACGCAACATTTTCCTCCATCATCGCCGCACGTGGAGCCGGAAGATCCGCGAAGCGATCCTGGCGCTGCGAATCGAGCGCGCGTTCAGCAAGGACGAGATCTTGGATTTGTATCTGAACAAGATCTATTTCGGCGAGGGTGCCTACGGCCTGGAGGCGGCGTCGCGGCGGTTCTTCGGCAAACCCGCGCGCGAACTGGCTCTTGAAGAAGCGGCTCTCTTGGCGGGCATTCCTGGCAATCCGGCGTTGTTCTCGCCCCGGCGTCATCCCGAAACAAGCCTACGCCGGCGGAATCTCGTGCTGCGCGCCATGCTGGAGACCGGCGCCATCGACGAGGCCACCTACGCCGAGATTCGCGAGCGTCCCATCGTTCTAAGAGAGCATGTCGCGGAAGAGAAGCAAGGTTCGTACTTCACCGAAGCCATCCGGCGGGAACTGATCAATACGTATGAGGTCACCGGTCTCTACCACGACGGCCTGACCGTGAAGACCACGCTGGATCTGGACCTACAACGGGTGGCCGAGCGGATCCTCGAGGAGACCCTGCGCCAGATCGAGGAACGGAATCGGTATCCCTACCTGAGCGGCGCCGGCGACTCGATGCTGGCCGCCTACGGACACGCGCCCGGCGTTGAGAATCCCACCCCACTGCGATTGCAGGGCGCGCTGGTGGCGATCGAGCCGTCAACGGGCGCCATTCGCGCGCTGGTCGGCGGACGGAGCTTCGCGGAGAGCCCCTGGAACCGTGCCTCGCAGATGCGCCGGCAACCGGCCTCGGCATTCAAGCCAATGATCTACGCGGAGGCCATCCGGCAGGGGTACCGGACGACTGACATTCTGCTGGACACACCGGTCGAGTTCGAAGTAATCGGGACGACCCCGGAAGAATGCACCTGGGCGGTGCACAACTTCAGCGAAACCTACCGTGGGCCTGTGACGCTTCGCAGTGCGCTGATGCACTCGATCAACGTCCCTACCGCGAAGCTGCTCGACGCCATCGGCGTGCGCAGTGTGGTCGCCCTGACCAAACGGCTGGGCGTAGAGAGTCCCATTCCAGCCGTGCTCTCGCTCGCAACGGGAACCGGGGAACTCACCTTACTCGAGATGACTGGTGCCTATGCCGTCTTCGCCAACCAGGGCATCCGCGTCGAGCCCTTCGGCGTCGAACGTGTGCTCGATCGGCAGGGCCACGTCCTCGAAACCCACCTGCCACAGTCCGAGCAGGCGCTCGATCCGCAAACGAGCTACATCGTCACGCATATGATGAAGTCAGTCTTCGACGGCGGCACGGGCCAAACCGCCCGGTCAATCTACGACTACCGAAGCCCGGCGGCCGGCAAGACCGGTACCAACGACGACTACACCGATGCATGGTTCGTCGGCTTCACGACCGACCTCGCGCTGGGCGTGTGGGTTGGCTTCGATCTGAGCATGCCAATCGGCGACAAGCGAACGGGGACGGGGGCCATGGCGGCACTGCCCGTGTGGGCGCGGGTGATGAAAGACTACGAGAGCCGGTATGGAAAACCTCGCGATTTCAACCCACCCGAAGGACTGGTATTTGCCGAAACGTGTTTGGAGACGGGCCTGCTCGCCGGGCCGAATTGCCCTGATGTGATCGAGGACGTCTTCATCGCCGGCACCGCGCCCCAGCAGATCTGCCGGACCCATGATGAGCCAAGCAAGCCGGGCCGAGACTTCAGGCGACTGGATCATCAGCTCTATCCCCGCGAGGACTGGATTGACCAGGCCGGACAGCCGTGATCCTTTGGTTGTGGTGCGAAGAATCCCGTTGTCGGCACCCGGGAGCCGGGAGCGTGCGGGCCGGGCAGGGCACTCCGCCCCAGCCCCCCGGGGTCTCTCCCGCATCCTTGAGCGGCAGCTCCCGAGTGCTCCGCGGATGTCCCCGACCTCCGGCTCCCCCGCTCCCGGCCCCCGGCCGACCGGCCGACCGACTCGAACCCGCCCCGAGCGACCTCCCACCGCCTACGCCGCATAGGCCAACCCCAGCCCCTTCGGCTCGCGGCCGGCGAAGAGC
>CAZNJE010000156.1:0-3283 GCA_964573295.1 uncultured bacterium | reverse complement strand
GCCGGGAATCGCCAGGCCCACTGCAAGGGCCTGGCTTGAGCTTGTTTGAGGTTCAAAGAGCATGAAGACAATGATCACCACGAATGCGACCCGGGGCCTGGCAGGCGTCCTCTTCTTGACCGCCGCCCTCACGGCCCTGCTTCCCCAGATCGCCGCGGCGCAGGACGGGGACGAGTCGGCGGCCCCCTACCGGATCGGCGCCGAAGACGTCCTGCAGATCCTCATCTGGGGCCGCGCGGATCTCAGCGGGCCGGTGACGGTGGATCCGCTCGGCAGGATCCAGCTTCCCCTGATCGGAGAGACCGCCGCGGAAGGACGCACGGCCAGCGAGCTGAGCGACTTTCTGAGCGAGAGGTACCAGCTCCTGGATCCCTCGATCTCGGAGGTCATCGTCCAGGTGGCCCAGTACAACAGCCGGGGCATCTCGGTCGTGGGCCAGGTGGCCAGCCCCGGGCGCTACGGTTTCCGCGAGATCCCGGACATCTGGGGCGTCATCTTGGAGGCCGGCGGAGCCCTGGACAGCGCCGACCTGGGCGCCGTGCAGGTGGTGCGCAAGGAGGCGCGGCCGGGAGAGCCTAAGACCACGACGGTCGACCTGTCGGCCGGCATCGAGAAGACCCCCAAGGAATCCCTGCCCACACTGCGCCCCAAGGATACGATCGTAATCCCCTCGCTGGCCGGCGGGATCGTGATGGGAGATAAGTTCCAGGTGCTGGGCGCGGTCAAGGCCCCGGGCGCCTACAAAACATCCTCCGCCGCCAGCGTCATCGAAGCGCTCGCGATCTCGGGCGGCTCGCTCCCCTACGCCGACCTTGGAAAGGTTCGCTTGACCCGCGTCACGAATGAGGGTCTGATCTCCTACGAACTGGATCTGCACGGACACCTCTACAACGCGCGGCCGATTGCCGATCTAGGCATCAGGGCCGGTGACACGATCACCGTGCCAGGCACCGAGCGATCCTTCATAGGCGATGTCATGGACGGCCTGATCCGGCTGGCGCCCGCTGTCACGGCGGTGGTGAGCCTGGTGTTGGCGCTTTCCTAGGGGACGTGGGTAGCGCACATGTCAACAGCCCCTCAATTGGACAAAACGATCGACATCCGCCATTACGTCTCGATCGTATGGCGGCGCAAGTGGATCATCCTGCTGTGCCTGGTCACGACCCTGTGCGCCACGGTGATCGCCATGACCTTCATGCCCAGCGAGTACGAGTCGACCGTCACGATCACGATGGAGGAGAGCCGCGCGCTCTCGCGTGACCTCGAGGCCCTCATGGGCGGGGTCATGCAGACGGCAACGCACAGGGGGATCAACGAAGAGCGTCTCGCCAAGCTGGCCGGCCGGGTGCGCAGCCGGCCCTTTCTCGAGCGGGTCATCCGCCTGCTCAACATGCACAACGATCCGCTCATTCGCGAGCGGGCCGCGGCGCTGGCGGCCGAGTATCCCAATGTGGACACCGAGGAGATGGCGATCCGCCTCCTCGTGAAGAACCTGGAATCCAGGATCCGCTTCGGGTCGGCCGGGACGGGGATCTACAGGATCATCGTGGCCGACTACAGTGCGCAGAATGCCCAGATCCTGGCGCAGTGGATCAGTCAGATCTTCGCGGACATCTCCAGCCAGGAGACCTTGGAACGAATCCAGGAGGCCCGCGACTTCGGGACCGAGCAGCTTCGGATCTACGAGGAGCGCCTGCGCCGATCCGAACAGAGGCTGGAGGCCTACCGGCAGTCGATGATCGAGCAGTCCCTCACCCAGAGCGCCGTACGGGGTGAGAACCTGGTGCAAGCCGAGGCCCTGCTGCGCAAGATCGAGGATGAGGTCGCCCTGGCGGAGAAGCGAATCGACCCCTACCTGCGCTCCCTGGTGAATCAGGGCATCAGTATCCAGCAAGTGCCCATGTTCCAGGATGCGCAGATCCGGACGTTGGCCCGGAACCTCACCACCTCGATGCGCAACGAGGTCTTAGATCGCCTGGCCGGCCAGACCCCGGCCACCACGGACTGGCCGCCGGTCGAGTATGGCACCCAGCGCCGCGACCTCCTGCGCCAGATCGAGCGGGCCACCTCCCGGCAGTACCCCGAGGCCGGCCCCGATCTGGTGAGCGCCCTGACGCGTTACACCTTCTCGCGGCTCGACTGGGAAGCCCAGCAGGAAACGGCCAACATGCTGAGCAGCGCGATCGCCGCCTTCCGCCAGCGCATCGAGTCAAGCCCCGGGGGCGAGATTCAACTGACGCGGCTCGAGAACGAGGTGGAGAACAACCGACGCCTGCTGCAGTCGTTCGAGGCGCAGATGGTCGCCAGCGATCTGAGCACGGCGGTCAACATGATGAAGCTGGGCCTCAACATCGAGATCCTCGACCCGGCGCAGGTTCCCCTCGAGCCGTCGCGTCCCAACCGGCCCAAGATCCTGATGGCCTCCCTGGCCCTGGGCGGATTGCTGGGCCTAGGGTTCGCCTTCGTCGGCGAGACCTTGGATCCGGTCTTGCGGAGCTTGGATGACTTCAAGCGGGTGGCGCCCGAACCGATTCTTGGAACGACCCCCCTGATGGGCCAGCTCATCTCCCACCGAAGCTGGCTGCGACGCCACTGGGTCTGGCTGGTGCTCGTCCTGGTCCTTGGCCTGACCGGGGCCTTCTTCCTCATTCGCAGCAACATCCTGCGCGACATCGCCGTCAAGGGCGTCCCCATTCAGATCGAGCAACCGGCGGGAATGTACAATGAAAACCCTTAGCCAACTGAACCAGGACTGGAGGCTCGCCACCGAGATCCACAAGCTCGAGGCGCGCCTGTGGCGCCTGGTGCAAAAGCGCGGGATCAAGGTGGTCGTCATCTCCAGCGCGAGTCGCGGCGAGGGCAAGAGCACGACCCTGGCGCATCTGGCCACGGCGCTGGCCCTGCATCCTGATCGCAGGATCCTGGCTGTGGATCTCGATTTTCGGGAGCCTAAGCTGAACTCCCACTTCGAGCTTCCCGTGCCGAGTGCACTGAGCAGCGTGCTGCGGGGAGAGGCCCAATTCGCACAAGCCGTTGTCAAATGCAAGCTGCCCAATCTGGACCTGCTGCTGGTGCCTTCGGAGGGGGCCGATCCGTCGATCCTCCTCGAGACGCTCCGGCTGCCCGAGCTGGCCGACTTCGCCCGCGCGAACTATGACCTCACCCTGATCGACGTGCCCGCCCTCGTGCCGGTCGCGGATGCCTCGGCGATCCTCCCCTACGCGGATGGGGCCCTCTTGATGGCCATGTCCGGCAAGACCACGAAGGCGCAGCTAACCCGCGC
>CAZNJE010000155.1:0-3284 GCA_964573295.1 uncultured bacterium | reverse complement strand
AGATCGTCTCGGAGCGGCTGGGGCACGGGTCGGTGGGATTCACGCTGGATACCTACAGCCACCTGTTGCCGGGCATGCAGGCGGAGGCCGCCGAGAAGATGAACCGGGCGCTGGGCGACCTGTAGGTGCTATGCCCGGCGTTCAGGCAAGTCGGTATCCCAGATGGTGGCTGAGTACTTCCTGCTCCTCGCAGGGCGAGACCTGGAAGCCGGCGAAGAGCTGCCGCCGACGGTGCGTCGTCTCCGGGGATCGCTGAAGGGGAGCGAACTGGACCGGGATGACTACCGCACCTGCCCATGATAGTGAGCAAGCATCGACCAGAAGCGTCGCATGGTCGTAACGGGAATCTATATGCCGGGTTGTGGGATGTCGCGCTCAAGTTGGAAATCTCTTCGAGGTCCATCGAGTTTGCAAGCGTCGTTGGAAGCTGTCGACGCGGGCATGGTCTGCGAGCATCGTGTGCGGGAAGTTGGTGGATGTGTCGGGGGGGAGGCGACCTGCCCTCAGAGTATCCGGAGCCGTGCAGGCTGCAGTAGACAACCCCACGCTCGGGAGTTCTGATTGTCGCTCATCAGATGTTGCTGTGGGACGACATCGTCTCTGTTGTGCGCTCAAAGCGATGATGGTTCTGCCATTTCTTGAGCTCTGCGGCAACAGCGGTGACGATGATGGCCTTCATGAGCGGCTGGGCGCTAACTCCCTAAATGCAATAATTGGTACAAGCTATGTCCTTGCATCCCTTTGGGTGTGTTCAGACTTTTCTGTTGTTCATTACTAATGAACATGCTATTCTTCTGAACAACGGACAAGCGGAGCTTCACGGAGGAGACCTCCATGGCACGCACGACAGACTACAAAGCGATAGCGGCGGCCTGCTTCGCGGCGACATCTGCGGCCGGAGAGTGGGAGCTGAGTGAGCGCAACGAATCGAGCGCGAATGATCGACACGCGGACCTTAGAGCCCTGCTGACGTGGCATGGAGGCGCCTGCCTCTACACCTGTCAAATCAGACCCTATCTCACACGTGACGGCCTGAATGCGCTGATGGAGCGTGCCCGCCACCTGGAAGATCGTGGAGAGATTCCCCTCATTCTCACGAGGCATGTCACCCCGCAGATTGGGAACATCCTTCGGGCCCACGGCCTGCAGTTCGCCGACACGGCAGGCAACGCCTATCTCGCAGGAGAAGGGCTTCACGTGTGGATCACAGGCAATGCGGCTCCGCGAGGACCAGGCGAGCTGAAAGGGCCATTCACCGTATCGGGCCTGAAGCTCATTTTCGTACTTCTCAAACAGCCCAACGCCATCCGGGCGACGCAACGCGATCTTGCCTCCCGCGCCGGAATCGCACTGGGAAGCGTTGGGCGAATCCTCAGAAGTCTCTTCGACCGAGGGTACCTGATCCACATGGGCTCGGACGATCTGGGCCTCACCAAGCTGGAAGATCTCCATGTCCTCTGGGATACGGGATACACAGAGACCTTGCGGCCCAGGTTGCACGTTGGCGACTTCTCGCCTGGTCCCGAACGCGACATCGAGAGGTGGTTTGTGAAGCACGGCGCCATCTTGACAGACAAAGCGGTCCACGTGGGAGGAGAGATCGGGACAGCGGTGCTCACGCAAGCGATCAGGCCTACCCGGCTGACTCTCCATGCTCAAGACCGCGACATCGCCACCCTGCGGAAAGAGCTTCAGCTATACCCAGATCCCCAGGGAAGCGTATCGATCCTGAGACAATTCGGCGAAGTGGGCAATGGGAAGGAGACAAACTCGGGTCTACTGCTTGCCGATCCCCTTCTCTTGCGCGCTGAGCTCCTTGCCAATCCCCATGAACGACTGCGCGAGGCCCGCGACGGGCTTCTGCACGAGCACATCTTGCCGAGGTTTGCCCATGATTCCTGATCAGGATCGGGAGGTGCTGACCGATGTGGCTCGGGTTGCGGCCAGAGAAGGGCTGGCCCCAGTGGTCGTGGGAGCTGGGGCGCGTCTTTTGCTGCTCGATTGGGAACACGATCTCATTGGAGGGAGAACGACCACCGATTGGGACATCGCCGTCAGGGTAGAATCGTGGGACGAGTTCAACAGGTTCAAGGCTGCCCTTCTGGGCTTCGATGGTGATATGTTCCGTCGGACATCTCTCGATCATCGCATTGTGCACCGTAGCGGTCGCTCGGTCGACATCATTCCCTATGGTGGCATCGAGTCCCCGCGAGGAGCCATCACCTGGCCAAATGACAAGCGACGACTGCTCGTCGAGCCGCTGTCCCGATGCTCCAAGCTCTGCAAGCGGCTCAGTCTGGGTTCGGACCTCAGCATTCTGGTCGTCACGGTTCCCTCCCTCGCCCTCCTGAAGGCGTTTGCGTACTTTGAGAGGCGTGAAGACGGTGAGGTGAGGGGTCATCTACACAACTCCCGCCAAGGGCCTCATGTCAGGTTGGCAGTACCACAACGGCGAGTTCGTCTCGGTGTCCTGGCAGAACAACGGTCTTTATGGGATCAATCCTGTGAGCGGATTGACGAGCACGACATTTGGCAGCATTGGTGGGCTGAGTTCGGGTCAAACGCTGAGCGGACTGGACCGAGTGATCCCCGAACCCACTTCGTTCCTGCTGATTGGCGTTGGGGTGGCTTCAGTCGTTCTTCTTCGTCGCCGCTAAGAGGACGTAGCCGCACACTCACCCCCTGAAGTCAAGATTGCACAGGGTCGCCGCAAGAAGCTGGCGACCCTGTTGCCTTCTCACTTCTTCTGCATACAGAAGGGTCCTGCACGACAACTGGCCCGCGGAGACTGCCAGCACTCCGGGAGTACTGGACAAGGCTTTCGCGATCCGGCAAGCCTGGGTGGCCTGCGATCGCAAAGGAGGTCCGCGACCTCATCCGGGACATGTCTCGAGCCAATCCTCTGTGGGGTGCTCCGCATGCGGGTGCTCTCATGCCGAGGCGGTATCTTCCTGATCAGGATCGGGTGGCATCGATCGCATCATTCCATCTCGCCGGGCAACTCAGCAAGTTCCTCCGCCGGCCACATCGTGATGCGTTCATCGGCCGGGAAGCGGGCGGCCCCCGGGTAGATCACGTAGAGATGCGCGAGGCGAAGATCCTCCAGCGCCACGCGCATGGATTTGGTCACCTTCGGGGCTTCGCTGAACTTGATCTCGATACCGTAGGCTTGGCCGTTCCGGTGGAGAAGCAAGTCGAGTTCCGCACCTTGATAGGTGGCCCAGAAGTAGGCTTCGGGGAAACGGAGCATCGCGAGCGCCTGTTCGACCACGAAGCCCTCCCAG
>CAZNJE010000154.1:0-3351 GCA_964573295.1 uncultured bacterium | reverse complement strand
ACCTGTCGCCCCCCGAGCGCCTGGCCTACCACCAGGAGCACAGCGGCCCGATCATGGAGGGCATCAAGACCTGGCTGGCCCAGCAGATCGACGATCACCTGGTCGAGCCGAACTCGGGGCTGGGCGAGGCGATCCGCTACATGCAGCGACACTGGGAGAAGCTGACCCGGTTCTTGCACGTGGCGGGAGCGCCGCTGGACAATAACATCTGCGAAAGGACGCTGAAGCGCGCGATCCTCCACAGGAAGAATGCCATGTTCTACAGGACCGAGAACGGTGCGCGGGTCGGTGACCAGTTCATGAGCCTGATCCACACCGCCGAGCTGTGCCACGCGGATCCCTTCGACTACCTCGTGACGCTGCTGCGCCAGGCAAAGCGGGTGGCCCAAAGCCCCGCCGACTGGATGCCCTGGAACTACCGCGACACGCTCGGGCGTGACGACGGCCCCAAAGCCTCCCCCTCGGCGAAGCCGTAGGGCCGGTTACGCAGGCTTGCCGAAACCACACCGAAGATCTCGGTCGGTCTGCCGCCGGTGGTGTGAAGCGATCGGGCTTTGACCGCATGGTGGCCGACGTGTGTCTGGCGAAAGTCGGTGCGGTAGCAGCGAGGGAGGTCTCCCGGTTCGCGCGCAACAGCCGTGAGTGGCAGCAGCTGGTCGAGGTCTGTCGCGTGGTTGACACCGTGTTGATCGACCTGGATACGGTCTATAGCCCACGGCAAAGCAACGACCGTCTCCTGCTGGGTCTGAAGGGAAGTTTGAACGAGTACGAACTCGACTTGCTGCGTCAGCGCTCGTGGGAAGCCCGGCGCCAGAAAGCGCGGCGGGGTGAGTTGGTGGTTGCGGCTCCGGTAGGTTACTTGAAGACTGAGGAGCAGCGTTTGGAGAAGGACCCGGATCGTCGCGTTCAGGAAGCCATCGGGTTGGTCTTTGGCAAGGTCCTTCAGCTAGGGAGCGTACGACAGACGCTCTTGTGGTTCCTAGAGCACGGCCTCGAGCTTCCGGTGCGGGAGCGCGATGGGGCAACCGGTTGGAGGCGCCCTTCGTACGCAACGGTCTATCGCATCCTGACCAATCCGGTCTACGGCGGCGCCTACGCATACGGGAAGACCGAATGCACGCTGCACTATGAAGGGGGTCAGCCTCGCAAGGGATCTCGACGAAAGCCACGGGATCAGTGGCTGGCCTTGATTCCCGAATCACATGAAGGCTACATTAGCTGGGAGCAGTTCGAGCAGATCCAACAGATGATCGCACAGAATTTCCAAGGAGGGGGTCGTTCGGGAGCCGCGAGAAGCGGCGTGGGTTTGCTGGCCGGGTTGTTGCGTTGCCGGCGATGTGGTTACAAGCTGATCATTCACTATACGGGTCGCGGTCATGATCTCTTGCGCTACTCTTGCCGCCGGGGATGGTTGGACAAAGGCGAACCTCGCTGCATCGGCTTTGGAGGGACGCCCGTAGACGAGGCCATCGGTCGTGAGGTCATACGTGTGGTGCAGCCTGGGGCGGTGGAGGCGGCTGTGTCGGCATACCAAGAAGAAGAGCGCAGGCAGGACGAGGTCTTAGAGGTCCTGAGGCGAGATCTGGAAGCGGCCCGCTATGCGGCCCGCCGCAGCAGGAAGCAATATGATGCGTCGGATCCTGAGAATCGCCTGGTCACCGGAGAGTTGGAGCGTCGCTGGAACCAGGCCTTGGAGCGCGTGGATGAGCTCGAGGCCCGCATCGCTGAACATCAGGGCCGGCGGGATCCTACTCCTGCTCCTCGGCTAGAAGAGTTCGCGGATCTTGCTGCGGATCTGGAAACAGTATGGAGTGCTCCCAAGGCGGATGTGCGCCTGAAGAAGCGCATCGTCCGGACGCTGATCCACGAGGTTTTCGTAGATGTAGACTCTTCAGCGGGCGAGATCATTTTGACCATACATTGGAAGGGCGGCGTGCATACCGAGCTCCGTCTGCCGCGTCGGCGTCGCGGCCAGGCGAGTCATCACACATCCAAGGAGATCGTTGCTGCCGTGGCCTCGCTGGTGCGAACCTGTTCGGATGACGTGATCGCCGGCGTGCTCAATCGCAACGGACTTTTTACAGGGCGCGGCAATCGATGGACCCGTGAGCGGGTTGTCTCGCTTCGCAGTTGGAACAAGATCCCCCGGCATTGTCCTGAGAGAGCCAAGACAGAAGGGTGGGTAAACTTGACGGAGGCCGCGCGCTTCTTGGACATCAGTCCCAAGACACTCCGCCTGGCGGTGGAGCGGAGTGAGATCGAGGGAGAGCATCCCTTGAACGACGGTCCTTGGATCTTTGCGCGGCGGGTTTTAGAAAGCGATGCGGCGGTCAAGCTTGTCAATCGCGCACGCAGCAACAGAGGGACCCCCGCGAAACCTATCGACGGCCAAGAGAATCTCGAGTTTTCAAGCACATAGCGAGGTGGGGCAGTATGAACGGTAGTTGTAGTAGCGAATGTACTCGGCAACGACACGGCGGATATGACCGGCGCTGAGGAAGATGAAGTGGTTCAAGGCTTCCTCGCGTAGCGTCCGATTGAATCGCCTATGCTGAACTCAGCATAGACGATTCAATCGTACGGTCCGGCAGCGGTTTTTGCCTCGTCTGCCGGAAGAAGCCAAAAAACTCTCGCTGGAGAAGTTGAACGACCGTTTTGCTCAGTGGCTGCACGATGACTATCACCTGCGCGTAGGAAGATTGAACTGCGAAACGCCCCAGCTCCGAGTCAGAGTGGCCTCGACGTCGCCCGGGACATGAATCCTGGCGAGCGCCGCGCGTGCGAGCCGGCGAGAATCCGCCGCGCCTCAACCCGCCGATGTGCCCGCCGCCGCGCTGGATCTCTCGCAGCGGGCATGCTCCGCCCTCTCCCCTGCCCGACATCGTCACGGGGTGGCATAAGGCTCTCGCGGCTCCAGGTCCGTGCGCGATGGGAGCCGGGCCCAGGTGGTGGCTCCGGACGCACCGGGCATGATCAAGGCGGCGGCCGGATCTGAAGGCCTGCTTGGGCAGGATCAGACATTCCCGGGGGTGGTGACACACACGTCTCTGCGTGTTCAGGTACGTCGGTGACCGGATCATCGGACGGCGACGGCAACGTCACGCTGCCTCCCCACATTCCGCCCCCTCCTCCCCCACGCGCGGGGCCCAGCGGCGGCGGCGCCGTGGGCAGCCGCAGGTGGCGCAGGATCTTCGCCACGACCGGTGGATCGGAGAGGAAGGCCAGGATCACCATCGTGGACGAGCAGCGGGGACATCTCAGGGCGTCGACAAAGAACACGCGGTGCAAGAGCTGAGCCCAGGACAGAGGCGTGCGGCGCGCGGGGGACGCGGCCTCGGGCGGATCGTCCGG
>CAZNJE010000153.1:0-3420 GCA_964573295.1 uncultured bacterium | reverse complement strand
CGCGTTTCTGGTACCCAACCCATCCCACGATGACCAAGCTACCCGAGGACCGCGCTGACCTGGTCTGCTAGCCGGCCCGTCACTTGCTACCGGCCGCGGGGCATGGGGCCACTCCGTGGACATCACCTCCATCGTGCGGCAAGTCGGGCTTCAGGCTGCCCCCAGGAACGTGCTGGTCACCTGGGCGTGTGCACACTCCTGCCCGGGCTCGGGCCTGTGGCTCGATCGCCGTCCACCTGGCCGGCCGCCGCGGCCGAAGCCCCGGGCATCTACCGTCCTCGCCATCCCGAGCGCACGAGCTTCTACCGGATCTTTGAGCAGCACTTCTGCGAGTACGTGGGTACCTACGAAGAGCGGTTCGAGTACCGCAGCGGCCCCTTGCGCAAGATCGTCGTGTCCACGGTCGAGGCCTATCTGGACTTCGGGTGGTTGGTGAATGGCTTTGCGCGGATTCGCTGTCCGCAGTGTGGGAGCGAGCACCTGTTGGCCTTTTCCTGCCAGACGCGCAACTTCTGCCCGAGCTGCCAGAGCAAGCGGGCGACCCTGTTCGCCGAGCGGGTGAGTGAGGAGATCGCCCTGCCGGTCGTCCACCCCCACATTCACGCTCTCGCCACCCAGGGCGCTCTTCGCTCCACGGGCGAGTTCGTGGAGGTGGGGACGATCAACACCGATGTGCTCGAGCAGCTCTTCCGCCGCCTAGTGCTGATCCGCCTACACCGGGCCGAGCGGCTCTCGGCCGAGTTCCGTGACACGTTGCTCGCCTGGACCCACTCGGGCTTCTCGGTCCATGCCGGTCCGCGGATCTACCCCTGGGAGGCAGGCCATCTGGCCCGCCTGGGCCGCTACATCGCGCGGGTGCCTATGCCCCAGAAGGAGGTGCGCCTGACCGAGGCGGGCAAGGTGCGCATCTCGACCCCACCCGATCCGCGCACCGGGGGCACCGAGCTCGAACTCGACCCCCTGGACTGGATCCACCAGGTCGTCCAGCAAATCCCCGCCCCCCGGCAACACCTGACGCGCTACTACGGCGCCTACGCCAACCGTCGGCGCCGCAAGCTGCACGCCGCCTGGAGCGCGGCGGCCGAGGGCGAGAGGAGAGCCGCTGAAGCTCAGCCGGCGTCACAGAACGCGCACCCGCTCGAACCGCCGAATGCGGCCGCCGCATCGCCCGCGCCCTCTGTGCCCACCGAGCAGACCCTGCCGACGCCACCCGAGGACCCGATCCCTCTGCCGCCGTGCCGCTCGAGCTGGGCGCGGCTGCTGCGCAAGATCTTCGAGGTCGATCCGCTCCTATGCCCGCAATGCCAGAGGGGCCGGGTAACGGTGGTCCGGGGCTTGCCGTGTGACCTGCGAGCGGGGCGACCGGATGCCGGGTGCGGAGCCAACCCAGATCACAGCCTGAAAGCATTTCCAGCCTCCCCAGCCGGAACGAGTCCGTGGGGAGGAGGGCGGAGCTATGCCTGGAGTGGGCCCCGGGACCGTGCTCTACTGGCCCATGTGACCGAAGAAGAGCGACCGGGGGACCGGATTCCGGGATTCTGCTATTGACAGTTATTGCAATTATGTGGCAGCCTAACTGTAGGTTGAAGCACACTGTTACCGTTCTATTCACCATTGGAGGTGCTAAGTGAAGTTCAACGCTATCGGCAGTAGTCTAGCTATTGTTGCATTTGCCGCTCTCCTGCTGGTCTACACCGCGCCAATGGTCCAGGCGCAAACGACGACAATCTACGGAAAACAGGGGTGGCTAGAGGTCGGTGACATAATTCAGTTCAAGGGAGACACAGGCGCAGACTTCCCGGGGGCGCCGGAAGACTGTGGTTGGGATGAAATCTGTGAGATCGACAAGGCTTTCTACTTCAGGCAGTTGGCTAGTGTCAATGAATCGCTCTGCACGTATACCGAAATGGCAGCGGACACCTGCTATGCTTTCGCGGTCGTATGTTGTTTTTTCTTCGGGGATTGTGGCGGCGATCGTGAAGACCTCTGCGCTGAAAATTGGGAGTACGAGTGCTGGGAGACTGAGGATGACTGCGGACGGTATTGCCTGTGTGGGTGCATCTTCGAGGTAGACTCGTATCAGTCTTCGCCTGGGGACGCCGGCTACGGATGCTATACCATTAGCTACGTCTGCCACCCGGACGAAGACTGCGACGACAGCCTGATCTATTGCGATGTCTCATATCGATGGTGGATGTAGCTCAACATCGCGAGGAGGTGGACGATGAGAGTTCACGGGAAACTGATTGCGCTCTGCGTGACTGCTTTGTTCATCGGAGTTGGCCAAGCCGATGCGCAACTACTGCGCATGGAGAGCGCAGAGACCACTGTATTGCCAAGTACAGATGATCCACCCTGCGACGGAACTTTCATGATCAACGGCGACGAGGACTGGGAAAACGCCTGGGCATGGGATCCAGCGGGAAACGTCCCTCCTGATTTCGGGGGATTTGCAGATGGCTATGTGGGGACGGGTACGGTGTGTGGAATCAGGGCATACTTGACTACAACACCGGGCTACTTCAACGGAGATGAGACGGCTGACGCGTACGTCTACGAATCTGATGGCGTCAACCCGACCGCGGTCCTGAGCGTGACCGTCGACATTGACATTGAAGAGCCGGGGCATTGGCCGGAAATCAGCACACATGAGATAGAAGTTCCCCCTACCCAGGTGGACGGTGACTTCTTCGTCTATCTCTGGGGGAACTATCCTGATGGTAGGGGCTGGTTTGTGGCTGCCGACTACAATGGCCCGCCTGGTCTCCCGAGGACAAAGGTTGCACCTGGATTGGGATATCCCGAAGGTTGGCAGGATGTTGAGATTCTCTGGGGCGAAACCGCTGCGATGGGCGTGGGTGTTTATCTCGACACGGATCCTTCTCCAGTGGAGTCCCCAACCTGGGGTAGGATCCGCAGCTTGTTCCGCTAGGTTGCTGTCGCGGCAGGAACAAGTACTCACCACACACAGAAGCCCGTGCCTACCGAAAACTCGAATGCCGGTCTAGCGTTCAACTTAGCGATCAGTGTCTGACTGTCCAGATTTTCCCTGTGAGAACGGCCTTGCCATTCGGATTCCCGATCCGCCAGTCTCTCCAGCCACGTTCATCGGATCATCTCGTAGCAGGATAATCATACCATGACCTGGCTCGTCTCGCCATTCGACTGCCTGGCCGCCTCCATGCGATCCCGGGCAGATCTGCAGCTGGAGAATCTGGCTCTGCGGCATCAACTCGCCGTGTTGCGGCGCGGATCGAAGCGCCCACAGCTTCGTCAGACTGATCGGCTCCTTTGGGCTTGGATCTCGCGCATCGGGTCTGGATGGCGAGAGACGATCGTGATCGTGAAGCCAGAGACCGTCATTGCTGTAGCCTCTCACTCTTTCCCACGCTGTAGCTGATTCCCATTCGCAAAATCTCT
>CAZNJE010000152.1:1743-3431 GCA_964573295.1 uncultured bacterium | reverse complement strand
CGGCTCGACGACCTCCACTTTGCCGTCGTCGGTCGTGGCGTATACGCCAAAGCTGCAGAAGCGCAAGCAGGCCCCGCAGCCGTCGCACAGCTCGGCGCGCAGGGTGGGATACCACGGCACCGCCTCGCGCGGATGGCCGCGCCAGGTGCCATAGCCCGTGGCGCAACCGCAGCCGGTGGCCATCTGCTCACAGAATTTGCGGAACTCGCCCAGCAGCACCTCGGCGTACTCGGCCTCGGCGGCGGGCGGGATATAGTTCTGCTGCCGAACCTGGGCCAGCAGCTCCGGCATGGCCGACTCGTCCGGCTCGTAACCGGCCTCATAAAGCGCGGCAAACGCCTCGGTCAGGCCGCTCAGGCCGACGGAAAAGCGGCCCACCCGCACCTGACGGTAACTGAGACTCACGCCGCCACCTCCAGCAGGGCCACCACAGACCTCCGAGGTCTGGGAGACCTCGGAGGTCTGGGCTTCTAGGCCCCTTCTTTCAGGGCAGTGGCGATCATCGACGTCATTTCGGCCTTGGTCGGGATACGTCCGGAAACGACCACTTTGCCGTCGATGACCAACCCCGGCGTGGCCGGAACGTTGTAGGCCAGGATGTCCATCATGTCGGTCACCTTGGTCACCGCCGCCTCAACGCCCATCTCGGCCAGCGCCTGGTGGGCCACTTTTTCCAGCCGTTTGCAGTTGGGGCAACCAGGGCCCAAAATCTTGATTTCCATTGACACAACCTCCTTTTTTCAACAGTGTTTTGTGTTTAACTCGATATAACTAACTTGAATGGGTTTCCGCCGGGGCCATCGTCTGGCCTGTGCGCCGGCTCAGCAGCCACAGCCCCCCGGCCAGCACCCCCATCAGCGCGATCAGATAGAGGGCGATGAGCCACAGGGCCGTGCCATCGACCCAGGCCCCGTACAGCAGCCCGGCCAGGGTGCTAAAGAGCGTCACCCAGGCCACGTACACCCAGGTCTTGGCCTTGCCGATGATCTTGGCCGTGATCAGGATGCTCTGGATGCTCAGTTCGGGGTCGGCCATCAGATAGGCCAGCAGCGGCCCGCGGTGCATGCCCAGGCCCAGGAACATGTTGGCGATGGGCACCTCCACCAGCGTGGGAAAGTACATGAACACGCCGAACAGCACGCCGATCAGGCTGGCCCAGACGGTGTTCTGCCCGGCGATGGCCTGGATCAGCGAGCGCGGGATGAGCACCCGCACCATGCCGGCGGCAAAGACGCCGACGATGAGCAGGGGAAAGATCTGCTTCACGAAACGCCACATCTCCCACAGCCACTCCTGGACCTCGTACGCGTCCAGCCACTTCCAAGCCACCAGGCCCACCGCTCCCAGCACGAGCAGCTCGCCGACGAACCGCCCCGTGACGCCGACCAGCAGCCCGTCAGAGGTGGGGATGAACTTGAGGGCAGCCATCAGCAGGGTCAGGGCGATGAGCCCCAGCGCGGCCCACGACCAGCGGTTGAATCCCTCGTCGATATTGTTCAGCCCGAACCAGGCTGTGACGCCGATCAGGGCCAGCAGGCCGATGAGCCCCATGCCCTGCACCGACACGCCCTCCTGCCCCTGGCTGGCGTCGTAAGGCACCAGCCGGTCCAGCGTCGCCTGCCATTGCGCTGTGTCGCCCAGGGGCAGCGTGAACTGATCCGGCGCATCAAGAGGACCATACCCGGCGG
>CAZNJE010000152.1:1486-1733 GCA_964573295.1 uncultured bacterium | reverse complement strand
GTGAACTGGGCGTAGGTGTCGGTCAGCAGGTCCACGGCCAGCGTGCCCACGATCAGGCCTGCCAGCAGCAGCAGCAAAAAGACGACCGATGCCCGCTTGAGGCTGGTCCCGGTAGAAAAGGCTCCGCTGTTGGTCGCCAGGTTGTGGGCGCGGTCGTCGCGGCGGTAGATAAAGGCCATGATCAGGCCGATGCCGATGCCGAAAACCGCCGAGAGGATGATGCGCGCCACGGCGATGATCCAGAGCG
>CAZNJE010000152.1:0-1476 GCA_964573295.1 uncultured bacterium | reverse complement strand
GCGATGTCCATCCCAATAGCCACACCCGTGTAGCTGACGGCCAGGATGTTGATGGCCGGCCCGACGAACAGGAAGGTGATGGCCGGGCCCAGGCCCGCGCCCTGACGGTAGATGCCGGCAAAGAGGGGCAGGATGGTGCAGGAGCAGACAGCCAGCACGAACCCACCCACCGCGGCCATGGGATAAGAGACCCACTTGGAGGCGTCGCGGCCCAGGTAGCGGGTGATGGCCTCCTTGGGGATGAGGGCCGTCATGGCCCCGGCGATGAAAAAGGCCGGCACCAGACACAGCAGCACGTGGGCGGCCAGGTAGGAGGCCAGGCTGCTGGCTCCCGATTGCAACAGGGTGACGATCCATTGCATTATTGACATGATGTTCTCCTTTGAAGTTTGGTTATGCGTTCGCTTGCATATTCATAAATTTGAATATCTATGACGAAAATAAAAAGAATTACCCTTCGCCCTGACAGCGCGGGCAAGGGCAATTGGCCAGTGCCTCGTCGGGGATGGGGGCAAAGGCAAGATTCCCTTCCACGAGGCTTTCGACCACGGCCCTTCCCAGCGCCAGCAAATCGGCCAGGCCGTCGTCGGTCAGCCGATAGTAGATCAGGGTGCCTTCGCGACGGTCGGCCACCAGGCCGGCATCGCGCAGGGTGGCGAGCTGCTGCGAAACGTAGGGCTGGCGCTGATTCAGGATCTCGGTCATGTGGCAGACACACGCCTCCTGCCGCGCCAGGATGTCCAGAATGCGCAGCCGCACCGGGTGCGAAAGCGCCTGAAAGAGTTGTGCCTGTTTCTTGTAGCCGTTCAGAGGGGCCATTTTCATGCCTGCTATAGAATATTCAATATCTTGCATGAGGGTGGATTATACACCCTGCCCGACGATTTGTCAAATGGCGGATCGACAAAACACCTGGCACAAGAAACATCCCCTGAGCGACAGATCGTCAGTACCCAATATCCGTTCTTTCTCGCTGCCAAGCCCGGCTTTTTTATTTCTCTCACCCTATTTTTGGCATGGTTCAGAATCCCGGGAAGTTAGATTGACACTTTTTGTAGAGCTCTGAAGATTTTTCGGGCGAATGGCCTCAGAATAGCCACTTTTTGCCTGAAAACCCGGGTAAAATCACGGTTTCGGGCCGTTTTGTCCAAGCCTTGCCACAGTGCGTCCTGCGAAAGTGTCAATCTAACTTGAGCCATGCCAAAACTTGGGATCCCTTCCTGCTGGTTTTGCAGCAGGACCAACATCTGGACATCTTTGGTGGTGTGGGGGACGCAGCCAAACCCTACCCCGGGAACCTTCAAAACGATTCTGGAGCACGAGAAAGGGTTTCAGAAAGACATTTTCCACCAGCAGCGGGACTTGCAGACTCTGCGCCGCAAGTTGGAAAACAGCACCTACCGCGCCTTTGGGGCGGAATACAAAGCTGCGAGTCAATGGCAAAAAAAGGAACGGCAGAAGCCCAGGAGAAACTGC
>CAZNJE010000151.1:0-3540 GCA_964573295.1 uncultured bacterium | reverse complement strand
ACCTCGTTGTCCTTGAAGTCGTGGCAAGAGAGGCGGGTCCAGTTGATCGCGTACTTGCCCTCCTTGATCCACTGCTCCGCCGTGCCCCGCTTGTTGTAGAACTTCACCACGCCCTTCGACCTGTATCGCAGGTTGGTCGCGATGAACCCCACCTTCGGAAAGAGCATGTCCATGTGCCACTCGACCTTGGCGACGACGCGCCGGGGTCTCTTCCACGTACCGGCCCGATACTGGAAGCTGTGGTGGAAGACCCTCGGCTTCCTCGATGGCCGACCGACCGGACGCCTCATCAGGTGCGCGATCTTGCCTTCCAGCTTCCTGTTCGACTTGATCCGTATGGCGTATCCGTAGTCCTCGGCTTCAATGACTCGGAAGAGGCCGGGCACCGCGAAAGCCGCGTCGCCACGGAAGTACTTCGGGATTGGCCGGTCCCGGTATCTGTCGATGACCGGAAGCAGCACGCGACGCCAGTACTTCGCGCTGTGGACGTTGCCGCGCCTGAGCATCGCGCGTTCCAGGTCGCCGGACTGGTTGAAGAGGAACAGCGGATGGTAGCACGTGCAGCCGAAGTACCCGTTGAACGCCGCGCCCTGCTGGTGCCCGCAGGTCGGACTCTCGGAGCTGTCCAGGTCGAGTACAAGCTCTTTCAGTTCAGTGCGCTCATTCGTCGTGTCGATCCATCTGCCGCACAGGTCCATGAGTGCGAGGATGTTTTCTCGGCAAGCGAGAAGCTCGGTCTCGAAGCGGCTCATCTCACTGGTCGATGCACCGAGAAGCTCCTTCGCGCGACCGCCGACCACGTGGCGCATCGCCGGGTCGACTCGAAGCCGGTCGGCGTCGTTCGTGTCCTCGTAGCCCGCGAGCCTGCCAAGGACCGCCTGCCGAAGGAGCGCCATCATCGAGTGCTGTGTGTTCACTCCTGTGCGTGAGTCGGTGAGCCGCCCCGCCGCCATCTCGGTCAATCCGAACACGTCATCGAGTTCGCGGTAGGCTAGGAGGCCAGCATCGCTCGTCACCTTCGCGCCGTGGAACTCCAAGCGAAGGCGACGGTCGAAATCTGCCTTGAGAACATAGTTCCGGGCGTCACCCACCGGGTTGCCCCGTTCCTGCCCCCCGAAACTGCCGCGCGGCGCGTCCAGCTGCATCGTTCTACGAAATCGGCCGCTCAGAACAAGTGCCTATCTGGGAAATCCGGGCTTGGTTTAGTCTGCTATGACCTCGACTGGTATACGGCGCAGCCGGCCACGGATGCCACGTTGACGGCCCGCATCGAGTTCCTGAACGTGAATGGGAACCTCGCTCTGGTGCTGCTCGATTCCACATTGACGCCGCTCGCGACCGGTGAAGGCGAGAACAACGGCGAAGAGGTCGCGAGCGCTCTCACGGCGGGCACCTACTACATCGTTGTGGTCGGCGAGGCCGCGGAAGGAACCGTTCCCGAGAAGAACGATGACTACACGCTCCGCATCGGATACGGGACCGCACCGAGCTTCACGTCTACGGCCGTCACCTCGGTCCAGGCGGGAAGCGCCTACTCATACACGCCCGCAGGGTCCGGCACACCCGCGCCAACAATCACGGCATCTGGCCTCCCGGCATGGCTCACCTGGGACGGGACGACCCTTTCGGGGACGCCCGGCGGCGGTGACGTTGGCACGACGGGCGACATCACGCTCACAGCGTCAAACGGCGTGAGCCCGGACGCCACGCAGATCTTCCAGATCACCGTGTCGGCCGCGCCATCGAGCAACGGTGGTGACAGCGGCGGCTGTTCGCCCTCGGGTCGCGATGGGGCCGCAGGCGGCCTTGCCGTAATCCTCTCACTGGCCTGGGGCTTGTTCTTCGCCATTCATCGCCGACAAGAGGTCGGGTAGCGGGGTCGGGTTGGGGCGTTGCCGCCGAAGCGTCGCTGTATGCTTCGGCGGCAGCACTGCCATGGTATAGCCCCGCCAATCCCGTTGCACGCCGGTTGCACACTTCCGGCGCACCTGAATGGGCGGTAGTGACGCCAAGTGACCGGTACTGAGCGGAACCAGCGAATCATGCCAGGGACGTATCTCCGCCAGGGTGGCGGAGATAGCGCGGAAATGACCGGAAATGAACGTCAGTGAGCGCCACTGAGCGGAGGTGACGTAAGTCTAGGGTTGGTGGAGGGAAGCGAACCGGGAGCGAACTCGCGGGCGTTCGGGAGCCCGAGTTCGAACTCAGCGGCGAGGACAGCTAAGCGGACCGGGGGCGAACCCGTTGCAGTTGGCCGCTCCGCCATCATGAGCGTTGCGTATCAGTGTGGACACGGGCGCAGGTTTCGAAGCTGATTCGTCGTATTCGGAGTAGGTCTCGTACCGCGAGACGGGGCATGTGCCCCACAGGCCCTGCCGGTCAGAACTAGACAGAACAGCAAGCGGTAGAACCTGCATTGGCAGGACCGGTCTCACGCAGTCAGTGGCAGACAAGGCTCGTCATCACACGCGATCACCTCAATAGTGCTGTGCTTAATCTCCTCGATGCCCCCCAGTAACTGCCGTTAGTGATCCGGCGACCGCGGGTGGTGCGTGACTACGGACACGGCGACGCTCAAATCCTCTTCACCAAGGCTCCACACATGCAGGTCGGTGACGCGATTGTCGGCATCGGATTCCAGACACGACTTCACCCGAGCTACCAGCTGATCGTCGACGGCTGCGTCAACCAGCGTTCCACCTGTGTCTCTTAGCAGGCCTATGGCCCAGATGCCGATGACCACAGCGCCGAGTATCCCGATGGCCGGATCCACCCAAGTCACATTTCACCGTGACTAACAGATTCCGCTAAACTCAGGGCCCTTCCCACCTTGAGCGTATCTCGGCGAGGTACTTGTCCGGCTTCCGGAGGAAGGCCCGGCGGCGGTAGGCCGGCTCGTGGATCTCCTCGATGAGCGCCCGTGCTTGGCGGTACTCCTCGCGCCCGACCGCCGCGAGCATCGCGTCGAGTTCGGCAGGGGTGAGGCAGGCGTTCAACGCCACGGCGAACATGTACGCCCGGCCGTAGGACGAACCCGGCCCGCTCGCCGTGGACGTGCGGCCGCCGCAACGGCGGAGGTTGTCCTTGCCGAGGCCGTTGACATTCTCGATGTCGTTCGATGTCTGCGGAATGCGCGGGTCGTCGTAGCAGTGGAAGAGCCCCTTCGCGTAGCTCCGGGTCACCTTCTGCACGTGCTCGATGAACCGCCTGCCGAAGGTCAGGGCCGCAGCGGTCCGGCCTAACGCCCTGGAGGTATGCGCCCCGGCCACGCTGCGGCGCCTCGCGCCTCGTGCGCGAGAGGAACGCGAAGAGCCGGCGCCGCACGGTGGCGCCGTCTGGTGGCGGGGTTTTCGGCCAGAGGATTCGGCGAATCCCGAGGATGACAGAGAGGCATGCGACAACGCGCTTCGCGAGAGTTCGTCTCTCGGGGGACGGCTTCAGGACGCCTTCAAGCTCTTCGAGGTTCTTCCAAGGCCCCCCTTTTTCCGCCGGGCTTCGGCGGTCGCCTCGGCGACGCGATCCAGACCTTCGTGTCTCTTG
>CAZNJE010000150.1:0-3748 GCA_964573295.1 uncultured bacterium | reverse complement strand
ATAGAATCCCAGGATTCAACATGGTGGCGTGAGATGAACATTGCACTGTCGAGTAGATGCATGGAGAAGAGATTGTGCCACCACTTGTGCCCTTGGGATAAGAGTAGACCCACACAAGGGAGCCATCCTCCGGATCCACACAAACTACCGAGCTTGAGTCAGAGTAGGGCGTTCCGCAGGGCGTACCCGACGACCCAACATACAGTAGCTCATTCGTCGAATCGTAGGCGGGAGATGAAACCACCGCATCTCCCAGCCCTTGCTTCCAACGTACATGTCCACTATCTGCTTCGAAACAAAAAAGCGTGCCATTTGGCGCGCCGACAAATACATCATCGTCAACAACGCAAGGACTCGATTCGACCCAATCTCCGCGCCCAGGAATGAACCAATCTCCAAGCAGGGAATCCGAGCACCACACCGAGTCCCCGTCAGACGCATCGATGCAGTTCATTCGCCTGTTCGACACTCCACCTAGAACATAGAGAAGTCCATCCTCCACCGCTGGCGTGGAGGTTAGCGTGTCAGCGACCTGCGCTGACCACTGCAATGAGCCAGCACCGAGTCCTAAGCAGTAGACTTTACCATTTCGGGCGGCTACGTAAACGAGGGTGTCCTCGATTACTGGCGAGGCCCATATCAATGCCTCACCCGAAGGCCAACCTAATCCTGGGTTAATCGTGAACGTCCATGCTGTACTGTCATCATGCGCCCCCTCATTTGCCGTCGAGCCAGGGTTTGAGGCGGTTCGTCTGAACTGAGGCCAATCAGTCGCCTTCGTTGCATCGCACAACAAGTGCGCTAATGCCCCCAAAGCCACCACGCAAAGCACGCGAGAAAACTTCACCATTGCGACCTCCTTGAAGATGAAACAAGAACGGGAACCACTTTTCGACTGTAGCAATGCTGCATTTGTGCTACAATGGAATTGTATGTCTGTTTGGTGGAGAGACCAAGATCGGAGGCTGAGTTCATGACTGCGAAGGGCTGCGCGCTCGGGATTGCCGCACTTGCCGCGGTATGTGTATCGCATACATCTGCAGACACGATTACCGTATTCCCGGATGGTTCAGGAGATTACCCAAACATCGCTGAAGCCATCGAAGCGGCGGCGCTCGGAGATACTGTTCAATTGGGCAATGGGGTCTTTTCCGGGACAGGGAATCACGACTTGGATACGGAAGGAAAGGCAATCGTCCTGCGGTCCATAAGTGGGAATCCAGAGACATGTATTCTCGATGGACTTGACCAGCATCGCTTGATCTACTTCTCCCAGTATGTGAGCAACGACTTCATCATTGAAGGTATAGCCTTCTCCCGTGGATGGACCAATTCCTACGGTGGTGCAATCTACGCTGCCCACTGGTCTGATGTTGTAATCAGGAACTGCATTTTCAAAAACAATCGTTCCGACTTCAATGGCGGAGCGATTGCTGCCGTGTTTGGGGACCCAGTCATAGAACAGTGTACCTTCATAGAGAATTCAGCCTACTACGAAGGTGGCGCGTTGTGGTTCGATGGTTACGAACCATCCTACTCAGACCCAATTCTTGCCGAGTGCTACTTCAGAACGAATGAAGCGCAAGTGGGGGGCGCGGTCACCCTTCGCGACACAGAAGCCGTGATATCAAACTGCGTTTTCTACGATGGCTACGCGGAGTACTATGGTGGTGGTTGCTACTCCATCGGTGGGGCTCCGCACTACGCCGACTGCAGCTTCGAAGGCAATGAGGCTGCTTGGGGCGCTGGGATCTATGGGCATGACCTTCTCGCGGAACGCTGCTGGTTCTACCAGAACACTGCGTTTTCGGGAGGAGCCGGCGTAGTTCTGCGAGGGGGTGAAACCCCTCTCGTCACCAACTGCATCATGGCGTACAACGAGGCGCCCTACGGTGGCGCAGGAATGGTCTACCAGGGGGCGGGTACCTTCTCCAATTGCACAATGGTCTTCAACCTGGGGACGGCCGGGGATGGGGCCTCTGCGATGGAGGTCTACGGTGAATCAAGTGCTGTCCTTGAGTCTTGTATCCTTGCGTTTGGCCCAGACGGAGTGCCAGTGGCTATTGAGACGGGTTCGGCCACAGCAATGAGTTGTTGCGATGTGTATGGAAACACCGAAGGGGATTGGGTTGGCTCCATCGAAGAGCAATTTGGCACGGAGGGCAATATATCCGAAAACCCTCTGTTTTGTGACGTCGGAACTGACAGCCTGAAGCTCCACGACGGCTCCTCTTGCGCACCCTACTCCCCTCCCAACCCCGAATGCGGACTCATTGGAGCGCTGCCGGTGGGGTGTGAGTTTCAAGCGTTGGACGACTCCTGGTTCTCCAACGAGCTGTCCGATCTTCGTGTTGTGTCCCCATGCCGAGGCATCGTGACAATGCAGTTGACAAACTCTGCCCATGAGATGACCGAGATGAATGTTGATGCCTTCGACCTCACGGGTCGTCGCGTGGCTTCCGTATTCAGCGGCTCAGTAGCACCGGGAGTGCATGAGATCCACTGGCAGGGTGTTCGCGATGACGGTACCACGCTTTCCAATGGCGTATATCTTATCCAGATGATTGCCAACGGCAGGCTGACTGGACGCGGACGACTGGTGTTGCTGCGATAAGCTCGCCGTACTCCGCGAAAGTGTGCCACGAAGGCGCTTCTATGGGGGAGGATGTCAAGACATACCTTCCCCATCCACCCGATGTCTGTCGTTTTGCATCCGGCGTCCGCCCCTACTGCTCTCTCGAACTGGTTCAGGCCTGCTTGACCTGAGTACGCGCCCCGGATCTGGGAGCAATTCCCGGCACGCGCTGGTCGATCATGAGTGGAAACGAGCTCTTCCTTGGCATCCCTGATGACATCGCAGCCGCAGCGTTCTCCACACCAGAGTGGGAACCATCCTTCTATTGGGGACTCTTGCGCCCATTGCTTTATTTGGCTCTCCGGGGGGGCATAGCCTGAAAGTGGGGACTCCGGGTTCAGCCGGGACCAGCCTACTCCGCGAAAAGTCAATTCCGAGGTGAGACGATGGGTTCGACTGCGAGCTGAAGCTGCATGCGCATGTTTTGCGGATGACAGGGAACTTGGGAGGATCAGCTCGGCATCATACGTGAGACAGGAGGGCAACGGTATTACATGTCGGGCGCACCGGTGGCCTGGTCAGTATTCATGCCTACCCCGGAGTCGGATGCCCGTCTACGCCACCAGCCTGGGGCTTGCTGGATGTTTGCCCGATATGAAGACCTCATTTACTTCGATTCACACACGTACGGCTGGACGACGGCGTAGCCCTTGAGGAATGAGAACGGAAAAGGCCTTGGCGAGGAAAAAGCGAGGCTGCTGCTAGAACTCTCTCAAGTGTATTTCCACAAGTGGGTTACATCTCTGTGCAGGCCCGGCTCTCTGCGGTTTCGGCCCCGGCGGAGTTGACTGGCACACATACGCCCGGTAAATCCTAAACCCCTGGTTGCGAACTACACAGGTGCCCGTGCGGCGTCCCAAGCTCATCACCGCGGGCATGAGCACGGCGACGGCCGCGATGTTGTTCATGAATGCGCTGAGCGCGGCGGCCACGAGCATGATCGTGATGATCAGCGGTACCTCGCGCGGGCCGACGACCCGCCCGATGCGGTCGGCCACAGCCCGCGCCACCCCGGTGGCCTGCAGCGCGGCGCTCAGAAACAACACGGACAGCATGGTCCCCAACGTTGCATTGCAACGCCACGTTTTCGCGGTCTAGGCTGCTGAAAGATGC
>CAZNJE010000149.1:0-3808 GCA_964573295.1 uncultured bacterium | reverse complement strand
CAGTCCCGGCCCGCACGGACTGGCCGGGCCGCAGACCGATTGATTCTTCCCTCCGGCCGGCGGTAGACTGAGGCAGCAGCGGCCGGGTAGGAAACGAGCGAATGGGGGTCAGCGCATGAGGCAACGCCCCGATGCGGATCGCGCGACTGTTCTCCTTGTCGACAGCGATCTGGCGTTCGTCCGAACAATGTCGGAGGATTTGCAAGAGGAATGCGAGCTGCATTTCGCGCAGAATGGACGTGGTGCGTTGCGGGAAGTGGGCGCCCGTTCGTACAGTGCGATCGTCATCGCGGCGCGGCTGCAAGGCAACCCCGACGGCCTTGAGTGTATGCGGCGTATTCGAGAACGCGATGCGCTGGTGCCCGTCTTCCTCATCTCAGACGAAGCAGATCCCGACATCGCCCTTCGCGCGGGACAAGCGGGTGCCAGCGGCTACGGAAGCAAACAAGACGACGTGACCGACCTGAGTACGCGCGTCCGTGAGGCGCTGCGGGTGCGGAGTTCGAAGCCTCCCGGGACAGCGATTCCTGATTCGGGAGCCCGGCAGGGATTCATTGGCGCCAGTGAAGTCATCCAGCGATTGATCAGCGATGCGGCTACGGTCGCACGCGTGGATAGTGCCGTCCTGGTCACCGGGGAAAATGGAACCGGGAAAGAGGTACTGGCCCGGTTCATCCATCAGAGCAGCGCGCGCGCAAACAAGAACTTCGTTGCCATCAACTGCGCTGCGATTCCCGAAGGGCTCGTGGAAAGCGAACTGTTCGGGCATGAGCGCGGTGCCTTCACGGGCGCTACGTCCACCCGCCGTGGCAGCTTCGAGCTCGCCGATGGGGGGACTCTCCTACTGGATGAGATCACAGAGATGCCGCTGGCGCTGCAGCCCAAACTGCTGCGGGCTCTCCAATCGGGCGAGTTCGCTCGAGTGGGTTCCGAACAGCTCCAGCGGGCAGATGCGAGGGTGATCTGTTCCTGCAACCGCGATCTCGATCAGTCCGTACGAGAGGGACTCTTGCGTAAGGACCTTCTCTACCGGATCAATGTCGTATCTCTCCACATTCCACCACTGCGTGAACGGAAAGACGATATTCCTGCGCTTGCGCGCCACTTCTTACGCGAGAAGTCGAGGATGCTGGGCAAGCGCATTGATGGTTTCTCGAGAGAGGCCGAGGCGCTTCTGTTGGCGCACGACTGGCCAGGGAATGTTCGCGAGCTGGAGAACCTCGTCGAACGCGCGGTGGTATTCAGCCGATCGAGGCAGATCGATCCTGAGCAGTTCACCACGATCTCCGAAGGAGCCGCCTATCTGACGATGGGGTGGGACGAAGCGCGGCAGCACGCGTTGAGGCGGTTCGAACGTAGCTATCTGACCGCGATGCTGCAAATCCACTCTGGCTCGGTCATCCGCGCAGCATCTGCCATGGGCATATCCAGGCAAGCGGTCTACAAGGCAATCGAGCGTGCTCAGCTCAGCGTGCAGGACTTCCGGTCACAGGGCGGAGGACTGGGGGAAAGGACAGGGGAGGATGGGCTCGGTAGGGACGCTGAGACGATGCACTCGCCGGATCAGCAAGAGAGCGGCCAGAGGAATCCTACCGAGCCAGCGAAGAGCTAATGGGCAAAGGACTTTCGCGCCTGGGGCTTGGATCTGAACCTTGGATCTGAACCTTGGATCTGGAGTTTGGATCTGGAGTTCGGTCCTGGAGATTAGACTCGGAGTTCGGACCGCAGTTTCAATCGGGTAGTGTTGCGCAAAATGTGTCAACTTGTGTATTACATGATGGGGCAACCCAAGTCGCGTAAATTTAGATTGTTGACAACCTTTGACAAGCACGGCTTTACATGATCGAGGTGTTTTCTTCTTCAGAGGCGCGTTGTTTATCATATCTGTCAATCTTGTCTTGTCATTCTGAGTTCTAGGACGGACCTGCCCGAGAATGACGTCTCCGCGTGCATTGGAACGTTGGCTGTAATGCCCTTTCCTGCGAAAGGTTACGGGTGGCAGATTTTTTGACTCTGGGCTTGGCATTCTTGGCACATTTCATGCAATGAATATGAGGGCACACTCGGAGCCGGATTCTGTAATAACGCATTCGGGCTCCAATCGGGAATCGTTATGTGCGAACCTGCGGGACCGATCGCGCTCAAGCTGACAGTGAATCCCCGGGACGGCGGAACAGGGCGTTAGCCCACCAGTTCCCGCCCCAAGTCCTGGGCACACAGGGTCCCCAACGGGCATCAGCGTTCCGAGTGTGCCATAGACGAACCCCGGCCGAGGCCCCTCTGCCGGGGTTCTTTCTTTCTGTGGTGCGCCCCGGCATCGGCACGCAATCGGTGACAGGAGTTCACCTCCGGGACAGGTCAGTCCGGGGGGGAGTTCGTCCCCCGGGCTTCGATGGCCAGGGATGCTGTCTCAGGTGCTGTCTCAGGTCCTGTCTCAGGCCGCCTGACGATCCTCAGCGGCGGGGCCCCCGGGGGCTTGCGTCCAGCGGATCAGCAGTTCTGCCAAGGAATCGGGCTCGATGGGCTTCGAGATGTAGTCGTCCATGCCCTTCTCGAGGCACTTCTCTCGGTCGCCCTTCATGGCGTGGGCGGTCATGGCGATGATTGGGACGTGGGGGTTGAGAACGCCATCCTGACCGGCACGCACCGCGGCCGTAGCCTCGAAGCCGTCCATCTCGGGCATCTGGATGTCCATCAGGACCAGCTCGTATTCCTTTTCGGCCAGGGCGGCGACGGCCTCGGCCCCATTCCACACCGCGTCCGCACGGTAGCCGAGTCGCTCGAGCATCTTCAAAGCTACGGTGCGGTTGATGACATTATCTTCGACCAGAAGAATTCGCATGCGCTGCTTGAGCGCCTCGGCCGCGCTGTGACGTGTGACGATCGGCCGGACGGTGTCACTCCGCGGCACCTTCTGGGGCTGACCCAATGCCGTGATCACACAGTCGCGCAGTTGCTGTCCGCTGACCGGCTTGGGCAGGTAGACAGCGAACCCGAGTTGCTCCAGACGCTTGGCATCGCCTCGTTGGCCGACCGAGGTCATGGCCACGAGAAGCGGGCGACCATACTCCTCTGTGTGACGAATCCGATTTGCGAGGTTCCCCCCGTTCTCTGCCACCATCGACAGGTCGATGACAGCGACTTCGACGCCGCGGCCGGCTTGACGGCGCTCCTTCAGCAGGGCGCGCAGGGCCGCCTCGCTTTCGACAGCATCACAAGGGCATTCCCAAGAAGCGAAGAGCTCTCGGAGGTGGGCGCGGGTCCTCTCATTGCCCTCGAGGACGACGACGCGCTTGCCGCGGAGTTCGGCCCGATTGTTGAGCATGGGATCTACGACGCCCACCTGCTTCCCGAGCGCGATCTCGAACCAGAAGGTCGATCCCTCTCCTTCCTGACTCTCGACCCCGATCTGGCCACCCATCATTTCCACGAGACGCTTCGAGATGGTCAATCCCAGTCCCGTACCGCCATAGGTTCGGGTGGTGGACGCGTCGGCCTGGGTGAAGGGGGCAAACAGCTTCTTGGTCTTCTGGGGCGAGATCCCAATGCCGGTGTCAGACACTTGAAAGCGTAGGCTCGCCCGGCAGCTCGTCTCTTCAAGCAAATCGATCTGAACCGAGACTTCGCCCTCGGATGTGAACTTGATGGCGTTGCCAACCAAGTTGACGAGTACCTGACGCAGTCGGCCTGGATCACCCTTGACCAGGGATGGTACATCGGGATCGATTCGAAAGCTGTACTCGAGTCCCTTCTCTTCAGGTCCCCGTCAAAGTCCTTCCGCTGGCGCCCCGCGAGCGCAGCGGTCCGT
>CAZNJE010000148.1:0-3874 GCA_964573295.1 uncultured bacterium | reverse complement strand
CAGCTGCGGCCCCTGCCCAGCCCGCATCACGGCACATCTCCGCCACCGGGGCCAATCCAGCTGCGGCCCCTGCCCGGCCCGCATCACGGCACATCTCCGCCACCGGGGCCAATCCAGCTCCGCGCCAGGTCAGCGCAGTCGGTCCAGGTCAACCCCAGAGGCGCCGGCCCGATCGTCCAATCCCGCTCACTGCCATATCGAGCCGCGGTCCGTCAGCAGCGTCGCGCTCCCCGCCAGCCTCCAGGCGCCCGCGCTCGGAGCCGGATCGTCCCGCCGCTGAAGCTGGATTTGCCCGTCGGCGTCCGCTGGCTCCCCGAATCCCTCACGATAGCTTCGGTCCGGGGGCTCTCACAACCGGGAACTCCGATTTCGAGGCACGTACAGGTGTCCACACAATTGACACCTGGGACCTTCCAACTGATATACTTATGTCAGCGTCACTTATCAGGAGGGGAGCATCTCGGTACACCCTTCCTGCCAGGCCCAAGGACGGGTTGTGGAGTATGCGTTTTCATCGCAGCCCGGTGAATTGGAACCAACCACACTTGCATTGAAAGGCGGTGCAGCATGCGGAGGATTGCCTCTTTCTCCTGGCTAGCCCTGTGCACCGTCGCCTTGCTAGGGGCGTCCTACGCTCCGGCCCAGGCGGCGATTTTGCAGGAGGGACTAGCGGCCCATCTCGAGCAGCTCGGTGATGACGATCTGGTATCGGTCATCCTCATCATGGAGCATCAGGCCCCGGTTGCAGAACTCAATGATATGCTCAATCAAGAACGGGCGAGCCTGTCCCAGCGCCACACCGAGATCGTCACCGCACTGAAAGAGGCCAGCCTCGCACAGTCGGACCTGCTCACCGACCTCGAAGCGCGCAAGGCCTCCGGCGATGCGACCGGCTACACGAGCTTCTGGATTTCGAACCTCGTCGTCGCACAGGTCACGAAGGCCTATCTCTATGAGCTGACGGCGCGCTCGGACATCGCGTTCATCGAGCGCAACTTCGAGCCCGAGCTGATCGAGCCGATCATCGATCCTCAGGTGGAAATGGACCAGGGGCGTGGCATCGGCGTCACCTCCGGCTTGCGGGCGATCAACGCCGACCGCGTCTGGTACGAGCTGGGCATCACCGGCGAGGGCGTCCTGGTGGCCAACTGCGACACCGGTGTCGACGGCAACCACCCGGCGCTGGCCAACCGCTGGCGCGGCGCGCACGGGCATCCGGCCAGCGAGTGCTGGCTGACCCTGATTGGCGGCAACCCCAATTTCCCCACCGACAACAACAACCACGGCACCCACGTGATGGGAACGATCACCGGCCTCGGCGAAGCCACCGAGGATACCATCGGGGTCGCCTGGGATGCCCTCTGGATCGCCACCGACCCGATCAACCAGGGCGTCAGTTCCGAGTTCGACAACGATATTATCGTGGCCTACCAGTGGTTCGCCGATCCGGACGGTGACCCGCAGACCCACGACGACGTCCCCGACGTCGTGCAGAACAGCTGGCGCATCAACGAGGGCTTCGGCGGCAACTACGAGGACTGCGACTCGCGTTGGTGGGAAGTGATCGACAACTGCGAAGCCGCGGGTGTTGTGACCACCTGGTCCGCCGGCAACGAAGGCCCGGGGTCGTACTCGATCGGCTCGCCGGCTGACCGTGCCACCACCTTGACGAACGCGTTCTCGGTGGGCGCCATCGACGGGCGCGGCAGCTACCCCTATCCCATCGCCAGCTTCTCGAGCCGCGGTCCCACCGGATGCGATGTGCCCGAGGATCGCAAGATCAAGCCCGAGATCAGCGCGCCGGGTGTCTACGTCTACTCGTGTGTTCCCGGCGGCGGATACAGCGACGGCTACAGCGGCACCTCGATGGCCGGCCCGCATGTCGCGGGTGTGGTGGCCCTGATGCGCCAGGCCAACCCGAATGCCGACGTCGATCTGATCAAGGAAGTCATCATGCAGACCGCCGTCGATCACGGTTCGGCGGGTGAGGACAACACCTACGGTTGGGGCGTCATCGACGCCTACGAGGCCGTGCTCGCCGTGATGACCGGCTTCGGTACACTCGAAGGCATGGTCACCAATGCCTCCGACGCCGGCGCTCCCTTGGGCGGCATCACGATCGGGGTGGTCGAAGCCGACCGCACGACCGAGTCGGCCGAAGACGGCAGTTACGGCATGAGCGTCCAGCCGGACACCTACACGGTGACCGCCAGCCACCCCAGCTTCGAGACGCAAACGGTCTACAATGTCGTGATCGAAGCCGACGAGGCCACGGTACTTGATTTCGCGATGACCGACATTGCCGGCCCGGTGTTCGCCAGCGTCACCGAGCTGCGCTCCACCGATGACACCATCGGTCCCTACGTGGTCGAGGCCATGGTGAGCGATTTCTCCAGCCTGGATGAGGTCTCTCTCTTCTACCGCGTCAATGGCAGCGCCTGGACCGAGATGGCGATGACCCCGGGGACCGGCGATCAGTTCACGGCCGAGATTCCGGGGCAGGGCTACGTGTCGCACGTGGAGTATTACGTGGCGGCCAGCGATGTGGCCGGCAACGAGACGATGGCTCCCCTGGGGGCCCCCACCGATGTCTACGACTTCTACGTTGCGGAGCGCTCCGAGCTGCTGGCCGAGGACGTCGAGGGTGGATCAGGCGACTGGACGCACGCCAACGTCGAGCCGGGGTTCAGTGACCAGTGGCACGTGAGCACCTCGCGCAACTACACACCGGGTGGCGCCAATAGCTGGAAGTGTGGCGACACAGGGTCGGGCGACTACGGCAACCTGCTCGATGCCGGGCTGGTCACCGTACCGTTCGAGTTGGGCATCGACTCCGAGCTCACCTACTGGCAGTGGATCGATGCCGAGACCAGCGGCGCCTACCCCGACTACTGTTATGACGGCGGTCTGGTCGAGATCTCGATCGACGGCGGCCCATTCGGACAGCTCTTCCCCGAGGAAGGCTACACCTACCTCATCCGGGAAGGCAGCACCCCGGGTCCGTTCCCGGTGGATACGCAGGTCTTCTCGGGCAGCTTCGACTGGCATCAGGTGACCTTCGACCTGCGCAATTTCGAGGGCGAGGCACAGATTCGGTTCCGCTTTGGCAGCGACGGCGCCGCGGCCGCCGAGGGCTGGTACATCGACGACGTGTTGGTCGATGGCTTCCAGCTCGACTACAGTGCGATCGAGTCGCAGCCGGCTTTCGCCGACCGCCTACTCCTGAGAGCGGCCGACCCGAACCCGTTTGCCGGTTCAACCACACTGCGCTACCAGCTGCCGGGCGAAGCGGACGTGCTGCTGCAGATCTTCGACATGAACGGGCGGCTCGTGCGAACGCTGTCGAATGGCCGTTTCGCTCCTGGCCAGTACGAGGTCGAATGGGACGGTCATGATTCGGCCGCCCAGCCGGTCCCGACGGGCGTGTATTTCTCGCGCCTGAAGGCTGACAATAACGAGACCGCGCGCAAGATCGTGGTCACGCGGTAATCGGTCGAGCGCAGCCGGTAGGCACTCGGCAAACCACCGAGAATCAGCCGGTCGGCACTCAGCAGATACCACAGATACCAAGCAAGCACTCGAGGGACTATCAAGAGGCCCCCGAGGCTGCGTACTCAGGCAGGAGGTGGGCTGCCGCTGCGGATCCTTGACGCCGCGAACTGCCCGGCCTCCTCGGGGCATAAGGCGCGGGCGGGAAGAGAGAGCTTCCCGCCCGCGTTTGTTGCCCGTTCCGATGCATCCCGGATTCTATGTGCCCCCCCTTCCATGCGACTCGAGCTTCCAATTCTCTCCCTGTCTGCGCGGCTCGGGCTGTCTCGCCCCCGCTCCCCGTGCGTCCCAGGCTCTCGATTCCCCGCTCCCCGTGCGTCCCAGG
>CAZNJE010000147.1:0-3890 GCA_964573295.1 uncultured bacterium | reverse complement strand
CTAGGCAGCACACAGCCGTCGCCGCAAGCGTAAGAAGCAGGCTGTGGCTAGTCAGTCGTGTTCTCATAGTTGCTCTCCTCAGTTATTCCAGCCCCAGTGCAGGCCAATCCCTGTCGTCGCCCCACTCGGCCTTGCCATTCCATTCCTTTACTATACCAAACCACTCTTTGGTGGTGAGGATCCACGGCGGCAAGTCCAGGTGACCGAAGAACTTTCCGTCGCCCATGTATATGACATTCTCTCCGGCAGTTGCTCCTTTGTTCACCTTTGGGTTGTCGATGTACCCCCAGTCGCCAGGAATCCAGTCATCATCATGAATAGTTGAGTGCGGCTTGGACTTCAGGATCTTCCTCACGTTGCTTCTTCTGAACGGAAGCTTCACGTCTTTGGCATATTTGTCAAAGGCATCCTCACCCTTGGTGTCAACGGCGACAGCAATCCCTCTAAGCATGATTATGCCGGTTCCAGGTCTGCAGGCAAACGCATACGGAGTTGGTCCGGTTCGCTCCTCCCACATGTCCTCAAGCGCCTTCCTCAGGCCGACATCCTTCTTGGGTTTCGTCTTGAGGCGGTCCTTCTTCTCCCACATCTCCTCGTTCACGAGCACGACCCCGACTTCGCCTTTTTCGTCAGCTTTGAAATCAAATTTCTTGGTTCTGGCAGACTCCACGATTTTCTCACGGGCGAGAACATGGAGCTTCCAGTTTTCCAGCGCCTGCTTGCCTTTACCAGCCAGAGTGAACTCCCTCTTGTCAGACTGGATCATGCCAGCAATGATTTGGCCCTTGAGAGTGCCATCATGGGCAACACGCGAATCCATCCTGTGCTCCTCCCGGTCTCTCTTCTTTGGGATCTTCCGCTTCTCCTCTGCCCGAATGATGATCTTCCCGAACTCCTCTTTTATCTTGTATCCTCTGATTCCGCTTTTCTGGAACCATTCCTTCAGGTCATCCTTAAGTTTTCTCCTCTCCTCCTTGTTCCCTCGAAGTACAACACGTAAACCTGTGGGATCCCACATGTTCACGGGGTCGGCGGGGTAGATGTAGTGGTTATCTCCGTGGCGGGCGGGGTCGATGACGGTGAACCGTCCCAGCTGCGGGTCGTAGTAGCGGTTGCGAAGGTAAATCTGGCCGGTGCCGAGGTCGTGGAGCTGGCCGCGATAGCCAACCATGGAGTAGTGCGGCTGCGTACCGACGGTGTCCAGCGGATTGCCGAAGGCGTCGAAATCGGTCAGGTCGACGTTCGCGGTGTTCTGGTGGTTGCGGTAGCCGGTGATGTTGCCGAGGCCGTCGGTGAGGAACGTCTCGGTGGTGATTGTGTCTGGATCCGGGGGGTCATTGTCGAGCGTGTTGGTGCGCCACAGCGGCATGGTGCCCAGCGACGTGTAGTCCGTGCTCTCCGTGCTCAGGTCACCGGTCGTCTGGCGTATGCAGTTGAAGCCGTCATAGATATACTCGGTAGTTTCGCCGCCGGTGGCGGAGGCGGTGGCGCGGTACCAGGTGCCGTCCCAGTAGGTGTAGTTGTGGATCTCGTCGGCTTGTCCGTATCGCTCGCGCTTGATTTGGGTGAGGCGGCCTATCCGGTCATGAGTGTAGGTTGTGACGACGTCGTCTTCGGTGCCGGCCCCGTTGTATTCGGTCTTGGTGCGGAGCTGGTCGTAGTCGTCGTAGACGAAATCGACACTGAGCACGCCGTCGACCTTGATGGCCTCGAGGCGGTTGATGCCGTCGCGGTACTTGCCAGTTGCGTATTCGTACTTGTCATACTCGTAGGTGGTGACAACGGGGTCGGCACTGCCCATTGTGGTCCAGGTGAGGTTGTCAAACTCGGCGGTGGCGCTGGTATCGGCGATGACTTCAAGGGCCACGATGTCTGTGCGGGTGTGATCGACGACGAAGTCAATGCTTTGCACTTGCTCGTTCTGCTCGTCGTCTGGATCGGAGAGGATGGGGGTCAGTTCGACGTGGACGCTGTTGCCGGTACAGGATATCCCGAGGGTACAGGGGCCGATGTCGGCCTCAGGCACCACCTTGCCATCGTTTTCATGCAACAGTCGGGTCTCGATGTCGGTGCCATTGACGACCTTGACCCAGTAGAGTTTTAAGGTGCGGGTGAGATCGCCAGTGGGAATACCGGTATCCTTGTACTCCATAACGGCGCGAAAGCGGCCGGTCTGTTCTTCAGTCGTATAGGGATCCTCGCTCGTGACGATGGTGGCGGTGGCGCCGACGCCGATGGAAACCTGTACGGTGTTGGATGGGGAGACGTCATCGAGATCGGGTTCAACGTCGATCTTGACGCCGGTCAAGCGGTTTTCAACGTCGAAGTCCATCCGGCCCTGCCCGGTGGTGTCGAAGGTAGTGCCGTGGAGCTGGCTGTTAACGACCTTCCAGCCGGATTCCGGCCCGAGCTCGTCAAGGATAAAGTCAACGTTGGCGTTGGCGGTCTGGTTGACAATACCCAGGTCGAGGACCTGCGGGTATTGCGGTGTCGGGTGCGCCAGACCGGACTTGTCCAGCACGACAGTGTCGCCGACCCAAAGCTTGAAACTGCCGTTGGCGGGGTCTTCGCCGGTCGCGGTGTTTGGTACGCGGAGGAAGGCGATCCGATGCCACTGGCCGGTAGCCAGGACATAGCCTTCGTCGCCTTCGCCCGGTGTCGGATCCAGCGTGATCTTGTTGCCCGTCGTGGAACTGGAGTCCAGTGTGACGCCCGGTTCCAACGTGATCTTGGAGCCTTTGATATTGACGGTGGCGGTGTTTTCGACAACGAAGTTGTTCTTCGCCGTAACAGTGCCGGAGGCGATGAAGTCCGTGTCGGTGGTGACGGTCTGGTTCTCAAGGATCAAGTCTTGGGGGATGCCGGTGGTCTTGAGCTTGATGTCACTGCCTTCCTTGACAAGGTGGAGTTCCATGACGGTATCTGTGCCGTTCTTGCAGCGGTAGAAGGTGACATCGGATTCGGCGGAAATGCCGTTGATGTAGAGATACATCTCTTGTGTCTGGTGTAGGTGACCGATCCTGAAACTCCGCACCCTGAAGGTGCGGGATCTCGAAGCAGAATGCAGAGGGCCGCAGACGAGGGCTTACCCTTTGAGGTCAAATAGATTGAATTCTGCGACGTTTACTCTATAGTATCTGCTGGTGCAGGGAGGCAGGTCTCACTCGTTGATGAGCAACAGGATATAGATCCCCATGTCCAGGTTTCTTCGCTTTTTCATGGGTGGTGTGGTTGGGTTGAGTTTGATGGTCGCAGGCGGTTGCGGCAATGGCACGGAGCCGCCGCCGGATGACGGTCAGGGCGGCGGCGTGAAGGCGCCGCCGCGTGATTTTCATCTGGTTGTGGAAGCCGAAAGCGGCGCGGTCGGCGGGACGTTCGCCGTGACTGAGGAAGACAATACCGGCGGCGGCAAGTGCATCCGGATTCCGACGTTGCCGAAGGATTTCAAGGGCGAACGGGGCAGGGCGGTATTTACGGTTGATCTGCCTGCGGCACGGCCGGCGTATATCTGGCTGCGCGCCCACTGGGGCGGCACCTGCGCGAACTCGGTCCACCTGCAACTGCCGGTGGGGCCGCAGCGTATTGTGGGTGAGGACGCCACCTACAGGGCCTGGCACTGGGTCAAGGGTCCGCAGGGCGTGGAACTCCCGGCCGGCAAGGTGGAGATCCGGATTGACCAGCGTGAGGATACGCTGGGGATCGACCAGATTCTGATTACATCGGACAAGGAGTATGTGCCGCAGGGCGTGGAGTAGGGGGTGTGCCGCGAGCGGCACCCCTCAAATAATCCCGCGGACGGCATTATTTCTAGTGCGCCGGCGGACCGGCGCAGGAATAGGAGTAGGATTTCGGAGAGAGTAGCCACCCGCCTCCGCGCAAGGGGGTGTGCC
>CAZNJE010000146.1:0-3962 GCA_964573295.1 uncultured bacterium | reverse complement strand
TGATCATCGAGGGAACCGCGCTCATTTGCCGCGGATGACATTTTCGGGACCCACAACCCCAGATCTGGCAACGAGCCGACTCTCGACGCGTCCCTGACGTCCCCAGGATTGGCGAATGCAGTCTCAACTCACCACCGAAGCACTCGTCCCACCTCGAAATCGACTTTTCGCGGACTACGGGAGAAATAGGCTGGGAGATCTGCGGAATGTAAGACGGGCGTTTTCGGGTCTCACAATGACCGTCACTCGCCTTCGGAATGGACGCTGAATCGTCGAAAACGTGCCTTAAGCTCACCCCACGTGACTTGCTCACACGGCGTGCCATAGCACCCGATGTCCTCGGCACCCATCAAGCCACACCCTGACACGTCCGGTGCGCATGGAGAATCGTCGCGAATCGACCAGTCGAAATTTCCGATTGGATCGGAGGAGCAAAGGAATGGGTCGGAGCAAACATTGCCTTCCACACCCTCCTGCCCATTGAGACAGCTCGTCCAGTCTCCAAGCATGTTCCCGTAGACATTGGTGCATTGTGCGTGAATCGAACCACCGCCCTCGCAATGTGTCGCATGACCTGGCCGATTGAAGCAGATCAATGAGTTTCGCAGTTCAACATTGCAATAGAATACGGACGCAATCCCACTGCCGTAGTGCGCTTCATTCGCGTATATTGTGCAGTTCGTAAGTGTGACGGGGTCGTTACTCGCCCACACAGCGCCCCCAGTGCTTCCAGCTTCGTTGCCCGCGAATACCGTCGACTGCACGCTGGCACTAGTGTTCCACAACGCCAAGCCGCCCCCCCTTTGCGCCGAGTTGCCGACATACACACAGTTGAGTATTTCAGGAACGCCCCCTAGACTGCACATTCCACCGCCGGTGCCTCCAGCGCTATTCTCAACAAACTGACAGCCCTCTACCCTTGGAGATGAGTACCAGGAGAAGATTCCGCCACCATTGCCTCCGTGATTTCCCTCGATGCGACAGCAGACAATCGAGGGAGAGCACCCCGCATCTATATAGATGGCACCATCTTGATCGGTATACGGGTCACCTTCCCACCAGCCGCCGGTAACGGTCACCCCGAAGAGGACGGATCCACGCGCCTCCCCCGAGCGGAAAAGAAACCCGCAGTGCGGCTCCTGCTCGGAACCCTCGGCATCGATTACGACCGACTGCGGGTTGCTGACAGTGGCCTGAACGATCACTGCTTTCCCAAGAAAATCGATGTCCCGATTCCCTTCGCCATGATAGCGTCCTGGGGTCAGCGCAATCACGTCCCCGTCGGTGGCCCCAACAAGGGCCTCCTGAATTGTAGCGAAGTCGCCACCTCCGTCCGGTTCAAGCGTGTAGACAGTTGCTGCGGACACTCCAGAAGCGCACTGGAGTGCCAAAACACCAGCTATCCGTATCGCCACAACGCCCCAATGGCTCCCACTCTCTTCACGAGACATTCCAGCGCCTCCTACCTCACAAACACGACTCGGCGGACTGCCCTCTCTCTGCCTAACGACAGTCGTAGGAAGTACGTACCCGCGTCAAGCCGACGCCCATCAGAGTCGCTGCCCGCCCACAAGACGGAGCCGGCAGGCTCTCCCGTGTCGGGAGCATGCCATTCCCAAACGCATCTTCCACTTACATCAAACACCTGCAGGAAGGCCCTAGCTTCGGTTGAGACACTCCCAAGCTCGTACGAGATGCGTGAGCCACCGCTTGCGACACTTGGGTTGGGCGTAATCGTCAGGCGAACACGATCATCACCTATCGGCCATTCTCCGACATCGACTGTGCTGCAGCCAGCATACCATGCCCCGATGAGACCACATTCCGCAGGATGCCCCGGACTCCCAGGCAGGCAGGGAGAATCTAAGTGAACTGAGTAGTCCTCAGATAGTGGCTCGCAGAAGTAAGGCTCAGCCGGGATGTTACCGCGGACGAAGAGCTGGTCACCAATCTCTGCAGTCCAATCACCATGACTGTTCTCATGGATTGTAGTGCACCCGAAAGTAGGGGGATACTCGCAAAGGCCAGTGAATACCCGATCATTATGGGTTATGACATTCGCCTCCCATTGCAGTCCCAGCAGCGCTTCAGTGGCTGTGAAGACGCCGCCACCTGCGCCAGCCGATTCGTTGTTCGCCACGGTGCAGTTCGTGAGACGCAATGCTCCGCAATGAACTCCAGAGGCGCCCCCGCTATCACATTCGTTCCAAGCAATAGTACATCCGTCAAGATGTGCGTGGGAACACACGGCGGCTCCGCCTCTCCCGCTTGCATAGTTAGCAATGAACTCGCACCGCAGCACATAGCACTCTGCACTACCTTCTTGGTAGAGCCCACCGCCTTCTCCGGCACCATTTCCTATGAATGAACACTCGCGAATCTCTGGATCTGCATTGACCCCTGAGTAGATCGCGCCACCATAGTCCTCAGCGACATTACTCTCGAAACTGCAGCGCACGATTCGCGGAGCCACAGGTGCACCTCCTTGCGTAGGCTCACCACAAACAATCGCGCCCCCCCGTCCGGGCACCATCACGCCACCGACCTCTTGTCTTGCACTGTGCCCCCCCACGATGGTAATCCCCTCTAGCACCGTCCCTCGACCTTCGCCCTCAACGAAGTAGATCCCAGTGTGCGGGAACCCACTACTGCCGCCGCAATCGATCGTGCATTCATTGTACGGGTCAGGATTGACGCAGCGCACTACAATGCTTTTCCCCCTCATGAGCAGGTCGCGATTTCCTGGGCCTGTAAAGGTGCCATATGTGAGACCGATCACCTCACCGTCGTTCGCCGCGTCAATCGCATCCTGAATCGTCGGAAAGTCGCCTAAGCCATCTGGCTGGACCACATACGTTGGTTCGCTGACAGCAACCTCGTCCTGGACCGTTTGTGCATTGTGCGCGGTGACCGTCAGAACGACCTCCGCAAAGAGCGGATGGGGTATCTCGACTTCGTCCAGCACAATGAGGCAACTCCCGCTTGCATCAGTAAGTCCTGTCCCGAGTATCTGTTGGTAGTATCTTTCGTACAGGGTGCACCTCGCATTCGCCGCACCCTGCACGTTCACATGATAGGTGGTCTGCCCAAGGCCCAACACGCCGTCGTGGGACACCTGTAGTGGGATGGGCGTATCTGAATAGAACAACAGCGATGGATCACCAAACGTGATGTAGATATTAGTTAGCCGATACCAATCAGGATCGTAGCTGTACCATTCTTTGACCATGTGTGACGCAGTCGTCCATATGGCGCCTAAGGCCGCAAGCGTGCTATTCATGACCATGTCTACCGTATACTCGTACATAAGCGTACCCATACGCTGACTGGCGGCTATAGATGCCATGCTTACCGCAACTGCCCCCTTGGGCGTTTCTCCATCTCGCGCGCGCAAGAAGGCTTCTGCAAGACATTCCTCGTTCCAAGTCAGATTACCTACACTGCAGGATGCCGCCGTGATATAGGGCAGCTTCCCTTCGTTTTCCAAGTCATGCACTTTTGCACGAGATAACTGGTTCGCTGTGGCATTGTTGAAGATATTGATATGGTCTTCATCACCGTGGGCGTGGATATATACTGCACCCTTGCCCACATTTAGGCCATCGATCACGTCAGCAGCGCGCCCCCCCTGGGTCTCGTAGACTCTCTGAACAGTCATCCCATAGGATTCCATCATCGTTGCGCCGCTTTCATAGCGGTCTTCCCACGCGCTTATGGATGTCACAGTATGGTCACCGCACCAGGAGGCAGCAGGATTCATCTGCCGTTCGTACGCAATTGTGCGTGTTACCTGTGTTGCAAGATCACCGTCGGATTCAGCAGAAAACCGACCGATGGCGATGTCCGGCCATTCATCATTCTCCCCGTCCATACAGCCATAGGTACAGTCGCATGGCACGTTGTCGTATAGACCCTGCAGTTGCATGAAAACGGGGTGATTCGAGCAATTAGAACTTGAAAAG
>CAZNJE010000145.1:0-3966 GCA_964573295.1 uncultured bacterium | reverse complement strand
GATCGCTCGAAGCTCTTTGGGTCACACGGCCAGAGGCCGTGGGTATATCGACGGACTAACCTACGATTGTATATGCGCCTGAGGCATCCGCGAGGACTCATCCTCAACTTGTATATGACGTTGGTGCGCGCGAAGGCGTAACGGTTCGCCGCCAGCGCGGGCGGCATCATCCGCGGGAGCCCGGGGCCGTCGCGGCCCGAGGCAGCGGCCGGCCGCGCAGCCGACGCCACAGCCGGCCCGGGGCCCGCCCGATCCAGCCCAGCAGGTCCTCGGAGAGGGTGGCGGTGGTGGGCAAGAGCACCGCGGTCAGGAAGGTCGAGACGAAGAGGCCGCCCATCAGCACCAGCGCCATCGAGTAGTAGTAGATGCCGGCCAGGGCCGGGCGCTGCACCACGATCGGGACCAGGCCCACCAGGGTGGTGATCGCCGTCATCAGGATCGGGCGCAGTCGCTCGCGCCCTCCGCGCAGCATCGCCTCGTGCCGCGGCATGCCGCGGCGGCGGTACTGGTTGATGTGCTCGAGCATGACGATGCCGTTGTTGACCACCACGCCGATCAAGAGCAGCAGGCCGATCGCCGCCGGCTGGTCGAAATCCACCCCCGTGGCGTAGAGGGTCCAGACCGCGCCCGCGAGGGCAAAGGGCAGCGCCACCATCAGGCCGACCGCCTGGCGCACCGACTCGAACAGGCCGGCCATCACCACGAAGATCAACAGCAGCGCCAGCAGCAGATTGGTCAGAAACTCGAGCGATTGCTCCTTGTGGCGCTCCTGCCAGCGGCCGAAGCTCCACGCGTAACCGATCGGCATCTCGATCGAGTTCATGGCCTGGGTGACGAGGGGCATGTAGTCGCTGCGAGTGCCGTCCTGGTAGCGGGCGCCCACGCGCACGGTGGCCTTGCGGTTCTCGCGCTGGATGCGCTCAGGACCCGCGACCGTGCGAAAATCAGCCAGCGACGCCAGCGGAATCCGCTCGCCGGTCTCGGTCCACAGGGGCAGGTTCTTCAACTGCGAGAGACTTTCTTGCTGCTGCTCATCGAGCGTGATGCGCATCTCCCGCTCCCCGCCGGGTGTGCGGAAGCGCTGCAGGCGCCGACCCCGGAACGTCAGGGAGATCACCTCGGCCGGCTGGGTCAGACGCACGCCGTAACGGCTGGCCAAGTCCCGGTCCAGGTCCACGTAGAGCTCCTGGTTGCCGCCCTCGCTGCTGACCCACACGTCGGTCAGCCCCGGGATGGCCTCGATCCGCAAGCGGGCCTGCTCGGCCAGCTCGGCCAGGACGTCGGAGTCCTCGCCGGTGATCTCGAAGCCCACCCGGCGCCCCCCGCCGCGATGGCCAAAGCCCTGCTGGGGATCCTCCACGCTAAGCCGCACCCCCGGCAACTCGGGCAGCATCTCCCGCAGCTTCGCGCGCGTCTCGGCCATGGCGTCCTCGTGGGCGTAGCCCTCCTTCATGTAGACGCGCGTCATGCTCCAGTGATCGCTCCAGAAGCTGTAGATCGACTCGGCGTGGAGCTCATCCTGCCGCGGAAACAGCACTTCTTCGATGCGGTCGACGATCATTTCCTTGCGGTCTAAGCTCAGCTCCTCGCTGAGCCGGTAGCGGATCTGGACGAAGGCCTCCGACCTCGACACATCGAAGTTCTTATCGATCCGCTGGAACGGCAGCACGGCCGATCCGATGACGAGAAGCCCCACCAGCGGCGTCAGCCACCGGTGGCGCAGGTTGAAGGCGAGCACGCGCAGGTAGCGCTCCTCCAACCACAACAGCGCGCGGCCCTTCGGGCGCGGCTTGGCCGTGATGAAGCGCGAGGTCGCCAGCGGGATCAGGGTCTGGCTGATAAAGAGCGAGGCCAAGAGCGTCAGGCAGACCGTAATGCCCAGCTCTTTGAGATAGATGTTCATCTGGCTGGGCTTGTTGAAGATCACCGGGATGAAGACGATGACCGAGGTCAGGGTGGCGGCCATGACAGCCGTTGCGACCTCGCGCGACCCCAGGATGGCGGCGCGTTTGCGCGGAACGCCCTCCTGCTGGTGGCGGAAGATGTTCTCCATCACCACGACGGCGTTGTCGACCAGCATCCCGATGCCTACGATCAGCCCTAGCAGCGTCAGGGTATTGAGCGTCTTCCCCTGCACCCAAATGATCCCGCAGGCCACGATCAGCGAGAAGGGAATGCAGAGCACCGAGACGGTCGTCATGCTCACCCGGCGCAGGAAACCGAAGAGCACCGCGCCGGCTAAGATCGCGCCGAAGATGCCGGTGAAGGTCAGATCCCGGAGCGTCTTGCGGATCTCATCGCCCTGGTTGAACCAAATCAGGAAACTGACCCCTTCGAGATCGGGGTCGTCCTTCATCGCCTCGACGCGCGCCTTGACCTCGTCACAGACGGTGACCGCGTTGGCGCCGGCCTCCTTGCTGACGGTCACCCCCACCGCGAACTTGCCGTCCAGGTGCCGGCCGTAGTCGAGCGGCGGTTCTTCGTAGACCACCGCGGCCACGTCGCGCAGGCGCAGTCCGTCGGGGCGCAGCTGCAGATTGCGAATCTCCTCCAGCGTTTCGAACGTGCCCACCGTGCGCACGGTGTAGCGCCGGTCGCCCTCGATCACCCGGCCCAGGCTTTGATCGAAATTCGCCTTGCGAAGCGTCTGCGTCACCTCACGGATATCGATCCGGTGGGCCTCCAGATCGGCGACATGCAAGTCGATCCGCACTTCCTTCGGATTGACGCCATCCAGGCGCACCTGCGCCACACCGCGAATACGTTCCAGGGGCTTGACGATCTTGCGGTCCAAGATGTCGTAGCTCTCGCTGAGGTCGCGGTTCGAGGAGAGCCGGCCCTCCAAGATCGGCTCCTCGGTCTCGCGGGAATCCCAGCTCGAACTGACTTGGATCTCCCCGATGTCATCGGGCAGGTCTCGGCGGATGCGGTCGATCTTCTCGCGCACTTCGGCCCGGGCCAGATGCATCTCGTGGCCCCAGTCGAAGCGCAGGTTGACCATGCCGCCATCCTGGTTGCACATGCCCCACATCTCATCGACGCCCTTGACCGACCCGAGCGCCTCCTCGAGCGGACGGACGATCATGCGCTCGACCTGCTCGGGCGTCGCGTTGGGATAGGGCACGCGGACAAAGAGGCGAGGCTCCTCGACCTCGGGCAAGAAGCCCAGGGGCAGCCGGAAGAGCGCGACCAGACCAAGCACGACGATGCTGGTCAGGATCATCAGCATCGTGATCGGCCGGCGGATGGCGAGTTCGGGCAGGGTCATGCGTCGGTCTCCTGCGCGGGCCTGAACGTCGGCCGGGCGGACGCCGTGGCCGGCGTGGCCGGCGTGGGTTGGCCGGGCAGCGTCCCGCTGCGCACCGGATCCTCGCCGGTGGAATCCGGTTCGGGTGCAATCTTCGAGGGCACCACGCGGTAGATCGCCGGGATGACGACCAGCGTCAAAAGCGTGCTCAGGGCCAGGCCGAAGGAGACGGTGATCGCCAGGGGCGAGCGCAGCTCGGCGCCCTCTCCCAGCGCCAGGGCCATGGGCAACAGCCCCAAGACGGTGGTCAGCGTCGTCATCAAAATGGGACGCAGGCGCACGTGGCAGGCATGGCGAATGGCCGAGAGCTTCTCCTCCCCTTCGCGCCTCAACTGATTGATCTTGTCGATCAGGACAATCGCATTGTTGACCACGATCCCGACCAGCATGACGACGCCGATCAGAACGATCACGCTGATCTCGGTGCCGGTCACCAACAGGCCGGCTACCACACCCACCAGCGCCAGGGGAATCGCAAAGAGCACGATCAAAGGATGCAGCAGCGACTCGAAGGTGGCCGCCATCACCAGGTAGACCAGGAAGACCGCCAGCGCCAACGCGAACTTGAGGCTATCGAAGGAAACCTTCATTTCCTCGTTCTGACCGCCGAGCTCGACCGTGAGTCTGGATACGCCTCGGGCGCCGGAGACGATCTCTTC
>CAZNJE010000144.1:0-3967 GCA_964573295.1 uncultured bacterium | reverse complement strand
AGCCAGGAGCACGTTCCATGAATCTCTCGCCTTGCGAGATCCGGATATAGCCAAATATTTGCGTAGCCCTGCGCTCCACAGGCAGCGCCACTGACGCGATTGCCTCAGAGCGCAGCGTTGTCGCCATCTCATGCAGGAGCCGAATCGCCTCGGTTCGCAAGTGCTCGAGTTCATGTTCCCGCTCCACGCGGACTAGCTGTTCCTCCGCCCGTGCCAGCGCCCCGTAGGGGTCGGCAGCGCTCAGTTCCTGCAGTCGGCCGGCCTGCTCTTTCTCCTCCTCCAGCAGCTTGCGTTCCCCCGCCTCGCCGGCCTCGAGCTGTTCCTCCAGGCTGGTCAAGTCCTCACGCGGATCCCCATCATAGCGGGCCAACGCCTCTTGCGCTTCCTCAAACTCCTCCAACTGCCGCTGCGCTTCGTGACGCGCCTCCCGAACCTTGCGCTTGCGCTCTTCGTCGGTCAGCTCATCGGAGCAAGCCTCTTTCAACTCCGCCACCTTGTGCTGCCGATCGCGCTCGGCCAGGCGCAGGTCTGTATTCATCGTATCCCACCGCTTCTCCATCGCCTGCTGTGCCTCACCGGCTCGAGCAGATTTCTGCTCTGCAGACCGCTCATCACGCCGATGCCGATTGCCAAGGTCCCTGCTTTGCTGCTCCAGAGCATCCGCGTCCGGATCGGCGCTCGCCCACTCGGCATGGGCCTCAAAGATCTCCGCCAAGGCTGCGCGCCCGCGAACCAACTGGGAGACCAACTCCTCCAACGAGACGCCGTCGAGGATGGTCTCGAGCCTGGTCTCGGCTTCCTTGAGTTTCCCCGCCAGCCGTTCGTGCTGTTCACCGAGGTCTTCGAGAGCCTCGAGCTCCGCCCCACCGAAAGGCAGGACCAGCTCCTGAACTTGCTCTTCTGCTGTCTTGACCTTACGGCGCAGTTCCGGCACCGACTCTGTAGACGCCCGCGCCCGAATCCGGGCCAGATCACCCAGCTTCACGACCACTTCCGGGGCCCCCTTCACCTGGATGGGACTCCCTGGGACCAGCACGATGCCTCCGGTTGTCTCGGCTTCAAGAACCTCCAGGTTCCCTTTGGCGAGAGGCTCCACCTCGAGGGTGATCAAGGCGGCATCGAGGGTCGTCCGCAGCTCGTTGCGCTTCGCGATCGCGCGGCGAATCTTCGCCAATTCCTTTCGCTCGGGCGCGACCAAATGCGCAAGTTCCTTGCGCAGCGATTCGGCGGCAAGGGCTTCTTTCTGGGCACGCCGCTCTCGATCCTCCAGCCGTTCCACCTCACGCTTCAGATCGGTGCAGCGCCTGGCCGCCAGCGCGACCTCCCGCGCTTCCTCGACGCTTGCACGCTGCCGACGGACTCTGGCAAGCTCATCTTGAGCCGCCTGGACCGCCCTGGCGGCCGCCTCCCGTTCCGACTCCAGAGCAGGCCTTAGGGATTCCAGCGAGGTGATTCGTTCCTCTTGGCTCGCTATCTGGCCCTTCAGGTCTTCGATCCGATCCTGCTGGTTCCGCAGTGTTCGTTCCGCCGCAGCCGCCTTCTCCCAGTGGGCGCGGGCTAGGTCCCGCTTCTGAAGGGATTTCTCATAAAGGCGCGCCTTGCTACGCATCTCGGCGATCAGGCGACGCAGGCTCTCTACATCGTGAATCGCTTGCTGCCGCTGCGCCGTCAGATCCTGTATCCGGCGCGACGCGGCCTCGAAAGACTCCCACCGGGCCCGAGCCTCTCGCACGCGCTCCTTCTCCCGCAGTACCCGCACCTCCAGTTCCACGATCGGTGCCGCTGCTCTCCCACCGCGACGCCGCCCGGTAGCTGTGAAGATACTCCGATAGAGCTCTTCGATGCGCTTCTCGATCCCGCGCGCCTCCTCGCCACTAACTTGTGCACCCAACGAATCCCGAATCCCCTCGACCACGTCGCCAGAGAGGTCCTCAAACTCCAAGGCTCCCTGAGGAACCCACAGAACCTGAGCGAGCCCCCAATGCGCAGGCTTCGACGTCCCTCGGCCCGGGGCCGAAGCCAGCAGCAGCGAACGCACGTGCTCATCCGCATGATCTCCCTCAGCGAAGCGTACGAACCGGTCCTTCTCGCGTCGCTTGAGGACACTTCGCGGACCTTCCAAGAAACGCTTCTCGAGCCGATACGTCGTTCCGTCGCAGCTGAAGGTAACGGTCACCTCCGGGACGAGTTGGCGACCCCAGGAGCGGACCGACTCGATGTCGCGTCCCGTCACGCGGTGACTGTCGAAGCAGGCGCGCATGACCGCCTCGAGCAGCTTCGACTTGCCCATGCCGTTGGGTGCGTGCAGGACATTCAGGCGTTCGGAGAATGGTCCCACCTCGAGAGGATCCGCAAAGCACCGCCAGCCTTGAAGTTTGATGGAGTGAAGAATCATGATTCGGGCACCTCCGAAACACTCCGGCTCCCCGTCCCGCCAGCTTCCTGCCGCGCAAGCGCGTGCAATTCTTCGAGAGCCCGCGCTGCGACTTGCGGGTCCGTATGGTCGCTGCCGGCCACGGCATGCTCCGGGTCGCTCAACCTCATCAATCCTTGCGCCACCTCACGCAGCAGTCCGGACGGAAGCGCATCCATCCAGGAAGGATCCTCAGCATGCGGATGCAGGTCATCGTCATCAAGACGGTAGAAGAGGAAGCGGGCCTCCATGATTTCGCCAATCCTCGCCAGCACATCAAGACCGCTCGGATTCAGAAGCCCACGAATCTTCAAGTCCAGCAATGTCGAGGACGGATTCTCGATGCCTTCGATTTGCTCGGCAGCCAGCAAAAGATCCTCCTTCGTCCGGACATCAAGATCCAGCCGCAACCAGGTCAGACCACCGGTAGGTACCTTCTGAACCTGGGGAGGCTGTCCGGGACCAGAGATCTCAACCAGGAGCACATTGCCCGAATCACGCTCACCGAATCGAGTCGCTTCATGAGTTCCGCTGTAGGCAGTTCGGACGCCCCCGGTCGCTGTCTCATAGAGCGCCGTCGAGTGCCAATGCCCCAGCGCCAGGTAGTCCAGCGCCCTCGCCTCCGCAGCATCTCTCGCGATCGGGAAGCTTCTGTCATCGCTTGCCAGGCCTTCGACGGTACCGTGCGCCACCCCGATGCGAATTCCCTCCCCATTGCCGGGAATCCAGAGGGTCGGGTCCCCGCCACTGTGCTGTTCAAAGGCAGGACAGGGGTAGAGCACCACGTTGCCGATCGGAACCGGCTCGGCTGCCCGAAGGACATGGATCTGTTCGTTCTCCTCCCACACCGGGTGTTCCCAAACGCTTCCCGGCACGAGTGGGTCATGGTTTCCCGGCAGCACATAGACCGGAATCGCCGCCCCACCCAAGAGATCGCCCACCTGCCGCACGGTGACCCGGCCCACGGCATTGTCCTCGAAAGTGTCTCCGGCGAGCACAACGAAGTCCACTTCGTGCTGCTGAGCCAGTTTCATCACCCGCCGGCAGGCCTCCAAGCGCTCTGCCCGAACCCGTTCGCCCGCACTGCCCACATGCGCCGCCTTCATTCCAATCTGCCAGTCGGCTGTGTGTATGAATCGCATGTTACCGACTATCCCCTCCGAGGGCCCCTCGCCCCCCTCCCGCCGAGTCTCAAAACCGCCAGAAGCACAGGCGGCAATTCTTATGCCACCGCGGACCAACGACTCCCACCTTGAGCCCACGAGTCAGCTCGCGAACTGCCGGAGTACCCCAGGGATCGATCCAGGCTTCCCACTCCTGCATCGGTCACCGGAGTGACATTCGATCTCCACCCATGCAAGGCATCTGAAACAACCCAAGTTGAAAATCGCTTCAACAGCGGTTGACTCAGCAGGCCGGAGGCAGGTCCACCGGGCCACCGTTACAGACAGAAGACGCTCCCTGTTCCTGCCCAAACTGATCACGCCTCTGGCCTCAAGGGCACCTTCCACGGATCGTATCGACACCTCCGCCTACCCGCACAATGACACTGTG
>CAZNJE010000143.1:0-4168 GCA_964573295.1 uncultured bacterium | reverse complement strand
AGAGTCGCGGATGGCAAGCCCGTTCTCGAGGGGCGATCTCGGCAATCAGATACTGATCCCTAAGTTCAGAGCAATAGCAACGTTCCAGTTTTCGGTACCCACAGACAGCCGGATGCTCTAGCCGCCCATCGCGCTCAGCTCCTTGAGCAGCAGCTCCCGGTCCAGAAGACGCATGTCACGCGCCTCTTCCAGGAACGGCTCGACGTCACGCACCACGGCGGACCAATCAAAGGTCCTCATTCGTTCGGTGAGCACGGCGGGCCAGTTCGCCTCCGTCAGCAATGGCCCCGTCCAACCCGTCTGTTCGAGTGCGTGGCCGAGTAGATCCAGATTGGGTCTGGGCCGCGCAGGATGCGTCAGGTACCAAGCCAGATCGAACACATCACGACCTTTAACATGACTGCGTGCCAGGAGGGCGTGCAGCTTCCCAGTCATACAGGAAGGCAGGTCGTAGGCTCGAAAGACAAGAGGGAAGTGGCGCGTGACCAGCCGCTGTTCCGTGACTGCGCCAGCGGGAGGACAGGTATCGACCTCGAGACGAATCTGAAGTTTCCGGCGCGGGTCGGGTGTCAGGCCAACCTCGCGCAGCAGGCCCGGCAATCGAATCGACGCGCTCTGTACGGTCCTGTCTGTGCGCAGACTGGCCTCGGCCGCATATCCCGCCAACTCCAGGTCGCGTTTGGCCCTCAGCGTGGGCACGGCCACATCGTAGGCTTCCGCGGAACGGTCCAGAGAGAAGTCCAGATCCTCGGAGTAGCGGCGCAGGTTATGCAGGAAGCGCAAGGCCGTACCGCCCTGAAACGCCAGCTGGGCAAACGCGCCGGCATCCTGCAGCGACGCCAGGATGTGTGCCTGGAGATACTCGCGCACCGTATTGAGCCGGATCCGTGGATCGGGCTGCTCGGCGGCCAGATTCAAGAGGTGCTGTTTCAAAGCTCTCGCTCTCCACGCGCCTGCGACTGCAGCCAATCGCAGGTCAGTTCGGCTGCGGCGATCAGCTTCGGCTTCCCCAGGTGGGCCGCGATGCCGGTCAGTTTAGCGGGATCGATGCCAGAACCGTCCAAGCGCAGCTCCGTCACGAACGCTGTGCTGATGGCGCCGGGCGTCAGATAGTAAAGGTCCAGCAGGGCCTTCTCAGGCTCGGCCACGAATGCCATCTGGCCGGGGGCGACCTCTACTTGAACATAGTGACTCAGAAACGCGCGCTGAATGTGTCGGAACCGGAACGTGCCCAAGGCATTGCCCATGCGGACCGGCCGCCGGGTTGTCACGCTGGTCACCATCGCGACCGACTCGGGGATCCATCCGTGGTAGGCCAGCGCAGACTCCAGGCTCACATAGGAGGGGCGCACCAACCGGGCCGCGACGGCGAACGGGTGGGGGACCTGCTTGGCGAACGGCGGTGCCAGAGTGTAGAGACCACGCCGCAGCTGGATCAGGCGCCCAGTGGCCGACCAGCGGCTGAGCTGGCGGCGGATCTCCGCGGGCGAGTCGGAACCCGAGAGGAGCTGGGCCGATTCGAACATGGCCTGGTCGCTTGCTAGGGCCAATAGATCACTCCATTTCATTGCATAAGATTGCCATTAGTGGCAATCTTATGCAACAGAAGCTCTCTTCAGGGATGAATTCCGCCGTACTCCGCGAAAAGTCCGTAACTCCCTCACAATCGGTCATCTCTCTCTCAATGGTACAATTTCACCCATGATCAGAACGCCCCTATCTGCTCACCTGGCTCTCGTGCGAGCCGCGCTGATGCCACGGGCAAGCCTCGCGCTGGAGAATGCGCTGGAGAATGCCGCCCTGCGTCAGCAAGTCACTGTTTACATCCGGACTCAGAAGCGTCCCAGACTTCGCGCCGAGGATTGAGCGCTTTGGATCATGCTACACCGTCTATGGTCCGACTCCACGCGCTCGCTTGTCATCGTCGAGCCGTCCACGGATACCACGCACAGACATCGCCTTCATCAAGCGCATCTCCGCCGACCAGACCTGGCGTAGCTTCATTAGACGACGGCTGTCGTGCGCAGTCGCCTACCGCATCCGCTCGGTCTCGGACGGCTACACCTGACGAGGTGCTGTGTGGGAGTACCCACTCTCTGAGGGTGAGTGACCCAGCAGGAGAAGGTGCGTGTGCGCAACCTGGAACGGACCCTCATCGATGGACTCAAGCGGCCCGAGTACTGCGGCGGTCTAACCGAGAGATCGCCAAGGGTCTCTGAATGCGGCGCCAGGACACGCGCGCCGGCCGCGGGGCGTACGATCACGAGAGTGTCACGTCACCCGGACGAGACTCGGAAGAGCCAAGCCCAGATGAAACGATCTGTTTGTCGAAGCTGTGGTCGCTTCGATCCGCGGCGCAACACGGCAAGTTGGTGGCGAAGAGCGAGATTCTCAAGCTGCAGGTCTGCCCCAGAGCGAAAGACCGCAGCCAACAGGCCCAATGCAGAAGCGACCCAGTTCATGGTGTGCTCACCCGACGGGTGAACGAGGACACGGATTCACGTGGGTGAGACGATCTCGACCTGAGGATGCACTTGGCAAGTGGATTCCGACGGTGGACACGCCGCGTAAACGCGATGCGCCAACTGTCTGTCCTTGTGGGCGTTCGAATATTCGGGAGGCACACCCGACCCGTGAGAACCCAGCCCCGTGAAGCACCAGAAAATGCGGCGCAAATGCGGCGCAAATGCGGCGCAAATTGAGATAGACCTGCGGGGCATTTGCGTGTATTCCTGACGACATGGCAGGATCCGCTGAAACCGATCTCGCCCTCATCCTCGCTGAGGGGGAAGGCCAGGGCATCGAGTTCAAGGAGCGCCTCTCCCGTCTGGATCGGGAGCTGGTGGCGTTTGCGAATGCGAACGGCGGCTCCGTCTTCCTTGGCGTGAATGACACGGGCAAGGTGCTCGGCATCGAGGACACGAACACGCTCAGAAGTCGCATCCACGACATCGCCCGGAATTGCGATCCGCCCGTACCCGTCACTCTACGCAGCCACCCGCAAGGCGTTCTCGAGATCCACGTCGCTGAGGGAGTACAGAAGCCGTACCACTGCAGGGACGGCTTCTTCCTGAGAAACGGCCCCAATTCGCAGAAGCTGACGCGCGACGAAATCGTCGAGATCGTCCTCACCAAGGGGCGTCGGCACTTCGACGAAACGATTCACGAGGGATTCCGATTCCCACAGGACTTCGATAGCAAGAAGCTGCGCCGCTTCATGGACCTTGCCGAGATCCGACACCGGACCGACGCGCCCAGCCTGCTCACCAGTCTGGATGTCGCGGAGACGGTGGGCTCGGCGCTGCGGATGCGCCAGGCCGGGGTGCTCTTCTTTGCGCGCGCCCCGCAACGCCACATGAAGGAAAGTCACGTCACCGCCATTCGGTATGAGGGCGCGGATCGGTTTTCGATCCTCGATCGCGCGGAGGTGCTTGGCGATCCGATCACCATGATCGAAGACACACTGGCGTTTGTGCGGCGGAACACCCAAGTCAGGCACGTCATCACAGGCGAGGGACGCCGCCGAGAGCTGCACGAGTATCCGCAGGTTGCGGTCCGCGAGGCTGTCATCAACGCCGTCATGCACCGTGACTACTACTACGACCTCTCCCACACCTACGTGCACATTCACTCCAACCGTCTCGAGGTGGAAAGCCCGGGCGGCCTTCCACGCGGGTTGCAGCTGGAGGAGCTTGGCCAACGGAGCGTGCGAAGGAACCGCTTGGTCGCGGATCTCTTGTTCCGAGCCAAATACGTCGAACGAATCGGCAGCGGCATCCGCCGGATGGAGCGGGCGCTGGCCGAGAACGGCAATCCTCCGATGGAGATCTCGGCGTCGAACTTCTTTGTCGTACGCTTCTACCCGCTGATCGCTCCGGCCGGCACAATCGATCTGACAGGCCGGCAGAGCCAGCTCTGCCGGCTCCTGGCCGATCGCGGCGCGCTGTCGAAGTCGGACCTTGCTGATCTTCTCCACGTCAGCGGCGATACCATCCTTCGAGACATCAAGCACCTTCTGCGCGCGGGTGTGATCGAGCGGCGGGGAACGGGTCGCGCCACCCGCTACGTTCTAGCCGGATAGACCTTGTCTCTACCGAAAACTCGTAGCTCAGAGCTGTCCGTACCGAAAATTCCATCTGCAACCATATGACCTGATAATCCTACCACA
>CAZNJE010000142.1:0-4197 GCA_964573295.1 uncultured bacterium | reverse complement strand
GTCGGTAGGCTCATCCAATCGGCTTCAGAGCGATGGAGAACATTGCACTCTCAAGTTGGTTAGCCTACTCGTATTTTTCATCGCGGTGCTCCCTTTCAGCACCGCCCTCTTCCCTGTACAACGTGTAAGCCTTCCTGCCGGAGGTGTCAATTCGATCCAAGTCCGGTTTGGGGAAATTTACTGTCCCCACGCAAGCGGGAGGGTGGGCTTCTATAGGTGGCGACGAATGTCGGCAGGAACACCTTGTTCCGGTCGGCCACCGGAGGCATTTGTCCAACAGGCACATAACACGGTGTTTGGCAATGAGTTGGAGCCAGGGACATGAATGATTCGACAGGAATCCAGATAGCCGCCGCCATCTATGTCCGCGTGAGCACCGAGGAACAACGCGAACGCCAGACCATCCAGACGCAGCGGCAGTTTGCGATCCAGTACTGTGAGCTGCATCAAATCCCCGTCGTCAAAGTCTACGCCGATGACGGCGTGACCGGCACCCTCCCGCTCAGCAAACGCCCTGAAGGTGCAAAGCTCCTGGAGGATGCACGTGCGGGCAAGTTTGACACAGTCCTCTTCTACAAGTTGGATCGTCTTGGCCGCGACCCTCGCATGACCCTCAATGCTGTCGACGAACTGGAGTCCTGCGGCATCAAGGTCAAATCCATGACTGAACCGTTCGACACCGGAGATGCAACAGGCAGATTCTTGCTCACTATCCTGTCGGGCGTCGCCGGCTTGGAGCGAGAGACCTTCCTGGAGCGCTCTCGAGCGGGAACCGAGCGATTAGCCCGCGAGGGTGCTTGGCTGGGCGGCATCGTCCCGTATGGCTATCGCGTCGAGGGCAAGAAAAGGGAAGCGCGGCTGGTAATCGCAGATGAGCCGCTACCGAACCTCACGCTCTCTGAGGCGGACGTTGTTCGGATGATTTTCCATATGACAGTCAACGAGGGCCGCACCTGCGTGCCCATCGCTGCGCATCTTCAGCTACTCGGGATCCCGCCATCCTACGTCAAGGATGAGCGCAAGGTCAGCCGGGGTAAGCGGAAGGTGGCCACAGCTGGAATCTGGTGGCCGGGCAGGATCCAACGCCTTCTCACTAATCCGACCTACAAGGGCCTCCATCGTTGTGGTCTACGATCCAAACGCGGCCGAAAGCCCATCGAGCGTTCCGTGCCTGCTATCGTGGATGAGAATACCTGGCAGCGGGCCCAGGATGCCTTGCGTAAGAATCGTCGGATAATACCCCGAAAGGGAAGCCATCGCTATCTGCTCAAGGGTTTGATCAAGTGTGGGCTATGCGGGCTGACCTATGGCGGCACCGGAGACCACAGCAAGAGAACCTACTACACTTGCAATGGAAAGCATCGCCGTGGATCGTATTGGGAGCGCGGGCAGCTATGTCCATCGAAGAACATACCGGGAAGGTTTGAAGAGACTGTTTGGGCTGATATAGAGGAGTTCCTGCGCAATCCGGGCCTGGTACTCACCACCCTGAAACAGAACCAGGGTAATCTCGACGAAAACGCCGCGGCAATAAAGAAGCAGGTCGACGTGATCGAGAATCAAATGGCGGGGAAGGCTGAGGAGGAGAAACGCATGCTCCAACTCTACCGGCGTGGCACTATTGATGTGGACCTCCTCGATGCTCAAATGGCCCAGGTGAAAGAAGAGCGACAGTCTCTCACTCTTGCCCTCGAGGAAGCCAACAGCAGCTTGAACGGCGTGAAGAAGGCCAGCTCATCCCTGGACTCGGCCAAAGACCTCCTGCAGCGGCTCAATGAGCGCCTGGATGGCCCTGTGTCCTGGGAGCTGAAGCGCAAGATCGTTGAAACTTTGGTTGAAGAGGTCCGGGTGGACACCATAGAGGAGAACGGCCGCCCACAGGCAATCGCAAATGTCACTTACAGGTTCGACTCACCGAAACCCCGGGTCAAAGTCCGCACGGACATCCCCGCGGCGCGGCTGATGATCCCGCTGGCCTACGGCGCGATCTTCGGGGGCACGACCACGCTGGTGGGGACACCGCCCAATCTGCTCACCGCGCAGGTGTTGATCGAACATGACCTGAAGCCGTTTGGCCTGTTCGATTTCACCCCCTTTGGTCTGGCCCTGCTGGGGGGCGGCGTCCTGTTCATGATCACGCTGGGACGCCGGCTGCTGCCGGCCGTCAGGCCCGGCATGGCCACCGCGACCCGCAGCGATCTGGCCGCCATCTACCGGCTCGAAGAACGGCTCTTCAGTCTGCGGATTCGGGCAGGCTCGCCGCTGATCGGCCGCAGCCTGGAGGAGGCCCAGCTGGCCCGCACCCTCGCCGTGCAGGTCGTGGCGATCGTGCGTTCCGGCGCCGAACGGCTCGCTCCCAGCGCACGGGAGGTGCTGCGCGCTGGAGATCACCTGGTGGTCAAAGGCCGGCGGGCCGATCTCGAGCAACGCCTCGCTTTCGGTGAGCTGCAGCTTGCCGATCTGGGGCCGGTCACCTTGACCGGTGACAGTGACGCCTTCAGCGGCCTGGTGGTGCGCCTGCGTGAGGCCTCCCGGCTGGCGGGCAGAACCCTGCGCGAGTGCAACCTGCGCAACCAGCTGCAGGTCGTGGTGGCCGGCGCCTGGCGCGCCGGCGCGTGCATCGAGGAACCGCTGCCCGACCAAACCCTGGATGTCGGGGATGAGCTGCTCATCCTGGGTGAGCCGGCGCCAATCAAGGCATTCGCCGAGCGGACCGATCTCGAGGTAGTCGTGGAGGGCCGCGAGGCCTTGGAACGTCTCGACGGCCGCATCTTCGCGCTGACGGTCCCGGCCGGCTCGCGCCTCGCCGGCAAGGCGATCGGTGACACACGGCTGCGCGAACAGCTCGGTCTGTCCGTGATCGGCGTCACACGCGACGACAGCGTCCGGCTGGTCATCGCGCCGGAGCTGGTCTTGCAGGCCGGCGACCGGCTCCTGGTCACAGGCCAGTCGGAGCCGATTCTGCGGTTGCTGTCCCTGGGCCAGGTTGGGGTCGACGACCACGAGGCGCACCCGCCCCTGGAGTCCGAAGAGGTCGGTCTGGTCGAAGCCGTGGTGGCGCCGCGTTCCGCGGCCCAGGGCCGCACGCTGCGGGAGCTGGCTTTCCGCAAGCGCTTTGGACTGCACGCCCTTGCGATCTGGCGTGGCGGGCAACCGATCCGTACCGGAGTAGCCGATCTTGCGCTGCGTCTGGGCGACGGCCTACTCCTCCAAGGACCGCGGGAGAAGGCCCTGGCGCTGGAATCCGACCCGGACTTCGTCGTGCTGGCCGAGCGCGGTGACCGCGCGCCCCACCGCCCCGGACGAGCGCCGTTCGCACTCGCTGCGCTCCTGCTGATGGTGCTACTGGTGGCCAGCGGGCTGTTCCCCATCCAGGTGGCGGCCTTTGCCGCGGCCGTGATGGTGGTTGCCAGCGGGGCGCTCACCATGCAGGAGGCCTACCGTGCGGTCGAGTGGCGCGCCATCTTCCTGATCGCGGCACTCCTGCCCGTCGGCCTGGCCATGGAGCGAACCGGAGCGGCGCATCTTCTGGCCGGCCACGTGGCTCATCTGGCCGGTGACGCCGGGCCGCACGCGATCCTGGCGGCCCTCATGCTACTGGCAAGCCTGCTCAGTCAGGGTTTGGGAGGTGCACCAACCGTGGTGCTGATGGGCCCGGTGGTCATGGATGTCGCCGCGCGGCTACACCTCTCGCCCTATCCGCTGATGATGGGCGTCGGCTTGGCAGCCGCGGCCGCGTTCATGACGCCGTATAGCCATGGGGCCAACCTGCTGGTCATGGGCGCGGGCGGCTACCGGGCGCGCGATTACATCCGGGTGGGCGCGCCGCTCACCGTGGCCATGCTGGCGTTGCTGGTGGTACTGCTTCCGTTGCTCATCCCGCTTGGCCGGTAGGCCGGGCGAGCCACGCCAGAATGCCTGCGCTGGATTTCCTGCAGACGACCTCGCCGGAGGCCAGGCGTGCCACCTCTCGCGGCTTACTTCGGTGCCTCGGTCGCGACAATGAAGTAGCGCGCTGACTTCGTGCCATCCGCGTAAGAAGTCAATGTGTCGACCGCAACGATTCCGGTCACGAGCACGGGTCCCTCACCCGGCTGCGTCCCCGAACAACCGGGCGGGTAGGGGCCGGTCACGTAGACGGCCGTGTCCTTTCGGCAAGCCTGCGTGAACCCCGCCCGTCCCGCGGGTACCCTCCTG
>CAZNJE010000141.1:0-4221 GCA_964573295.1 uncultured bacterium | reverse complement strand
TCCCGCTGGGTGGATAATCTGAGGAGAGAAGCGCAGAATAAAGTGGCAGGCTACACAGTTCGACAACCCAGTTCGACAACCCAGTTCGACAACCCAGTTCGACAACGCAAGGCTTACCGGCTCGAGGACCCGAGGCCTGCCCGCTCGCGAACCCCTGAGCTGGCAGAATGGCAGGTTTGCAGACTGGCCAATTTGCCATGGTACACGGGACCACCCGACGGAGATTCAAAATCTCTGAACCTGTGTCCAACGCCACGGACTGTGTGTCTCAATCCGCGAAGCGCTCAACGACGTCTGTACCGTCCTGGCAATCGGTCAACCAAGCGGCCGGCAACAAGGGCGCTAGCAGCCTCGCTACGTGTGGTTGCTCTCCGCCTCACTACGTGTGGTTGCTCTCCGCCTCGCGTGCCTGTTTGTCATCCTTGCCACCGAACTCGTCCCCGGAAGCTCCCTCGGAGGTTCCCTTGGAGGCTCCCTTGGAGGCTCCCTCGGAGGTTCCTTCGGAGGTTCCCTCGGAGGTTCCTTCGGAGGTTCCCTTGGAGGTTCCCTTGGAGGTTCCCTTTGGGGTTCCCTTTGGGGTTCCCTTGGAGGTTCCCTTGGAGGTTCCCTCGGGGGGCAGCTTCTCCTTATGCGGCTCCGGTTCGTCACGTATGCCATGCTTGAATTCGGTGATTCCGCGGCCCAGGCCCCGGGCCAGTTCAGGAATCTTACGCCCGCCGAAGAGAACGAGAAGGATCAGGAGAACGACCAAGATCTCCTGAAACCCAATCGGGCCCAACAACCAGATGAGTGGTTGCATCAACATCTTGCCTCCTTGCCGGGCAGTCGTCCCCGGGTCGTCCGCGGTCTCGCGCGGCCATTCCTAGGAGCGATCAGCCTAGCATGGCCCGTATCAAACTTCCAGAGCCAGCCAGCCCCGTGATCGATCAAGAGCCCTCCGACCCCTGACCATCGCCCAACGCCACGGACGCCCTCAATGCGATCACGCCATGGGCCCTCAACGCGATCACGCCACGGACGCCCTCAATGCGATCACGCCATGGGCCCTCAATGCGATCACGCTACGGGCGGCCGCCTGGCCATTGCAGCCCTGTCACACCGCCTGCGGCGCAGCGGCTCTAGGACAGCAACCACGACACCGCCGCCTCCACGCTACTACCTCAACACCGTCGCCCCGCCATAGAGGCCGTGGCGCGGTGGCCTCGAGGTCGTGTCTCGGCAGCGCGCCTCCGCAGGCGTGGCTCTGTCTCCTTATTCCTGCCGTGTCGTCACCCGTCAGCGGGCTGGCAGCCTTGATCCTGTTCCTCCGAGTCAAGTGCCCGTGCGGCATCCTGGCCGAGAATGACAAGCACATCCCCTTCCGGAGAAACAGCTCGCGTTTGAAGCAGCAATTTGCCGATACCGTGGATCTCCCGAAGATAGGCGCACACCGAAGCGGCTGCTCCCGGCTGCCCACTGCGGTCGACGACGAGCGTCTCGACGTAATCACTCCGGTCTGCGTTGCTCACCCCGCATACATCGAAGCCAGCCTCCTGGAACAAGGGACGGTATCGGGCCGCCAGGAGATTGGCCCCGCATCCGTTCGTGACATAGACCCGCACCGGACCATTGGCGGCCGGCACCTCCTCTGTGTCATGGGACGAACGCTCCTCGCCTCCCACCCGGTTTGGGCGGAGAGAGGAGTGCAGTTCATCAGGCGACAGTTCCCAGGTCAGTGCCGGGGTGATGCGTGGTGTCCGGTCCGGCTGAAGCGTCCGAAACTCGATCAGCCCCAGCTGTGAAGCACCGAAGAACGCAACGACCAGGAGCAAGATGCCGGTCAAGAGACCCCTTGCAAGTCGGCCCCAGGAGGCGCCGCCCGAGGACGATGCCCGGCTTCTCTGGGACCGTCCGCGTCGGGACGAGCGCGACCGGCTCTTGCGGGCAATCATGTCAGCACCTCATGCAGCCGGCCCCAGGCCTGTTCCGGACTCTCGGGCACGGTCTTGATTCCGGAGATGAGTGGCAGAAAGTTGAGATCCCCAGCCCACCGCGGGATCAAGCGGATCGCCAGGAGTTCTCCTGCACCGGAGTTGTACCCGAAGTTCAAGGCGTCGAACGCGTACACCTTCCGCAGGGCAGCCTCCCCCTCACGTAACAGCTGCGCCATCTCGGCGCGTTCGCTCCCGCTGAGCGACAACCAGCAGGTAACCGGTCGTTTAGGAAACACCAGAAGCTGACCACCATTGAATCCGGGGCGGTCCACAGCGAGACACGCCTGTTCGGTGACCTTGAGTAACCCGCTCTCAGGCCCCACGGTGTCCTCGGATCGCCAGCGCGGGCCGGGCGGCTGACCATCGGCGGTCCGTCGGTGATAAACCCCCTCCAGCGCCATGAGTTGCGCACTTGTGTTGACCCCCTGGACTTCTTCATCAGAAGGCAGGTGGTAGGTGCCCACACGCCGACCCGCAGCCCGAAAGATACGAACCACATCGGTCAGGTAGTATTCGCCCTGCTTGTTGTTAGGCTGGACCTGTTCCAACGCAGCGAACAAAGGCCTCGCCGAGAGGGCCATGATGCCCGAGTTGAACTCGCGGATGGTCTCCTGGTGTGGTTCCAGGTCGGCTTGCTCGCGGATCTCGGTCATCCGGCCAAGCGGATCACGCAAAATCCGTCCGTACCCGTGCGCATCGCGAACGGTGGCCGTCAGGATGGTCGCGTCGTTGTCCTCGGTCTCATGCACTTCGAGCAGGGCCCGGATCGTTGCAGGTGAGAGCAAGGGCACATCCCCATAGAGTACCAGCACTGTACCCTCAAAGGACTCCAACACGGGTCGTGCCTTCATAACCGCATCACCGGTACCTAGTTGTTGTTCCTGCAACACGACCGTCAGGTCATCGCCCGATACAAGCGCGCGAACCTCGTCGGCCTTGTAGCCCAACACGAGAATCAAGTGCGCCGGCTCGATCTCTCGAGCGCTCGACAGCACATGCTCGATGAGACTGCGCCCCGCCATAGGGTGCAACACCTTGGGCAAGTCTCCCGACATTCGGGTTCCCTTCCCCGCTGCAAGAATGACCATGGCGACATCGCTCATGATGGTCTGTCCTTCTCCGCCTCGCCTGCCTTGGATATGCCTTGAACCCACTTCCGGCCGACTTCGAACCCACCGTCACCGGCCTTGGATACACAGTGGATCCGAATACCTTCTGTCCGCCTTCAGTACACAGTCCACCTTTGTTCCGCTTGGATCCCGCTCAGTGCCGATGGGCGAAGCGTTCCGCCATCCGGCCACCGGGAACGTTGATCTGCAGGTTGTCGATAAGCCTCGCCGGACCGAGACGGGCCGCGATGGCGATCAGCAGACGTCCGGTCAGAATCGGCCTCGGATCGAGCGTCTCGGGATCGACCATCTCCAGGTACTCGATCTCGAACTTGGTGTCCGACAGGATCACGTCTCTCATGCGCGCCGCCAGCGCCTTAGGATCCCGCTCACCGCCGACCAGTATCTCACGCTGTGCCAGACGGAGAGCCTCGTACAGGCGTGGGGCCATCGCCCGTTCCTCTTCGTTCAGATAGCGATTGCGCGAGCTCATGGCGAGCCCGTCCTTCTCCCGCTGGGTGGGCACGACGGTCGCTCTGACGTCCACGTCCAGATCCACCAGCATCTTCTGCAGCAGGATCGCCTGCTGCGCGTCTTTCTGCCCCAGATACACCCGGTGGGGCTGCACGATGCCCAGCAGTTTCAACACGACCGTGCAAACGCCGTCAAAGTGACCCGGCCTTCCGGCGCCGCATAGCTTCTCGGCCATGGGTCCTACGCTGATCTTCGTGCTGAAGCCCGGGGGGTACATCTCGGTTGGTTCTGGTATGAAGACCGCATCGACGCCCTCGGCCCGAGCCTTGTCGAGATCCCGTGCCAGGTCGCGGGGGTACTTCTCGTAGTCCTCCCCGGGGCCGAATTGAAGTGGGTTGACAAAAATGCTCACCACGACGACGTCGTTTTGCCCGCGCGCCTTGCGCATCAGCGTCAAGTGACCCTCGTGAAACGCCCCCATCGTAGGCACGAATCCGATCCGCTTCCCTTCCTCACGCATCTGGCGCGAGAAACGCCGTTGGGATTCGGCCGATTGCAGTCGCTTCATTCCGGCTCCTCCAGCCACAGGCTTAGACTCCTCGGTAGCTGCGGTCGCGGTCTCGGCCCCCGCCTCGGCCCCCGCCTCGGCCCCCGCCTCGGCCCCC
>CAZNJE010000140.1:0-4222 GCA_964573295.1 uncultured bacterium | reverse complement strand
ACCAGATCCAGATCAAGATGGCCCAGGGCACCGAGCCCGGCGAGGGCGGACACCTGCCCGGGCCCAAGGTCACCGAGTACATCGCCCGGCTGCGCCACTCGGTGCCCGGCGTCAGCCTGATCAGCCCGCCCCCGCATCATGACATCTACTCGATCGAGGACCTGGCTCAGCTGATCTTCGACCTCAAGAATGCCAACCCGGCTGCATGTGTCTCGGTCAAGCTGGTCAGCATCGTCGGGGTCGGCACGGTCGCGGCCGGGGTGGCCAAGGGCCATGCCGATTCGGTGGTGATCAGCGGTTACGACGGGGGCACCGGCGCTTCGCCGCTCTCGAGCATCAAGCACGCCGGCGGGCCCTGGGAGCTCGGACTGGCAGACGCCCAGCAGACCCTGGTCCTCAACGACCTGCGCGGACGGATCAGGGTCCAGACCGATGGCCAGCTGCGCACGGGGCGCGATGTGGTGATCGCGGCGCTGCTGGGCGCCGACGAATTCGGCTTCGCCACCGTCGCCCTGGTCGCGATGGGCTGCGTGATGATGCGCAAGTGCCAGGCCGGCACCTGCCCGGTCGGCGTCGCCACCCAGGATCCGGAGCTGCGCAAGCGCTTCGCCGGCGAGCCGGAGCATGTGGTCAACTACTTCCGCTTCGTGGCCGAAGAGGTGCGCGAGCACCTGGCCGCCCTCGGCGCGCGCAGTCTCGATGAACTCATCGGCCGCAGTGAGCTGCTCGATGTCGACCCGGCCCTCGCCCACTGGAAGGCGCGCGGGCTCGACTTCAGCGCGGTCTTCGCCCGCCCCGAGGTCGGCCCCGAGGTCGCCCGCCGCGCCAGCACGGTCCAGGACCACGGCATCGACACCGTGCTCGACCGTCAGCTGATCCGCCACGCCACCGCCGCCTTGGAGCGCCGCGAGCCGGTGGTCATCGACCGTCATGTGCGCAATTCGGATCGGGCGGTGGGCACCATGCTCTCGGGCGAGGTGGTCAAGCGCCACGGCGAGGAGGGGTTGCCGGAGGGCTGCCTGCGCCTGCAGCTGCGCGGGGTGGCGGGCCAGAGCCTCGGCGCCTTCCTGGCGCCCGGACTCGATCTCGAGCTGATCGGCGAGGCCAACGATTATGTGGGCAAAGGCATGGCGGGCGGGCGCATCGTGGTCCGGCCGGCCGGCGACTCGCCTTTCGCCTGGGATGCCTGCACCATCGTCGGCAACACCGTGCTCTACGGTGCCACCGGCGGGCGTGCCTTCATCGCCGGCCAGGCCGGTGAACGCTTCGCGGTACGCAATTCAGGTGCCCGGGCCGTGGTCGAAGGGGTCGGCGATCACGGCTGCGAGTACATGACCGGCGGCGTGGTGGTGGTCCTCGGCCGGACCGGACGGAATTTCGCGGCCGGCATGTCCGGCGGCTACGCCTTCGTCCTCGACGAGGACCGTCAGCTCGCCCGGCGCTGCAACCAGGGCATGGTCGACCTGGAACGGGTGGTCGTCGACGAGGATATCGAATTGATCAGAGGGTTGGTCGCCGAACACGCCGAGGCCACCGGCTCGCGCAAGGCCCGGCAAGTCCTGTTCCGTTGGGAGCACAACCTGGACCTCTTCGTCAAGGTGTTCCCCCACGAGTATCGCCGGGCCTTGCAGGAACGATCGCTCCGGGCCGAGACCGAGCGGGAACGGGAGGACCGGAATGGCTGATCCGAAGGGCTTCATGCGCCACGAGCGTCGCAGCCCGGCGCTGCGACCGGTGGCGGAGCGGCTGCGTCACCACGACGAGCACTACGAGGATCTCACCCTCGAGGAGGTCAAGACCCAGGCCAGTCGTTGCATGGACTGCGGGGTGCCCTTCTGCATGAGCGGCTGTCCGCTTGGCAACGTCGCCCCCGAGTTCAACGATCTTTTGCACCGGGGGCGCCTGCGCCAGGGCCTCGAGTGTCTGCACGGCACCAACAACTTCCCGGAGTTCACCGGCCGGGTCTGTCCGGCCCCCTGCGAGCCTTCTGGCGTGCTCGGGCACAGCCATGGCGCGGCGGTGACCATCAAGCTGCACGAGCAGACCCTGGTTGACCGCGGCTTCGCCCAGGGCTGGATCCGTCCCCAGCCACCGGCCGTGCGTAGCGGCAAGCGGGTTGCCGTGGTCGGCTCCGGCCCAGCTGGTCTGGCCTGCGCGCAGCAGCTGAACCGCGCCGGGCACCACGTGATCGTCTACGAGAAGAACGATCGCGCCGGCGGTCTGCTCATGTACGGCATCCCGCACTACAAGCTGCGCAAGGAGAAGGTGCAACGGCGCCTGGACCTCTTGGCCGCTGAGGGCATCGAATTCGTGTTGGGCACGCGGATCGGCGAGGATGTCGCTGCTGATGCCCTGCGGGCCGACCATGACGCGGTGGTCCTGGCCATCGGCGCTGAACAGCCACGCGATCTGCCGGTGGCGGGCCGCGAGCTCGACGGCATCCATTTCGCCATGGAATACCTGCCCCAGCAGAACCGCCGCAACTGGGGCGACGAGGATGCGAGCCTCCTGCATCCGCACTTCAAGGAGATCGATGCGGCCGGCAAACAGGTGATCGTGATCGGCGGCGGCGACACCGGTTCCGATTGCATCGGCACCGCCCTGCGTCAGGGCGCAAAGAGCGTCATCAACTTCGAGCTCCTACCCGAGCCCCCGGCTGTGCGTCAGGCCCACAATCCCTGGCCGCAGTTTGCGGCGATCAAGAAGGTCAGTTCCTCAATCGAGGAGATGCTCGACCGAGGGGGCGATGTCGAATACACGATCAGCACCAAACGCTTCCTCGGTGAGGGGGGGCGGGTGGCCGGTCTGATCACCGAGCGCGTCGATCTCTCCGGCGGCTTTCCGCCCCGGCCGGTCCCCGACACCGAGGAGACCTGGGAGGCCGACCTGGTCCTGCTCGCCATGGGCTTCCTCGGACCCGACGCGACGGTCCTCGACGGCTTTGGCATCGATCGTGACCAGCGCGGCAAGGTGACCACCGATCCCGACACCCGTCTGACCAGCACGGGCGGCATCTTCGCCGCCGGGGACTGCCGCCGCGGCCAGTCCCTGGTCGTCTGGGCCATCGCCGAGGGCCGCGAGATCGCCGCCTGTGTCGACGAGTACCTGACCGGCCGGCCGACTCTGCTACCCCACGTGCGGCTCGATCCCTTCCGCTATTGATTCCGGGCCTGGGGCCCGGAATCAATCGGATCATCGGAGTGTGCAGGGACCACGGGCAGCGGTCTTGATCGGATATGTGCGGTTGATCGGTCCGGCGGCAGCGACCACCAACCATACCAGGGCGCTGCGGCTGGTGGCTGAAGGCTGAAGGGTTACGCAATCGGACACGGGACTGCCTGAACAGATAACATGTTGAATTCCAGACGCTTGCGTGGTCGTAACGGTGTTGGACCTGCACCCCGTCAGCCATCAGCCATCACCCTTGACGGCGCCCTTCTGAAAGCGCCGACCCTCATGACACAACTGCTGCAAAGACGTATTGCACAGACAATGTGTAGAATGGGAACTGGGCCGGTGCGTGCTAGCCCGCATCCCTCATGGGGGATCGTCGCGAAAAGTCGTAGCGTGCTGTCATTACAGGGCTTCGCGACCGAGGCGGACCGGAGCATAGCAGCGCTCTGTGAGGATCCGCCGACCGAGCGAAGTCCTGTAATGGCAGTGCGATACGGCTTTTCAGCAGATTCCCCATGAGGGATCCGGGCTAGGGGGCATGCATTTCGTGCATGGATGGGTTTTCCCCGTTGCGCTTTTCCGAGGCGATGGTATCTATTGCCGAACAATCGGAAAGCGAATGCCGATAATGCGGCGAGGGCGTGCCTCGCAAGGATCGGCTTTTGGTTTTGACCCATATGACCCCACAGGAGAGTCCATCCATGTCCTACGTCGATGATGTCTGGGAAGTCGTCCAGAAACGCAACGCGGGCGAGCCCGAATTCCTCCAGGCCGTACAGGAGGTTCTCGACAGCCTCCGGCCCGTGATCGAGAAGAACCCCCAGTACGTCGAAGCGGGCATCCTCGAGCGGATCTGCGAGCCGGAGCGGCAGATCCTGTTCCGGGTGCCGTGGATCGATGATGACGGCAGGTGCCAGGTCAACCGCGGCCTGCGCTTCGAGTTCAACAGCGCCCTCGGCCCCTACAAGGGCGGTCTGCGCTTCCACCCCACCGTCAACCAGAGCATCCTCAAGTTTTTGGGCTTCGAGCAGGTCTTCAAGAACTCCTT
>CAZNJE010000139.1:0-4248 GCA_964573295.1 uncultured bacterium | reverse complement strand
TCGTCGGACGGACAGGAATGAGCACGATCCGGTCACCGTAGACCACCACCTGGATTTTTTGTCCAGGGGATAGCCCGAGTTTCTCTCTAACCTCTTTCGGTATAACCACTTGGTACTTGGGCGAGACAGTTACTGCCGCCATAGTCCCTCCATCGATAAGGTTTTCGTAATACTCATAGTCTATCGATTGCGCCTCCCCTTGTCAAGTCCAGCCGATGGCCGCGGTGCGTTCAGATTGACTCGACCATCCCTTCGAGTGGAGTGCCCCACGGAGCTCTCGGCAGTGGTCTCTCCGAGCTAGGAGGTTCGCACTGTTGTACTCCCTTGGAGGGCAACTTGGTGTGGGGATCCGACTCCCATGGATTGCGTCTTCGGCCTTCTGGTGGTCGATCACCAACAGACGCTTGGGTGAGCACACTCATTTCAATTGGGAATCGCGGTAGGACCGCCAGTTACCCAACGCCCCCGCACAGATCCCGGCGTGCGGTTTTCCCGCACCGGGCTCCTCAGTGGTTCTCGCTTCCGCATCAAGGCGGCTCAGGCACGTCTGGGCCGAGTCGGTGGCACGGCCGCCGGGCGCGGGATCTGGAAGTCCTCGACCAGCGCCGCGAAGCCCGCCCAGTTGTAACTGCGCCGGTCGCTGCGCCGATTGAGCCACTTCTGCAAGATCCGCATCGCCTCGTAGTAGAAGCGCCACAGACTCCGCGTGTTGTCGTAGATCCCGAAGTACCGGTAGTAACCCGCCAGCTTCTGGCGCACCTTCCGCACGAGCCGAGTGATCGGCGTATGTCGACCTTCCCGGCACCACTGCGTGAACCGCGCCAGAGACCGCCGCAGGCTTTTGCGTGCCGTCCGTCGCTTCAGATGCGGCCGCCGCTGACGATCTCGATTCCAGCGGAACTCGAAGCCCAGGAAGTCGAAGGACCTCTCTCCGCCGCCCTCGCGCGAGAACGCCAACCGGCGCGTCTTCGTGGGGGACAGCTTCAGACCGAACTTCGCCAGCCTCGCCTCAAGTTGCTCCAGGAACCGGTCCGCCTCCGCGGCATGCTCGAACACGAAGACCGCATCATCCGCTTAGGTATTGCGAGGAAATAACTGACACATTTGTCATGTCCGCCTTTTTGCACGGTGGGGCACGATCGAGTAGTTCCAATCACCATGGAATGGATCAGGCATGAGACGGATGTTTGCCATCTGAGTGTCGGTGACCTTGACCTTGTTGGGGTAGCGTCGGCGATCGAGGACGCAGCGGACAGTCAGTCCCGCAGAGGTGCGCGTGTTCGCAATCAGCTTGACGATCGTCGCATGGGTCAACAGAGGCTGACCTCGCCAATTCTTGGTGATGAACGAGAACAGTCGATGCTCGATCTTGTTCCACTTGCTCGTTCCCGGAGGGAGATGGGAGACCAGAATGCGAAGGCGCGTCTCGGCGGCGAGCTTTTGCAGCTCCCATTTCCACAAACGCACGCGGCTGCCGTTGCTCCCACCGCTGTCGGCGACGATCAGAAGCGAGGTCGCCCGCGGGTAGGCTCGAGATCCCATCTGCTTCCACCAGCGTCGAATCGTGTTGACGGCGAAGGTGGCCGTATCGTGGTCGACGCCAACGGTCACCCAGGCCTTGTTCAGACGAAGGTCATAGACGCCGTAGGGGATCGCCTTGCCCTTGCTCGGATCAAGGAAGTCGTGGACGCGAACCGACTCGGGCAGACCCCGCGGACGCCATTGCTGCCCGGCGTTCTTGAAGTCCCCCACGAGTTCCTTCTTCTTCGTATCGACCGAGATGGCCGGATGCCGTCGCCTGAGCTGGTGGGCCACCCGGTCGTTGATGAACCGGAACTGCGCGTCGCGGTCTGGATGTTGAGTCCCCTCAATCGTCTTGCGATTCGACTGCAGGCTGTACCCCAGATCGTAGAGGATCTGCCGGACCAACCAATCGCTGGCCGGATGGCCTCCGACCGCCAGCTCCTTGGCCAGCATGCGCGTGCTCTTGCACGTCCAGCGCAGGGGCGATTCGGGATCGCCGCGACTCACCGGCTCCACCAGTTGCTCCAGCGCACCCTCCAACCCCGGATCCGTGCTCGTCGCGAGCTTGCGCCCGCCACCCGACCGACGAACACGGCCGGGCTCACCCGGCTCCCCGCTGTTGATCTCGCGCATGCCCCGCACGATGGTGCTCCGGGAAATCCCTGTCGCACGCGCGACCAGCGATGCCCCACCGAAACCCAGAGCCTGCGCTTCCGTCGCGGCCCACAGACGACGCGACCGCTCCGTCAAAGAGCCCTTCAGGGCCTGGTACTTCCGGCGAATGACCTCGATATCTGCCATGCCGGCAGTATCGCACAAGATTCATTCTGTGTCAGTTATTTTCTCGCAGTGCCTTAGCGGATCAGGCACGCCTCGCCGCGACAGTTGCGCACGACCTTCCGGTGACACCACAGATCCAGGACGTAGTGCAGGTAGACGTTCGCAAGATGGGTGAAACCACCCCACCCTGGGGAGTACCCGTCACCGGGTGGGTCACCTGCCCGTCCGTTTCCAGGATCCCGGCCTTCAACCACTTCCGGATCAAACGTAGGAATGGCCCATCGTCGATCCGCTCCTCCAGCATCCGAGTCAGCCAGTCATGCTCGATCGTTCCGAAGGGAATCCACCGCCGACGTACCAGCCGGGCACGGTACCGCTTCCCCCTGTGGACGGCTCTCCCGTCCTCCGAGTACTATCAGTGAATCTGACTCCCGAGAGGCCATCGGACTCCCTTGCGGCAAGCCCTACCCGGCCGAAGCCGGGAACCACCCGGGTCTCCCAAGTTCCTGACGCCTCTCTCCATGCATGCCGCGCTCTTCGTGGACCCCGACAGGCCCTCCGGGACCTCGCCCTACCGGTCCCTTCGTGTTGGCTTCCGGCACGTTAACACCGTGGCCACCTGCTTCCTTTCTTGACGAGGCTCATCTCAAGCTTCAGGGAGTGCGGTCTCCCCTACGGTCTGCATGGTTCCCTGTGTACGCTCGCGTTGAAAGGCTTCGCTGCCCTCGACCAGGCCCTTTCCAGTCGCCAATGAAACCCTGAACGGCACGCTGCGATTGGCAGAACGACAGGATCACCGGACGTTCGGCTCCGGCACGGCCCTGGCCGAACAAGTTGGAACTAGAACGCGGCCCAGCGAGGCCAGGGCCTGCCGGGGCCGAACGTCCGGTGCATCCAGGGTTGGCCTTTCCCTTGTACTCCGATGCGCAAACATCATCACGTGGGCCAGAGCCTCGCCTTTTCGATTGCGGGATCACGCCACGAAACGGATGATCTCGAGCTCGGCGGTGTAATCTACTGATCCGAAAACTCGGTCGACCTTTTCCATCACGGCGTCCTCAATCGAATACTCGAAGCAATTGCTGCACTGCAGTACCGGGATGTCCTTTAGGATGACGATGGTCGTTTCCGATACCTTGAAGGGCAAGTCAGTGATCGATGAGTGCTGGCTTCCACCGCAAACTCGGCATTTCATTTCTGCTATCTCCTGGTCTTAAGATCGGACTGCCATTCTGTCGGACTCGGCCGATAAGCAGTGACGATCCTGACGTTGTTTCCTTCTACATCGACAGCGAAGAGTACGTGGAAGGCATCAGTGCCTTTGCTGGCTAGCACGAGATAGCTCGGCAGGTACTTATCGTGCGGATAGGATTCGATGATTTCATACGCATCCACCGCCTGGAGAATCTGCTCCCGTTGAATGAACCGATCCTTCAGCCGCATGTTGACATGGTACGTCCAGAAGATCGCCCGAGCGCGAACCCGTTCCTGGATGAACCCCAGAGGATCCTGAGGTATGCGGGGGTGGTGTGTCACGACCCCTCCTCAATACCCACCTTCCATTGTTATCCGATGAGGTACGAAAGCATCATACGATGCGAATCTGAAGATTGCCAGCGCCTGGCAGTGCTCTGTGCCTAAGGCACAGCATCGCTGCAAGTTGCCACAGCTCCGCCCTGGAGCGGCCCTTTGTGACACGGAGGCCAACGCCCAGGATAACCTGCGGGCCGCGAAGCGGACCGACAGGTTCATCCTGTTGTTAGACGCCCTCGGGCACGTTGCACGTTGTCTTTCTCATCCACGCCACACGAGCCATCCTGCCCCCACAATACACCGATATGGCCCCACAGTCGACTGGATGGCAGGATCATCGCAACACCACTGATTCCAGGCGTTCCTTTCTTCTTTCCCAGTCCGGCATACACCTGCTGAGCAAGCGATAGA
>CAZNJE010000138.1:0-4358 GCA_964573295.1 uncultured bacterium | reverse complement strand
CGAGGCCACTCTGACTCGGAGCTGGGGCGTTTCGCAGTTCAATCTTCCTACGCGCTGATGGAGAGGTTGGTGATCGTTGTGCCGTCGAAATGCATGATGTCCCACTGCCCATCGATGTAAGACTCGAAGGTCAGGTGCAGGCCGGCGTCGTCGTGGGACACCATGGGGTTTCTGTCCTGGGTCGTTTCGTCCGTCAGCTGGTGGACCTCGGTTCCGTCATGGTAGAAAATATTGCCGACCGAACTGGATCCCGCAGCCGACCAGGTCACCACTTCACCGGAAATCTGAATATCCGCCAAAGGGGGTATTCCCTTCACTCAAGTACCCCCTATCCATTGTGGTGGCGTTTCTTCTTTGGGCCGCGTACGCCCTTGACCATCGCTGCGTAGGGCACAGGATCCACCGTCACGGCCTGCTCCAGGAGCCGATAGAAGAGCTTCCCGGGATGGCGTGACGTCCGTCGATTGAACCGGAACGTGAACTCGTCGAGGTAGTAGTCGAGGTGCTCCCGACTGACTGCGCCCTGGTGAGTGCCCAGGAGCCAGCACTTGAGGAGCGAGGCGACACGGTGCACGCGGGGCAGCACTGCGTCGGCCGACTCTCCACTGCCAAGGACCACTCTGCGGTCGTGGCGATAGCCGACGTGGGGAAGGCCGCGGTAGCTCTGCAGCCCATCGGTGATGACCATTGTGCCGGGCTGGACGGCTTGCTGTACGAACGGCAGCAAGCTCTCGGCCGAGAAGTCCGCCACCCGCTGCATACGGATTCGGCCGATCGAACGGCCGCGCACCTCAGCGGCAATGGCCACCACCGCCTTCTTGCCAATGTGTCGGCGCCCGCCCCCCGGCTCGACACCGCCAACGATGGTCTCGTCCACCTCGGCCATCTCGGACAGGCGGTCTCGGCCGGGCCGCACCATCGCGCGTCGGAGCTTGTGGAGCCAGGTCCAGGCAGTCCGGTAGCTGCCCAGTCCCAGGATCCGCTGCAGGCCCAGCGCGCTGGCACCAGTCTTCTGGCTGACGACCCACCAGATCGCCCGGAACCAGAGCGTCAACGGCGTCCGCGTATCCTGGAAGATCGTGCCCGCCGTCACCGACGCCTGGTGCCCGCAGCCTGCGCACATCCGGAGCCCCCGCCCGGTAGACCACGCCTCGGTCGCGTGGCAGGCGGGGCACACGAATCCCTGCGGCCACCGCAGCTGCTCAAGGTACTCGCGGCACGCCTGCTCCGTGGCGAAGCGGGACTCCAGCTCTCGCAAGGTGTGGGGGTAGTCCTCCATCTCCTGCACCACTACCAGTGGGGGCTACTGGAGTCAAGGACATACCCACTTTCGCCAAGGTCACCGGCAACGGCGGACCTTTCAGGGACCGCAACTTCGACCGCTCGGCGGTGCCGGGATTGATCGTCTCGATCCAGACCTTTGGCTCCTATGCGGCGAATTTTCGCCCCCATATTCACGCTCTCGCCACCCAGGGCGCTTTTCGCTCTACAGGCGAGTTCGTGGAGGTGGGGACGGTCAGTGCCGATGTGCGCGAGCAGCTCTTCCGCCGCCTGGTGCTGACCGGTTTGCACCGGGCCGAGCGACTCTCGGCCGAGTTTCGCGACACGTTAGAACGTACGCTCATCGTCAAGCGGTAGAAGGCTGCCCAAGATGATCGGCAATCCCGGGGCCAAGTGCCTCGGGGCCTGGGAGCATCGCATGGCTGCGAGACCCAGCGCGGACAGGGCACGTATCCGTTCACGGTCCATGATCACCGCCATCATCATCAGCAGCATCATCGTCGCGGCGAACCCTTGGTATCCAGAATCGAAAACGTCCATGAATACTCGGAATGGCAATCCGGATATTCATGGTATGCACGGTCAGCCAAGTCCGGAATCTACGGAGACGATGAAGCGGTCGTCACGAGTGGCCCTGGATTTCTAAACGCAATATCTGTTGGAAGATATACTGTGCCTCCCGAAAACTGGACTGCCGCGATTGTCTTGAACGTGGGGACCAGATCCTGACTGTCCAGATCACCCCGTGAGAACGGCCTTGCCATCCGGATTCCCGATACGCCAGTTTCTCCAGCCACGTTCATCGGATCACACTCGCAACAGGACGTACATTCCGCAGATCTCCCAGCCTACTCCTCCACCTCGTAACGTATTCTGACATTATGCTTTAGGATTCAGATAATGTTACGCAACTCCTTGAAGAGCAGGTCGACGGGAATGACTTCTATCTCGCCCTCTTGCATCCTGCGCTGCCCCATGTATATGAAGTGGGCTTCGGCGACGGGATAGTCGTCGAGAAAAGCCCGCATTCCGCCGAGCATCGTCCTGTCGACACGCGCCGTCCTTTTGATCTCGAAGGCATGCAGGCCCCTCTCGCCGTACAGCACGAAGTCGACCTCACGACCGTTGGATGTTCGCCAGTAGAATATACGATATCCAAGGTCCAGGGAGTCGTTCAGGGCCATGATCTCCTGGAGGAGGAGAGTTTCGAGAGCCGGCCCTTCCGCTTCCTCTGGAGAATCGAGGGGCCCCATCGGCCTTATCGTCCTGAATACACCGGCATCGAAGAAGTAGAACTTCGGATGAGCGACAAGACGCCTCTTCGCCCTCTTCGTGAAAGCCGGCAACCTGCGGGCTATCATCAGGTCCTCGAGTATGGAGAAATAGCCCTCCACCGTCTTCCTGTTCACGCCGCTATCCCGGGCGACGGCTGAAACATTGAGGACCGAGCCCTGGGAAAAACTGGCCGACTCGAGAAACCGGGCGAACGCCGATAGCTGCCTCGTCAGCCCTTCCTGCCGTACCTCCTCCTCAAGATAGGTTCCGACGTACGCCTCGAGGTACTTCGCGGGATCCTTCTCGCTGTAGACCGCGGGGAGCTGCCCGTACTTCAGGGCTCGTCCCAGATCGAAGTCCTTTCCCAGTTCCGATGCCGACATGGGATGCATCGAACAGGTCAGCGCCCTGCCGGCGAGGAGATTGACGCCTTTTTGCCGCAGCTTCCTTGCGCTCGATCCGGTCAGGACGAATCGCCTTCCTTCCGATTCTATCAGCCTGTGCACCTCGTTCAGCAGTTCGGGAACCCGCTGGACCTCGTCTATGACGACCCGGCCCTCGAAGCCCCTGGGGATGTAGTTTCGGAGACGCTGCGGGTTCGCGGTAAATTCGGTGAAAAGTTCCGCTTCCAGCAGATCGAGGTAGACGGCATCGGGGAAAACCGAGCGGACCCAGGTGGTCTTGCCGGTTCCCCGGGGACCGAAGAGGAAGAAGCTCTTGTCCTGCGGAGGTTCTAGCAATCTGGCATACATGATGCCATTTTGCATTGTATTTTGGCATTGTCAAGTGAAAATATTCAGTCATTCCAGGAGGTGCACGAGCACCTCGAGAATCTGCTGGAGCGGTTCGACGCGTTTGGGGAGATTGCGGCGAAGGATGTCCCTGCCGTGCTGGGCGCGATGCGGATCGCGGCCGAGAAGCGGATCAAGGGCGTCATCCGCCACAAGCGCCGGCGTCATTACGGGCATGCGGCTTCGCTGGCCCGGCCTGCCTGCAGGTCGAACCGGGGGAGGAGACCCAGGCGTGGTTCTCGGCGATCGAGCACACCTACCGGCGCTATCCCGCATTTCAGAGGGAGCTTCGGGGGGGGAGATTGACGGATCCGTGCCAGCGAAGTGGCCGAGAAGATAGACCGGGCGCTTGAGGATTCCATGAGGCAGGCACTCCAGCCCAGCGTGTTTTGCATGGATAGCTTGGAAATTTCATGAATACTCCAGTTCAGGAATGAACGCGGGATCACCCTGCCCAAACCGGGATCGGAGACCTTCTTCCTTTGGGGGCCAAGGTAGACGGGCGGGACCACGCTTCTGAAGACCACCTACCCGAAGGCCCACTGGCTGGACCTCCTCAAGTCGGAGGAGTTTCGCCGCTACCTCCTCCGAGCTCAGCACATCCCGGGATCTCACGCGGACGATCAATCACGGATACCTTCCGCGCATGTACGAGTTCGTGCGGAGAAGGGAAGCCGCAGAGCACTTCCTTGCGACTGTGCTAGGTGAGCCAAAGCTGTTTGTCATTGGAGACGAAGATGAGCTTGTCTCAATGGAAAGATAACGGGTGGCTTCAGGAGCAGATCGCCCGCGACCAAGAGCGATTCACGGAGGCGCCCAGTTCCTTGCCCGGGTACCATGCGGGGAATGCGGCCATGGCCCGACGCTCGCAAGAGAGCTCACTCCAGCTCGCCACCTGGCCCCCAATTGGCTAAATCGTTCCCGGTTGCCTTTGTCGAGCCTACCGGGGACGACCCGCATGACCTTTGCCGAGTACATGACCCGCTGGCTGACCGAGTACGTCCAGGACCG
>CAZNJE010000137.1:0-4373 GCA_964573295.1 uncultured bacterium | reverse complement strand
AAAGGGTGAACCAGAATGCATCGATCCGATCATGTCTCAGCGTCAGCGCGACAACGTGTGCTTTCGGCAAGCCTGCGTAACCGGCCCTACAGCTTCGGCGAGGGGGTGGCTTTGGGGTCGCCGTTGCGCCCGAGCGTGTCGCGGTAGTTCCAGGGCATCCAATCGGCCGGGGCCTGGGCCACCTGCTTTGCGTGGCGCAGCAGCGTCACGAGGTAGTCGAAGGGATCCGCGTGGCACAGCTCGGCGGTGTGGATCAGGCTCATGAACTGGTCACCGACCCGCGCACCGTTCTCGGTCCTGTAGAACATGGCATTCTTCCTGTGGAGGATCGCGCGCTTCAGCGTCCTTTCGCAGATGTTATGCCGTGTCCCAGACTATGCCGCGTTGCCCGCGTACGGTGTGCGATGGACTCGTCTTGGCATGGACGCGGCTCAACAAGATTCTTCAGGAACGCGGCATAGTCGGGTCGTCTTTCTAACTTGGCACGCAGCGCCAGGAAAGGAAGACGACCATGCCAGAACTACGATCCGAAACTCGTGCCCGCCACGATCTTGCCGAACACCTGACCGAGTTCATCGCGGCACTCGCGAAGGCCGGGTATGCGGAGAAAACACAGCACGACAAGGAACGCCTCATCGCACCCTTCATCGAATGGGTTCGTAAGAGCAGGATTGGGATCACAAAGGTCAACCAAGCGTGTGTGGGGGCGTTCCTAGCGTGTCCGTCACGTCGTCGCTACAATCACAGCACCGCGCTATGTCAATTCGTCGAGTACCTTCGGGCCGTCCAAGCCGTACCTTTGCCCCACTCGAAAGCCTCGGCCGCCGAGGGTTTCGTTTGCAGATACGTAGGCCATCTGCGCGATAAGCAGGGCCTCAGCCGTCACACAATCGCTGTGCGCAGACCCTTTGTTCGTGCATTTGTCGTGGCGCAGCGGCTCCCGGAGAATGCCGCCACCCTCGATGCCTTGACTGTCAGCCGCTACCTTCTCGACCAAAGTCAGAATCGGTCGGACTCGTTCGCGAAGTCACTGGTGGCATCGCTGCGGTCGTTCCTACGCTTTTGCTTTCTCGATGGCTTGACAGCGACCGATCTCTCGACCGCCGTGCTCCCCGTTCGTCGCTGGCCGCGCGCCCCCCTCCCGCCGTTGCTTACTCCCGAGCAGATCGAGCACGTGATCGCAGTTGCAGCGGCTAGTCGCTCGACACTTCGAGGCTGCCGCACCTACGCGATCCTGCTCCTGTCGGCCCGCCTGGGACTGCGCGCCAGTGAGATCCTTGCCCTTGAGATCAACGACATCCGTTGGAGTCTCGGCGAACTGGTGGTCCGTGGCAAGGGGCGAGTCCACGACCGTCTTCCACTCCCGCAGGATGTAGGAGATGCACTTGTGCTCTATTTGCACGATGCCCGGGGTCCGAGCCAGTCACGCCGCGTGTTTGTTCGTCACTTTGCTCCGCGCGTAGGACTGGCGCGGCCTGCCGCTGTGAGCAAGATCGCACGGGAGGCACTGCGACGTGCGGGCGTGCTGCCGGAAGGCCGCGTTGGAGCCCACATCTTTAGACACAGCTTGGCGACCCGGATGATTCGGTCCGGAGCATCGCTGACAGAGATCTCCCAGGTGCTGCGCCATCGCTCTACGACTACCACGCAACTCTACGCCAAGGTTGAGATCGAAGGTCTCCGAGGCGTGGCCTTGCCATGGCCAAGCACGGAGGTCCAACGATGAGTACCCTCCACGATGCACTGACGGAGTATCTCGCCACGCGACGCGCACTCGGCACCGAACTCAAGTGGCCGGGATCATCGCTGCGTAAGTTCGTCGACTTTGTCGAGAGCGAGAGGGCAGAGTTCGTCACGACGGAGCTCGCCCTGCGCTGGGCCCTGGCACCTGTGGGCGTCCAGCGTGCCACCCACGCCCGGCGGCTGGATATCGTGCGGGGATTTGCGGTCTGGCTCCGGGGAATAGATCCGAGGACGCAGATACCACCACCGGGGCTCCTCCCTGCGAGACATCGCCGCCCGGAGCCGTACATCCGCGGTACGAGCCTGCGGGCGCTGGCCTATGACGGCCAAGGATTCTGGTTTTGCTACAAAAGGCCGAAGTGGCACCAAGCACGCACGGTGGTGTCGTTGACCCTGCAGCCGAACCGTCCACAGCCCGGTCAGTCGAGGCGCCACCGGCCGGGCAGTCCAGCCAGAGGTGAAGCTGCTTATCCTCGGGCAATAACTCGATCCTCTCCATAGTCCACGGGGTCGTCAATCACAGCGCAGGCTGAAAGGCGCGATCGAGGAGCCCATCGCCAGGTGACCTCCGCACTGGCAAAGGTCCGCCAGACTCATTCTGACCGGCCCCGGGGGATAGCATAGACAGACGCATAAGCGAATGGCCTAAACCCGTTGGGGCCAAATCGCGCTTCTCAAGCAGGATTTCATGGTGCCAACTCGGTTGAGTTCTGGTTAGAGTGCATTGGAAGGCCAATCATGAGTGTTCCATGCTTGCCTGCTGAGCAGTTGGCCGGGTTTCAGCTACCTCCTGACGAGCTTGACTACGTGGAGGCCCGAGTGATATGTTCGATCAGCATCATTCAGCCGTCCGCTTCGGCAATATCCGGCTTGAACAGGAACGAGAGGAGTCTCAGTTCATGAACCATGTTACCCCTGGTAGCCAATCACCCGATCAACTCCTTTGTGTAGTTGTACCGCTACACAATGGGGAGGCTTGGTAAGCGCGGGATCTGCGTTCTTCGATCCTCTCTTGTACATCAAGCTGAGATCGCTCAATGCTCGCGACGACGTGTCATTATGGATCCAGTGGGGAGAGCAGTTCGTCGCCATCTTGCTGGACACAGGCTGGCTGGTGATACCTCTTGATGCAGTGAGCGTATGGTCAAGCCTGCGCCGTGTGAAATGGCGTGGCCGAAGCCCGCTGGTGAGCGTGGCCTTCTTGGTAATGCTCTGGCTGGTGTTGTTCCGCTCATCCGGCAGCTACAAGCCTACTGGATGTTGTCGGCGCTGCCGCTGTTCTACTTGCTAGCCCTTGACGGTTTGCGCCGACTCCCGCGGAGGTGGATGCAGATTGACGGGGCGGCGGCCGTTCTGGGGGTGATGGCCTGGCAGTGCATCGGTGAGGTTCGGCCCTTCCGCGGGGTCGCCCATAATGAAATGCGCTCGTGGGTGGTGGCCAACGTAAATCGGGACGAACCGATCTACATCCTTGGCTACGAGGCGCTCAACCTGCCGAAGAACTCGAAGTGCCGGGCTGCAACTCGAGAGGGGTTGAGCCGCAGGATCGAATCGGCTCGTCTTGGTGACGATTCGTTTACCTTGCGACACGTCGAAATGTGGGAAGAGCGTGCGGGGCTCACGTTGCTGGACATGCTCGGAGACGACAACGATTACGGGTACTACTACCATGGAGCACATGGCGCGCCTCTGGAGGAATGGGGCGGCATCATCGACCGCTCGGAACTCAAGTATGTCTTCGTTCAGCAGGGTTTGGACCTCAGGGAAGAGCCCGAGTGGATGGAGGCCATTACCCGCGACCTTGCGGAGATCGCAACAGTCGTCGGCCCCGGCGGCGGTGGCCGTGGCTTGAGTTACCGGATTCTGGTCAGAAAGTAGATCCATGTCTGAGCCTCGTTGTCACGTGCTCCATTTCATCGACAGTGGCGGGGTCTATGGCGCCGAGCGCGTCATCTTGAACCTGTCCTCTAAGATGCTTGCTGCTCCGGAGATCATTCCGCTGGTCGGGTGCATCGTCCCGAAGCCTGACAGTCCCAGCGACCTGTTCGATGTAGCTCGATCGGCAGGGATCGAGGCGATCAAGATTCCCAATGCGGACTATCATACTACCGAACAGCACCCGTGTCAGTCAGTTATCTCCTGACAGGCCCTAAGCTCCGGTCAGAGATCGCCGTAGCTGCCCGGTAGGGCCGGCACCGGCAGATCCGCGAGCCACTCCGGATGGAGCCGCAGCGTCTCCTCGTGATCGGGAGGATGTCTGTGGTCCAGATGCACCATGAGTTCTATCGAGGAGGGCCAGACCCGGGGACGATAGAAGCCCTCTCCCACGGCCTGCAGGAACATGATGAAATCACTGAGGGCTCCGGGCGAGTGCGTGGCGTACACGGTGCGGAAGGCGAGCGACCAGGCCGCTTTCTTGAAGCGCAGCGCGCGCCCGGGGGCGCTGGCGCGATCATACAGCGACCAAGTCCCACGGGCGCGCCGCAGCCCGAAGCGACGTTGAACGGACGTGTGGTTTCGGCAAGCCTGCGTAGCCCGCCCTACGGCTTCGCCGAGAGGGTGGCTTTGGGGCCGTCGTCGCGCCCGAGCGTGTCGCGGTAGTTCCAGGGCATCCAGTCGGCCGGGCTTTG
>CAZNJE010000136.1:0-4537 GCA_964573295.1 uncultured bacterium | reverse complement strand
AACATGGTGGGGTGGGCCGATGCACTCAGGCCATCACGCCATCTGGCCTTGCGGCCCCAGATGCGCGAAATCGAGATGGCCATCGACTTCGCGGGCTCTGAGACAGATGATGAAGACGTCGAACATAGAATGGAGCGGACCGGGGACGGACGTGTCTCCGGCTGGCACGCGCCTGGCTTGCGCCAGTCGCGCGCCAGTGGAACAGCAGCGGCCCCGGCCGCTCATTCTGACGTTATCTCTGTCTAAGCGTCGCACCCGGCAACAACGTGAAACCTGCGTGAGACTCGTATGACATTAAGCGGGAAGGACTGAATCACGCAGACGGGACTTGCGGAACTAGGCCCCCTTTGGTATGGTCTTACTGGTAAGATCAACGCCAAGGAGGTGGGTTTTGACCGATCCGGCAACAACCAGGATGTCTTCGAAGGGCCAAGTCGTAATTCCTGAGGAGATTAGGAAGCGACTCGGACTCAAGCCTGGAATTCAATTCATCGTCGTCGGCGACCGCGATGTCGTCATCCTGAAGGCTATCTCTCCCCCGTCGATGGAGGACTTTGAGGAGCTGACGGCTCAAGCGCGCAAGCAGGCCCGAAGCGCGAACATGAGGAAGTCGGATGTGAGCCGAGCGGTGAAAGCTGTTCGGAGAAAGCGGTGAAGGTTGTTGTCGACACGAATGTCTTTGTATCTGGCGTTTTCTTCCGAGGAATCCCGAATCGGATCCTCCGGGCATGGGTGGACCGACGGATCTCTATCGCCTTTTCACCGGAGATTCTCGCCGAGTACCAGAGAACCGGACACAAGCTGGCCCGTGATTTCTCCGGAGTAGACCTATCGCCGTTCCTCAGTCTGCTTCTTACCACGGGAGAGCTTCATAATCCTGGCCAACTTGGTGAACAGGTCAGCACAGATCCAGAGGATGATAAGTTCCTGGCCTGCGCGCTGGCAGCCCGATGCAGGCACGTAATCAGTGGTGACAAACATCTGGTCAATGTCTCGGGATACCGTGGAATCACTGTTTGGAGGCCAAGAGCCTTCTTCGAACGCTATCTACGGATAGACGCGGGAGAATCAGGAAGATAACATTACATGCACCAGCTGTCCCGCGCCGTCACGGCACTTGCTGCGCAAGGTCCGCGCCGGCCCGGTCCACTGGTGATGTTCACGTTGTCTGGAATGAAAGGTGACGAGCGAGGCAGAGAACGCGGTGGTGCGCGAATCACCGAATCATCCAACAGCGGATCGGCGAGAAGCGGAAGCGTTGAATGCATGACGCAGGAAGTGTCCCATGAGGTATGTACTCTCTCGATGACTATCATTGCTGCGGAAACAAACACTTGTCGCAATAGCCGACCGAGTCGCCAGGATTCTCGTCCTACGGCAGACCCCTGGCCAACGACCCAGGAGTATCTTGGGACACTGATCGGCCTCCTTTGCGTCCTTGTCTTGGGTCTCGCAGCCGGAGAGACATCGGCACAGGCGTACGACGCAGAAGGAGAGGCCTTCTGCTATGTCAAGCTGCTGGAAGTACCGGTGTTCGAGTCGCCAGGGGGACGCGAAGTGGCGCATTTGTACCGCGCCCTAACCCTACCTCAACGCGCGGACAGCAGCGGACATATGCCCGTCAGGATCGTGGGCTGGTGCAGGATGAGCTGTCTAGCCCCCGACGAAGGGATGCGGCCCTCGGGTAACACCCGAATAGACTCTTCCTGCCCCCTCTGGGACTGGCCTCGCTGCCCGACCTGGGGGGCGGGCGGCCTGGGACTCGAACTCGGTGTCCTCATCTCGGGAGGCTCTCTGGTTGCTGATGAACATGAATGTGGTAATGCGCGTGTTACGGTCGAGGGCTGGGTGCCACTCGAGGGGCTCACCTCGGACCCGTCAGAGATAGTGAAGCCAGAGGAGTTCAAGACTCTCGATGTCATCTGCGAAGACGACAGCTGCCTCTTTGTTGGGCTGATACGAAACCCCTACCCTGATGTCGACATTGATGATTGGGCCGCCAGTCGGAGACTCGTCCTGTTCGACAGAGGTGGAAACATGGTGCTCACTCACAGTTTCTCACTCGGCAACTGGCGCGGATCAGCGCAGGCACCCTCTCAGGCCACAGACGACCCGACGTGGCTGAAGTTCAAGCAGAACCTGCCGATCGCATGTGAGGAGTTTGCAACGTATCGACTTGCGCGGCCTGCCGGTGGACTGATTGCCATCTTTCGGTGACACGGCAGAGAGAAGGGAATCATGGTATGGAGAGACATTGAAGAGCCGTTGCCATATGAATAGAAGGAATGGAGTCGGTGCCAGTCCGTGACTAAGGAAGGACGAAGCCATCCTCTGGGAATCCAGGCGACGGAAGAACAAATTGTGAAGAGGCAGACAACCATGAATTCACCGGACGTCTGGTCCCGTCACGCCCCTGGCAGGCCCCGCCACACCCCTGCCCTTCCGGCCAGGGTCGCGCCGGGCCCCGCCGCCGGTGATTCTTGCGTTGTGCCCCCCAGTGATCACGCAGATTTCTTCTCCGGCGTGCCACTTGTGCTTCGTCGAGACGCAAATATATGCTAGTATTTGCGTCATGAAGCACACTCCACAGAAGGCGCAACCAATATCCCAACAAGTGGTTATGGCTATTCGTGCCCATGGGCGAGGGTGGGTTTTTACCCCGGCAAGCTTCAAGGGGCTGGGAAGCCGCGCCGCGGTGGAGAGCGCTCTGCGGCGCCACAAGAGCGAGGGTACGATCCGCCAACTGGCCAGGGGACTCTATGACTACCCCCGCACGGACCCCCAACTCGGTGTTCTCGCTCCAACCCTTGAGCAGATCACAGCCGCGCTGGAGGCACGAGATGCTGTGCGGCTCCAACCCTCCGGGGCGTACGCTGCCAATCTGCTCGGGTTGAGCGATCAGGTGCCCATGAAGATCGTCTTCCTGACCGACGGCCCCACCCGCAAACTCCAGATTGGGAAGAGGCAGATCCTGCTCAAGCGCACAACACCCAGGAACATGGCTACGGCGGGCCGGATAAGCGGAACGGTCATCCAAGCCCTTCGTTGGCTGGGTCAACGAAACATCGATGACCGGACCGCAACCGCTCTCAAGCGAAGGATCAGTTCCAAGGATCGAGCGCAACTAATGAAGGATATCCACTACGCCCCGATTTGGATCGCCCAGGTTATCCGTGCAATCGCTGGGGAAGGCTAAGGACAGATGAACGGATACCTTCAGATGCCTGTCGAGCGTCGGCGTCTGATCTGCCAGCAGGCGCAAGCTCAGCTGGATCTGCCGGAAGCATCCCTCGAAAAGGACTTCTGGGTGTGCTGGACCCTCCAGGAGCTGTTCGCGCTCCCCGAGTGGGGCGCCAGTCTTACGTTCAAAGGGGGCACGTCCCTATCGAAATGCTGGGGCTTGATCAATCGATTCTCGGAGGACATCGATATCGTCATCGACAAGCACTTCCTGGGATTCGGTGGCGAGGACAGTCCCGAGAAGGCACCCAGCAAGAAGCAGCGGAGGAAACGTCTCGATGCAATGAAGGAGGCCGGCCAGAGCGCAATCCGTGACCGTTTGATGCCAGCCTTAGCGGCACGCATCGAAGCTTCGCTACCAGGCCATGACACCTGGGAGCTGACCCTGGCGCCAGAGGAAGAGGATCCAGACAGGCAGACGGTGTTGTTCAGGTATCCAACCGCGTTGCCCATCGCCCATGACTACGTTCGCCGCTTGGTCAAAATCGAGCTCGGCGCTCGCTCAGACAACGAACCTCTCGAGAACGCGGAGGTGCACCCCTACCTGCACGAGCCTTTCCCCGATGTCCTTGGGCCAAGTACGTTTCCCGTAAGGGCGCTAGCTCCGGAGAGGACGTTCTGGGAAAAGGCGATGCTGCTTCACGAGGAATCCTATCGCCCATCCGACAAGAAGAAAAGACATCCGCGGGTGGCGCGTCATTACTACGATCTTTGGTGCCTCATCACCAAGGGTGTTGCTGAAAGGGCTTTCGCTCAGCGGGACATCTTCTCCCGTGCCGCTCAACATAGGGAGATCTACTTCGGATGGTCCTGGATGGACTACAGCACCCTTCGCCGCGGTACGCTCCGCCTACTGCCCCTCGCCGCCCAGGAATCGGAGTGGCGGCAGGACTATCTGGCAATGCGGGATGAGATGTTCTTTGGCGAAGTCCCCCATTTTGAAGAGATCTTGAGGGTTGTCGCGAACTTCCAGCGGGAGTTCAATGAAATGTAAGGGCACAACGAAAACATGCAGCGGATGCCGCTTCGCGGTACCGCTGATGTTCTCGTTATGTGCCCAAGGCGATTAATTGAATCAGACAATCTGCATCCGAGTGAAGCGTATAAGGAGCAAATCTATACATGGCTAAGCAGACGAAGGCATCGAGTGCCAACCTCGGCTTTGAGGACAAACTCTGGGCTGCCGCCGACAAACTGCGCGGCAACATGGACGCCGCCGAGTACAAGCACGTCGTGCTTGGCCTGATCTTCCTGAAGTACATCTCCGACGCCTTCATGGAGAAGTTCAACGCCCTGC
>CAZNJE010000135.1:0-4573 GCA_964573295.1 uncultured bacterium | reverse complement strand
CCGTGGACTCGATTGCCCGATGGTGGCTGCGTGCCGGTCAAGCCCGCTACCCAAACGCAAAACGCATTCTCATCTTGGCCGACTGCGGCGAGAGCAACGGCTACCGCACGCGACTCTGGAAGCACCAACTGCAAGTCGTCTTCTGCAACCCGTACTCCGCGAAAAGTCCGTAACTCCCTCACAATCGGTCATCTCTCTCTCCATGGCACAATTTCACCCATGATCAGAACAACCCTATCTGCTCTCCTCGCTCTCGTGCGGGCCGCGCCTGATGCCGCCGGCAAGCCTGGCCCTGGAGAATGCCGCCCTGCGTCAGCAGCTTACTGTCTACGTCGGGATTCAGAAGCGACCCAGAGTTCGTGCCGGGGATCGCGCGTTTTGGATCGCCCTTCACCGGCTATGGTCCGACTCCACGCGCTCGCTGGTCATCGTCAAGCCTGCCACTGTCGTCGGCTGGCACCGCAGAGGTTTCAAGGCGATCTGGCGTCGCAAGTCATGTCCTGGCAAGATCGGCCGTCCACGGATTCCCCGGACACACATCGCCTACATCAAGCGCATCTTTGCCGACCAGCCCGGCTGGGGCGAGGACAAGATTGCGGAGGAGCTGGCCGCCAAGTTCGGCATCCACCACGCGCCCAGCGCCATCCGAGTCTACATGGTGCGGCGCACGCGCCGTGACAACCAGACCTGGCGCACCTTCATTCGCAACCACGCCAAGGAGCTGTGGGCCTGCGACTTCCTGACGCAATACACCGCCTTCGTTTCCATCGCCTATGTATTCGTTGTGATGGGGATTAGCACCAGACGGATCGTGCATGTCAACGTCACAACCAACCCCAGGCTGCCCTGGGTGAAGCAGCAGATCCGTGAGGCAACGGGCTGGGACACTGTGCCGCGCTTCCTTGTCCATGACAACTGTGCTCTCGGGCGGTCAGCCCGGATCGCACAAGATCCAGGGCATCCGGGCCGGCTTCATTCCACAGATCATGGAGCTCTACGTGGTCGATGAGATCATCCAGGTCACGAACGACGACGCCTTCGAAACCTCGCGCCGCCTGGCCAGATCCTCTGTTGCACACCCACGAGGGAGCAGTATCATCCAGGGGGTCAGGGAACTGGGGAGACGGCAATGGATGAGTCCATCCTATACGCACGACTGGGGCTATCGCCCAGCGAACTAGCGACATTCTGCCAACGCTGGCAAGTAGAGGAGCTATGCCTGTTTGGCTCGGTCCTCTCCCAGACGTTCTCGGCCGATAGCGACATAGACATCCTGGTGACGTTTCGAGAGGATGCTCCCTGGCGCATCTTCGACTTCGTCAGAATGCGCGATGAGTTACAGAGGCTCGTCGGGCGCGAAATAGACCTGATCGAGAAGGTCGCAATCGAACGGAGCCGCAATCCGATCCGCCGCCGAGCGATTCTGCAGTCCGCGAGGAGACTCTATGCAGCGTGACCTCACCTACCTGGTCTGGTCGACATACTCGACTCCGCCAAGCTGATCCTTGGGTACGTCGAGGGTCACAGCAAGTCTGAGTTCCTTCGAGAGGTTTCGCTACAGGATCAGGTGGCGAGGCGCCTTGAGATCATCGGGGAGGCGGCACGAAACGTCTCTCAGGAAACGAAACAGGAGTTGGGGATGGTACCGTGGCGTGAGGTGATCGGGCTGCGCAACATCCTGATTCATGCTTATGGCGAAGTTATGGCGAAGTGAACTACGGACGAAGCTGGGACACGATCCAGGAAGATTTGCCCGCCTTGATCGATGAGCTTGCGAAGCATACGAGCTAGCGAGACCATCGGCAGTGAGCTCTTCCTCCGACAACTTGCTCCGCGCCAGTAGCTTGCCCGGCTAGGCCACAGATCGTACGCGACCGCCATTCAGTCATCCCTGTGCGCCCACCGCACCGCTACCTCCGCCCGACCGAGAGCATCCGCACGTTGGAACCTGTTCGCCGGTGTCCAGACAGCGGTGACAGACAGCGGTGACAGACAGCGGTGACAGACAGCGGTGATCAGGTATACTGCAGATCCGCTGAATCCAATGGCAGTCGCCCACCCGCCTCGTCTCGGGCGCTGATCCTACGGCCCATCGACGACATCATCGACGGCAAAGACCGTTGCCCCTGCCTGGCGGATTGCTTGGGATCCTCCCGATCGCCCCCACAGCGCAAGGATCGGTTCCTCCACTGGGTTGGGCGTGAACGGAAGCTTCGAGCGAAGCTGAGCGAGATCTCTCGTACCGAGTGCGCGCTTCTGCCAGCGCACTTCGCCCACAAGGGTCGTTTTCTTGCCTTGGAGTCCGAGCACATCCACTTCACACACCGGGCCCTTGTGGCTCCACCACCGGCCAACGATCATCTCCTGCGGCCAATGACCGCCGCCTATGAGCCGCGCGGCATGCGCACGGGCCATCAACTCAAATGTGTGACCGAGGTGGCCCTGCCAGCGCTGAGCAACACGGTTCTGGATCGCCGGTCCTTGCCCCCCCTCAATCAACGAGCGTTCCGAGTAGAGTACCCGAAACCAGAAGCTGAGATAGGGGTCACAGAGCTCATAGGTTGGCCGGGTGTTCTTGGGGCCCCCCACGGGCACGCTCTTGCGGACGAAGCCGGAGCGAATGAGAACATCGATCGGGTGATCGACGCGCTGCTCGGCCTCTCCTGAGATTTCGGAATGCCGAGTGCGTCCGCGGCCAATGGCGCTCAAGATTCTCTGGTAGCCGCCTTTCTCAGGCAGCTCTTCCGAGAGAATTCCCATGGCATCTTCCAGAAGCAGCCCTCCCGGTGAGAACGCCAGGCGACGCAGGTTGTGCGATGCCGATTGCCGTTGATTCCAAGACTTGAGATGCAGGGGATAGCCTCCGCAGGCAGCGTAGGCTTCGCAGAACGCGGCCGGGGCAAGTCTAGGAAGAAACCGTCGCGCCTGGATGGGGTCGAGGAGGTCGAGCCGCATCTGCAAGGCTGGGCGGCCCCGCAGAGCACCACCGGGGCCCATCATGTCTCGTATGGTTCCCACGGCCGAACCGGTCAGGACGAGGAGTAGCTTCGTACCCGGCCGAAGGTGATCCCAAACCGACTGCACAATGCTTGCGAATCCAGGGCTCGAGCGTGCCAGATAGGGCACTTCATCCAGTACCACGGCCAGTGGCGCTTCCTCGGCGAGGGTTGCGACAAAGCGAAGCGCTCCTTCCCAGCTGGAGAATCCGGCGGAGGCAAGATCTCCAAGGCGGTCACCGAGGTCACGCCGGATGGTCTCGGCGAAGCGGCGGAGCTCGACGCCGGGGGCCTGTCGGGTGGCAGGGAAGAACACGCAGCGCTTCTCTTGCATGAAGTGAGAGAGGAGGAACGTCTTCCCCGTGCGCCGCCGGCCCCAAACGACGGCCAGCTGCGGCTTGCCCGAACGACTCACGTTCCAGACTTCGGTGAGGCGATCAAGCTCCTCGTTCCGATTGATGAGGACGTCGTTTCGCATATGCCCATTCTACTACAAAGACCATGTACTACAAGAGCTTTGTACCATAAACTTATCGCAGCATATTCACATGCAGCCACCGGGGGGCCCTCGAGCCTCGGTGGCGGGAAGCATCTTTTCGCGGGAGCGGGGGGGGGGGGGGGGGGGCGCCACGAGCCCGCTTCAGGACCGGATCTGCTTCGAGGGCGACATCCACATTCCGAAGCAAGACCGGTGCCAGGGTCGGTGTCAAGCAGTCGAGCAGACCGGGGAGGTTCCGGCGTCTCTCCTTTGAACGCTGGCTTTGAACGCTGGCGACGTATGCTTGTAAGGATGCTTGTAAGGAAAGCTTGTGAGGAATGTGCATGAAGCTCACCGTCATCAGCCTTCCACATGGTGGGGCGGCAACTGGAGCAACAACGCGCACAACGGCCGCTCCACGAATCGGCTCCGCGAATCGGAACAACAACCCGAGCAACAGCAACAACAACAAGATCAGGTTCCGGTCGGCGAATTCATGGCATCGCCGGGAGGCTGAGCGTTCAAGGACGCACGGCAGCCCGGAGCACAAGGTCATGACCAGGCGCACTGTCCGGTTCCGGCTACGGCCGGACGAAGAGGAGGCAGCTGGGAGGCAGCTGGGAGGCAGCTGGGAGGCAGCTGGGACGGCTGGTAGGCCACAGGGTGGGCCGAAGGTCGTCCCGGTGCGCACGTCGTACGGCGGACCGGCACGCGTGCGGTAGCGGGATACGGGAACGCGGAGCGCAGGTCGGCTGCGCTTTGGCCCCACAACCTATCCGGATTCTTGGCCGACCGCACTCGCAAGCTCGCTGCGGCGGGCGCCTGCTGCCGCGCCCACCATGCGATCTTGAGATCACATTCTGTGATCTCGAGCCTGCAACCTGAGGTGTGCGAAGCAACTTGGGCATCGGCGTGGGTGCCGGGCGATCCAGCACACTGACAAGTGGTGGACGAGGCATACCCCTGCGCTAGCAGAGGGAGCATGGAGCCCAAGCACCTACCCTCTCCCATGTTTTCATCGGCAGCGACTGGTGAGGGCTCCTGGTCCAGTTTCCCGGAGGAGTGAACTGATAAGCCCCACTGGCCATTCACACTGCTT
>CAZNJE010000134.1:2625-4629 GCA_964573295.1 uncultured bacterium | reverse complement strand
CGAGCGGCAACGAGGGACTGTTCGCCCGCCATCTGATCTCGATCGCGCTGGGAGGCATTGCCGCGTTCGTCCTCGCGTGGGTGCCGCCACGATTCTTGGAGGATATCTCGCCGCTGCTCTTCTTCCTGGCCCTCCTGTTGCTCGTGCTGGTGCTCTTCTCGGGGCAATCCTATTACGGTGCGCGCCGGTGGCTGGAGGTGGGGCCGGTGCGTATCCAGCCCTCGGAGCTGGCCAAGCTGGCTTTCATCCTCTTCTTGGGCCATTTCCTCTCGCGCAAGCGGTGCGATCTGTCGCGCTGCTGGTCGCTGGCCGGAGCCCTGGCGGCGACCGCCGCGCCGTTCCTCCTGGTGCTGCGCGAACCGGATCTGGGCACCTCGCTGAGCTTTCCCCTCGTGGCGCTCGTCATGCTGCTATGGGCCGGCATGCCCTGGTTGCTGCTGTTCGTCCTGGCCTCGCCGGTGGTGGTGGCCCTGTTCTCGAGCCACATGCTGCTGTGGGTGCCCTTCCTGCTGGGCAGCTGTACACTGCTGCGCTGGCGGCAGGTGAGCTGGACACTGGTGGGTGTCTTCGCCCTCTTGCAGGTGGGGATTGCCCTCCAGACCCCCCGCCTGTGGAACAGCCTCGAGCCCTACCAGCGGGCCCGGATCAGCACCTTCCTCGATCCCGAGCGCGAGCCGGCTGGCGCCGGATACCAGGTGATCCAGTCGAAAATCGCCATTGGATCGGGCCAGGTAGCGGGGAAAGGGCCTGGCAAGGGCTCGCAAACGGGACTCGCCTTCCTGCCGCGGCAGCATACCGACTTCATCTTCTCGGTGGTGGGCGAGGAGTACGGGTTCCTGGGCGGCACGGCCGTGCTCACCTTCTTCGGCATCTTGATGATCCGGGGGGTGTTGCTGGCCCGGCGGATACGTTCGCGTTTCGGCAGCGTCGTCTCGGCGGGCGTGGTGGCGTTGATCTTGTACCATGCGGCGGTTAATGTCGCCATGACCCTGGGACTGGCCCCGGTGACCGGTCTTCCTCTGCCGTTCTTGAGTTTCGGCGGCTCGTTCATGGTCACCACGCTGGCGGCGACGGGCCTCTTGTTGGGCGTAACCGCCAGGCGCAACGAGTATCAGTAGGCCAGTGGAGCCGCGCGCGGGGCGCTGTCACGCGTCATCAACAAGGACGTGGCGCAACGAGTATCAGTAGGCCAGTGGAGCCGCGCAGCACAAAGGTGGATTCCCATTGAAACCGATCTTGCTCGACCTGGGACTCTTGAAGGTCCACGCCTATGGGCTGGGGCTGGCCCTGGCTTTTCTGTTCGGCAGCCTGTGGCTCAGTCGGCGCGCGCGCCCGCTCGGTTACCTAGACGAAGATCTAATGAAGCTGGCCTGGTGGCTCTTGGCCAGCGCCCTCATCGGCGCCCGGCTCTACTACGCGCTCCAGCACCCCGGAGAGTTCGAGGGCGACTGGGCCGAGGTCTTCCGGGTCTGGCGGGGCGGGCTGACCCAGTATGGCGGCGTGCTGGGGGCCATCATCGTCGGTGCGCTCTTCATGCGTTCGAAGGGTTGGTCCTTCCGGGAGGTGGGCGACCTGGCCGCTCCGGCGATCGCCCTGGGCGAGGGAATCGCCCGCATAGGCTGCTTCTTCAACGGGTGCTGCTTCGGGCAATCGTGCAGCCTGCCCTGGGCCGTTACCTTCCCGCCCGGGTCGCACGCGCACTGGGTTCTGGGTGATACCCCGGTCCACCCCTCGCAACTCTATCTCAGCGTGGCGAACATCCTGCTCGCCGTTGTCCTGGCCCGCGTGCGTCTTCCGCTCCAGCGCCCCGGCCGCTTGCTGGCGGGCTACCTGATCGGGTCTTCGGCCATCCGTTTCCTGGTCGACTTCACCCGCTACTACGCCCCCCAGGACCACCTGTCGCTGATGGGCGTGACCCTGGCCCACAGCCAGTGGCTCATGCTGGCCTTCCTCGCCCTGGCCGCCTGGCTCTGGTGGGGCGCCCCGCGCGAGCGCGGCACCGGG
>CAZNJE010000134.1:0-2525 GCA_964573295.1 uncultured bacterium | reverse complement strand
GAGCGCGGCACCGGGGGTGCCGCCGGGGATCGCGGCACGGCGCCTGCTATGGCCGAGCAGCATGAACTCCCTGGAGGTAGCGCGGAAGGTAGCGCGGAACGTGGCATGGAACGTGGCGCCCATCCTGACCGGGGCAGCCAGCACCCTGCTCGAGCTGGTGGCGCCTGCCTGCTGCCCGGTGTGCGGGCGCGGCAGCGGGGGACCGGCTGCCTGTCGGACCTGCCGACTGCCCAACCGGCGCCTCGTGGTCCGTCAGCTTCGCTGCGATGCGCACGGTCCCTACTTGGTCCTCTCGGGCGGCCTCTTCCGGGGGCCACTGCGGCGGATGATTCATGCCTACAAGTACCGCGAGGATCCTTTCGCCGAAGGCTTGCTGCTGCGCCAGCTCGCGCACGCGGCGGGGACCAACCTGGGCTGGGGGGCGCTGGTGCCGATACCGACCCATCCCGTCCGGGTCCGGGAACGTGGCTTCGCGGCGGTTGAGCGATTGGCGACCGGACTCGGCGGCCGCCTCGGCCTGCCGGTCGAGCCACTGCTGGTCCGGGCTCGCTACACCCGTTCGTTGACCGGATGCCAGGCTCGGGAGCGCCGGAACATACTCGCGGGCGCGCTGACGGCCCGGCCGGCGCACGGCGCGCTGCTCGTCATCGACGACGTGGCCACGACCGGGACGACACTGCACTGGGCGCGGCGACGCCTGCTGGAGGCGGGAGCCGAGGCGGTAGACCTTCTGACCCTTGCCTGGACCCCGCCACCAGAACCCGGGGTAGGAAGGCCCACACGCCGGCAGGCCGGTTCGTGATCGTTGCGGGGAACCGGGGGCTGTGCTAGCGTGCGTCCGTCGTCTACAGCTTCCCTACCCATAGAGAGTCGAACCATAAAGAAAGCAGTGCCGATGTTCCGCGAAATCGTCGTCAATGCCGACCCGAGCGAAACCCGGGTGGCCGTGTTGGAGGATGCCTCGCTGGTCGAGTTCTTCGTCGACCGTGAGGAAGCCCGCCGCCGGGTGGGGGATGTATACAAAGGACGGGTCGAGAAGGTGTTGCCCGGGATGCAGGCGGCGTTCGTCGACATCGGCCTCGAGCGCGCCGCGTTCCTGCACGTCTCGGACATGCTGGCCTCGATTCTGGATCTCGATGCCTTCGATCTCGATGATGAGTCCGAGCGGCGTCCGCCGCGCACGCGGGATGTCTCGATCGACAAGCTCCTCAAGAAGGACCAGGAAATCCTGGTTCAGGTCATCAAGGAGCCGATCGGCACCAAGGGGTCGAAGGTCTCCGGCCGTATCAGCCTTCCCGGTCGCTATCTGGTCCTGATGCCGGGTCTCAACCGAATCGGGGTCTCGCGCAAGCTCGCAGAACGTGAGGAGCGCCTGCGGCTCAAGAAGATCCTCCGCGAGCTCAAGCCCCGCAACGCGGGCGTGATCTGCCGCACGGTGGGCGAGGGCCGTTCGAAGAAGGACTTCACCGCCGACATCAAGTACCTGACCGACATGTGGGGCGAGATCGAGAAGCGAGCCTCGGAGGTGGCTGCGCCGGCAGCGGTGCACCGCGACATGGGTCTGGCGACCGGGCTCATGCGCGATATCTTCACCCAGCAGGTCGACCGCGTTGTGGTGGATTCGAAGGAGGTCTACAAGGAGATCCTCCGCTACCTGCGGTCGGACGCCCCCGAGCTGAAATCGCGCGTGAAGCTCTACACGGGCGAAGGGCCCATCTTCGATGAGTACGGGATCGAAGGCGAGATCACCAAGAGCTTCGAGCGTAAGGTGTGGCTCAAGAAGGGCGGGTACATCGTCATCGAGTCGACCGAAGCGATGGTGACGATCGACGTCAACACGGGTCGCTTCACGGGAAAGAAGTCACAGGCCGATACGATCCTCAAGACGAACATCGAGGCGGCCAAGGAAGTGGCGCGTCAATTGCGCCTGCGCGACCTCGGTGGCATCGTGGTGGTCGATTTCATCGACATGGAGGATGAGCGCCATCGCCATGCCGTCTACGACACGCTGCGTACGGCCCTGGCGCCGGACCGGGCGCGGACGCGCATCTATCCGGTGAGCAGCCTGGGCCTGGTGGAGATGACTCGTCAACGGGAGGGCGAGCCGCTCCTGAACTACTTCAGCGAGGAGTGTCCCTGCTGCCGGGGGACGGGCAAGATCCTGAGCCTGCCGGCCGCCGCCATGCGGCTGGAACGTAGTTTGCAGCGCTTGGGAGCTCGCTCGAAAGAGAAGGACGTGCGGGTTACCCTGGAGCCGGATCTGGCCGCGTTCGTTTTCGATCACCGCGGCCATCGTCTCGAGAGGCTCGAGCGCCAGTACGGCTACCGGCTGGACATCCAGGAAGATCCGCGATTGCGGCGCGACGAGGCGCGGATTTATTTCCCGCGCATGAAGAAAGACGTCTCGGCCGAATTCGAAGGATAGGCCCGGTACCCGCGATGTTTGCGCGCCTGCGCCTCGGAGGTCGCGTTGTGACTCGGCGGCCCCCCGGCACCGGGCCGCGTTCCGGCCCCCCGGCACCGGG
>CAZNJE010000133.1:0-4805 GCA_964573295.1 uncultured bacterium | reverse complement strand
GACGCGCAGCTCTTCCAGAGTACCGATCTTCTTCTCCTGGAAGAAACGGCGCAGGACTTCGCTGGTAAATTGGGGCGTTTTCATGCTGAGACTATTAGCCCTCGCGCTTGCGCGGCCAAGGCTAATGATCTCAGATAGCAGCAGAGCGCATCAGGCGCTCGAAACCCAATGTATCCTGACATTTCTCAGATTCTGACGGGGAATGGCAGGCCGGGGTCGAGGAATATAATGATACTCTTAGCCCCTGTGAATGTCGTGTTGTTTTTGCGCCGCACCCAAGTGGGCCCTCGAGTTGCTGGTCATGGCGCGGGTCGTCCGGCGCGTGACTCACACCGATGCGACCGGCCTCCCCCTCGGCGCGACCCTCAAGGAGTCGGCCTTCAAAACCTACTTCCTGGATGTCGGCCTCGTGAACGCGGCCTGCGGCATCGACCGCCTGACGCCGCAGCAGATGGCCGATGCCCGCTTCGTCAACGAAGGTGCCATGGCCGAGCAGTTCATCGCGCAGCACTTGCCCCTGCTCGCGCCCGGCGACCGCGCCTACACACACACCTACTGGCTGAGGGAAGGCCGCGCCAACAACGCCGAGGTCGACTTCGTGCATCAGCTCGGTACGGACGTGGCGCCCATCGAAGTGAAGGCCGGCAAGAGCGGATCGCTGAAATCGCTGCTGGAACTGGTGTCGGCGCGGCATTACGAGCGTGTCCTGCGCTTCGACACGAATTCCCCGCTGCTGCAGCCGGTGTCACACAAGCGTTCACACGGCGACGACGTCGTCGAGTTCACGCTGCTGTCATTGCCGCTCTACATGGTCGAGCAGACCCCCAGACTCTGGCAGGACCTGGCCAGCGACAGAGCGTCCTGACGAGGACCGGCACCGGAGACTTCCTTCCCGACGTGGCGAGCAGCGTCGCGTTCTAGTGGCTCGACCCGATCCCGGTCCATGTGCGTCCATGTGCATCCCCCGGGACCTTCGCATCCGCCGTGTCACGAATGTCATTGCAGCATGCAGAGTTGGCCATGTGCTTCCATGTGCTTGGAGGTTCGAGCAGGTGGGCCGTCTGGTCGCTCCGCCCATAGGTCAAGGCGGGAACCGCGGCGACGCGAATGGCGGTGTGGCTCGTAGGGTTGGGTGTGATTTGGACCGGGAGTGCTGTGGCCGAGGGGGCCTGGAACCCGAACTGCAAGGAGTTCGCCTAGTTCGGATTGGACGATGCGGTGCTACGCGACACCGCCTCTCGTGGCGGCTTCCCATGGCAAGCGAATCCCGAGGGACCACCCGGCCGCCCCGCGCTCGCATGCGAAATCTAGGTTGACGTGGCCCCGAATCGGCTACCGCCAAAGGAGGAGATAATTGACAAGTGTTACCATGAAAGGTAACATCGCCAATGTCGAAGATAAGGCCTGGAGGGTATGTCTTCTTCGCATGGCGTGGGGATCACACTCCCCGTCATGTGCACGTTTATCGGGACGGAAAGCTCGTGCTGAAGTGGGACCTCGAGCATCAGAAATCCATGGCGGGGCAGTCCTCACGGCGGATACTCGCGCTGATCTCACAACTCGAGGCCGAGGGGCGGCTATGAAGATACGATCCGTGAAGCGAAACAACCACAGGCGCGCATTCGAGGTGGCCACCTGGCGCGACCGGCTCGTCTTTCCGTATGCCAAGGCCGACCCCGTGCCGACGCCGGATGACGGGGTGAAGGAGGTCACCATTGACGAGGAACTCGGGCGTGAGGCCTTTACCTACCGATTGGCGTCCGGGCAAGAGGGCACGATTCACATCGAGCAGGTGCTCGACTACAACCAGGATCCGGGTTACATGCGGTCGCTGCTGCTCTACAAGTTGACGCTCGAGGCCCAGGAGCGCCTCGAGCAGAGCCCGCTCTCCCGGCGCGAGATCATTCGAAGGCTCGGAACCTCGCCCGCGCAGTTCTACCGGCTGCTCGACTCGGCCAACGACCGCAAGTCGGTGGACAAGATGCTCATGCTCCTGCACGTCTTGGGCTGCGAGGTCGAGGTGATGGTGCGGACGCGGAGCGCTTGAGAGGCTCGGTGGCGTGGTTTCCGTCTCATTACCCGCCTGATCGCCGACGTCGTCAGCGGTAAGCTGGACGTGCGTGATGCCGACCACCGCCGTGGCGGGAAGCGACTTCGATCCCCACGCGGCGAAAGTCGGTAACGAGAAGCTGGAGAGCTGACTCCTGCGCCTGCTCGAACCCAAGATCGACTTCCGGTTCTTCGCGGTCGAGATCGAGGGCGCCAAGGGCTACGCCTGCGGCTTCGAGGGATTGGTCGGATACATCCACGGTCTGCTTCCGGCCAACGAGGTCATCGAGAAGGCGGACCGCGTGCGCGCCTGCTACCTGCATGCCTGCCTCTGCTACGTCACCCGGAAGGAGATGACCAACTCGACACTGCGCTCGCGGTTCGGCGTGGAAGAGCGGAACCGGTCGACCGTCTCCCGGCTGATCCGGGAGGCCGTCGAGGCCGGTGCCATCGTGCCGGCCGACCCGGACGCAGCCCCCAAGCTGATGCGGTATCTGCCTTTCTGGGCCGGTGCCCGAGCGGAGGGGCGGAGATGAGCCGGGTACTTGATCGGAGCGGTGAGCCGGGGCGGTCCCGATCCCATGGAGGGTTTGTCATGAACGGAACGTTTGGCATGGATCAAGGCGTTGGCGCCGAGGTGGCCCATTGGCCCGATAGTACTAGCTGTCACCCCCAGTCGGGCTCATTGAGTCCGCCGGCTCCCTCCGGGTTGCGACCCGGAGGGTTCTGCTTTCGAGTGGCGCCATGGATCGAACGACCTTCCTTGTCGACGGTTTCAACGGTTGTCATTCGGCTCCGATACCGGCACCTTGTCGACCAGATGGCGCCGAAGAATGGCCTCCTTCTGCTCAACCGTGAACCTCCGTCGATTCGTTCCTTCGCTCATCCGTGACTCCTCTTGACCCCGTAGTTTAGGGCCATCTGGTGTCACGTTCCAGCTGAAGCTCTACACCCTCAACCTCGTCTATCAAAACGCGTTGCAAAATCCGGATTGAGCCGTTTTGTTTTGGAAGGATGGCCCCTCAGAGGCGAGCGGACAATTCTGGCCGCGGTTCACCCAACCGGCCACGGTCAGGATCAGGAACTGAAGTGGCACTTGTGGTACACTACTGGTTCGCTTCGGGGCCCCAGGCTGGTTGCGCCGCCAAGCACGCTGGACTAGGATTGCACTGTCACGGGAGGATGCAGGGGATGGATTGGCGAGATCACATCACTGTCGACCAGGGTGTCTGCCATGGAACTCCATGCTTCCGGGGCACCCGGGTCATGGTCTCGTTGGTCCTGGATAATCTGGCAGCCGGGGTTGCGGAAAAGGACATCGCCGCCAGCTACCCATCGCTCCCCAAGGAGGCTGTTGCTGCAGCCATTGCCTATGCTGCCGAGTTGGCGCGGGAGCGGGTTGTGGATATCCCTGGATCTGCCGCGTGAAGTTCAAGTTGGACGAGAACGTCCCCTTGAGTGCACGGGAACTGATGCGCGAGAAGGGACACGACGTTCTCTCTGTCCTCGACCAATCTGAGGCCGGAGCAAGCGACTCCGTTGTGGCTGGCATGGTGCGGCAGGAGAGTCGAACGCTCATCACCCTCGACTTGGACTTCGCGGACATTCGAAGCTATCGACCTGCAGACTACCCGGGCATCATCGTGTTGCGTCCGCGCCGCCGCGATGTCGTCAGCGTTCTTCAGTTGATTGACAGCGTACTGCGCGTGATCGCCGTCGAGCCCGTTTCCGGCCGTTTGTGGATCGCCGAACCTGGCCGCCTTCGGATTCGCGGGACGCCCGACTCGCCATAGTCCGCGCGATCCGAATCGTCGGTTCGAGCGGTCTTCCGGGAACGCGAGCGCGGCGCGGAGAGCGCCCTCGCGCTCCTCGAACAACCACTTCAGGGAGTTGCCTACGCGGATCGGGCAGGAGACGAGCGAGCAACTGAGCTATCGGCCGGCCGAGAAGCGTGTGCTCGTGCACGTGCGTCCGAAGTACGCCGATGCCCTGCCCCTGTACCGGCAGGAGCAGATCTTCGCCCGCCAAGGCATCGACCTGCCGCGCTCGACGCTTGCGAGTTGGATGATCCGTTGCGGCGATCCTCTGGAGGAGAGCAGGACGTTCCAGGGATTGACCTGGATCGGCAAGCTCTACAATCTCGAGGCCGAGGCACGCGGGATGACGGCCCAGGAGCGGCACGAACTCCAGCAAGCGCGGGGGCAACCGATCCTGGATGAGATTCTCAAGTGGCTACGGGAGGCTACCCTGGTTCCGCCACAATCCTTGACGGGCAACGCGCTGGGCTACATGTCCGCTTACCCAGCGAAGTAAGCGGTACGTGAACAACACCCCCGCTACACTGGAGCCGTGCACTGGTCGAGGACCTCGCGGATGAGGTCATTTGTCCACTGTGTCGGCAGCAGGCGCTCGTAGTCCTCTACGTGGCGCGCATGAGGCAGATCTCGGAAACAGCATGGTCAGGTAGGCCAGCGGATCGAGGTCGTTGGCTTTGGCCGTCTCGATGAGGCTGTGGATGGGATTCACGCGGAGTCTGCCGCAGAAACCCGCGATAGACGGATAAGATCGAGATAGATTCCTAGAGACTCCTTCGTGGAGTCCTCTGGTTGCATTCCCGGGAGGCCGCCACGACGGAGGGGCTCCTGGTCAACTGGCTCTCCGATGTGAGAGAGAGCCTCGCGCCAAACACCATCGCCGCCAGCCTTCCCCATCGGGACCTCTTGAGGCGGCTTCCCATGGCGACGGATGCTCGCCTT
>CAZNJE010000132.1:0-4834 GCA_964573295.1 uncultured bacterium | reverse complement strand
AACTCCTCGTCGGTGACGAAGTCGTTCTCCAGGGGACGATCCTTGGGGCGAAGCTGGGTGTGGGTGGCGTGTGCTTTCTCGGGGTGCCGCTCGACGTCCAGCTTCTGATGGTGGGTCTGGGTGAAGCTCGAAAGTCCGGCGGCGATGGCGTTGTTGCTGCGGGGCTCGACCTTGACGTTGTACGGCGGGTCGGTGTTGGCCAGGTGGATCGGCTGACCGCCGAGGAGCTTGTCCAGGTCCCCGGGCTCGGCGGAATCCCCGCACATCAGGCGGTGTTCACCGAGCTGGTAGATCGCGCCGCGCACGCTGACCGCCTCGTCGGGTGGTTCCGGGACACTGTCCGGGTCGGTCTGGCCGTCCGTCACGACCTCGTTGTCGCCGCCGAGCAGGCGGGTCAGCTCGTCATCGTCGAACGCCAGGACATCGAGGTCGAAGTCCGCCCCCTGGAGGTCCGCGATCTCGATGCGCAACTGATCGAAATCCCACTCCGCCAGTTCGGCGGTCTTGTTGTCGGCGATGCGGTAGGCTTTGACCTGCTCGGGCGTGAGGTCGGTAGCCACGTGGACCGGCACCTTCGCGAGCTGCAGCTTCTTCGCCGCCTTCCAGCGGGTGTGGCCGCAGATGATCACGCCATCGCCATCCACCACGACGGGCTGGCGAAAGCCGAACTCACGGATGCTCTCCGCGACGGCGTCCACGGCGGCGTCATTCAGGCGGGGGTTCTTCTCGTAGGGGGTGATCTTGTCGATGTCGCGCAGTTCGATTTGCATGGATGCCGGTCTCCGGTGTGGTTCAAGAGCTGGTCGGGCAGTCAACGCGCCCATGTCCATTTCTTTCACCACACCCCGGCAAACTGGCGGGATCGGACGTCCGGGATTTCCTTCGGACACCGAAAACAAACTGTGCTCTATAAGGCGACTGGTTCCCGCGCGGGGCCGGGCCTCGTTTCGCCCGGAAGTACCTATCGCCTCGGCCTGCCCCCCTCCCTGCTGGCCGTCCGTCCCTGGCCCCCTGGTCGAAACCCCACACCTCGCGCACGTGATACGCGCTCAGCGGCGTGAGGGGGTAGGCGTGTGGAGTTGTGGAGTTTTAGGGGAGAGAGTAGTTATCTCTCTATTATACGGTCATTTACAGCTCAAAATAACTCCACATTAACTCCACAGAACTCATCACAGGGCTGGCCCGGGACGCGGAGTTCCCGGCGGAAATCGCCGTGGCGGGCGGCCGAACTCCACAGATGTGGACAGTTTGTGGAGTTTTCTGTGGGGTTTGTCGGGCAGATCCTGGCACATCGCGGGCTGTCTTGGCAGGTCTCCGTCTCCGACTGATCTTGTGTGCGCGCCGATTCGGCATATCCTTATGGATGACGTATGCACTCACGGCCGGGCAGCAGACCGCCCGCCAGAACGTCATGTACCTTTGCCGACGCAGGGAAACCCAAGGAGTCGTTTATGTACGAAATCAGATGGACGAAGGAGTATCAGGTCACGCTTCCAGACCGTTTCGCCAAGGTCTTCTTGTCGGAGCACGATGACGATCTCTTCTACGGCGGGGTGCTGTATTATGACAAGAGTGGATCATTCACGGCCAACACGATGACAATGCACATGAAGCTCAGGAACTTCATAGCGGAGTCTGAAGACGAAGCACTCTCCCAGTGCAAGAAGTGGATTGAGACACACCTCGGCGCTGAGTTCACGATTGAGGGACCGGAGACCGTCGCGACGTAGTGACATAAGCACTTCTTCGAGGCCCGTAGACGACCTCGCCTCAAGACTAACAGGGAGTACGAAGGAGTAAGGCAGTTGGATATCAAGACTATCCCAGTGGCCCGCCTCATACCATTTGAGCCTGCAGGCGTCAGGTACCGCGTAGAGCGTGGTAGGAAGCAGATCAAGGACTCGGGCACCGTCGACCCCATCGAGGTCGTGGATATCGACGGGCAGTTGGTAGTGAAGAATGGCACCAATCGTGTGCTGGCTTTGATTGAGGAGAATATGCAGGACGTCCCCTGCAGAGTTCGCGCCCCTTCAGATGATATGGAAGTGAGGCTGTTGAGAGAGACAATCGAGCTGCGATCAAAGAAGCATCAGGGAGGCTTCGAGAACGTCTCTATCCTGCTGTCTGACGGGGACAGGAACGCCTTGACCATGCGGGAGGAGAAGGAGATTGCGGACGAGCTGTTCATGAAGGGGCTCAGACAGAGCAGCAGTTCGTAAGGACTCTCTGGGCAGTCTGCAGCTTCCTTGCCGCGTCATCAGTGACTGAGCTACGCTCATCCCTTTATCCTGTACTGGGGCTTCATCGGCCCCCGCTGCGGCATCTGGACCTCGATCAGCTCCTGCGCGACCAATGATTCCCGAACTTCCTCGATCTTCTTCTCCGGCCATCGCAGGCGTCGGCTCAAGTCCCAGTGGGACATGAACTCACCGGGCTTCCGGTTGGCCCACCGCGAGAGAATCTCGATGACCTTCTTGCAGTCGGCATCAAACTCACTGTCGGCGACGTAGAGGTCGGCCATGTAGAGCATGCGCCGGGTCTGGTGCTCGACCATCGCCCAGGCCCAGTCGATCCCGGCGACGGTGATGCGTGGGTCCTGATGGTTCTCGCTGCAGGCATAGAGCAGCGCCAGCTTGCGGACCTTTTCGTAGGCGCGGGCCCAGATTGCCATCTTGGTCTCGTCGCCCTGCCGCTGTGCCTCCTCGTAGGCATCATCGGTGAGTGCCCAGATCGCCTCGCTTCTGGCCGTGGCCTCGGGCGTGTCTGGGATGGTCGCTGGTTCGGGATGAAAACCGGACAGGTTGCCGCTGTGGACGCCGCCGGGATTGTAGTTTACCCACCAGCTCGCGATGTCGATGATCGGTTGCGGGACGGGGACGGCCACGGGCATGCGCCCGCGACTGCGCGGCCCGGCATCCAGGACCAGCGTCCGGGCGAAGAGGCCGTTGTTGAGCATGCGTCCGCTCAGGGCCTTGTAGAAGTACTGCGGCACCGCCGTCCCGAAGAGGGTCAGCGACGGTTGCTGGATCACCAGCGGTTCGGTTTGTCCGGCCTTCTTCCGCAGCGGGTAACGGGTGCGCGACGAGCCGTACATCTTCAGCAGGATCTGCATGATCATCTCGTTGCGGCCGTCCCGGGCACGGTTGATGCTGCCGAGGATGGCGTCGATCTCGTCGGTCTGAAACAGCATGGTCTGGTGAATGAACATGGCGTCCTCGATGCCCTCGCCGGACGCGAAGGCGTCGCCGATCCCACGCAGCGCCCCCGCCTGGTAGGCGATCTCGGAGTTCACTTGGCGCGGATGGTCCTTGCCGACGCCGGAGTTGGCCAGGGCGACCATGTAGAGGTTGCTGCGGTTGTTCAGGCGATCCTTGACCCGGCGGGCGGCCAGGTAGGACTGGAGACAGAGCGCGCCGCAGAAGGCCAGCGTCGGGTTCGGGTACGGCGCGGTCGACAGGCAGTAGTCCATGACCTGGGCGATGAAGCCGGGGACATGCAGGAGAGCGTCCGGCAGTGGGCCGGGGTCGGCGGGACGGTCGGAGATGTGTGCATCATCGGCGCAGATCTCTGAACTGTCGGCATTGTCCGACCGAGAATTCCCACATGTCCGCATGGTGGCCGACATCTCTGAATTGTCGGCGTCATCGGTGCGATGTGCGCCGCACATCGCCATGATGCCGGAGATGTCCACGTCATCGGTCGGAGATTCCCCACCGTAGCCTTTCTCGGCCAGAGATGCGGACGCGACCGCATAGTCGCCGCCATGTTCGAGCATGGCGTAGACCGCAAACGGAGAATAGCCCGTGTTCGCCTCGAACGGCGGTGCAGCGGAACTGAACACGTAGAACGTGCGCCCGTCGAAGGTGGCGGAATGGTTGCCGGTCGTCTTGCCGGGCCTGCGCCAGAGCTGATTGCCGCCGGATTCTCCGATCCGCTGCCAGCCCTGGGCATCGAGGATTGGTTCGATCTCACCGCGCTGGTTGAAGTCGTCGCCGGGACGGCCGCCGGGCCCCGACACGGGCGCACAGGGCGCGGTGTGGCGCGTTTCGGGCCGGGGTGCGAGCGTGGCTGCCAGCGCCTCAAGCAACGCGACAGTGACGACCTGTGGCGCGTCGGGCGCATCCATGATCTCCGATGGGCGGTGCGGGCGGTCCGGCATGTCATCGCCCTTGCGGTTCCAGGTGCCCGGCAGGCGGCAGATACGCGACGGGTTCGCCACCGAGAGATCGATATGCACACGCTCGTCGGCGACCGGCTGCAGCGCCTGGATGCAGCGATGCACCAGGCCTCCGTCATCGGCAGGCAGATCGACCCGATAGAGCAGGTAGTAGCCGTTCCCCGAGTCCACGATCACCGGCGCTGGCCAGCCCATGGACGTGAGCCCCTCGCTGACTTCCATGGCCTTGTCGAACGCCAGCTCCTTCTCGGCGTCGGTGGCGCTGATTCCCGCCGGACGCGCGGGGTCGATGTCGATCAGCAGCCATCGCCTGCACACGATGTCCGTGTCGCTGGTGGTCTCGTTGCGGCGTGCGGTCTTCAGTCGGTTGGCCGAGCGCGCCAGAAGTGCCGGGTTGACCGGATTCATGGTGATGTAAACGCCCATGGCCGTGGTGATCTCGGCCAGCGTCTGCGGCACGTCGGCGATATGCGCGTAGTCGAAATAGCCCGACTCGATGTGAGGACGCCGGAAGCCCGGGCGCTCGGCATCGAGCACCCGGATTTCGAAGACGTCGCCCGGCTGGTAGAGAAGCTTCAGAGCGGAGATGATTGCATCGTTGGTGTCCATCGGCCGCCTTTACTCAGAACGGGATATCATCGTCATCGTCCCAGGCGA
>CAZNJE010000131.1:0-4863 GCA_964573295.1 uncultured bacterium | reverse complement strand
CCTCGCCTTCTCGAAGTCGACGGGGCAGAGGTTGTTGAGGCTGGTGTGGATTCGTTCCCGATTGTACCAGCCCTCGATCCACTGCACGATTGCGCTCTTGGCCTCGGCTCGTGTGGCCCATCTGGAGCCATGGACGCGTTCAGTCTTGAGCGTGGCGAAGAAGCTCTCCACCACGGCGTTGTCCCAGCAGTTGCCCTTCCGACTCATGCTGCCGCAAAGCTTGTGGAGCCGAAGCATGTCCGTCACGTTCTCCGATCCATACTGAGAGCCGCGATCGGAGTGACAGATCAGCCCCGGTGGTGCTTTCCGCACGCCCAGCGCCATGTCCAGCGCACCGGTGACCAGCTCCGTGCGCAGCGATTCACGGAGCGACCAGCCGATGACGCGTCGCGTGCCGACATCCATGACCACCGCCAGATACAACCACCCCTGGCCCGTCCAGAGATACGTGATATCTCCCGCCCAGGCCCGGTTCGGCGCGCCCACCGCGAAGTCACGCGACAGGACGTTCTCATGGACGGTCCGCGTGCGTCGCGAGTCGGTGGTGACACGAAACCGGCGCGACCGCTTCGCCCGCAGACCCGCTTCCGCCATCAGCCGCGCCACCCGTTTCCGGCTCACGCGATGCCCGGCACGACGCAGACACGAGTGGATACGCGGACTGCCATACGAGCGCCGGCTCCGCTCGAAGATCGCACGGATCTCCACCAGCAGGCGGGCGTCGGTCACGGCTCTTGTGCTCGGCGACCGCCGCTTCCACGCGTAGTATCCCTGGCGGGTCACCGACAACACCCGACACATCCTCGTCACCCGGAACTCCTCTTCGTGACGGCGTATGAACGCGAATCTCACCGGGACTGACTCGCGAAGAACGCCGTCGCTTTTTTTAGGATGTCCCGCTCCTCGGTCACCCGGTCCAGCTCACGGCGCAACCGGCGATTCTCTTCCTGCTGGCTGAAGTGGCCGGGCTGCACACCGTTCCCGTCAGGCGACGTCGCCTGACGCTTCCACCGGTACAGCGTCTGCTCGTTGATCCCAAGCTCACGCGATACCTGAGCCACAGGCTTCCCGCTCGTCGCAAGAACACGCACCGCCTCCGCCTTGAATTCCGCTGTGAAACGACGTCTCGTATTTCCCATCTAACACCTCCTGCAAGAGTATCGACTCTCGCGTGTCTGATGTCAACGGACACGGGAAAAGACCATTCATAGATCCATGGGGCTACAAGGGCATTTCATTGGATCTGATCGCCGAGATGGTTGGTCCGTGGGGCTGTGACTCGATTCTGTTCTTCAACTACGAGCGTGTAAACATGGGACTGGCCAATCCCGCCGTCTCCGGAAATATAGAAGCGTTGCTAGGAGTCGCGACCTATGGACGGTTGCGGTCAGCGATTCTGTCGGCGAGCCCGATAGACAGAGAGGCGCTGATAGTGGACGCAATGTGCCAAGCCCTATCAGAGACCGAGCGCTCGGGTCGCAGATATGTATTACCGTTCTGCTTCATGGAAGCTGATGGGAGCCGCACCTCGCATCACCTGATATTCGTCTCCAAGCATCCGCTCGGCTATGACATCATGAAGCAGATAATGGCTCGCGAGTCCAGCAAGACCCAGACTCCGGTCCCGACATTTATCTACTGCCCCGCCCACGAAAATGCGCCCTTCCTGTTTAATCTCAGCAGGCTGCCTGAAGATCTCCCAGCCCAGCTTCTTGACCGGTTCGCTGGCCGGAGGATCAAGATGCGAGCCGTGTACGAGGCGCACAATGTAGGTACGCGTTACATTAAGAAAAACTACAAAGATGCGCTGATGGAACTTGAGGAAGCCGGGCTCATCGAAGCTGATCCACCGGCCGAGAAGCGGAGACGCGGCACATTCTCCGACAAGGTATTGGTGACCTTCCCACCGAAGGCTGAGACGTAACAATGGCCACGAAATCACGCATAGAATGGACCGAATCAACCTGGAACCCGGTCACTGGCTGCACCAAAGTCAGTCCCGGATGCAAGAACTGCTATGCCGAGGCGCTCGCGCGCAGGTTACGGGCCATGGGGCAGCCGAACTACCGCAATGGGTTCCAGTTGACCATGCACGAACACGCGCTCGAACTGCCCCTCTCGTGGAAGCAGCCGAAGCTCATCTTCGTGAACTCCATGAGCGATCTGTTCCACCCGGACGTGCCGCCGGACTTCATCAAGCGGGTCTTCGACGTCATGGAAAGCGCGTCGCACCACTGCTTCCAGGTGCTCACGAAGCGCGCGGAACGGCTGGCAGAGATCAGCGATGAGCTATCGTGGCCCGAGAACGTCTGGATGGGCGTGAGTATCGAGAACCGCGACTATTCGTGCCGTGCCGACCATCTGCGCGAGACCGGCGCCGCGATGAAGTTTCTCTCGCTCGAACCGCTCATCGGACCTGTCGATAATCTGGACCTTTTCGGCATCGACTGGGTTATTGTCGGAGGCGAGTCGGGGCCCGGAGCGCGGGCCATGGGCATCGACTGGGTGAGAGAAATCCGCGTTCAGTGTCTGCGCGAAGGTGTCCCGTTCTTTTTCAAGCAGTGGGGCGGTGTGAACAAGAAGAAGGCGGGCCGAATGCTTGACGGCAGGACGTGGGATGAGATGCCATCGACACACGCAGTGTGCCCCGTTTCCTGACGTCCGTCCTTGCAAATAGCTGAGTGTCCGATGCGGCTATCTCCCGGTGATTGCACGACCTCCGCAGGGGGAGTCCTGCACAACATCCGACGGTACAGCGCTGGACTGTCGCGCGTTCTTCGAGTTCAACAATAATCGGACGTCCACGGCACACTACCCCCTGCCTGCGGAGCTCGCTCTGGACGGCCCCAATGTCGACTTTGCGGACGGCGCACCCGTTCTTCGCCGCCACAGCGGTCGCGAGGTCGTCGCCCTGTTCCCACGGGACTGCGGACTCCGCAGCGACGATGCCATCGCCAGTGGCGTCGATCACCCGTGAGGCCGCCAGCGCCCTGCGGCCCGCAACCGTCTCGACACCGACGCCCGTGACGGAATGGCCGTGGATCATCGCCTTTCCGCAGTGGGCATGGTGGAGGAACTCCACGCCTGCGTCGTCGAGCAACTCCTCCCAGACTGCCGAGAGAGCCTCCGGGTCCACGATGCCCTGCGACTGCGCCGCTGTGCAGCCGGCCGGCCCTCCGCCTGCGACGATGAGATCCCAGGTTCCGAGAATCTCGAGGTCGCGTTCCGGTTCGCGATAGGTGTGGTGGTTTTCCATAGGAGCGCTCCGCGGCGTAGTGGTGGGGCAACCTGATGAACAGAAGCTAGCGGGGCGAGACGCTTGGCGGAAGCGACTCCCGAGCGCCCGCCATCGGTGTGGTTCTTTCGAACTCCCGGCAGAGCCTGTTGGCATTGGTCGCTTCAGCGCCGGATGCAGTAGGCGATCAAGCGAGCAACGCCACAGGGCTGCTGGCAGAGACAGGGTTTGCTCGCCGATATATCGGCGGTAAACTCATGCCGGTAGCATTGTCCATACCGTGGCCGGAATCACGGCTGTCATCGCATTTCGCGAGGTGCTGCAATGAACAGGATGCTCTTCTGCTTACTGATCTCTCTCGTCGTACTTGCAGGTGCCGTACGGGCTGGCGTCGCGGAGGGATACGAGGCGTTCCAGAATAGGGACTACGACACCGCACTCGCTGAACTCGTTCCATTGGCCCGGGAGGGCAACAGCGCTGCTCGGTACCTCCTGGGGGTGATGCACCTTCTGGGCAATGGCGTCGGTCAGGACACGGATGAGGCGGTTCGGCTACTCACGCTCGCTGCGGAAGCCAATGAGACGGGAGCCGCTCTGATCCTCGGCAGAATCTACACAGAAGGAGAATTCCTTCTGCAGAGCTACGACGAGGCCGCGAGATGGTTGCGGATTGCCGCCGAGGGTGGGAGTGCAGAAGCCCAGTTCCGCCTTGGTGGCCTCAACAGTTCTGGCAATGGGGTGGCGCAGGATGCCGAAGAGGCCGTTCGGTGGTACCGGCTGGCAGCGCGCGACGGATACGCGAGAGCGCAAGTTGCCCTCAGTCTGGCCTACAGCGAAGGGGATGGCGTACATCGCGATGACGGGCTTGCCGTGATGTGGCTCAAACGGGCGGCAGAGCAGGGCTATGAGCTGGCACAACACATGCTCGCGCAGAGATACGAGAAAGGAGACAGCGTCGACCCCGATCCTGCTGAGGCCGCGCGCCTGTACCGGCTCGCGGCGGGCCGCGGCCTGGGTGGTGTGGCCCGGTTTCGGCTGGCGCGGCTCTATCTGCGGGGAGAGGGAGTCGAGCAGGACACTTCACGCGCGCGGGAGCTTCTGTCTCGCGCCGCGTCCGTCGGGTACGAGCCAGCACAGCGGGCCCTCGCGGCGATCTCCCGATCGTCCGGAGCTTCGAGGCCTGCGAGTAGGAGACTCGAGCGGACTCGCCGGCGTGCGGAAGCAGGGGATGCTCGTGCTCAGGCACAGCTTGGAGCGTGGTATGCTGATGGGGAAGGGGTTCCCCAGGACTACGCTGAGGCCATGAGATGGTACCGGCTTTCGGCGGCACAGGGGAATGCGTTTGCCATGCGTGGGCTCGGTATCATGTACTACGGAGGTCAGGGAGTGCCCGTGGACCATGCGATGGCCTTTCACTGGGACAGCATGGCGGCTGCGCACGGAAACCCGAACGGAGCGTACAATCTTGGAACGCTCTACGGTGCCGGACAAGGCGTCGATCAGGACGACGCTGCGGCAGCACGCTGGTTCCGCCGGGCCGCCGAGCTGGGACACGCCGGAGGCCAGCGGGCCCTGGTGCACCGGAGCTCCGTCACCTCCCCGGTCTCCAGGTCCTTCACCACCTCCCT
>CAZNJE010000130.1:0-5052 GCA_964573295.1 uncultured bacterium | reverse complement strand
TAACTACTCAGGGGCTTCGCCCCTACGGTCCTGCTTTCGCCAGGACCTACCCCCCTGGCTTTGTCGTGGTTCGTCTGAATCCGCAAGCGGATTCAGACGTGGGCGGATCGGCTTCGCCGATTGTATCCGCCCGCCACCACTCGGCGCCAGTCCCCATCGCAGACGATGGGGCCCCGGATCGTATTACCAATGACTCATGTTCGGTGGGCCTGAGCAGTTACCGAACGGTTACACCGTAACGGTATTGGACCTGCGCCCCTTCAGCCCTCAGCCTTCAGCCCTCAGCCTTCAGCCCTCAGCCCTCAGCCCTCAGCCCTCAGCCCTGACCGCGCCCTTCTGAGGGCGCGGTCAGTTTCCCTCGTACATGCTCCACCGGAGCATTGGGCCTCATGGTCAGCCATACTCGGTCGGGAGACATTCGAGCGGTTCGCCGGACAGCAGCGGCCAGACCGCGTTCAAGCCGATCCAGATGAGGATCCAGCCATAGCCGATGACCAGGGCGGCAATGGCCGGGGGGCGACCGGCGAGACGCTCGCGGGAACGGTCGATGTCGGCCAGAGCGGTGTGGCCCATGACCACGCCGACGATGGAGAGCGCCGGCACGCAGATGACGAAGCTGGCCGGGATGCCGGCCAGGGCGAAGAGCAGGGCGACCAGGGCCGGGCCGTGCAGAGGCCGGCGGACAGGCGGTTCCGGCGAGGTCGCCTCCGGTTCGTTGCCGGCGACCGGCTTGGCGGTCATCGCCCGGCCATCTCATCGGGCAGATAGACACGCAACCAGGCGGCCAGCACCTCCTGAGTGCTCGGATCGAGGGCATGACGGTCCTCGCGAATCTCGGATCCCTCGGCCCAGGCGCAGATGGTTCCGCGAATCTGGACCACCGCGTGCCAGACGCCCGGTTCGATCACATACCAGGACTGGGGCAGCATGGGCAGGGCCAGGAGTCGGTCCGGCTCCGCCGCATCGCCAGCGAGGCAGATCACGGCCTTGCCCTGCAGGAGCACGCCGGCCTGGCGTCCGCCCTGGTTGCGGGCCAAATCGACGGTACCAGTCGGCAGACGCTCAGGACCGGGGTTGGTCAGGCCCAGCTTCCACGGTCCCGGTGCACCACCGGCGCAGCCTTCGGCCACGCGCACATAGCCGGGTTCGCGGCTGCGCCCGACGATCAGGTGGGCGGCGACCCGTTGTTCGAGAAGCAGCGGGCGCCGCGTGACCGCGTGGGCGATGATGGTCGCGATCACCGCTGCAGGAGACATGCCGTCGGTGATCAGGTGCACCGCGTCCTCGGCCCGGCGCAGACCGCCGACCGGCCGGGCCATATCCTCGGCATCGCGCCGTTCGATGGCGGCGGCCACCTCGGCCAGGGACTGGTGGTCCAGGCCAGCAGACTCCCACTGGGCCACGCGCCGCCGGGCGCGCTCGACCGGGCTGGCGTCGAGATAGATCTTGAGCTGGGCGTCGGGGCAGATCACCGTGGTCGCATCGCGGCCTTCGACCGCGGCATCGCGCCGACCGAGGATGGCCTGTTGCTGCGCGACCAGGTGCTCGCGGCAGGCCGGGTTGTCGGCGACGTGTTTGACCCGGGCGGTCACCGCCGGGGTGCGGATGCGCTCGCCCAGCGCCACGCCGTCGAGCTGCACCACGCCGGTCGGGGTGAAGGTGATCTTCCGCCCGCGCACATAGGCGGCCACCGCATCGGGATCCTCGAGATCCACGCCGGCGTCCATGGCCCCCACGGTGGCGGCGCGGTACATGGCGCCCGAATCGAGGAACAGGATGCCGAGATGCTCGGCCACCGTCCGGGTCACCGTGCTCTTGCCAGCTCCGGCCGGACCGTCCACCGCGATCACCAAGGGAGCGGGTTCCATCCTCAGCCTCCCCGTGCGGCGACCACGAAGGCGCGCATCAGCTCGACGGATTTGACCCCCGGCTGCGCTTCCACCCCGCTGGCGGTATCCACATGACCGACACCAGTGCTGGCGATCGCGGTCGCGACGTTGGCCGGGGTCAAGCCGCCTGCCAGGATCACCGGCCGATCGAAGGCCTGGCCGGCCAGCAAGGTATGATCCCAGCCCGTCCCAGTACCGCCGGCCAGACCGGAGACATGGGCGTCGAGCAGATAGGCGTCGGCCGGATAGTCGCGGACCGCCTTCAGCGAGTCCGCATCGCGGATGGGAAATGAGCGGATCACCGGGAAGCGCCGGCGCAGGGCCTCGGCCAGTTCGGGAGCGGCGTCCCCGTGGAGTTGGATGACGCGACAGCCAGAGGCGACCATCCCGGCCAGGATCTCCTCCTCCGCCGCGTTCAAAAACAGGCCCACCGGCACCGCGAAGGGCGAGACCCGGGCAACCAGCGGCGCGGCCACGGCCGGTTCGATGCGGCGCGGTCCGGCCGCGAAGTTGAAGCCGCAGGCGTCGACGCCGAGCTCCATGGCCGCGTCGACGTCGGCGGCGCGGGTGAAACCGCAGATCTTGATCCGCACCGTCACCACGCACCCCGCAAGGCGCCCAGGGCCCGGGCCGCGTCGTCGGCACGCATCAGGTGCTCGCCGACCAAAATCGCGTCGACACCCTCCTTTTCGAGACGCGCGCATTGCCCGTGATCGCGGATGCCCGATTCGCTGACCAGCACCCGCCCGTCGCCGCGCAGGCCGGGCAGCAACGCGAAGGTGGTCTCCAGGTCGACCGCGAAGGTGGTCAGATCGCGGTTGTTGATCCCGATCAGATCGCAGCCCAGGGCCACGGCCCGGGCCGCCTCGGCGGCGTCGTGGACCTCGACCAGCAGATCCATGCCCCACTCGCGGGCGAAGCCGGACAGATCGCGCAGCTCGCCGTCCTCGAGGCAAGCGACGATCAGCAGCACGGCATCGGCTCCGGCCAGGCGCGCCGCGGCGATCTGCCGCTCGTCGAGGATGAAGTCCTTCCTGAGGATAGGCAGCTCGACCGCGGTCCGCACCCGGGCCAGATCATCGAGCGAGCCGAAGAAGAAGCGCTCGTCGGTGATCACCGAGATGCAGCTGGCCCCGCCGGCCACATAGAAGAAGGCATTGGCCACCGGGTCGTAGTCGCCGCAGAACACCCCGGCCGAGGGGCTGCCCTTCTTGGTCTCGGCGATCACCCGGATCGGCTCGCTGGCAGACCGCGCCAGCGCTGCCCGGAAGCCCCGGCAGGCCGGCAGGTCGCGCAGCACCGCGCGGTCCACCAGCGGCAGGTCGGGCAGCTCGCTGCGCCGCTTGTGATCGACGATCTCATCGAGGATCATGACCGACGATTGTGGCCGGAGCCCGGATCCTGACAAGCGGGGGCAGTAAGTGCCGCACCTGCGTGAGCCAAACGTGGTAAGGGTGCGGAAAGGTAACTGCTCAGGCCCACCGGGCCTGAGGCATTGGCAATCGCATTCGAGACCTTTTCGTCTGCGTGCCGATTCAAGACGGCGCCCTCAGAGCGGCGCCGTCAAGGCTGACGGCTGACGGCTGACGGCTGAAGGCTGAGGGCTGAGGGCTGAGGGCTGAGGGTCCGATTACGCAACCCTTCAGCCTATAGCCTATAGCTGCGGCGCCCTCTGAGGGCGCCGTCATTCAAGCGAACCCCGACAAGACCAGGACCGTTGCGCCCCGGCGCGATCCAGGTCACTCGGAGCCGGCGAGACGGGCGAAAAAGCCTGCGAATCCGCCGTAGCCCTCCGCCTCCAGGTCCGCGGCCGGGACGAAGCGCAGGGCGGCGCCGTTGATGCAGTAGCGCAGTCCGGTCGGCTCGGGGCCATCGTCGAACAGGTGGCCGAGGTGGGAGTCGGCGTGACGGCTGCGCACCTCGATCCGGACCATACCGTGGCTGCGATCCTCGATCTCGACCACGTTGCCCGGCACCAGGGGGCGGGTGAAGCTGGGCCAACCGGAACCGGACTCGTACTTGTCGGTCGAGCTGAACAGCGGCTCGCCACTAACGATGTCGACGAAGATACCCGGCCGCTTCTCGTGCAGGAACTCACTGGCGCCGGGGGCTTCGGTGGCGCTCTCCCGGACCACCCGGTACCGCAGGTCGGTCAGACGCTCGCGCAGCTCATCGTCCGCGGGCACCTCCCATTCGGGCCCGGCCTCCTCCTCGTCACCCCACAGGCGCAGCAGGCACTGCTGACGGCCCGAGCCGGCCTTGTAGAGCTGGTAGCGGGTCGGGCTCTTCTGGCGATAATCCTGGTGGTAGGCCTCGGCCGGGTAGAAGGTGGTGGCGGGCAGGATCGCGGTCGCCACCGGCTTCTCGAAGCGCTCGGCGATGCGCGCCTTGGCCGCTTCGGCCCAGGCCCGTTGTTCGGTGTCAGTCACGAAGATCGCCGAACGGTACTGGCTACCGCGGTCGACGAAGGCCCCGCCAGCGTCGGTCGGATCGATCATGCGCCAGAACTCGCGCACCAGGTCGCGGTAGTGCAGGCGCCGCGGGTCGTAGCGGACCCGCACCGCCTCATAGTGGCCGGTGGTGCCGGAACAGACCTCCTCGTAGGTCGGGTTTTCGGTCTCGCCGCCGATGTAGCCCGACTCGGCCTCGAGCACGCCACGCAGCTTCTCGAAACCCGACTCCACGCACCAGAAGCAGCCCCCGGCGAAGATCGCGGTCAGGGGCGGGTTGTCGGGTTCACGTTCCATGGCCGCGTCGCTGCAGCCGCCGAGTGCGCAGAATGATGCCATGATGATCACCGCCTTTCCGACGTGCATAATAAGCCCCCTTCCCGATCCGCCAGCAGCGGTCCGTGCGACCGCGCCTCCAACCCGAAAGGTCGGCGGCGGAAAACACGTTCCGCAACTGCTCAGGGCCTTCGCATCTACGGTCCTGCCTTCGCCAGGACCTACCGGGCTAGCCCGCATCCCTCATGGGGGATCGTCGCGAAAGTAACCGTTCGGTGCTCCCGTCCACAATATCTCGGTCCGAGATGTAACGTTCAAGCTAACCAGCGTCGTCAAGGCTGAGGGCTGAGGGCTGAGGGCTGAGGGCTGAAGACTGAGGGGACGCAGGTCCAACACCGTTACGGACCACGCAAGCGTCAGGAAACCAGTACGTTATC
>CAZNJE010000129.1:3263-5200 GCA_964573295.1 uncultured bacterium | reverse complement strand
GCAAACTCCCGCCGCTTCCTGACGGAAGTGACTGAAATCCGGTGAGACGTTACGAGCAGTTGAATTCGGCAGAACAGAGTCATGAGAAGTTGCCTGACCGATATGGAGTTAGCAGCTCTCATATCGGGAACTGTCCCGGTTGCAGAGCGCAGAGAGATGCAGCAGCATCTGATGGCTTGTGAGCGGTGCCGCGAGACGTTGACGCTGGCCGTCATCGCGTTGCGCGACACATCTGCGCCTGATGGGTCGTTCAAGCCCTCAGGCCAGCACGCGGACCAGGAGGTCCGCCAGAAGGTTCACGAGATCATGACTCGGCTTGAGGATGAGAGAGCGCAGTAGGTCGGCTCCTCTCAATCCATCTTTTCCCACCCATTTCTTGCTTTTGCGGTCTCCAGTATTCGCCACCCCGCTCGTCTGCGCTGTCATCGACGATCTGCTCCACACGTTAGAAGAAACCCCGGGCTCGGAAGAAAGCAACTCTGCCTCCACCTCGTAGACATGAAGTAGGGCGGCCTGCGCCCGAGAGGGCAAGTCTGAGCTGCTTGGTCGCGAACCATGCAGTGCATGGTCGTGGAGGAAGAGTCGAAGTTGTGAGGAGACTGCCACAGCTATGCTGATCTTGGCCGCTGTGACCCAAGAAGGACGACCCGGGCTGACTTCCAGCTGCAGGTCGGAGTGACTGGGTGGATTTGGCGAAGCGAGCGGAAATGTGCCTGATGCCCAGGCACCCGATGCGCGCATTCGCTACGCGCCATGCACAAGACCACTACCTACGGTGCAACTAGTTCTGAGTAAGTCAGGAGGGCTGCCATGAAGAGTGTCTTCAGATTACTTGTGTGGATCGCTGTCGGGACGACTGTTCTTTTGGGCGGCATTGGTATTGCAAGAGCAGGGGACTATCGCGCTGACTACTCTTGGGAGCTCATTGATGACGGCACTAGCTCCGGCGCGCCATCGCGAGAGTACACACAGGCGGTCTACGACACTGTGCGGGATCGACTTGCATTCTTCGGCGGCATGGACGGGGGCCGAAAGGGCGACGTCTGGGCATGGAGTTTTGTGCAGGAGTCATGGACTCAATTGGCTGCGGGTGGAGGACCAGGGGTTCGGCAGTCGTCAGCTCAAGTCTATGACCCGGTGGCCGATGCACTGGTGATGCATGGAGGAGAATGGGATGGGGTCGGTCCAGATGATGACACATGGGCTTTCAGCTTTGCCACAAACAGTTGGACCGCAGTGCAGACAGCGAACGAGGTGACGCGTGGATCAGCTGGTGCCTGCTACGAACCTGACACGCACCGCATGCTGGTCTTTGGAGGGAATTCCCACAGCCATTACTACTACAACGATTTGCGAGCATTGCCTTTGTCCGGGACAGGCGTGCATGCATGGGAGGTCCTGCATGACGGGACCGGAGCAAATGTGCCTGTCGGGCGCATGGGCTCAGTCCTGTGTTACGATGCCCCTAGAGATCGACTGATCATGTTTGGTGGGCATGACGCAGCCGGGAATGACCTCGGTGATCTGTGGGCCTTCGATCTATCGACGAGCACTTGGTCGGAACTCTCTCCAGGAGGGGAGGGGTGCCCTGACCCACGAACGCGCGTATTTGGTGCCCTCGACTCTGATCGCCAGCGACTGATCGTCTTTGGGGGACGTGCAGATACGCCGCCTAGCTTCTTCGATGATACTTGGGCATGGGACCTGTCGGGCGGTGGCTGGGAAACTGTGGATGACGGATCAGATCCCAATGCACCGTCAGCTAGAGCACAGGGCGTCTGCATCTACCGCACTGCAGACACAGGACAGTTTGTCACGTTTGGCGGCCGTAGCGGTAGCACATTGCCAAGAGATCTTCGCGGCCTCAACCCTGCTTCGCAACACACGATCGCGGGCATGGTCCGCGACCGCTGGGGCGATCCGGTGGCCGACGTGGA
>CAZNJE010000129.1:0-3163 GCA_964573295.1 uncultured bacterium | reverse complement strand
TCTGGGTGGCCAGGTGCAGATGGAGGAGGGCGACTCCTTCGCGATCGGGTTCCGGATCAACGACTACATCTGGGGCGGCCTGGGCCACAGCACGGTGCTGGGGCCGCGGACGATGGTGCCGGAGAACTTCCCTCAGCTGCGGGTCAACGTCCATTACGACCAGTCGGACACGCCCGAGTTGAGCATCTCCTCGCCGGGGACCAACGGTGTCCGGACCGACGTTGTGGTGGACCACGACTACGAGGCGCTGGTGACCCGTTCGGGCGACACGGCGGTGCTGGAGCTCTACGACGCGACAGCAGGAGCGGTGGTCCACACGGACGAGGTTCCGTGGGATTGGCCGGCGTTCGATGGGTTCCAGCTGGCCTACGACTACTACGGCGGTGGCTACTGCACGTGGGATGAACCGAACGCGGAGGTCGACTTCCTGGTCGATCGTGGGTCGACGGTGATGGAAGGCTCGGTGGACTACGTGTGCCTCAGAACGGAATTCGTGCAATACTTCATGATCGCTGGTCTCATCCATGATGTCTGTGGAGATCCTGAACCAGACGTCCTGCTCACAGCGACTGGGGGTGCAACCGCGCTAACAGACAGTGCGGGCTATTACGAGTTTGCCACCCTTCTGGGCGGGCAAGCCTACACCATCGCGCCGAGCAAGGACGGTTGCTCGTTCATCCCAGAGACGTACTCATTCGAGAATCTGAACGAAGACATGCTGCACGCGGACTTCGTCGCGCACTGTTATGACTATCTATGCATGTGCTTCGTGGAGGATCCCCACATTTTCACCTACTCGGGTGCGGATGCCAGCGAAAGTCACTACGTGTGCTTTGACGGCCAGGTGAACGTCGAGGAAGGAGAGTGTTTCAGGTTCGGGTTCCGGATCAACGACTACATCTGGGGCGGTCTGGGGCACAGCACTGTCCTTGGACCACGTATGTGCGATCCGGAGAACTTCCCGCAGCTGCGGGTCAACGTCCATTACGACCAGTCGGACAAGCCCGAGTTGAGCATCTCCTCCCCCGGGACCAACGGTGCCCGGACCGACGTGGAGGTGGGGCATGAGTACGAGGTGCGGGTGACCCGTTCGGGCGACACGGCGGTGCTGGAGCTCTACGATGCGACGACGGGGATGGTAGTCCACACGGACGAGGTTCCGTGGGGCTGGCCGGCGTTCGACGGGTTCCAGCTGGCCTACGATTACTATGGTGGCGGCTACTGCGAATGGGATGAAGCGGGCGAAGAAGTTGCCTTCCTGGTTGACAGGGGAGCGACGAGTATGGAAGGGGACATTACTCACCTGTGCATCCCTGCTCCTGAGGATGTCCACGCCATTGCTGGTTACGTGCACGACCGATGGGGTGCCCCGATACAAGACGTAGAACTGACTGCGACGGGGGGATATTCCACAGTGACCGGTGCCGATGGGGCTTACCAGTTGGGAGGCCTTCCGACGGGTGACTATACTGTAACGCCAAGCAGGGAGGGCTTCACCTTCGAGCCAGGCGCCCGAACCTATGAAAACCTCGAGGAGGACGTGTCCGCGCAGAACTACCTAGCCTACAACAGTGATCCGTTCTGCTACGAGTTTGAAGAAGACCCTGGCATCCTGACACACGTGAATGCCGATGGAAGCGAAACCCACTACTTCCAGTTGCCGGACACGCTCATCTGGCATGTGGAACCTGGTGAAGCGCTTGCAGTTGGATTCAGAATCGACAGCTACCAGTGGGGTGGGCTCGGACACAGTTCGGTGGTTGGTCCGCGATCGGTTGTGCCGGAGGAGTTTGCGCAGCTTCGGCTGAATCTCCACTACGACCAAGAGGACGCTCCTGAGTTCAGCATTTCGTCGCCGGGTGAGTATGGCGACAGAGTGGATCTGCTGCTGGGACACGAGTACAACGCGCTGGTGACCAATCTTGACGGGTACACTGCGGCACTGGAACTCTACGATGCCACCACTGGCGTGGTCGTTCATAGCGAGTCGTTGGCATGGGATTGGACGGCCTTTGGTGCATTCCAGCTGGCATACGACTACTATGGTGGCGGCTACTGCGAATGGGATGAAGCGGGCGAAGAAGTTGACTTCCTGGTGAACCGTGGTTCGACGAATATGAATGGTGCGATCAACTACGTTTGTGTGATTGAGCAGATGTCCGATGCGCCCGAGCTTCCGCTGGTCCCGACAGAGGTGAGCATGCTGGCGCTGCCGCAGCCGAGGGCGAACTCCGAGGTGCAGCTAGTATACGCCCTACCAAATGAGTGCTGGGTGACCTTGGACATCTGTGATGTGACCGGTCGGCGCATTTGCCGCCTGGTTCAGCAGAACCTCCCGGCGGGTCGTCATACGGCTGTCTGGGATGGTACAAGTAGCTCCGGGCATCGAGTGGGTCGTTCGGTGTTCTTTGCAGTTCTAAGGGCCAACGACGAACAGATCGTCAAGAAACTGATTCGGTGGTAATTGCGTTTACCGGCCATTGACTCTGAAGGCAGCTAGGGATGCAGGGGGTGGGCCAAGGCCCACCCCCTGCTCATTGAACAAGAGGAAAGCAGCAGTGGGCTTGTCCCCGGTGACAGGCACTGCTTTCCTGCGCGTGATGCACCAACGCAGCGGACTGGAGATTCGCTGGACCCTCTGGGTCCGTGAGGGTTCGAGTCCCTCCCTCGACAAAGAATGGCAAGAAGTTAGGAGCCCGGTCGCCCAGCATCGCCGAGAGATCCGGCCCCGTTGCAAACATCCTGCAAACCACTCAGTCGTATCTGAAGTGTAGCCGAGCAGAACGGCCGTTGAATCAAGATGATCGACGTAGGATCCATCGATGCTGCTGTAGTCCTGTTCCAGAGGAGCGTCCCGGACAAGTCGCTCGCCGGCCTCTATCCTTAGATGCTCCGGCGGGTTGGGTAGATGCGGGTGCTCGCGGCTTCGTCGATCATGCGATCCCCCCAGCGCCAAGTAGAGGCCCACCGGCTGGCCGCCGGTGTTGGCGACATAGCCGACGGCGCTGAACGTGTCGTGATAGGCGATGGGGGAGGCGGCCGCGGGGTGCCAGGCGATCAAGCGATCGAGAGCATGGAAGGGACGCAAGCGGAGAAGCAGCGCACTGACCCTCACGCCCAGCAGATAGGACTTGAGAATGACACGCAATTCTCGAGTTCTTTT
>CAZNJE010000128.1:0-5441 GCA_964573295.1 uncultured bacterium | reverse complement strand
GCGGAAGGCCATGGAATGGCAGTGTGAAGGACTGCCAGTTCGTGGAGAATCACGCCGGGCAGGCCAATAGCACTGGTACAGGCGTTGGGCATTTAGGTGGAGGGGCCATCTGCGTTGCATCTGGATTGGGTACGTTCGCAATAACTGGTTCCCAGTGTGTTGAGAACTATAGCACTTGGGAGAACGACGACTACTACACATGGGGAGGAGCTGTATTCTATCATACCTCAAGCGCAAACACGGTGATTAGTGATTGCGATTTCAATGGCAATTACATTGCAGGCGCGCCAACATCGATTGTTGACCACCCACCTGGAGGCGGCGGAATTGGAATCCAAGGCGAGTACGCTGGGGAGATCACCGACTGTGTGTTCGACGGCAACGAAGCAACCTATGGTGGAGCTATCTTCCTGTGGAAGCCATCCGGCTCTAATCCCTCTGAATTCAGGGGGAATGTGTTTAAGGGCAATGTGGCATACCTACAGGGAGGAGCACTTCGCACGGACCATGGAGCGTTTCCCATTGAGGAATGCGAGTTTCTGGGCAATTCCTCCGGCGAACGGGGAGGGGCGCTCTACCTTTGGGACACATCGCACGAGATGTCACAGTGCCTGTTTGTGGGCAACGTGGCCGATGAAGCAAGAGGGGCCATTTGGAGGGATGGGACGTCTGTGTCCGCAGATCATTGGACCGAGTTGACGTTTGCATTCAACGAAGCAGATAGCGGTGCCGCCATCGCCGCCGGCCTCACTTACCAACTGGATATCACCACAGATGTTTCCAACTGCATCTTCGCGTTCAATGACGGACCTGCCTTCTCAGTACTCACGGATAGCACGATTTCGGTGACATTTGACTGCTGCGACTCGTATGGCAACACCGGTGGAAGTGGGAATGGTGCACCCGCCTTGGGGGACTCGTGCTTTAGTGCTGATCCCGATTTCTGCCGGGCTGACGCAGATTCGGGCGTCTTCACACTTTCGGACGAATCGCCTTGCTTGAGCGGGAACCATCCAGACGGAAAGGCCTGTGGCCTGATTGGTGCTCACGGGCTAGGTTGCTATGTGCAGCTACGTTTGATGAATGCTATGCAACCTGGCTAGACGAAAGTCAGTACGCGACGACGCATGCGGGATTGGACACAGTGAGAGTTGGATTGTTCCCGGATTCGGCAATCGTTCTTATCGAGTTCGAAGGCGTGGACTTGCCAGATACCGCAGCGGTGTATTCCGCTGAACTGCTAGCGGAGGTGTACGACTCGGACGGCGACCTAGAAGTTGATTTGCGCGAGTGTTTGAGATCGGCGAGTATCGGTCAGGCCACGTACTTGATTTACAGACTGGGATCGAGTTGGGCGTTCGAAGGAGGGGCCGCGTCGGGCATCGACTACGGTGCGAACAGCCTTGGGACAGGAAGCGGATCAACGAGATTCGGCAGTCACTCCTTGGCCAGAAGTGCAGCTCTTGGCACATGGGTGCAAGACGTGGTGGTGGGAGAAACACCTCTGGAGACGGGGTATATCTTCGTGCGACCTGCGGGTTCTGGGTGGGTGGTGCTCTATGGTTGCGAAGGGAGCAATGGCCCCACATTGCGGGTCCTATCGACGTACGATGAAGAGTAGGCAATGAGGCGAAGTCAGCCGCGCAGAGTCAAATGCGCGACAGAAGGATGCTGCAGAAATGCAACAAGGAGGGAAGTGTAATGAGATTGATCTTTGGAGCGCTTTTCTGTGTCGGAATCGTCGTCTCCGCCTGGGCTTCCGACTTCGCCACACTCGGACCGAGTGATGAGACTATACTTGTTGGAGACACTGAGAGTCGCTGTGAGGGTACGGCCTTCTCGAATCATGACAATAGCTTCGAGGCTGCCTTTGGCTGGCAGTATGGAGGAGTCGCTCCGCCCTATTATGGGGCCTTTGGCGAGGGTTGCGCGCTGGGAGCTGTCACAATCGAGTGTCTCACTATATGGCTCACGCGGATAGCCACGGAAGACCCCACAGTTGGTCTGGACGCGTACATCTGGGAGGGCGGCGTGACATCGGAACCCCAAAACGTGATCTATGTTCTTCCGGGCGTGGATCCGGGCATTCCAGGGGCATGGCCGGTCGTTACTGAACTGGATGTTCCCGTTGGCTTCGTTGTTGAGGGAGACATAACAGTCGGGTACTGGGCGGATTTCTCTGGGACGCTCTGCGAATACTACCTGGCAGCTGACACCAATGGCCCGGAGGGACACCCGTGGACTTGCGTTGCACCTGGCTCTGGGTTCCCGTCTGGATGGCAGCATCCAGACTACGTGCTCGGTAGCGTTCAGAGCTGGGCTTTGGGTGGTTACTACACCGAGGGTGGTGCTCCAGCGAGTTCCCTGACTTGGGGCGCCATTAAGGGCCTGTTTGAGTGAGGCTTGTGTCCCAGAGGCATCCCAGAAGAACCGAGAGTGGTTGGTAAACGGTGTCGTCCGGGGAGCCAGACATCTCCTCTGCCCGCGGACACCCCGCGAGCGGTTGACATACGCCCCGGTAGCCAGGCTACTGGGGCTGTGGGTCCCGAAAATGTCATCCGCGGCAAATGAGCGCGGTTCCCTCGATGATCAGCCGCCATTTTGGGGCATGCGATAACGCAGGAAGGGCCAGGTTTCGAGTTCACGTTGGGGATCAGGCGGGCCTGCCGCTTGATGCGAAGGCTACGGGCGTACCTGTCCCATTGACGTAGGCGAGCAAATGTCGGATCAGTTCAGGCCGCAACGCGCTGGTAATGATGATGCAGTCCGCCGAGGTCAGGCGTCTCGACGATGCGTCCTTCTCCCACTGACTGAACGGGGCGGCTTTCCGGGCAATCCATCTCCAGCGATTGGTGCGTTCGCCAGCGGTGATAGTAGTCGAAGTAGCTCGTCAGGATCCTCCGCAGGTGCCGCTCGTTCATCACGATCACATGGTCCAAACACTCTCGCCGGACACTTCCGATCAGCCGTTCGACGAACGGATTCTGCCAAGGACTTCGCGGAGCGCTGACCACCTGCGCGATGCCCATGTTCTTGACGCGACGCTGAAAGTACGAACCATAGATCCCATCACGATCTCGTAGCAAATATCGCGGCGCGGTATCCCAGGGAAAGGCGTTGACGACCTGTTGGGCAGTCCACTCGGCTGTTGGATTCGTCGTGATCGCGAAGTGGATGACGCGCCGACGATGATGCGCCAGGATGAGAAAGACGAAGAGAACCTGGTTGCGCACGGTCGGCACGATGAAGAAGTCCACTGCCACGATGTCGGCAATGTGATTCTTCAGAAAGCTCTTCCAGGTCTGAGACGGTGGCTTCCGATGACGCACCATGTACTTGGCGACGGTGGACTTAGGCAGTTTGATCCCGATCTTGCTCAACTCGCCGACAATGTGAGGTGCACCCCAAAGGGGATTGGCAAGAGACATGTGCCGGATGAGATCGCGAATCTTCTTTGGAATCGCAGGCCGCCCAGGCCTACCGGAGCGCGACAGCTTCGTCCAGTATTCGCGGAACTTCCGTCTGCGCCATGCAATGACGGTCTGGGGTTGGACGATGACGATGGCTTCGCGCCAGCCGGACCAGACTCGGGAGAGCCAGGCCCAGAGGAGTCGATCAGTTTGACGAAGCTGTGGTCGCTTCGATCCGCGACGCAACACGGCAAGTTGATGTCGCAAGGCGAGGTTCTCAAGCTGCAGATCTGCCCGGGAGCGAAAGACCGCAGCCAACAGGTCCAATAGAGAAGCGAGCCAGGTCATGGTATACTCATCTTACGGGTGAACGACGATTAGAGTCACGTGGGTGAGACGATCTCGAACCGGGGATGGGGTTGGCAAGCGGATTCTGACGGCGGACACGCCGCGTAAACGCGATCCTCCAACTGTCTATCCATGTGGGCGTTCGAATATTCGGGAGGCACAGGTGATGCATTGTTGTCTTGGGTGGAGGGTGTCATTGAGGGGAATGTCGAAAGCATTCTATTCATTCGACCATCTAGCTCGGCGACAAGCGGCGTCGTGTTCTATGGCTGCGAGGGAAGCGTCGGCCCTGTTCTGAAGATTCTCTCACCGTACGAGCAGGACTGAACGCATGAGGATCTGCGCGTCTAGGAGGTGGTGCCCTTGAGCCATGCAGCCTAGCGCCATGCCGCTGGATAGTACTGGCATTCTTTGGCGCATAGGGTGGTGGAGTCCCGACCGCACCTCGCTCGATATAGCTTCTCTTAGAAAGGGCACAAGATCATGAAACGGACCATGTGTGCGCCTGGTGCTATGATCCTTGCTCCACGGGGCTTCGCTTCTGGCCCAAATTGGCTGGCTCTTTGGTACGACATTGGATCGTGTATTGAGAGATTCCATTCCCAGCTCAGCCGTCTCCTGCAACGACGGGTCCGGTTGACATCCCTGCATAGTTGCCGGTGGGGCAGCCCCTTAACGTGGGCTTCTGCCCTGCCATCATCTAACCCAAGTGAGCCTTGCAGTGAAGGGGGAAGACGATGCAAAGACCCACATTAGTATTGGGGTTCTTCGCCATGGTGGTCGCTGCCAACGCGTCGGACTTCCAGATGTTGGGACCAACCTCAGAGCCTGGTGAGGTTGTTTCGAGTGGCCTCGATGAGTGCACGGGGACCCTTGCATACAACCATGATATGACCTTCGAAGGTGCCTATGGTTGGCGGTATGGCGGCGTCGAGCCTCCGTACTATGGCGCCTTCGGGGAAGGCTTCTCGATGGATGCCGGCACCAACGTTCAGTGCATCGCTCTCTGGCTATCGGGTATTGGTTACTACATCGGTCAGACCTGTGACTGCTACATCTGGGAGGGGGGCGTCACCGATGAGCCGGGGGAGGTCCTCACGGTCATGGTCGGCTTCGATCCTGGCATCCCGGCTAACTGGCCGGATGTCAGCCAGCATGATGCCGATATTCCTGACTACACTGTCACCGGCGATGAGTTCACCATTGGGTACTGGGGCAACTGGCCTGGCATGGTGTTCGGCTGGTTCTGCGCCGCCGACCTCGATGGTCCTGGTGGCCATCCCTGGACATGCGTGAGCCCCGGCTCGGGCTACGGCACGGGCTGGATTGATCCATCGTACGTTTGGGGTACGACCATGGCTATGGGTCTAGGCTTCTACTATGGCGATCCGGTCCCGGCAGAAAGCCCTACATGGGGATCGATTAAGGATCTCTTCAAGTAACCAGCGCCGAAGGCCTCATGTTGATTTCTCAGGTTGATGCGACGACAGCTGTAGGGGGAGCGCGTAATTCTGTAGGAGACGTGAGACAGGTGAAGTCCTTGGAAGCAAGGAAGATACATAACTAACATCGGGCCTGGAAGACTGAGAGTGGTTCGTATACCGGCACGTCCGGGGAGCCAGACATCTTGTGCATCCCGAAAACGTCATCTGCGTCGAGCTGGCGTGCTGATTCCCGGAAAGA
>CAZNJE010000127.1:0-5531 GCA_964573295.1 uncultured bacterium | reverse complement strand
CTGACCGAAAGTCTCCCAGCGTTCGCCGGTCCAGCGGGCAAAGCAGTGGCAGGGAGCTCCACCAATGTAGTTGATGTCGCCGCCTACAACCAAGGAACCCTCGCACGCAATCGCCGTGCTTAGTGGCCCTGCACACCCGTATTCGAATGTACCCCAGTGTTGTCCGTCCCAGAAGGCCACATTGTCCGCGTCCTCTCCGCCGGCCTCCTGAAACTGTCCCACTGCGACCAAGAGACCATCCCACTCGGCAAGATCTTTCACTCGAACGTAGCCTGGTCCTCCGTTGATTCCTCCGCCCAGGCTGGACCACGCTGAGCCATCCCAGGATGCGATGTGCAGAATCTGCTGCCCCCCAGCCATGGTGAACTCGCCGCCGATGATCAGTAGTCCCCCATACTCACCAAGGGCACCGACGACACCATCTACGCCCGTTCCGACCGCCACCCAATGATCACCGTCCAGTGCAGCCAGGTAGTCCACCTCTTCCGGTCCTGCTCCGACAAATTCGCCACCAACGTATAGGTCACCATCCCAGCGCTTCAGAGCCCGAACGATTGAGTTCAACCCACCGGCAACCTCGCTCCAGCTGGTGCCATTCCACTTGGCAATATTCTCTGCAGCCTGACCTCCCGCCGACGTGAAGTATCCCCCAACGATGAGGTCACCATCATGGACCTCAAGACAGAGTCCTGTACCGTCGATTCCCTCGCCGAGGGACGACCATTGCTGATTCACATAGGCAGCGACACCGTTCACCTCGACGTCATTGACATGCGTGAAGGCGCCAGTAGCAAAGAGTACACCGTCGTGCTCAATGAGTGCACATACGCGATCATTGAACGCACCGTCGAGCGATCGCCAACGTTGGCCATCGTGCATCGCCAGGTAGGGAGTTTGAAATCCCCCAAGCCCATTGAAGGTACCGCCAACAACAAGCTTGTTCTGGTACATGAGACTGCAGAGACCCGCACCGTCATCCAAGGGCCCATAGAACCCCGGCCACCAAGAAGGGTCATCCGCCTTCGCGGTTGCGTTTGCCCCCAGCATCAAGACCATAGCAAGCAGAAGCGCGTTGAGCGCGTGGCTGATTGTCGAAGTATGGAGATTCATGATCGCCTCCCCCGTGTCCGTGTTCAAAGGTAATATGGAAGCGTGACATCAGTGTATCACAGCAACCCGGCGCGTCTCCATCCGGTCAGGGCGCACCAAGCGGATGAAGTAGACGCCGTTGGTCAACCGCGCGCCCGATTGACTGCGACCATCCCAGTGGACTGTATGTTCGCCGGCTGGCTGCAACCCGGAAAGCAGCGTGCAGACCACGCGGCCTTGAAGATCAAGGACACGCAGATCCACCTCCTCCGCCCTCGGCAGGCTAAACCTTATCCCAACCTGTTCTTGCAGAAGTGTCGGCCCGACCATTAGCAGTCGATCGGCGACCAGCCCGGGCTCGTCCCCTGTTGCGGGGTTGCCTCTCCCCCGGCTCAGACCGTGGTAGTTCGAGGTGTTGCCGGCGTCGTGGCCGAACTGCGGCCAGGGCAAGCTCGCACCGGCTGCTTCGCCGGGAAGCTTGAGCAGATGAACCGTCCCCGACCGGTCGACCACTACCAGGTCCAGGTCGCCGTCGGCGTTAACATCCGCTACCAAGGGAGTTAGAGGAATATCTCCGAATCGCTGCGGCCAACCAGCCTCCGCCTTGAGGGTGTCGCCGCTGGTCATGCCGAAACAGCCCAGGTAGCCCGAGTTGTTCGAGACGACTACCTCAAGGCTGTCGTCTCCATCCAGGTCGGCGATCACTGGCTGATACTGGCCAATGCTGTGTTGGTGCTTGCGCCCGGGGATGGGGAGACGGTCACTGACCGTCGTCGTGTCCACCGCCGCCGAGCTATCCGGCTCCCACAGGTACAAGGGCAGAAGGGCCGACCAGTCACCGTCGTTGTCGCCCTCGCGACCATCGGCCAGGAAAACCTCCAGTGCGTCATCGCCGTCACCCAACTCCCCCAGGGCCGGTACCGGCGGCGGCTCCACGCGCAAGAACAGGTCATCGTGCTCGACATACTGGACAATCCCGCCAGCATCATTGAGCATCCACAAGCCGCCCTTCTGATAGGCCGCATCATCATGGGCCTGACGGGAGACTACAATCTCAAGCGCTTCATCCGATGCATCGATGTCGCCGATCACGGGCGTCGAGAGCGTCAGGTAGTAAGCCCCCCCAATCGCGGTGGTCCACAGCTGCGATCCCGTGCTGTCGGCCATCGACCAGCAGGTTACGCTCGGTGCACAGTTACCTCCGCTGTCCACATCACCCAGACTCTGGATGATCTCCAGTCCATCGCTTCTCGGGTCGAATTCCCCCACGGCCACATGCCCAAAGTTGTACTTCGCGCCAGAGGCGACGCTGCCATAGACTCCCAACGAATCGATCGTGCGCTGGAAGGTGCGGCCGTCGCATTCCCAGACGTAGAGCCGCGGTTTGTCTCCCCCGCTGAGGATCACCTCTGACGTGCCGCTTGAGTCTAGGTCGGCCAAGCTGGGCGCGCAGTGCCAGGCATCCTCGGCTTCGCGGAACCACTCCTTGGTGACCGTGGGAGTCGGACTGTGATCGTACTCGATGACGTAGATGCCGTAGGGAGCCAGGTTTCCGACGACTTCATAGTTGTTGTCCCCATCAAGGTCACCGACGGCCAGATCACCAACAAAGAGGCAGTTCTCGTCATCGAAGTCAGCACTGGCGTCCGCGTCTTCAACCGGGTCGTAGAAGAGACCATCGTCGTTGCCCTCGATCAGCGGATCACCGCTAGCTTTCCAAGCATAGATCGCCTTGCCGGCCGCGAAGATCTCCAGTTTCCCATCCCCGGTTACGTCACAGGCCACCGGCGCGCACTGGGACCGGGAGTCCACGAACTTTGGCCAATGGCTGTGCTCAGGGATCCAAAGATGGCCCACCCCGGTCACCATCTCGGGCCCCTCGTTGCCGGAGGAATCCACGGGCGTGACCGCGAAGCGGTAGCCGATGTAGTCATTGCCGGCATCAAAGGTGTCCAGCCCCGTTACGTCATAGCGTGACGATCCTACTGAAGGCGCACCGGTCAGCCTCGCCGAGTCACTCGGCAAATACCGGTAGGCGTGATAGCCTTCCAGGTCCGCGGCATCTGTGCTGGGTTCCGTCCACCGGAGCTTCGCTCCATCGCCAGCCTCATCGAGCAGCAGATCGCGCACGGCCCCCGGCGGGCTGATGTCCATGCGGTCGCGGCTCCAGGTGACGTATTCGCCATTCGGCACGAACGCACGCACTTCGATTTCGAGAATATCATTCGCATAGAAGACTGTTGTGTCATTGCTTTGCGTGAAGAACTTGAAGGGACTGTCAGCCTCGGCTTCCCCGCCCGGCTCCAAGCCTCCGATCCTGAGCGTGTCGACATCCCTCCAGATCAGCCCACTTGACTCGCGTATGATCATCAACACTGAGTCAGCCTCTGCTTGCCCAACGTTTAGAACTGTGGGCCAGACATAAAGAGAGTCGTAGATGCCGGACTCCACACATTGTGTCCGTTGGAAGACCTGACGAACCAGCGGCGCACGACAAGTCTCCGAGAAGTCACTTGCCCACCATGAATTCGTCGTATCCCTCACCGCCAGTGTGAAGACAAGTTCATTCTCGTCCGGGATCTCCTCGCCGAGTGCGACGGTGAAATCCACTGACGCCGTACTCCCACTGGCCAGGGTCCCGATATAGCTGCTGTCGGGACTGATATCGATCCAGTCCGGGGCATCGGCATCGAAACTCAGGTAGTCATCCGTGGCATCGCCCACGAACTTGAAGCCTAGCGTATTCGGGTCTGTGCCCGCGTCGAAGAAGAGGCTGTCGGCGCTTTCGCCCGTCTTCGAGACGTTGCTGAAGCCGCCCTCCGTTGTGAAGGTACCGGTGAACGTGCTGTCATCCCCAGCGTGACAGTACGTCCGGATCTTGTAACTTCCATCGGTCGCACGCCATAGATAGATCATGCTCTCCGAGGGGATTCCGCCGCCCTGATACGGTTCCTCGGTCCGAATCCCCTCCCAGTTGCCTGGGATCCTGAACTCGTTCCCCCATCCAGGCGCGGTGAGGCCGCCGGATTCGACCGAGGGATGTGGGTGGGCGCCCTTCTTCCCGATGTAGATGTCTTCAGGCTCGTAGTCCTCATCACCGGCTCCGGTCATCTCGAGCTCGCACGTGATCGGGGCGGTGGCCCATAGCTTGGCCCACACATCCCGGCGATCACTCAATCCGGCTGGACTCTCGTTCTTGGCCGTGATGCTCAGCTCTACCGTCTCGCCTGCTTCGAGCACGTCATCGCCATCACCGCCCGTGACGTCGTCATCCCGGGTGTGCCCGTCGTAGGCCACGTAATACCAGGTTCGACCCGAGGGGACCGTGAGGAAATCGCGCTTCGGATAGTAGCCCGTGGCCGTCGCCACGATCCAGGTGGTGTCGCTATTGGTCGGAGAAAACGCTTCGAACTCAGCCTCGCCTGAAGCGTTCGTCCACCCGATCGCGTAGTCGTTCTGACCCTGCTTCAGACAGACTCGCGCGCCTTCGACCGCGCTCGAGGAGACCGAGTCAGTGACGGTAATCGTAATCGTATTCGGCCCAATATAGGACAATGAAGCCGGTGACTTCGCAAGCGAGAGGGGGCGTGGTGCCGCCCAAGACAACGGGAGCTCAGGGTCTCCGAGAAGGGGGAACAGAATGCCGGGCGTCGCGGGCCTTCCCCGCTCATTGACCGCGTTGCGCAGCGCAACACCGAGGTGCCGGTCCTCTTGGATGAACATCCGATGGAATAGCCTGGCTGGAAGGTAGCGCCCTTCCAACCGCACCGAATGCTCTCCTCCAATGTAGGCAATCGCGCCCCCTGATGGCGCCCGAATGAAGCGCTCGCTGATCGAATCCAGATCATACCAGTTCGTGTCGCAACCGCTACTGAAGATGATCGGCAGGTCGGGTCCATTGTCGAGATGATCCGCCATATCACTCGTGTAGTGATCCTTGACGGCATTGCACGCTTGCAGATCGCTAAGGCATTGCTCTGCAAACGAGGCATCCCCTAAGCACGTCACATCGTCTTCAATCCGTCCTGCTACTCCACCTAGCACGTCTCGATTCGAGTGCTCGAAGTGAAAGAGAAGGTGAGGACCATCTCTGAGCATCGTCTGCACGTTGTCTGAACTTAGCGCTTGCGAGCTGAACCCCGACATGAAGTCACGCAGGCTCTCATAGCAGTCTTCGTCTCGGCCTGATTCCAAACAGTATTGGGACGTCCCAGGCATCACCGTATAGAGCCGACTTATGTCCATGGTGAAAGAGGACGCCTCGATCGAATCGATCAGGCCCTCAGAAAACACGATGCCGCAATTGTAGTTCGATGATGTGTCGGCGTCGAAGACCAAGCCGGCAGCCGCCACGTATTCGTCCCAATAGCCCGGCGACGGTCTGTAGTCCCTGCAGTTGCATGAAAACGGGGTGATTCGAGCAATTAGAACTTGAAAAGTGG
>CAZNJE010000126.1:0-5628 GCA_964573295.1 uncultured bacterium | reverse complement strand
CGAGTCGTGATGAGTTGGGTACGAGACGTCGTGAACGCCCAATCGACTACAAAGTTGTCCTCTTCGTCTTCCTGATCCTCGCCCATGAGCGCCGCCGGATTCTCCATTTCAATGTGACCACAAACCCCACGGCCGAGTGGACTGCTCAATAGATCGTGGAGGCGTTCCCGTGGGACAGCGCGCCGCGCCACACCACCCAACCACCCAATCCCTCTGGACACTCTTCCTACGCCGCCAGGGCAAAGACTGGCGATCGTAGTGATCGCGGAAGAGACCGCTTCATTGATGGCAACTCGCGTTCGTAGCGCACAGATGACGTTTCTGGGACCCACAACCCAGCTCGCACCCGGGTTCAACTCAGCGGAATCACCACGGGGCTGCGTAGCGGACAACTCGCCATGACCTGCGGCGGAACCTCACCGAGCAGCAGGAGCATGTCCCCACCTCCGGCGCCGGTGGGCTTGACCCGAAGTCCCTGGCCGCGGGCCCAGGCGGCCATCCGCTCGTAGCCGGGCGGCAGGTAGTCGATCCCGGCAGCGGCCATGAGCGCCCCGATCCGCTCGAGGTACTCGTCGAGACAGTCCTTCCAGCCGCCGGCGCCGGGCACGCTGCGCAGCGTCTCGGCCAAACGGTTGCCGGTGGCGATCGCATCGGCGAGCAGGCCGCCAGCCGCTTCTCCACCAGAGTCCAGGTAACTCTCGAACTTCGCGACTCGCCCGCGCGTGTCGGCGCTCCGCTCGGTCCACACCAGCGTCATGGGCACGGCCGGGCGCCAGGGCTCGACCTCGATGCCTTCGCCGGCGCGCCGGAACGTAATCGGCTCCTCCATGGCGCACACCGCCACATCCGCGCCACTCCCTCGTCCGCCCTGGGCCCGCTCGTGGGCGGCGAGGGCATACGCCATCACCTCGCGGCGGCGCGACTGCCAGCGCCGCCCGGCTCGCTGGTAGCGAAGCGCAATCACGCCAACACACTCGGCGGCTGACGAACCCAGCCCAAGCTTCAGATCACGGTCCTCGCCATCGAGTGCCCGCAACTCCCGCCGGTCGATGCACGGATCGGGTAGCCCGTGCTCGAGCTCGAACTCGGCCAGCTCGGGCACCGGCTCTCGCAGCGCCGCGTCGATCACCGGGAAACGATCACCGGAGAGCCCGTTGGCCATCGCGTCTGTCGTCTGGCTGGAACTGCCGCTGGAACTGCGACTGGTACGCCCGTTGGAGTGTCCGCTGGCACGTGCGCTGGCACCCCCACCGCCGTCCCCGTCCTCCGGCGGCAGCGCCGGCGTGGGCTCATCGACATCGCACTTCGGCGCCGGGCGCGGATGAACGGGCACTTCCTGCGGACGTCTCTCTTCCACGTAGAGGTACCGCGGCACGGGGCAGAGCAAGGCCCATCCGCCGCGGAGCACGGCATACTCACCACAGATCATGATCTTTCCAGGGATGCGAATCATGGGACTCCTCCGTCCTGTCCAGGCAACCTACCACACAAGGCCCCCAAACCGTCTTGGATCATCGCCGGTCCCGGTCGAAACGGTGAATCGCCCCGGCCGGACGACGAACGTCGACGGCGCCAAAGCCATGTGGTGGTCGAAGACGGTGCAGCTCGACCTGGAGGCCAAGGGGCTGCTCGGCCGTGAGCAAAGCAAGCCCTTGCGGTGGCACCGCGCGAAGGGTGTGCGAGCCTAAACGGCAGGCATTCATTTGGCCTCCATAGGCGAATATTGACCATTCTAACGCCTTTCGTTACTATGGTCGGCATGCGGAGAAGATCCCTTACCCCGTTCATCGGAGAACTCGCCTTCTCCGATCATAAGATCGCCTTTGTGTCCGGACCGAGGCAGTGTGGCAAGACAACGCTGGCCAAGAGGATACTTCGCGATCGGAAGGCGGGAGAGTACCACAACTGGGACGAGCTGAAATTCCGCCGGCTGTGGGCTCAAGATCCCTCGGCAATTCTCCCGACCTCGAAGAGCAAGACCACACCGCTCATTGTACTGGACGAAATCCACAAGAACAGGCGGTGGAAGCGTGATCTCAAGGGCATCTTCGACACGCGCCAGCACCCGTGTGACATACTTGTGACCGGAAGCGCGCGGCTCGACATCTATATGAAGGGCAGCGACAGTCTACTCGGTCGGCATCTCAGCTTTCGGCTTCACCCCTTTTCGCTTCGGGAGATGGAAACGCAGAAGATCCTGAACCCTGATGATGCTGTTGCGAACCTATTCACCCGCGCGATACGGCGGAACAAGAGCCGGGAGGGCAACCTCGCCGCACTCATGGCGTACGGGCCATTCCCGGAACCTCTACTGAGACAGGATGTCCGGAGAGCTCGCCTTTGGCGGCGCAATCATGAGCAGTTGATCGTTCGCGAAGACCTGAGGGACATTAGTCGCCTTCCGGAACTGGGTCGGATCGAGATGCTGAACGCCTTGTTGCCCGAACGCATTGGATCTCTCTTCAGTTTCGCATCCGTCGGGCGCGATCTGGAAGCTAGCATCCCGACAGTGAAGCGCTGGATTGGGTACTTGAAGGCGCTTTACTACCTCTTCGAGATCAAACCCTATCACAAGGGGATCCGACGTTCACTCCGCCGGGAGGGCAAGATCTACCTGTGGGACTATGGAGCAGTCCAGGACGAGTCAGCCCGGTTCGAGAACATGGTTGCCTGCCACTTGCTCAAGTGCTGTCATCTGTGGACCGACACCGGCGAGGGCGATTTTGAGCTCTATTTCGTGCGCAGCAAAGAGAAGCACGAGATCGACTTCTTGATCGTTCGGGACAGAGTCCCCTGGCTTCCGGTTGAGGTCAAGCTGTCTGCGATGGATCCCTCCCCCAGCTGGAGCAAACTCCTCCGTCATCTGCCTTGCAAACAGGGCATTCAGATTGTGCGTAGTCCAAGCTGGAAGATCCATTCCATCGGTGATGCTCGTGTTCTGATTTCGGGGGCTGCCCAGGTGTTGAGTCGTTTTGCGTAACTGTGGCCCAAAGAAGCTGACTTGATGACGGGCAGGCCAGCAGACACAGCGCGAGCATTTGCATCCTCGATGTCCGTGCGTTCTCCCGTTGGGCGTGTCCAGCGCTTCGTCGTGCGCCCGTTCTCGTTCACCGAGTTCCTGGTTGCTTGCGAGAAGGAACCTCTCTCGCGCGATCTTCGGGGCGGCGCGACCGTGGTGAGTCCGGGGCGACACCGCCGCTTGCTGGAGCACCTCGATCAATACCTCTTGGTCGGAGGCTTGCCGGAAGTCGTGCTCACCCTGGCGGCAAAGGGGGACTTCCACCGGCGCCGCGGCGAGATCATTGCCGACTACGAACAGGACTTCATCCGCCTGTTCGGCGAGGAAGCCGTCACGATCGCATCGAGCGGGCGGACCGTTTCGTTGAACTGGCGGGCTGGAAGCGATCATCGGCCGGTCTGGAGATCGACTTTGTGTGCCGGAGTGGAAGACATGGGGTGCCCGTCGAGTGCAAGGCCGTGCTGAGGCTGAAGGGCACGCATCTGCGTGGCCTCAAGGACTACCTGCGCCAGCACGCCCAGCCCACCGGAGTGATCGTGAGCCTGGCGCCTTTCGAGGTCATCACGGAGTCGCAGAAGCCCACGATCATCAACGTGCCCCTCTATCTGGCCGAGCAGCTTCCGGAGTTGATCGAACAGTACGGATGACGCGTGCATTGCGCAGGGTCATCCGCTACCGCGGGTTGCGCGAGCGTGAATCGCACCTGGGTGTGGTCTTGAAGGGGATTCGGCCAGGAAGGACTCAGCCGCAGCCCGGCCACGACCGGATTCTCCCCGGCCGGCGGAATCCCAGACGTGGCGAAGTCCAGGCTCCGGGCGATGTACCGGGAGGGCTGCTGATCACCCACCGTCGTGAACTCGCCACCGAAATAGACGCCATCCTGGAAAGCTGCAATCGCTGTGACCTTGCCGTTGGGACCGTTCTCGATGGGGAACCATTCTTGACCGTTCCAGTAGGCGATCTTCTCCGTGGGCTACCCTCCGGCTTCGGTGATCTCTCCGGCATACAACAGGTCATTGTGGGCCAAGAGGGCCAGAACCCCCTCCTCTGCACTAGCCGTGCCGCCACCACCATGGGTTCACCGGAGGCGTACTCCTGACGAACACGTTGGAACGATCTGAAAATCAACGCGCTTGGACGAATGGCGATCAGCGGGCCCGACCAGATGGCGGATTTCCGCTGCTGAATGTCTGGCTCCCCGGATGGGACGGACTACGAACCTTCTTAAGTGCCTGGCGATTCCACGGTGCCTATCTATCCGGAGGGCCGGACTGCAGGAACGTCGGCCACCCCACGGCGAGAACTCCTGCCTGCCGTGCCGTACTTTCGTCCCCGTCACGACAGATGATGAGTGGCCGAAAGCTCGGGTTTCTTCGAGTGAACTCTAGCACCGCCCGCATGTCGGACAAACGGAGCTTCTTCGTCTTGATCTCAACGGCCCATTTGCCCCAGCTTCCCTCAAAGACTCCATCGATCTCCTGAGGTTCCTCGCGCCAATAGGCTACTTGTTGTCCCACGTTCCAGGCGAAAGCCAAACATGCGTTCTCCACCCACAGGCCGAATCGTTCGGGATCCAAGTCAGGTGTAGGGATCCCTTGCGGATCCATGACGGCAAGAATCGCGTTGTTCAGCGTCACGAGTTTCGGAGGAGACGAGCGGCGACGAACAGATCGATTCGCATACTTCGAGATTGGAGCAACTAGAAAGGCCTCCTCCAGCAGACTCAGGTGATGAGCGATTGTTTCCAATGCCCCAGGGTCCTGAAGTTGCCCTTGGATCTTCTGGAGTGAAACGATCTGGGCTGGTGAGGACGCCGCAACACCAAACACCTGGCGGAGGAGTGCGGGCTTTCTTATCGATGAGAGGGCGAGGATATCTCGTCCAATCGCTGGTTCTACTATTGCGTCACGTACGTAGGCCGCCCATCGCCGCACGTCATTCCGGAGTGAGACTGCCCCTGGATACGATCCCATCCCCACGACTAGATTCGCAGCATCCTTTGCGTTGAACCCAAACACCTGAGCCAGAGAGTTCGCCGACCAGTGGGTTAGTGTGATTCGCTCAAAGCGTCCGGCGAGCGTCTCCCGAGAACCGAATGCCAGGTTGAGTGCCGATGGTCCGGTTGCAACCGTGTGAATCGGTATCCTGCGGCGGCGGAATCTATCGGTAATGCCCTTGAGGTGCTCACCCCACTTGCTGAGCATGTGCACTTCATCAAGGAGGACAATGGCGCGACCGCGTGACTTCGCCGTCTCCTCAGCCTCTCCAAAGACCCGCTCCCAGAAGCCTGGCAGTGCCGCTTCCGGAGAGTCGGCGGCCATGTAGATTGATTCCTCGCCGAAGTGCTCACGGAGCTCCAGCAGGAGCGTCGTCTTCCCCACCTGGCGGGGGCCGGCAAGCAACTGGATGCGCCCAGGAGCATCCTCTGCTAAACGCTTCAGAAGCAGTTTTTTACAGGCGTCGTAGCTCAGGAAGAAGGGGTCGTGTTTCATAGTCGAATAATTATTCGACTATACCTGGTCTATCAAGGGGTTGGTAGAGTCGAGAGCTTGCGCGCTGCAAGGCAGACAGTCCTGTCGCGGGCACACCCATCCCTTCGGCGCTCACCG
>CAZNJE010000125.1:0-5664 GCA_964573295.1 uncultured bacterium | reverse complement strand
GTGCGACTGCTGGCTTGGAATCCACGCTCTTTCCGGGAATCAGCACGCCAGCTCGCCGCAGATGACGTTTTCGGGATGCACAGGGGCCCCGTGTTGGCGTTCGAGTTTTCGGGACGGACAAGCTTCGCGCCCCGACTCATCGTGACGTACCTGCTGAGCAAGCAGTTGGTCAATGGCCCCCTTACTCGAAGAGCCCCTTCAGCGCCCCCCAGGTAGTCGACTCCACCGGAGTCCCGCCCTCCGTGTAGTAGCCGCCCAGGCCAATGCTCGACATGTCACCCCAGACGATGCCCGGGTTCTGCCATCCTTCCGGATGACTTCCTCCGGGGGCAATGTTCGTCCACGGATGTCCGAGGGGACCATCCAAATCCGATGCAACAAACCACTTGCAAGATATCCCTGAGAAGTCGGCCCAATAACCAACCGTGAACTCGCCCACCACAGGGCTGCCCATGATGACATCATGTTCAGAAATCTCCGGCCAGAACGCAGGCCCGCCGGGGTCGACTCCGGTCTCGACCATCAGGACTCCCCCGGGCTCAGAAGTGACCCCACCCTCCCAGATGTAGGCGTCGAGAAGAGTGCCGGGGAGGTAGTCGCCAATCTGCGTCAACCACAGCGACAGACACTCAATTGTGACAGCTCCGAGATCAAAAGCCTCTCCGAACGCCCCATAGTAGGGGGGCTGGATTCCGCCATAGCCCCAGCAGAAGGCCGCTTCGAAGCCCTCGTTATGATGGAAGAAAGCTGTGCCGGGACATGGGTCATCTCCGGAAGAGATGATGACGGTGTCCTCGCTGGGACCTAGACCCCAGAAGTCAGATGCCGAACTCGCGGCGACGAGGGTGATGACAGCAAGAGCGCAGATGATCCACTTCATGATCTAGTCTCCCTTCTTCGGGGAATCGAATCGAGCGGAGTACACCGAGAATCCACTCCCCCCACTATACATGAAGAACGCCGGCACGGCTCACCGACGTGCTCCTTGGGCAGCACGGCTCCAGAGCCACCACGTTCGAGACAGGCAATTGTCCAGGCTTTCACTCCTGTCAGTCTGGTGGATAGACCCACAGCATGGGTCCATAGCTTCCATCGCAACCATAGAAAACGACACCGCTTGTAGCCGAACCAGATGGACGAATGAACAGAATGCTCTCGGCATCCCCCTCAATGACATCCTCCACCCAAGACAACAATGCGGCACCCGTGGCCAACGTGTCGGTCGCATACATCGAGAACCCACCAGCCGTTCCAAGGCTCGTCGATCCGAAGTCCTCACCTTCGTCGGCCCCTCCCGCATACGACCAAGTCGCTCCGGTCCGATACACAAGGTAGGTGGTTTGGGCGAGAACGGCAGGCCTAAGGCAGGCTCGAACGTCGACTTCTGCATCCCCTACAACATCATGAGCCGTCGCCGTGAGAATTGCCGTGGCGATTGTCGTTGTGTCAGGAATGTCGATGTCGTCAAAACATAGGAGACCGATCGCAGAGTCAGGGAATAGACCCACGCGAAATGTATCAAGTCCTGCATGAACCGTCGTGGGACTGCTCTCGTCCAACCAGGTTGAGGCCGAGAACAGCCAGCATCCCATCCCGCGGGCACCGATCAATCCGCAATCCTCCTCATCAGGATGGTTCCATTCCAGGCACGGCGAGACATGAGCGAGCGTGAGAAGCGACGAGTCGAGACCAGCACCGCAGAAGTCAGGATTCTCGCTGAAACACGAATTACCAATCGCCGGGTCCCCGTTCCCGCTGCCCCCAACGTTGCCGTAGGAATCGCAGCAGTCGAAGGTCACCGAGATTTCGTCCTCGGTCATGACGGAATAAGCAGGACCATCGTTGAATGCAAAGATGCTACTTGTGACGCTTGTATTCAGACCGCCCCCTATGCCGGTCTTCCCTGCTGCCAGGGCCGCGCCGCTGTCGGCAACATTGTAGGCGAAGGTTAGATTCTCCCACTCGTCCCCCGACAAGAAGCCAGTACCGTCTCTCCAGATTGCCCCACCGGCGCTGTCGGCCTTGTTTCCCACGAAGAGGCAATTCTCCATCTCGTGCGCCGTGTGCCAAAGGTAGAGAGCGCCCCCGAGTTGCCCGGAAGAATTGCCTACAAAGATGCAGTCAGCGATCGGAAAAGCCTGATGATCGGTGCGCAGAGCACCTCCTTGCAGATGAGCAACGTTGTTCCTGAACTCGTTCCTACTGAACTCCGAAAATGTAGGACCTGTCCCGTTCCATGTGTAGATTGCGCCACCCTGGGTTGCGGAATTACTCGTGAACGTGCAGTCAGTTATCTCTCCACCAAACCCTCGGGGGGTCGCAATAGCCCCACCACAGGCCACCCGCAGGACGGGAGTCGTTGGCGCGTCCGCAATATAGTTGCTATCAAAAACGCACTCGTTGATGCTCGCGTACTCGCTCGTTGACGCACAACATATGGCTCCACCCCATGAGAAATAGTCTTCGCTTTCCCAAGTAGTGTAGTTCCTAACGAATCCGCATCCACTGATCTCGCAGGTTCCATCACCAGCAGACGCGCAAATGGCACCCCCACCAAAGAATCCCACACCAGAGCCAGATGCATTTGTATGTCCAGCGTGGTTCTCAACAAACTGACAGCTAATAATGCTCCCGCTCCAAGCGGAATCCCCAGATGCGATGAAAATCGCCCCACCACCACCACGGATACCCGTGTAGTTTCCAGAAAACACACAGGCCTCGACGGCGAAGTCAGTACCATGATTGACAAAGATGCTCCCGCCGCTAGAGTCCGACGAACTCGGGTGACCACCCACGAATGTGAAGCCGCCGTCTGGCGCTCCTATCGCTGCCCCCTGTACCAACGTGTCAACGAGGATATGACGATAGGCCTTACCGTCGGCATTGATCGTACAGGCGTCAGCCCCATTTAGGCTGATCAGCAGAATCGAGCTGTCGGCGGACGTCCAGTACCAGTTCTCGAGAGTGTAGACCCCATCCCGCACGATGATGGTGTCTCCCGGAACCGCAACGGTAAACCCAGCCGGAATCGTAGGAGGCTCACCGAGCGCGCCAACATACACCACGTTGGACCCGGCACTCCAGAGAATGCCTGCGCTCAAAGTCAGGAGAATGAGTGCTACGGCCCATCTGCAGATCGTCTTCCTCATTGAGCCCTCCTCGGTTCACGTGCAAGGCGAGCGGCCTCAACTCCTTGCGTACACAATCGCGCTCATACGCATTCATTATAGACGAAAACGCCTGCAGAAGCAAAGCTGGCAGAGCCAACCCCGCCGTTCCAGCAACTGCAACTCCACCCCCAAACACTTCAGGCTCTTGGAAACGTGGGCGGGCTGCTTTTTCAGCAAAACGAACTGGATAAGGCCGAGCAATGTTGGCGTGAGTCTCTAGCAGGGTACCGCCAAGTTGTGGGGGAGGAGCATCCCGGCACACTGGCCACTCTTGGCAACCTGGGAATGCTACTTGAGAAGCAGGGGCGGTTTGAGGAAGCCGAACTCCATCTAAGCCAGGCGCTCGCCGGCAAGACTCGCGTCTACGGCCGAGATCACCTTAGCACCCTGGATACGACCGGTGACCTTGGGGAGCTGATGTGCAGCCTCGGCCGGTTTGAGGAGGCCGAGCGGTATGGAGCAGAAGCGCTGTCGGGCCGCCGGCGCATCCTGCCAGAAGGACACCCGGATCTCGCCCACGCCCTAATCCAGCATGCGCGCACGCTCGCAGCGAGAAAACGCTTCGAGGAAGCCGAGGAGCTGGCGCTGGAAGGATTCGGGATCCTAGCGTGAGCTTCCTAGTTACAATCCCGAGAATCTCATAACATAAGTGGGTCTTCAGGTGTTCATGTGGCTGATTTGACTGGGTATTCGTTTTGAGAGAGACCTGGTACCCTGCCCGGCAGGTAGAATGCAGGGAGGGGTCATGGACGACAAGAAGCTGTATGCGGCCATCTTGGGACTGACGCCGCCGTGGGGAGTCGAGAAGGTCGATCTGCGGTTGGCGCAGGGTGAGGTTCACATCTGGGTAGGCCTGCCCCCGAAGGAGCACTGGGTGTGTCCCGAGTGCCATCAGCGGGCGCCGATCAAGGATCACCGGGAGCGTATCTGGCGCCACTTGGATACGTGCCAGTACCGGACGCTGGTGCACGCGCGGGTGCCACGGCTGAACTGCCCAACGCACGGGGTCAAGCAGTTGCCGGTACCCTGGGCGGAGTCGGGCTCTCGCTTCACGGCGTTGTTTGAGGCTCTGGTGATCGATTGGCTGCGTCAGGCGCCGATCTCGGCGGTGGCGAAGCAGCTGGGGCTGACATGGGATCAGGTGTCGGGCATCCAGGAGCGGGCGGTCCGTCGCGGGCTGGCTCGTCGAAAGCTGGAGCCGGTAGTCCACATGGGGATCGACGAGACGGCCTTTCAGCGGGGCCACGAGTACGTGACGGTGGTGTCGGATCTGGATGGTTCGCGGGTGTTATTCGTGGCCGACGGCCGCAAGCGCGAGAGCCTGGATGGGTTCTGGTCTGAGCTGAAGCCTGAGCACCTGGATGCGATCGAGGCGGTGGCCATGGACATGTGGGGGCCTTACATCGGGTCGGTGATGTCGGCGGTACCGGATGCGGCTTCGAAGATCGTCTTCGACAAGTTTCACGTGGCGATGCACCTGAACGAGGCGGTCGATCGAGTACGCCGGCAGGAGCACCGCGGGCTGATGGAGTTGGGGATTGACCGCTTGAAGGGGACGAAGCACACCTGGCTGCGCAATCCGGCGAGTTTCAGCTTGGGGGCGTGGCGGAGTTTCCTGGACACGATTCGTATGAGCACGCTCAAGACGGCGCGGGCATGGCGGCTGAAGGAAGACTTCATGGCAATCTACGACTACCGGTACGTGGGTGTCGCACAGCGCCACTACGAGGCCTGGAAGTCTTGGGCCATGCGGAGTCGCCTGGAGCCGATCAAGCGGGTGGCGCGGATGATCGTCAGTCACTGGGACAACATCAAGACGTACTTCGCCCACCGTCTGACCAATGCTGGTTCTGAGAGCATGAACTCGAAGATCCAGCGAGTGAAAGCCATGGCCCGCGGATACCGCAACCGCCAACGCTTCCGGGATGCGATTTACTTCCACTGCGGAGGACTGGATCTCTATCCGTCATGCTTGCGGAACACCCAATGAATCTAGCCACACGAACACCGGAAGAGGCACATAAGTAAACATTGTCCATTACGAGGTTGGCGAACCTATGACCTACACGGCGCGGTACTTCTTGAGGCCCAGCAATCGGTAGAGCGTTTTCTGAAGGCGGGTCATCTCTCCAAGGGTCAGGCAGACCGGATTTCCGCAAACCTGGTTCTTGGGATAAGAGATGGCTACCTCGGTTATCGAAGCCAGGTTCTCCATCATCTTGGGAATGCTGATTTCGAGTCCCTGGCGAAACAGCTCACGCTGCAATAGCGACGAAATTGTCAGTGCAAGCACGCAATAGAACGCATGCACCCGGATCATCTCATCTGTCCAGTGGAACCGTGGTTTCCAGGAAACGAAAACGGGGTGCTTCATTTGCTTGAAAGCATCCTCTACTCGATACTGCCCTCGATAAGCGGCAACGATTCTCTCGTTGCCCCCGGTAGGGTCGAGAGCTGGCGCGGTCACCCGCAGGGCTTCCCTTGTCTGTATCCG
>CAZNJE010000124.1:4727-5747 GCA_964573295.1 uncultured bacterium | reverse complement strand
GAAGGGCAGGGCTATGAGGTTCCCAAAGCCCCCGCGCGGCAAGGTGTCCTGGCTGGGGAAGAGGCGGTCGTAGGAGTCCATCGAGAGCTTGGGCCGGTGGGCCATCGTCTCGGTCAGGAGCCCTGAGGCCATCCGGCGGGCGAGGCGGGCGGGGACCGGACGCTCGAAGAAGAACCACACGTGGGCGCCCGCCCCCGACCGGGAGCGCTCGACCGCCGCCGCGGCGCCCCGGCGCCGGCAGGTGGCCAGGAACGCGGCGACATCGGCCTGCCAGGCATGTCCGTCGAAGTCGGCGGCGACGAACCAGCAGGTCTCATCCTGGAGGAGGGGATAGACGCCCATCACGTATCGTCCACGCAGGTGATCCCGGATGGTCTCCTCGCTCACGGGGAGAAAGGCCTGATGCTCGCAGGCCCCGCACCGGACCCGGGGTTTCTCGCAGAGGCCCGGGACCCACTCGTTGGCGCAGGCCGGGGCGTAGCCGGCGGTCTGCTTCTTGGGGTTCTCCCACCGGCGGGCGAAGACGTCCGGGCGGCCGCGGAAGAGGCGGCCGAAGAGGGCGAGTTTCTGGGCGGCGGTGGTTGGAGTGGGGGAGACCGCTGGGCCGGATTCTGCCGACCGATGGGAGGGCACCGACGGGCCTGAGAGGGCAGATGCCCCGGACCGGCCGAATGAATCAGAGGATCCACCCGGCTCAGGCGGGCTTGTGGCCCCTGGGTCCGGGACGGCCCCGCGGAGTTTGGACTCGAGATCGGAGATGGTCTGCTTCAGGCGGCGGCGGTCTCGTTCGAGCTCGGAGAGCTGCTCCCGGGCCCGGGTGAGGCGGGCGCGGAGGTCGCGATGGCCGGTGTCGTTCACTGCATCTCCCTGTTTTGTCGGGCGCTGCCGTGCTCCCCCTCGCCACGATCGGTCTCTGGCTGGAGTGCTGGAGGAGCGTGTGCCAGCAGCATGATAGCCGCCGTTTGGACCGCCTGTGAAGGGTGGAGCGGGAGCAGGGCGCGCCGACCAGTCCAGCCCCAA
>CAZNJE010000124.1:0-4717 GCA_964573295.1 uncultured bacterium | reverse complement strand
GGGGGGGGGGGGGGGGGCACGACAGTATCCATCTTGAATCCCGCCGCCTGCATGTCCTGGCCGAAGGCTTAGAGTGAAGGCTTAGAGGAAGAACGTGTGGCCTTGCGTGTGTGGCCTTGCGGCGCCCGCCGCCGATCTGTCCGATCCGCCCGGTCCATCCATTCCCTGGGCATTTCCGGCCAGATGTCGATGGTTCATACAGCTTCGCGCCAGCATCGAGGTTCGGAGGCGCACACAATCATCTAAGCAGCATCATCACGATGTGTTACGAAGTAAACCGCCATGTAAACGATCACGACACAGAGCCGCTCCACCATGGGAGCGGCCCTGCTTGTCTGGGCTGTCAGGGTTTTGTGCGCACGGCCCAGTCTTGACTCTACTTCCTCCTCCGCCAGAGGACGAGACCGGCCAGACCCAGGCCGAGCAAAGCTGCCGTGGCAGGCTCCGGTACGGCCGTCAACCGCAGCGTGGCTTCAAAGCCCGAGCCATAGGCGCCTTCGGTCACACCAGGATTGTTGGCGAAACCGTCCTCGAACATATCGAAATCAAGTGCCAGCGAACCGCGGTTCACGCCACCGAACCAAAACGTGGCGTCGTCGCCATACTCAATTGCCTGGTTCGGCAGGAAGGTGAAGCTGAACGCGCCAAAGTCATTGCCGGGGCGCAGGTAGAGGTCGGGGTTGTCAGTCGACCACTGGACGATGCTGTATTCATCGACCCAAGGGTTTCCGGAAACACTCACGTCCCAACCGGCAGAAGCCGCTCCAGTGGGGGTGAAGACCGGATTCATGGTCAGCGTTTCGCCCCAGGCGATGGCATTGTCGTTGTTGGCGAGCCAGATATTGAAACGCCGGATGCCCTCGTTGTCCCCGAGCCCGGCGCAAAAATCACACCCTTCTACTGGCCCTTGCGACCTGACCGAATACGCGCCGCGCCGGCCACGGCGATCCCCAGGCCAACCAGAAGCAGTGCCCCCGGCTCGGGAACTGCACTGAGTTCGAAGCGCGCCATCATGTCCCGGGTCAGCTGCGGCCAGGGCGACCCGCCCGAGAAGTCGGTCCCATGGATCTCGGCCATCGCCAGGGGCGTGACCTTCACCTGGAAGCCCTCGACGAGGAAGGTGGACGCAGTGCCTTCCGCGAAGGACAGGTAGTCATTGTGCCACCGCGTCTCGAGGTGCCCGGCCTGGGACACCGACCCCATCTCGACGCCGCCGAATGAGATGGTGCGCGTGGGGTTGAAGTCGAAGTAGTTGATCTGCCAGTCTTCCTCCGTCACGCCTCCGCCCCAGGTGTAGTCGATCGTCCTCAGGAGCGTGTTGATCTTGAGGTCGAAGACAGCGCCATCGACCAACTCGAACTCCCCGGAGTGCTCGATGAATTCCACGGTGTCGCCCGGATACCCGTCCACACCATGGGGTGCCCAGTCCGGAACAGTGAGTTCGCTGGGGAACTGATCCTCCCAGCCGCCCACCGAAAATGTGACTGCCTGCACGGGGCCGGCCAGGAGAAGGCCGGTGAGCATCAGTATCAATCCTGAGATGCCAAAGCGTTGAGCTGCCATTGAACCCTCCTGCGTGTCTTCTCTGGATGTCTTGGGGCGCGGGGAGCCGCCAGCCATTCCTCATGGGCGCGAAGGCGACACACCGCCGCCTGGCCTCTTCGGTCCGATGCTGCGAGGCGGCAACGCCGGCCACTCTCCGATACGGAACGATTCGCCGTTCCAATTCCCAGCTCGTGTAGACTCTGCTGAAGGAGTGTAAGACGTCGAGACAAAAGACGGGACCGGCTGGTAGCTCGTTATCGAAGTGCTTGGGCAGGCGATCCGAGTCACGCCTGCCCACTCACTGCAAGAAGTCCAGAATGCTCAAGCCGAGGATCAAGTGCGGCGGAACAGCCAAGCCTAGCTCTTGCGCCGCCGCGTCCACGCAACAACGCCAGCCCCAAGCAGGCCGCTACCCAAGAGCAACATCGTGCTCGGTTCCGGCACAGGGCTTTCAGCCTGGGTGTCATAGGTGAAGGAGTCCATGAGCCACCATCTTTCGTCGGAGACCCCGTCGTTGTAGATGATCAGCTCATCGATTCCGAAGATATCCGCCTGCAGCCAATCGTACCCGTTCGGGCGCAAATCCAGATGGGCTGAGTCCACCAGCTGCCCGTCGCGATAGCCCTCGATCGTCACGTCTCTCGAGGCATACAGCCACCAGCCGTCGCGCCATCCCCAGGCGGTGAAGTAGGCCCCGATGAAATCAAACGAGGTGTCGTCGTCCACGACGACCGAGACGATGCCGCTGTTGTGGACGGCCCTCGTACCCTCGGGCGCACCGTAGCTGTTGTGGTAGTCGCCCGTGTAGTGCGAGTCCGTCTCGGCCTGCCAGTCCTGTTCCTCGGGATTGCCCCAATTGAAGCCGCCGTAGTTAGAGCCGTTGAGGTACTCCTCCTGGGCGAAGCCTTCGAACCCGAGAACGTAGACGGCCGAGCTGTTAGGGCACGCCAAGAGGGCGCCCAGCGCGATGAGAATCGCCGCTTTGGCTGCATGGCTGATCATAGATGCTACCTCCAAGATGTGGATGCCACGACCACGGTGTTGACAGTCGGAAATCGCTGAATGGCTACCGAGCACGGATGATGCCACCAAGTGCGTATGCTGTAATCAGTACATGCATAAGCACCTGGCGATTCTCCTTGTTTGCAGTGCTTGCCGGGATCGGTCCAACTTGTAAGGATGACTGACACTGAGGTGGATTCCGGGAACGCCGGTTCCATATCCCTACTCACACTCCCGCCGGCTCGCGCGCCTGCGGCTTGGCGAGCAGTGCTTCATTCATCTCAGCCGGGGCCGGTCCGCCGCCCGGGTCAGGGGAATCGGAACAGAGGATCTCCCGCGCACCGCTGTGTGAGGACAACCGCCGGGCATCCCGCCACGACGTGGGCGGCGCACCTCGGGAAGGAACACTGCCGCACATCCGGGCCTGTGATGGAAGGAAAACGGGTCGGACTGCTTTGCAGTGCAGGCCGACAGTCACCGCGATTTGTGCCGGGGCCCGCCGGTGGGGGGCATCTAGAACAAGGCGGCCGTCTCCATTCGGGAGACCGCCGCCCTGCCGGCCCAACTCACCTAAGTGTGTTCTTCGCTCGGAGGCCCTTGGCCCCTCCTAGCTGCGACGTCTCCGCCAGAGCAAGCCGGCCCCGGCGAGAATCGCGCTACCGAGCATCAGCGCGGTGCCCGGCTCGGGGATGTCCCCGATGAAGCCCTGTGCACCCTGATACTCCGGATTTTCCAGGCCCGGATCGTAGTAGTAGAGCTTCCGGGCTGTGTTCCAGTCCGATTGCGCGTTGTGGACCTGATAGAGAATCTCCGAGGCGTAGTAACCCTTGCTGTACTGGTTGGTGTCGATGCCGGAGACCCAGAACTCGGAATCGTACCCCGGGTCGCTCTCAAGGAACCAGCCGTCGTAGGTGAAATGGCTGTACCAATCCTGCTCGTGACTGATCTCCCACAGGGCGAGCTGTAGACCGGCGGCCTTGTTGTTGCTGTAGGAGTAGTGTTTGAAGGTGTGGTAGGCGTACGCGACCGCGTTTGTGTTCCACGGCGGCGGGTACGGGGGATCCGGCGGGACCACCATTCGCTCGACCTCCCAACTCGTCGTGACGTCATCGAAGGTGTGGAAGATATCCAGACAGTACAGAGGGCCACCCGGGAGCTCATCTTCGAAGTGGCCAAGGATGCTGCCAGTTCCGAAAAGCCCTTCTTCGGTCTGGGGGCTCTGGGATCCCGCCCCGTCAAACCTGGCGTTTACGTAGGTGCCACCGCCGCCGGCCAGCCAGCCGCTCAGGGTCAGCGTGCCGACGTCGGCAGTTGCGGGCCAGACGCCAAGACAGATGAGCCCCAGCGCGGCCAGCATAAGCCTCGTTGCATGATTCATGGATGCTACCTCCTTCTGAGGATGTCGTTTGCAGAAGTCAACAGTCATTGGGTCTAATCATGTTGCAGCAAGCTCTATGCCCTTATGAGGGTTGTAGAGCTACGCATCCGTAAACCATTCTGTTCGTTTACGATGAACACTCAAGAGGTCGTCGGCGGGGGGACGGCATGATGCTACGACTGTGCGCTTGTTGTAGTGATAGCTTTACATAAGGCTTGGATCCATCACAGGCCTTCCTCGGCGAGGGATTCGATGATCCGCAGATGGACACGCTCTTCCTCACGATGCTGGTCGCCCGGTTGGACACGCTCGCTCACCGAGTGGGCGCATCGATGCTCAGCAATGGCCGCAGGTCACGATTCACAGGCCCGTCCACCGAAAGAGCCTGCGGCACACGGTCCGCTCGCCATCATCGCGACGTGGGCGTGTGGGCGCCAATGTCAGTTTATCTTACAGTCTGCCACATCCCTTGTGTTGCCGTTGATCCGGTCCCCCACCTGCCACGCTCGCAACTATCTCCCCCATCGAGTCTTGAAACTCGTTCGACCTCCATGTCCCTGCTGGTATGCCATTGCTGTAAACACCTCCCAAGTGCTTTGGAAGATTCGCCTTATGCAATATTTCTGAGTCTTCGGGTGGTCGCCTCGAGCCGTGCGCAGTGATGTGGCGCGGACGCTGGCCTTGTCGCGGCCACGCGGGCGTGCCGACGCGTTCGGAAATAGCACACCGCAGCTTAGTCCGTCGATAAACCCACGGCCTCTGGCCGTGTGACCCAAAGAGCTTCGAGCGATC
>CAZNJE010000123.1:2039-5861 GCA_964573295.1 uncultured bacterium | reverse complement strand
TCCACAGGACACCGCTCAACCGGAAGCTTCTGGTGTGACCACAACCGGTGTTCTGACATCTGGTAAGGGTTGTTACAACTGTCAGGACCCACCAACTCGTAGTTACCGTCCAGCAACGCCCCACCTCTCCCGGCTGCGGCACTCTGGAAAGCTTCTGAGTACATACGGGCCTTCTGGTTCTCAGCTGCCACAGGGACCCAGCCGTACCACACACCGTCACCAACTCGAGCATTACGGCCTTCGATCCAGCCGTCCGGCGGTTGGAAATAGTCCTCAGGTCTATACTGATACGCACCACCGCTCTCTGATCTCTTGGCTAAAGCCCCGCTTAGTAGCCGCCTGTAAACTCGTTTGTAGGGCTCACCGTCGATAACCCGAATAGGCTCCCCATCAAACTTCACGAAGGGCACGCCTTTGGTAAACGCCCAAGCTGCGTCCTCGTTCAATCGCCCATCCACAATCAAGTACAAGACGTTGTACAAGTTACACCTCTTCCAACATGGCTTGGAGTCCTGTGTAGCGCTGTACCTGTTTGTCACGGCTGATGATCTCACGGACCTCGCGGCGATCCCCTACCAGAACACACAAATCTCGGGCCCTTGAGACCGCTGTATACAGCCAGTTACGCTGCGGTATGTAATCCCCCAATTCTGGATGTACCGGGATGATGACAATGGGGGCTTCAGACCCTTGGTATTTATGACAAGTCACCGCGTACGCCAACTGCAACGCGTGGTTGTCCATAGACATCGTGACCGTACGGTCAGGACTGAGGAAACGGACGTGCAGATGGCGCGCAGACTTGTCAAGCTCCATAACGATACCAACATCGCCGTTCATGATGTTGAGTTCGTAGTTGTTCTGCGTCTGGATCACCTTGTCGCCGCAGTTGAACCCTACAAATTCGTCTTGCGGTACACCTGTAAACCGCTCCTGCAGCACATCATTGAGACTCATGCAAGAAAGTTCAGACCGCGTACGTAGCGCCGTAACCACTTGGATGTCCTGAATCGGGTCAACGCCGTAGACCTCCGGCAAAAGCTCACTTGCCAACTTGACAATTGCATCGGCCGCTTCGTCCTCGTCGGGGCAGTCAAAAAACTGAAAGTCTGTATCCGGGTCGTCAGGGTCTACGGTGATGTCACCCCCTTCTTTTATCGCGTGGCAGTTGCGAATGATCAAACCCGCGTCCTGCCGCTTGGTTTCGGTTAACTCCATACACGGTATCTGACCAGACGCAATTAGGTCTCTCAGGACACACCCCGGCCCTACACTGGGTAGCTGATAAACGTCCCCTACAATAATCAGCCGGGTATCCGGGGCTATGGCTTCACACAGTCTCGCCATAAGCCATGTGTCCATCATGGACGCTTCGTCTAAGACTATTACGCTATGCGGCAAGTGGTTGGTAGCGTTAAAACCAAAAGCCCACTGGGCTGCCCGTGAGTCAGTATTCCCGTCGACCTTAACGCCTTGTCCCGGTGCAAGCATCCTGTGCACCGTCTTGGCCTCTATCCCCGTAAGCTCTTCCAGCCGTTTCGCTGCTTTGCCTGTAGGTGCGCACAGCTCGTAGTCAAGCCCCATGCCGGGCATGCTCAAAAGAGAGTCTACCGTGTAGGTCTTACCCGTACCCGGCGGCCCCGTCAAAATGAACACCGAGGAGTTAGCAGCCGCTTCCACTGCCTGTCGCTGGTCCAGTTTAAGGTCCGTAGCCTTCTGCTCTAAATACAGCTTGGTTGCAACCTCTGCTCGCGTTTCGTTCTGCGCAAGTTGGAGGAGCTTCCGGGCTATTATCCGCTCGTCCTCCCACATGCTGCGGCTGTAGATTCGGCCATTGTACTCTACCAAATCGCCGTCAGCCAACAAGTCTCGAATAGTCTGGCGGAAAAAACGCGGCATCAACCCAAGAACACCTGACGCTTCGTCGTTGAGTAGTCCACGCGGAGCGCATGTGTGCCCGTCGCGCTCAATGCAAGAGGTCAACGCGTACAAGATACCTGCCCTTAGTCGTATGTCGGCCTTGAAGCCAATGCCTACGCGTTTCGCAATCTTGTCTGCGATGGGGAAATTGTAGCCTCTTACCTGCCCCAAAGGCTCGTAAGGGTTTCGTTTGAGCAGGCTTATTGCTTGATGCTTGTATGCGTTCACCAACCGAGTCTGAACCGCTCGGCTAACCTCTAAACCCTTGAACAACTCGGCCATACCTAAAAGTAGCTTTTCATTGGCCTCGTTCTCCACCAGCATTTGTTGGATCTCTAGCGCTCTGGTAGGGGTTATGCCTGCAATTTTGGAGGCTATAAGATCTGGGTCGGCTTTGCATATGTCCAACACGTCCTCACCAAAGGTGTCGGTGAGCGCGCGAGCGGTGACTGGCCCAATCCATTTGATGTTTTCTTGGAGGTACACGTGAACTGCCCAGAAGTCTATGGGCAAGACACTCTGTGCTGTCTCAAAGGTGAACTGCCTGCCGTAGCGAGGATGCACAGACCACTCCCCCTCAAACGCGTAGGTCAGACCAACCTGCGGGCTAAGCATGGTTCCCGTAACCGTAACCTCCTCGGCGTCACAATTAACCGCACCCACCAGATAGCCATTCTCTTCGTTCTGGAACACGATTCGATAGAGCGTGCCTTCAAGTTTTGACATATTAGGACCCCTAAACGCCGATGCCTACACGGTTACTGGGCGGCTAACTTAGCCTCCCAATTCAGGAATGGTAAAAGCTCACGCCCCTCGCAATCATAATGATCGTCTGCTGGCCACCAATCTTGAACAAGAACATCGAAGCCTTCCTGCTCATAGGCTTTTGCGCGTTTAAGAGCGTGTTCTGCCAGCTTGCGGTGACACATAGGTACAAAATCTACGACCCAAACGTCGTTATCCACACCTTCTTTCTTTCGCATACCTCGACCTATCCTCTGGAGCACGTTGGTAGTTGCTTTGACGCCTTCAGCGAGCACAAGGGCGTCGATACCCTTAACATCTTCGCCCTCATCGAAAATTACTGTGGCAAGTAGAACATCTATCCCGCCCGACTGCAACAGGTTCTTGGCTTCCAGTCTAGAGTCTGTCTCTGTATTACCCCAGCAGCTTCGGTAGTTCAAACCGCTCGCCTCCAACATAGCGTCCAGATTTGTAAAGTGCTCCTTGCGCCTGCATAGTACGAGTGTCGACCTACCCTGTTCCGCTAGCCACTCCACAGCACGAACCACAGCTGCATTGTGGTGTTCGTTGTCAACGATCCCTGCGTAGTAAGCGTCCTGATACGGCATCCGTTGCTCGCGTCTGTAATCGTCGTTCCAGACTTTCGGAAGTGGAGGACCTGACGCACTCTGCGCCATAATCATTGCGATCTTGGGCTTAGCAGCAAGCCCCTTCTCGATTAGAACTGTAGGCTCCAAGTCAAAAATTACAGGCCCTGTTACGCCCTGCAGTTTGAGGTCGTCAATCTCACTGTCCCTGAATGGTGTCCCTGATAATCCGTAGCGTCGTACTGCGTTACTGGCCATGCTTATCGTGTACCAGCTTTGTGAGGACCCATGGTGGCACTCGTCAAGGATCAAAACCTCGAAGTTCCGAACGATGTCATCCAACAGTGGATTCGCTGGTATGGTTTTCCGCTTGCGTTTCTGCGGTTGAAATCCGATCAGCGTCTGTGCAGTTCCGACCACCACGTCCCCATCTGTCTTGACTCCGTCTCCACACTGCCCAACCAACAACTCACCTTGATAGTACTGGTTGAAGCGTTGAACTGTCTGTGTCAAAAGTCCCTTCTTGGGCACTACTACGAGCGTCCTCCAATCCCTGTCCTCCCATAGGAAG
>CAZNJE010000123.1:418-2029 GCA_964573295.1 uncultured bacterium | reverse complement strand
GCGTGCAAGAGCACAGGCGATCTCTGTTTTACCAGATCCTGTCGGCAGTCTGACAATCCCTCTGGGGCTGTGGAGCATGGTCAACAGGGCTTCGTACTGATGCTCCCACAGTTTGATACCGGGTAGGTAGCCCCGGTCCAACTGGGAGAGGTCCAAAGGGCTGTCAGTGACTTCCTGTCCAACCTCGGTGATCTCGACGTTCTCGTAGTCCTTGGTCTTTAGAAAGTCGACAACACGCCCGATCAGTCCCGCTGGAAACATGTTGCCTTTGTAAAGCCGTACGTTGCCGTCCCAGCGTTTGTCCCTGTATGCTTGGTTGAAGTGTCGCTGCGGGTGTGGTACTGCCAAGCAGCCTTCGAGAAGAAAACTGGGAACGCCGACGAGGTACGCTTTGGCTCCTTCGACTCGGATCACTGGCTCGTGCTTCGTCATTGTCTGCCGCCGGGGTTGTGCTCGCATCAAACTTTCTTTTAAGATCTTTCTAACGATCAGGACGATCTAAAGACCTGAACGATCTACAAGACTACAAGACACGATCTTTTTCTCTTTTCTTTATAGGGGGGTAGTAGGGGGGACTTTTTCTTTTCTCTTTTTGTGGATCGTGCGTCCTTGGTTGCGCCGCGCACGCGAGGCACGCCCCCTGCGAACTGATTCTATCCTAGCGAGCGGCATTTGTCAAATGGATTCTACGGACCACGCGGGGTAAAACACCTGTTTCCTCGACGTAAGGTTTCATCGTCGTCAGGGTCAGGCTGGTTTGGCGCTGGACCGAGGAGGAGGGCGTAAAGGGACTCGGTAAAGTCTCGACACGCACGGTAGCGTGCCCACGTCTTTGCGTCCCGCAGGGGGTTGGGTATCGTCGTCTTCGGGTTGTTAGGAGTGGACATGCTGTCCATTTTTCACCTCTCGTAAGTACGTTTCACAAATAAACGCCTAGTAGCCGCTACACGGCTTTTTTAGCTTCGACCCATACCTTTTGTCGTAAGGCCGTAAAAAGTCATCCATTGGACCGCATGGACGCACTCTCGGCGTTCGTAATCCCGAGGCGCGAACATGTTAATCACATCCGGTCCGGACCTTCTAAAAAGTACCGCCTGACAAAATCCAATCTCGGAGCACCCGGCCGCGTAGAGCAGTAATCTATGATTTTGCTTAGCCGCCGCTGCGCTCTTTCGCGTTTCCTCTTAATCTCCTCCACTGGGAGCAACTTGTCCAAGTCACGCGACTCGGTAAGCAAGGTGGTTGTTTTGCCCCGGAACGCAGGTTCCCAGTCTATAACTGAGCGGTCCTTGAGCATAGCCAGACCCTTTTTGATCGTTCCGGTGGTATACCCTGTCATATTTTCCAGCTGGTCGTAGTTGAGGTCTAAGTCAGCGATGAGTTGCGAGTCAGCAAGGCGGAGCAGTACACTGCCCACTCGTCGAGCTGATGGAGCCATGCGCTCGTTCAATTGGCGTCGTAACTGCGACTTGCGGACAAAGACCTCAACAGCTCTGGGAGGCATGGCAGTACGCTTGATGAGTCCGTTAGCCTCCAAATTCTGCAGTACCGAGTTGACCGCACGCCCGCTCATAGCAGTGAGGGTGCCCTCCTCGATGTCACGTGCAATAC
>CAZNJE010000123.1:0-408 GCA_964573295.1 uncultured bacterium | reverse complement strand
GTTAGCGGTCTTTTTGAGAGTCTCCCCAACCGCCAAGTTGTCAACAAGGTAATCCCATACTAGCTCATAGTCCTGATATGGCGGGTTGCTGTTATCTATAAAAAGCTCGCGGAGCCAGATGCTGTACTCGGTGGATATAAGAATAGCCCGCGACTGACGCCCATCACGCCCAGCTCGCCCGGACTCCTGTGTATAATCCTCCAAACACCCCGGAATGCCAAAATGCACCACCGAGCGGATGTCGGGGACGTCTATCCCCATACCAAACGCACACGTAGCCACAATTATGTTCGTGGTTCCACTCTTGAAAGCATCCTGTATCCGGGTCCGTTCCTGCTTGCGGAGGCCTGCGTGATAGAACAGCGCCATAGTTCCCGTCTGCTCCTGTATTACGTCGCGGACCTCCTG
>CAZNJE010000122.1:0-6029 GCA_964573295.1 uncultured bacterium | reverse complement strand
CGTGCGTCCGGGTTCGGTGCCGCGGGTGCTGGCTCAAACCCGTGCGTCCGGGTTCACTCCCGCGGGTGCCGGCTCGATCCCGTGTCTTGCGCACCCATGGAACTTGCCCCGGTGGCAGCTTGTTTTTCAAGCGGTATCGGGTTGGGGTCGGTATCCAGCCGCGGCTTTTGTTCAGCCGCGCCCCGCATCCGGTCGCGGCCCGCATCTAGTCGCGATGTTTGCTCAACGCGCGTGGAGGGCTGTGGAAGTAGGCGTCCAGCACGGCTTCTTCGAGCTTCTTGCGGAACTCCCGGCAGATGGGGTGGACGATGTCTTGATGGGACCCGTCCTTCCCGGGACGAGAAGGCATCGCGAGGAAGAGACGATCGCGGCCTTGAATGACCTTCAGATCGCGAATGACGAGCGCATCGCTCAACGTGACGCTGACGAAGGCCTTGAGCTTCACCTCGTCGCGTCGTGTGACACGCACCTCGGTGATGTCGGGCATGGGGGTCATGGAAGTAAGGCTGCTGCTATTCTGGGAGGACTCGGCATCCATGGCGGCCTCCTTGGTGTGGTGTTCGCTCGCGGCGGTCGAGCTGCATTCGTTACGGCACAGGAAACTGTATGCAGTATAGCATAGCGTGGTGCGAACAAAGTACTCCCTCTGCGCGCAACCACCCCGGCCGGCAACCACCCCGGCCGGCAACCACCCCGGCCGGCAACCACCCGGGCAAACAACCACCCCGGCACGTCCGAGTACGTCCGAGCACCCGTCAGAGCAGATGATGGCGAGTTGCGCGCAAGGAGGTGCTTATCTAGCTCTCATGGAAAGGGTTCCGCGCAGCGTTCGCCGGCCGTGGCGCTCATGGCCTCGTAGCGAATGACCTCAAGACGGCCACGCCCGTAGGCAGCAGTTCTCATTCTGGCGCGCAGATCCCGCTACCGAAGATCCAGGAGAAGGCCAATGGGTCCAGAGGGTCCAGAGGGGCCGGGCGGTGGCCCCGGTGCGGGCCGGTTCGGCGTGGAAGAGAGGCGTGAAAGAGAGGCACTTAAACATAGCCTGAAGCCATTGACGAGAGCACAGCACGGTAGTATCTTGAATACACTCTCGATCGTGTGAGTGTCGCATTCCGTGAACTGGAGGTTGGAGTGTACCTGTCGTTGGAGTGTACCTGTCACAGTTCCATTCTTGCCATGGCCGTGTCGTTTGTCTGTTGCTTGCCACGGCATCGCTGGCGGCCATTTCCGAGCCACATGCAGATACCGAGACTTGTATGACAGGAATACAAGGGTGGTGTAGCGATGGCGATACACTCCAGTTCCTTAGAGATTGTAATGCCAGCTCCATGGAAGACTGTACTGAATCATGTGACTGTTGGGATGAATGTTGGCAAGACCCCTGTGTCTCTTTCGCGGATGCAAGCGATGTCAACATCGAGGAGTGCACGTGTAGCACGGGAACAGTGTATGGGGTTCGTGCCGATGGCCGCTTCTTGCTTGGAGCCTCGGAAGACGCACAGGCAGAGTGTGCTACTCGAGGATGCGCGGAAACGACTTCTGTCCGAGCATTTGGATTGTCACGACTGTTGACTCAAGTCCCACAAAGGTCAATGAAGGGTGTTACACGATCTCGCTTCTCTGCAACACCGACGATGAATGTCCAAACACACTTCCAACGCAAAGGTGTCACCCATTCTAGCGGGTCGCAGCTTTGGGTGCGGCGCAAAAACAACACGACATCCACAGGGGCTAATAGTATCATTATATTCCTCGACTCCGGCCTGCCATTCCCCGTCAGAATCTGAGAAATGTCAGGATACATTGGGTTTCTAGTGCCTGATGCGTTCTGCTGCTATCTGCGATCATTAGCCTTGACCGCGCAATCGCGAGGGCTAATAGTCTCAGCATGAAAACGCCCCAATTTACCAGCGAAGCCCTGCGCCGTTTCTTCCAGGAGAAGAAGATCGGTACTCTGGAAGAGCTGCGCGTCGCACTCGGCCATCCCGCACGGGCCACGGTCTTCCGCAAGCTCGGGGAGCTGGAGTACTTGAGCAGCTATACCCACCGGGGAAAATACTACACGCTGCGATCCATTGCGCGCTTCGGACCGCACGGGCTGTGGTCGTTTCACGAGGTCTGGTTCTCGCGTCTCGGCAACCTTCTGGCCACGGCCCAGGCGCTGGTCGAAGGCTCGCGCAGCGGGTTCACCGCGGCCGAACTGCGGGCGGTCCTGCATGTGAAGACGAAGCACGCTCTGGCGCAGCAGGAGAGGCGCAGGGCGCAGGCCGCCGTCTCCTCCAGTGCCCTGATCATGGACAATCCTGATCTGGCGGTCGAAGAGGCCAAGGCAATCATCCTGCTTTTCTATGGTCTCTTGAACGAGCGACAGCGTCGTCTCTACGCAGGGCTGGAGTCACTCAAGCTTGGCCACGGTGGGGATGCCCACATCGCAGCGGTGCTCGGCATCGACCCTCGTACGGTTGCTCGCGGACGCCGAGAGCTCCTGGGCAGCGAGATCGACCTTGATCGCGTACGCGCCATAGGGGGTGGCCGCCCTTCCCAGGGAAAAAATGTACCCTTGTGAAAGAGATGGCCGACTGTGAGGGCGTTACGGAGTTTTCGTGGAGTAGGGGACTTGGGCAGTTCGATCCCGATCTTGCTCAGCTCGCCGACAATGTGAGGAGCACCCCAGAGGGGATTGGCAAGCGACATGCGCCGGATGAGTTCTCGGATCTCCTTGGGAATTGCAGGCCGTCTCCGCTTACCGGACCGCGACAGCTTCGTTCAGTACTCACGGAACTTCCTTCTGCACCATGCGATGACGGTCTCGGGTCGTACGATCACGAGGGCGTCGCACCAGCCGGACCAGGTGCGGGAGAGCCAGGCCCAGAGGATGCGATCGGAGGGGCGCAGCTGCGGTCGCTTCGATCCGCGATGCAGCACGGCAAGTTGATGCCGCAGAGCCAGATTCTCCAACTGCAGATCCGCACGGGTGCGGAGGGCGGTGGCGAGCAGGTCCCATATGGAAACCAGCCAACTCATGGTATGCTCATCCCAGAGGTGGCTGACGATTCCATGCACATGGAGGGGACGATCTCGAACCGAGGAGGCTGTTGGCAAGCGGATTCTGACGGTGGACACGCTGCGTAGATGGGATGCTCCAACTGTCGATCCGTGTGGGCGTTCGAGTTTCTGGGAGGGAGAGGAAGGATGAACGCAAGCCTTACGGTTTCCCACGAGCGCCTGGCGGCATTCTGTCAGGAGCATGGCGTTCGACGGTTGGCGATCTTCGGTTCGGCGCTCCGGGACGACTTTCGTCCGGATAGCGATATCGATCTGCTGGTGGAGTTTGAACCGGATCGGATTCCAAGTCTGCTGGGCATAGCCCGCATGGAGCGGGAGATGTCGCCCCTGTTTGGAGGGCGGAAAGTGGACCTACGAACGCTCGAGGATTTGAGCCGCTACTTCAGACAGAGCGTGCTGGAAGAGGCAGAGGTTCAGTATGCGAAAGGATGATACCGTCCGCCTGAGGCACATTCTGGACGCTGCCCGCGAGGCCCTGGCCTTTGCTCGGGGGCGAAGCCGCGCTGATCTCGACACCGATCGTCAACTGGTGCTGTCGCTTGTGAAGGACGTCGAGATCATCGGCGAGGCCGCGTATCAGCTCTCGCATGAAGCGCGGGCGAGCGTCCCTGATATGCCCTGGGAGGATATCATCGGAATGCGCCACCGGTTGGTGCATGCCTATTTCGACATCAATCTCGACATCGTGTGGCGGACGGTCGAGGAGGATCTCCCTTCGATAGTGTCGATCTTGGAGACCAGGATTCCTCCGGAGCAGTCATGACGGCTCGGACATCATGGGCTGGCTGATTATGAACTCATTCCACGATGAACTGTCTGGGCATCGGGGCTGATCGATCTGCCGGACAGAGAAGATCGGCTGGCCTTCGCACCCTTGCCCGACCCGACCACCGCGCAGATCGAAGAGCTCACCCTCAAGGTCGCCCGGCGGCTGACGGCGGTTCTCCCGCACCTCTGCGGCGATCAGTTCGAGACGCACGAGCTGCTCGCGCAGACGGTGGTCGCACTTCAGGAGGCTCTGGCCGCAGCCGTCAAGCCGCCGCTGTCGCCGGAACAGCTCGAACTGCCGGGACAGGGATTCGAAGACCCCGGCAAGCCCCCAGTGCGCGCGCGTGGCCGGCTTCTCGCTCCACGGCGCACAACACGTCGTGGCCGGGGACCGTGAAGGATCGGGACGGCTGTGTTGTTTATGTGGAGCTCCACATAACGCACTGCTCAGCGGTGGGCTGGCCTGCCGTGGGCCCGGCGCGAGCCAGGCCCGTGACAGGCCAGAACCATCCGCAGTGGCGGATCGCTAGCTACTTCATAGCAGTTCTCATTCTGGCGCGCAGATCCCGCTACCGAAGATCCAGGAGAAGGCCAATGGGTCCAGAGGGGCCGGGCGGTGGCCCCGGTGTGGGCCGGTTCGGGGTGAAAGAGAGGCGCTAAGGGGTGCGTTTGCGCGGTTGCGGGCGTCATTTCTCAGTCGCAAAGGCCCCCATGGCTGTGAGCAAGTCGTGCGGGCATAGTTCGCCCCTTGGGGCGGCTCATTTGACCTCGTAGGGGCCGATCTCCAGTCCACGCATCATGAACTCCATGAGCGCCTTCCAGGAAGGGAAGCACATGTAGTGAGTCAAGGCACGGATGTGCTCGAAGAAGATCTTGCGTGTGGGCAAGGTAGCCCGGATAAGCCGATAGGCATCATCGCAGAAGGTCAAGAAGCAGTGGAAGAGGAAGGCGAGAATACTCATCGTCGCCAGCAGGGAGGAGAGGTGCTGTTTGCCGTGGCCGAAGTTGTGCTCCAGATGGTAGCCCTTGGTCTTGAGCGTATTGTTGTTCTCGTTTTCGATCTTCCAGCGTGCGCGACCGGCGGCGACGATGTCGGCGACGTTCGTATCCGTGATCGTGAAGTCGGAGATAAAGGCATTCTTGTAGAGGCGTTTGCCCGTCTTTGAGGTAACGGTTACCTCGCACCAGTTGACCTTCAGCGCGTCTTCCTCCTCCACCAGGGGAACGGTGTTGGCGTAGCGGTAGAGGTGGTTTTCCCAGCTGCCCTTCTTCTTGACGCGCAGCTTGAGCGTATGGAGATCCAGGGCGGGTTCGAGCAGCTCGACCCATTGATAGAGGTGTTTGTGGGAATCGGGTTTGCAGACGAAGATGAAGTGGTAGTTGTTCTCCAGGGCGCGGCGGCAGAAGGGTTGGTGGGCATAGAGGTCATCGCCCAGAAGCGTGCTGGGGGCGGTATTGTAGAAGGCGGCGTTCTTCTCCAGCCAGCGTTTGCCAGCCTTGATCTCACAGTCCTGTTTGGTGTGGCCATCTTGGGGAATGATGAACTCGGGCCGCAGCGGAATGGCATAGGGTTGGCCCGGGGCGACCATGACCGGCGTGATCGCGCTATGGTAGTAGGTGATCCGTCCGTTCTTGTGCTTCAGGTAGGAGCAGTTCTCGCAATGGATCTTCTCGGAGGAATGGTACCAGGTGCCGTCGAGGGCGATCAGGCGGGTGTTTTGAACGCTCCGGAAGGTGTCGAGAATGCCCTGCTCACCGAAGGCTTGATAAATGCTGTCATAGATCGGGAATAGCTCCTGGGGCGCTACCGGATCCAGCATGTCGCGGATATGGTTGTCGGTGGGGATCTTCTCGATCTGGAAGAGCGTCTGCGCGTTACTCTGCCCCTTGTTTTGCTCCATGGCTTTCTGGTGAGCGAGGAACGAGGGACATTGCGTGAAGAAGACCGAGAAGGCGCTCAGGCCGATCGTCTCCATGCTGTACTGAGTGTTGTTCTTGGTGCGTTTGTCGGGAAGAGCGGCCAGGGTGCGGCGCAGTTCTCCGACGAGCTGATCGAAGCGTCTCAGGCTCACCTACCTCACCTCCACTTCGGCTGGGGCAGCGGTGGCTGCGCAGAGCTTGTCGCGGAAATCGGCCATCAGCGGATAGAGGAAGATATCCTTGACCGGCACGCGCAGGGTGGCATGCACATCATT
>CAZNJE010000121.1:0-6058 GCA_964573295.1 uncultured bacterium | reverse complement strand
GCCCCCCTCGGGGGGGCTACCTCAAGCCACGCCCTATGGGCGTGGTTGATGACTGCACGGGGATTACTCTGAATGGCTCATGATCGAACCAATGCCCTGGAACCCATACTACCGTTCACAGCATCATTATATGACACATTCGCGCCGGTCGATCCATCTGTTCCTGGTATGGGATCCTAATGCTTTGCTAGTGATCGAGTTATGGGATGAGCGAGATAGAGCATTCCAATGCTCCCGGCCCGGCACTCTGGCTTACAGGCCGACACAACGAGGCCCTATCTGCCTAATTTCGCAAGTAGATGGTGCGCCAAGGCGAGAACGACCATTTTGCGCACCATTCCCGGAACCGGGTCTGGCATACTCCGCTCTTCACGCCACCAATCTGGAGAAGGAGATCCGCATGTATCACCGGATGGAAGACTTCTATCGTGCCTTCGAGGGTCATCGCGCCAGCACCATGCGCGTTATCGAAGTGGTCAGCGACGATACCCTCTCGAAATCGGTCGGGGACTATCGCACGCTCGGTCAGGTTGCCTGGCACATCGTGACCACGGTTCCCGAGATGATGAATCAGCTCGGCCTCGGGCTCTCCAGCGTCGACGCGGCCTCCCCGCCGCCCACCTCCGCCGCTGCGATTCGCGAGGGCTACGAAGCGGTGACCCGCGAGATGGTCGCCTCGCTCGAGGCGACCTGGACCGACGAGACACTGGCGCAATCGGACGTGCTCTACGGTGAGACCTGGGCCCGTGGTCTCACCCTGAAGATTCTGATGGATCATGAGATTCACCACCGCGGACAGATGACCGTCCTGCTTCGCCTGCTGGGCAAGAAGGTGCCCGGCATCTACGGGCCGTCCCGTGAGGAGTGGAGCGCCTACGGCCAGGAGGCACCGCCGTATTAGACCGGATTGGGCCGGCAGCGACCAAATGGCGCCACCACTTTGGACCCGATTCGACCGGCCGCATCGCTCCATGAGCGGTGACGACCGCCGTCGGGTCGGCCGACCGATGTGCGACCACGAAGTCTTTGCCACCAGTTTCTCCAACCAGCCGTGGCCAGCCGTGGGCGGTCGCGATGGGCTCACCGCCGATCACGACTGGAACCGCTACCGCTGAGTCGGCCACGCGTTCGAGCTCTGCGACAAAAAGCTCTCGTTGCGGGCTTCCAGGGCGGTGATCCAGCACGGGCTCGTTCTGCGGGTTGGTGGAACGAATGTGTGCGTCGATCATGGTGCGTCGTTTCTCCTACGTGTCGAAGCGCATGCCCTGGGCGAGCGCCACGCCCCGGCTGGTCGAGGCGTTGACGTTTGCCAAGCCGCAATCACTGCCCTCCGCGTTCAGGAAGTGTTCGACTTCCAGCAAGTCGTCGGAGCAAATCGCGCTGGAGAGACCTTATCCACAGCTTGGCCCTGATCAGTATCCAGAGGACCGGCCAGGTGCTTGAGCGAACGCGGATGAATGTAGTTGATGGGACTGGCCACGCACTATCTCCTCGAACTCTCCACATGAGAGCACGCACCACGACGTCGCGCACCTTGACAGCACGCACCTTGACAGCACGCACCGTGACAGCACGCATTGTGACAGCATGCATGATCGGGTCGCATCAGCATCAGCCCCGGCGAAGCTCCTTGCGGTAGGCGTCCTTGCCTTCGGTGACGGCCTCCTTGACCGCGCCCACGCGGTGGCGGGCGGTGTCCCCGACCTGGCGGGCCTTCTCCCGGGCGGCATCGCTGACGTCCTGCGCTTTCTGTCCCACCTTTTCTTTGGCCTCGCCGGCCTTATCGGCACCCTGCTCGTAAAGCTCCGCGGATGTGTCCTTGAGCTTGCGGCGTGTTTCCTCTCCGCTCGACGGCGCCAGGAGTAAGGCGGTTACCCCTCCGGCGGCCGCTCCCAGCAGGAAGGCGACCAGCTGCCGATTACCGTTCGACAGTCGATTGTTGTCCGACACGAGAGTCCTCCTCTTCTTTGCACGCCCCAGCGCCTTATCGATCGTGTCGCCGACCTGAGGCAGATCCCCGGGTCGACAGGGCGTGGCAGAACATCGTCCGCTCAGCGTGCTCGATATGGTAGCTGCAGAACCCGTCACGCTCTCAACCGGTGAACTACCGTGATGGTACTGGGGTCAATCCTTAGGTCTGCATCCCGGGCGAACCGCCGCGAACGATCGCGTGTAATTCGAAGAGGACGAGACGAGAGAAGACGAACCCGCGTGTAGCGTGTCCGCGTGTAGCAGGCAGGGCAGGCCCCGCACGCTTCATGTCCACCGACCACCGACTCAACCCAGGAAGGTGAGCACAGGAAATGGCTTGGCGGGGGCTTTCGCAATGGCCGGGCATCCTCCGGGATGCGCTGCTCGAGTATTTCAACGACAAGGCGGCGCGGTTGGGGGCTGCCCTGGCCTACTATGCCACCTTCTCGATCGCGCCGATCTTGGTCATCCTCATCGGTGTGGCGGGCCTGCTCTTCGGTGAGGAGGCCGTGCGCGGACAGGTCTTCGCCGAGATCGAAGGCCTACTGGGCAGCCGGTCGGCATCTACCATTGAATCCATGCTGGCCAACATCCGGCAGCAAGATGCGGACTGGCTGGCGACAATCATGGGGACCGCGCTGTTGATTGTGGGGGCTACCGGGGTGTATGTCGCCTTGCAGGACGCCCTCTTCATGATCTGGGGGGTGGAGCTCAAGGGCAAGAGCGGCATCCTGAACATGATCAAGAAGCGCGGGATCGCCTTCCTGCTGGTGCTGGCGTCCGGATCGATCCTTGGTGTGTCGCTGCTGCTCAGTACCATTCTCTCGGCGGCCCTCGGTTTCTTCGGGGAGATCCTGCCCCCACCTCTGCACAGCGCCGGGGTGCAGCTGCTCAAGCAGCTTCTGCCGTTTCTCGTCGCGACCGTTCACTTCGCCCTGATCTACAAGATCGTGCCTCTCATCCCGCTGCGTTGGGGAGACGTTTGGGTGGGCGCGGCCGTGACCTCTCTGCTCTTCAACATCGGGAAGTGGGGCATCGAGTTCTACGTGAGTCGCAGTTCCGTGGTCACGATCTTCGGAGCGGGCAGTTCGCTCGTGATTCTGCTGTTATGGGTCTACTACTCTTCCCAGATCATCTTGCTGGGCGCGGAGGTCACCAAGGTCTACACACGCCGGCTGGGATCACAGTCGGAAAACGAAGGCAACTAATCGTTTGCAGCTCGCGGACAACGGGTCGCATCCTCGCTTTGAGCTCACCGAGGTCTGGCTGCCATTCCGCTGAGATCTGCGCCTGAGATCTGCGCCCACGCGTATCGGAGAATCCCTCGTTTTGTTTTGGTGGCAAACGCCGGCTGAGATGCGCCCCATCGTACAACCACAGAAAAAACAGAGCTTTGTGCGCGTGGCCTCTTGCGCCTGGCCGCGTGTGTTGCGATACGCCGCCGCGCAGAAGACCAGGCCCCGGTTCCCCGTATCCCGAAGGCTATGCTAGCGTGATCGAATGGCAAACGGCTTGACCCCAGACAACGTTCACAAGCTCTTGGGCGTACTCGGCCTGATTCTGCTCGTATTGGTGGCGTGCTTCGTGGTCGTGGTGGCAAGCCAGGTGTTTCTACTCTTTTTCGCCGCGCTTCTCTTCGCACTGTTCCTGCGCCGGCTTGCAGACCTGCTGCGCCGCTGGATCGGCTTGCCGCAGCGCTGGGGTGTGCCCATGGTCATCGTCTTGCTCACCCTGGGCGTCGGCGTGCTCCTGGCCGTCTTCTCGGTGAACGTGGTCCAGCAGATCGGCATCCTCTCCGACCTCGTGCGGGACGCGATCAAAGATCTGATCGGTCAACTCGAACAGATGGGCTGGATCGATCCGAATCAACAATACCTACCGGATCTGAGCAGTCTGGTGTCGAGCGGAACGGCCGCCATTGCGGACATTACGCGCGCTGTATCGATCACGGTGGGTGTGGTCCTCAGTCTGCTCATCGTCTTCGTCGTCGGTGTCTTCCTCGCGGTGGATGCCGACCGCTACCGGCGCGGGGCGATGGTCTTGGTTCCCCCAGGGCGACAAGGTCGGGCGGCACAGATTCTCGATCGGGTCCTGGGGGACTTGTGGTTGTGGTTGGCGGGCCGGCTGATCTCGATGGCGCTGATCGGGGTTCTGACCGCGGCCACCCTGGTCGTGCTTGGCATTCCCATGCCGGTTACGCTCGCGCTGATTGCGGCGCTGCTCACATTCATTCCCAACATCGGCGCCGTGGTGGCCATTCTGTTGCCGGTCCTGCTGGCCATTCAGCAAGGGATGGGAACCGTGATCGCGGTCGTGGCCGCCTACTCTGCCATCCAGGTCATCGAAAGCTACGGCATCACCCCGATCGTGCAGCAACGCATCGCGAAGCTGCCGGCGGTGCTCGTGGTTTTCTCGCAGATTCTGGCCGGTATCCTCTTCGGGCTCCTGGGGCTGGCTCTGGCCGCGCCGCTCATGCTGGTCGTGCTGGTCTTGATCGAGGAGCTGTATCTGAAGCCCCGTGACCGTGGGTAGCCGCAAGCCGGAGAAGCCGCCGTGCATCCGGAAGACCGCCCATGGGGGGACGATTGAGTGGAATCCCCATTCTCGATTCCGGTTCAGCCGGGTGGTTCGCGGTCCGAGCGTTGCGCTTATATGAGAGGAAGGGCCGGAATCAGAAGAGTGGCGAATCCGACGCTGTGTCGAATTCGACGCTGTGACGAATTCGACACTGGGGGGAGAACTGGAATGACGCCCGCGAAATGGCGCCAGCCGAATGCCCAATACCAGGACGCGTCGCAGGCAGAACCTGCCGGCGACGCGTCCGCCCCGCTTACCGCCCTGTGGGTGACGCCGGTGGCGGGCCTGGGCCGGGAGATCGAGAACGCGGTCGCATCCGCGGGCCGCTTTGCCCTCTTTCTCTCCTATCTGCTGCGCGAGATCCCGCCGGGTCTGCGCTACGGGCAACGGATCGTCGATCAGGCCCGCTTCGTAGGGATCGGTTCGATGCCGCTCGTCGTCTTGACCTCGATCTTCGTGGGCGGCGTGGCGGCGCTGCAGAGCGCCTATCAGTTCCAGGGCGCCATCCCGCTGATCTACGTGGGCACGGTGCTGAGCAAGTCGGTCTTCATCGAGCTGGGACCGGTGTTGACCGCGTTGGTGGTCGGCTCCCGGGTATCGGCCTCCTTCGCCGCCGAGATCGGCACCATGCGGGTGACCGAACAGATCGATGCGCTCGACACCCTGGCCATCCGACCGGTGCGTTTCCTGGTCGTGCCACGGGTGGTGGCGGGGTTCGTCATGCTGCCGGTGATCACCGTCTTCGCCGACGCGATCGCGCTCTTGGGAGGCATGGCCGTGGCTGTGGGCCGGGTGGGGCTGTCGGCCGAGACCTTCACCCGCGGCATGAAGCTGCTCTTCGACGCCCAGGATGTCTACGGCGGCCTGCTCAAATCCTTCGTCTTCGGCGTGATCATCGCGATCCAGGGCTGTTTCTTCGGCTTTCAGGCGCGGGGCGGGGCGGAGGGCGTGGGCACCGCGGCGACGCGCGCCGTCGTGGCCAGTTGCGTGATGATCTTGGTAACGGACTACTTCCTGGCGGAAGTGATCTTTCGGATTCTGTTCCCGACATGATCACCGTACATGAATTGCACAAGGCCTTTGGCTCGAACACGGTTCTGGATGGGTTGAACCTGGAGGTATCCAGCGGCGAGTCGGTCGTCATCCTGGGCCGGTCGGGGTCGGGCAAGAGCATCCTGCTCAAGCAGATCATCGGACTCATCCGCCCGGACGCGGGGGCGATCGAGATCGACGGCACCGACATCGTCGGACTCGACTACGATGGTCTTTCGCGGCTGCGGCACCGCATGGCGATGCTCTTTCAGCAGGCGGCGCTATTCGATTCGATGTCGGTCGGTCAGAACATCGGCCTGGCGCTTCAAGAGCGCAGGCGGATGGACGAAGCCGCCATTGCGGCCAAGGTGGCCGAGGCCCTGGAGGTGGTCAAGCTACCCGGGATCGAAGACATGCGCCCGGCGTAACGTCTCACCCGATTTCAGAATAGTTTTGCCTGAGCGCAGATTTCCCTTTT
>CAZNJE010000120.1:0-6114 GCA_964573295.1 uncultured bacterium | reverse complement strand
GCGCGAATCGCTGACCGGATCGCCCCTCAGCGGCGCCGCAGCGCCTCGGCGATCAGTGACGCCGTGTCGATGTCCTGGCCGCCTGCGCGCTGCACCGTCGCGACGAGTTGCGCTGCCTCTGGGCGCGACACGCCGAGTGCCACCAGGGCGTCGGTCGCGTCGCTGGCCGGTGTTCCCTCCCTGGGCAGGTCGGCGCTGGGAGCTTGCTCCAACTTCCCGGCAAGCTCGACCAGGATCCGCGCCGCCGTTCGCTTACCGACGCCCGGAACCGCCTGGAATCTGGCGGCATCCTGCTGGGCAACGGCTTCACACATCGTCTGCCAGCTCATGTGGGAAAGCAGTCCGAGGGCCAGCTTCGGTCCAATCCCGGAAATGCCAAGTAGGGTCCGAAACACCTCGCGCTGGGCGGGATCGCGAAAGCCGTAGAAGTTCCATTGATCGGGACGTACGAGCAAGTGAGTGAAGAGGCGCACTTCGGCCGCCTCCGCTGCCCCCAAGAGGAGCTGTCCGAGCGACTCGCACACACCGCGTGGGCATTCGAGTCGATAGGAGATCCCTGCGGCCTCGATGACCACGTGGTCAGCGCCGGTGGCGAGCAGCTTGCCTCGGATGGCCTCCATCATGGGCTGGATTCTCCACCCGACTCCGAGACCGGCCGAACCACACAGCCCGGAGGTCGCAGAGGAGATTGTGGAGCCGGCCATTGCGGCGATCCTGCAGGCGGCCTGGCGGGTGGCTCCGCAGGTGGCCTTGCGTGCCGCCCGGCGTGCGGCCCCGCAGGTGGCCCTGCATGCGGCCCGGCGGGTGGCCGTCGAGGAGACCGTGTCGATACTGGGCCGACCGCCGAGGAACACCCCCGCGGCGCCTTCTCCATTGCCGGAAGCGTGGCGCGATGCGCGTGGCAGACCGCCACCGCCAGCGCGTCGGAAGCATCGGGCCCCAGGCCTGGGGGCGTACTCTGAATCAAGCGCGGCACCATGGCCTGGATCTGTTCCTTGTGGGCCCCACCCGCACCGGTGACAGACAGCTTGACGAGCCGGGGGGCGTATTCATAGATTGGGATGTCCCGCGAGAGCATCCCCATCATGAGGCAACCACGAGCATGTCCCAGCACCAGCGCCGCTCGGGCGTGACGGCCGAAGAAGCACTCCTCCATGGCGGCCACATCAGGGCCATGGCGATCGAGAATGCTGGCCAGCTCATCGTGCAGATACTTCAAGCGGTCTGGTAGAGGGAGCGATCGGCGAGGCCGGAATTCACCGGCGTCGAGAAAGAGCAGCGTTCCCCGCACATCCTCGATAAGCCCGTAGCCGGTGCACTGGGAACCGGGGTCGATGCCCAGGATCCGCATGGTCCCTCCTCGCCGCAGAACCGGCGACCGGCGCCGCGCGCTCGCCAGGCGGCGCGCTGCATGCACATGCCGGGCGGTACACAGCCGCGCGCACGTTACGCGGTGCGCTGCGTCCACTCGCCAGACGGTACACAGCCGCACGCACGCTAGGCGGTGCGCTGCGTCCACACGCTAGGCGTTGCTCAGCTTCTCCGCGACGTCGGGATCGATGTCGGGATTCGAGTAGACCTTCTGTACGTCGTCGTGATCCTCGAGCATCTCGAGCAGCCGCATCAGCTTGACCGCCTGCTCTTCGTTCACGTGGACATTGTTCTGCGGAATCTTGTCATACTCGCGCGCTTGAATCAGAATCCCTGCCGCCTCGATCGCGTCGGCGACCCTTTCGAGATCCGAGGTTGCGGTGAATACGACAAACGCATCATCGGACTCGGTGTTGACGTCCTCAGCGCCGGCATCGATGGCAAGCTCGAACAGTTGCTCTTCGTCAGCGCCATCCTTTGAAATCGTGATCACGCCCTTCGGGTCGAAGAGCCAAGCGACGCATCCGTTCTCGCCCAGATTGCCGCCGTACTTGCTGAAGAGGTGCCGGATCTCGGCAGTCGTACGGTTCTTGTTGTCGGTGAGCACCTCGAGGAAAATGGCCACCCCTGCCTGGCCATACCCCTCGTAGGTATTCTCCTCGTAGGTAGCCCCAGGCAGGTCGCCGGTACCCTTCTTGATGGCACGCTCGATATTCGAGGCGGGCATGTTGGCGGCCTTGGCGCTGTTGATGGCGGTCCTGAGCCGAGGATTGGCCTCGGGATCACCACCCCCATGGCGCGCGGCCACTGCGATTTCCTTGATCAATCGCGTGAAAATCCGGCCGCGCTCCGCATCGGCCTTCCCCTTCTTACGCTTGATCGTGCTCCACTTGGAATGTCCACTCATGGCGACCTCACTGCTCGGGTGAGAAAGACCACTCGCCAAAGCGCGGCGTTACGCAGGCACGCCTACGCCTTCGCTTCCTCCATCTCGGTCTTCAAGGCCTGCACCAGCTTCTCCTGGACGTCGCGAGGCACCTGCTCGTAGTGCGACACCTCGGCCTTGAAGCGGCCACGACCTTGCGTCATCGAACGCATGCTTGCCAGGTACCCGAAGACTTCGCCCATGGGGGCTTCCGCCTGGATGACCTGACGGTTGCCCTGTCGCTCCATGCCCTGAATGCGACCCCGGCGGCTGCTCATGTCACCCATGATATCCCCGGTGTACTCCTCGGGCGAGATAATCGTCAGCTTCATGATCGGTTCGAGCAGGACCGGCTGCGCCTTCACGAATCCCTCGCGGAAGGCCATCGAGCCGGCCATCTTGAAGGCATTCTCGGACGAATCGACGTCGTGATAAGAACCGAAGTGCAGCGTGACCTTGACATCAACGACCGGGTAGCCAATCAGCACCCCGCGATCCATCGTCTCCCGGACACCCTTCTCAACGGCCGGGATGAACTTCGAAGGAATGACACCGCCGACGATGGCGTCGACGAACTCGAATCCCTCGCCGCGGGGCTGCGGCTCCAGCTTCAGGTGCACGTCACCGTACTGGCCGCGTCCACCCGTCTGTTTCTTGTACTTGCCCTGGATGTCCTCAACCTGGCCCTGAATCGTCTCTCGGTAGGGAATTCGCGGGCGCTTCGTCTCGATCTCGACCTTGTTGCGCCCCTTGAGGCGCTCGGCCATGACGTCCAGATGTTGGTCGCCCATGCCGCTGATGAGCGTCTGGCGCAGGGCGGAGTCGACCGTGACCCGGAACGTGGGATCGAGATCCTGCAGGCGGGAGAAACCACTGGCGACCTTCTCCTCATCGCCGCGCGAGGTGGGCACCACCGCCACGGTGTGCAGCGGCTCGGAGAACTCAATCGGCTTGACGATCGCGCGAGCATCCTTGGCGCCGAGCGTGTCGTTGACACTGACGTTCTTGAGATGCGGTGTAGCGCCAATATCGCCGCAGGGCAGCGCCTCGATATCCAGACGCTCCTTGCCGCGGATCGCATAGAGCGCTCCCACACGCACCGATGTCTGCTTGCGGCTGTTGTAGTAGTCACCGGAGGTGAGCTTGCCCGAGTAGACGCGCGTCAGCGTGAATTCCCCGAGGCGCTCGTCGTAGTAGTTCTTGAAGACGAAGGCCAGCGGCGGCCCGTCTACGCGGCCATCGAGCTCGACCGGCTCGTCCTGGCCTTCTTTGAGCGCCTTCGGCTGCGGAGCATCGAGGGGTGATGGCGCCCATTTGACGAGGAAGTCGAAGAAGCGATCCAAACCGACCATCGTCTCGGCCGAGATCGGGAGAATCGGGTAGGTCGTCCCCGCGTGTACCCCCGCCCGCAGACCTTTCAGGATCTCCTGTGCGCTCAGCTCACCTTCCTCGAGATACTTCTCCAGAAGCGCGTCCTCGCTCTCGGCGGCCGCCTCGGCCAGCGAGTTGCGCTGCTCTTCAATCGAGGCCTGCAAATCGCCCGGGATATCGGTCGGCTTGCTATCACCCGCGCCCGCATCCTCGTACGCCTGGCCCGCCACGATATCGACCAACCCCTTGAAGCCGCTCCCCGACCCAATCGGCGCGGCGAAGGGCACAGCCTTCTGTGTCAGAGCGGAGCGGACCTTGTCGACTGCCGCCGAGAAATCCGCATCGTCTTTGTCCATCTGGTTGATCAGAAACACGGCCGGCTTGCCCTGCGACTGGACCATGTCGAAGAAACGCTCGGTCTCAGGTTCCACTCCCGCCGTCCCATTGACGACGATAACCGCTAAGTCCGCAACGTACATGGCCGCTTCGGCCTCGCCGACGAAGTCAGCGAACCCCGGCGCGTCGAGCAGATTGATCTTGCAGCCCCCCACCTCGACCGGGGCGAGGCCCAAACTAATCGAGATCTTGCGCTTGATCTCCTCGGGGCTCGAATCCAATACTGAAGTCCCCTCGGCTGTCTTGCCCAAACGGTTCGTCGCTCCGGTCTTGAAGAGGATCGCCTCTGCGAGCGTGGTCTTGCCGGTACCGCCATGTCCGACGAGAGCCACATTCCGAATCTGAGCCGAATCGTAGGTCTTCACTTCCTCTCCCCCTTCCGTAAGCCGAGATGTCCATGGCCGAGGTGATCATGGCCGAAGCATCCGTAACCGAAGCATCCGTAACCGAAGCATCAAATGACCCTACCAAAGGCGGCTCTATCTAGCAATCCGTTCCTGGAGCGAGAGGCCGTTCCCATGGCTAGCAGCCGCCCCATACGCTAGCGGCCATGCTAAGACGCAAGTCACCTCACGAAAACCCGAGACCGCCTCGGAAGTCCGGCGTCCCCCTGGAACCAGAGGCCTCTCTAGAAACGCCGCGTTTCCCTGGAACCCCAAGCCTGCCGAGAAGCCCGGCGTTTCCCTGGAACCCGAAGCCTGCCGAGAAGCCCGGTGCCTCACCTGAAGCCTGAGGTTGATTCTCCAACCCAGTACTGTCCCCGGCTCCATCTTGCGTAGCTGGCCCTGACCTGCCATCGGCACCGCCCTAGGCCCCCTTGGGCTTCCACCTCCTACACGTCGGCCGGAGGCTATCCTAACCTTCCTGAGCGAGAAGACCAACGCTGCCGCCGTAGAACCAATAGCCGCCATAGAATCGATCGCGCCGGCAGACCGGAACACTACCGCACATAGAAAAAGGGCGCTGGCTTCGTACCAGCGCCCTCTTCCACAGAAAATCCCCGGCGGCGTCCTACTCTCCCACGCAGTCACCCACGCAGTACCATCGGCGCTGGAAGGCTTAACGACCGTGTTCGGAATGGGAACGGGTGTCTCCCTTCCGCCATTGCCACCGGAAGAACCCTGAGAATGCTACTCTCCCCAGAATCCCGCCACCTCAACCTGGCAAGGGGGTGGTCCTGGAAATCGGCACTCCGCAAATCGAGTGACAACCAAAAATGATGCGGAAGCTGATCGTCAAATATCGTGCACGAAACGCTCGACCAAGCCTCACGGCCTATTAGTACCACTCGGCTGAACACATTACTGTGCTTACACCTGTGGCCTATCAACCTCCTAGTCTCGAAGGGGCCTTTAGGGGCTTACGCCCGGGAGACCTCATCTTGGGAGGGGCTTCGCGCTTATATGCTTTCAGCGCTTATCCCGGCCCAACATAGCTACCCGGCGGTGCCGCTGGCGCGACAACCGGTACACTAGAGGTTGGTCCATCCCAGTCCTCTCGTACGAGGGACAGCTTCCCTCAAGTCTCCTGCGCCCACCACGGATAGGGACCGAACTGTCTCACGACGTTCTAAACCCAGCTCACGTACCGCTTTAATTGGCGAACAGCCAAACCCTTGGGACCTTCTCCAGCCCCAGGATGCGATGAGCCGACATCGAGGTGCCAAACCCCCGCGTCGATGTGAACTCTCGGCAGGGATCAGCCTGTTATCCCCGGGGTACCTTTTGTCCGTTGAGCAACGACCCTTCCACGCGGAGTCGCCGGATCACTAAGACCTGGTTTCCCACCTGCTCGACCCGTCGGTCTCGCAGTCAAGCTCCCTTCTGCCTTTGCACTCCACGCGCGATTACCGACCGCGCTGAGGGAACCTTTGTGCGCCTCCGTTACTGTTTTGGAGGCGACCGCCCCAGTCAAACTGCCCACCAGACACTGTTCCTGAGCCGGATTCACGGCACCAGGTTAGAATCCCAACGCCCCAAGGGTGGTATTTCAAGGTTGGCTCCACGCAGGCTAGCGCCCACGCTTCAAAGCCTCCCACCTATCCTACACAT
>CAZNJE010000119.1:0-6228 GCA_964573295.1 uncultured bacterium | reverse complement strand
CGGGATCCGCCTTCAGGGGGAGAAACACGCCAAAAACTAGTGTCTGCCTTGCAGAACTGCCCGGTCTCGAGGAGGCCGGGACGGTGGGCGGGCTGCGCTCGGGGTTCTGTTTTGCCCCGGGGCAAAAAGGGATTTGGCGCGGTGAGTAGGTTTTTGCCCCGGGGCAAAAAGGGGATCTGGTGCGGTGAGTACGGTTTTTGCCCTGGGGCAAAAAGGGATCCGAGTTCGATCGACATTGTGCCCCCCCGCTAGCAGACTGGTGACCTGACCCTCCTGCTCTGGTGGCGCGCGGAGGGTATCCCGGTCCGTTCCGAATCGTGTTCATCGGTCCGATTCTCTGTGGATGCGCGAGACGCATCTCCCCACCCGTCATGCGCTCATCGCTCCCCTCTCGCATCGCTCTGCTCTCGCCATCGCCCCAGTTGACCCTTGCCCCCGAACGGCGCTACGCTTCATGCGGTTCCATTCCCTCAGCACTATGGGAGACGCAAGGGTATGCTGGCGCTGCTCTTTCTGGTCGGATCAGCCCTCCTGGTCGGAGGGTACGTCGTCTACGGCCGCATCCTGGATCGCAAGTTCGCAATCGATCCCTCGCGAACGATGCCCTCTGAGACCGAGTACGACGGGGTCGACTACGTTCCCGCCCGGACGCCGATTCTCTTCGGGCACCATTTTTCCTCGATTGCCGGGGCGGGGCCCATCGTGGGGCCGATCGTGGCGGCGATGGCCTTCGGTTGGCTGCCGGCCTTCCTGTGGATCCTGGTGGGCATGATCATGATCGGCGGGGTGCACGACTACACGGCGCTGGTCGCCTCGATCCGCCACCGCGGTCGCTCGATCGGAGAGATCGCGCGCAGCATCGTCTCACCGGCCACCCAGCGGATCTTCTTGGGCTTCATCTGGCTGACCCTGATCTACGTGCTGGTCGTGTTTCTCGATCTGACGGCCACCACATTCACGGCCAACGGCGGTGTGGCGTCGAGCTCGGTCCTCTTCATCGTGCTGGCCGTTGTCTTCGGCTTCTCGATCTACCGGCTCAGGGTCCCAACCGGGCTGGGCTCGCTGATTTTCGTCCCGCTGGTCTTCCTCTCCATTTATGTCGGACAACTGATGCCGATCGAAGCCGCCAGCCTGCCCGCGGTGGCCGGGAGCCCGACCAAGACCTGGACGCTCATTCTGCTCGGCTACTGCTACCTTGCGTCGGTGACGCCGGTGTGGGCGCTGTTGCAGCCCCGGGACTATCTTTCCTCGTTCCTGCTCTACGCTACCGTGGCGCTCTCGACGGTGGGATTGCTCTTCGGGGGCTTCGACCTGTCCTACGAGTCGTTCCTGGGAGTCTCCTCGCCCATCGGACCGCTCTTTCCGATTCTGTTCGTCACGATCGCCTGCGGGGCCGTCAGCGGATTTCACTCGGTGATTGCGTCGGGCACCACGGCCAAGCAGCTCGCGCGCGAGACCGACGTCAAACGCATTGGGTACGGCGCCATGACGGCCGAGGGCATCGTGGCGTTGATCGCGCTCGCCACGGTGATGATGTTGGCCTCGAACAGCGACCTGGTGGCCGCCTACAAGGCCAACGAGGTCTCGGCCACGGGGATCTTCGCCGCGGGGATGGGACGTTTCACCCAGGTCTTCGGAATCCCCGCGAAGCTGGGGTCCGCGTTCGGCGCGCTGGCGATCTCGACGTTCCTTCTCACCACGCTCGATACCTCCACGCGGCTGGGACGGTTTCTCTTCCACGAGTTCTTCGGCATCCGGGATGTGAACGCTCGGTTCCTTTCCTCGATCGCGACGTTAGCGGTGCCCACCATCTTTGTCTTCCTCACCTTTCGCGACGCGCAGGGGAACGCGTTGCCGGCCTGGAAGGCGATTTGGCCGGTGTTCGGAGCGACCAACCAGCTTCTGGCCGGGCTGACGTTCCTGGTCATCATCGTCTGGCTCCGCCGTCTGGGTCACAAGGGTTGGTTCATCGCCATACCCATGGTGTTCATGTTTGCCGTCACCTTGACGAGCCTGGTCATGCTGGTGGTGGGCGGGGGGCAGAACTCCCTCGTTCAGGGGATTTCCGTCGCGCTCATCGTGCTCTCCCTGATCATGATTGCGCTGGGGCTTCGCGCGCTCCGCCACCATCTGACCACGTCCTCCTCCGCCCCCTACACGGCGGAAACGGGAAGTGGTCAGTCTTCGTAGGATCCCAGCGGCGCCGCCGGCGAGTCGGCGTGCGGGCGCCAGTCGCCCGGGCGCCAGTCGTCCGGACGGGCGAGTGAGCCGAGCCCCGGCAGGATGAACCGGCACTAGGAGGCCGCGTGCACCGCAGACTACGCATCGTCTCGCAGACGATCTTCTTCCTTCTGTTTCTCTACCTCCTCGCGCGCACGCAGTACAGCGGCGAGGACCAGATCAGCCTGCCCGTGAAGCTCTTCCTGGAGGTGGATCCGCTGGCCTTCTTGGCGACCTTCTTCGCCAACGGCGCCATCCAGGGGTTGATGTGGCTGGCGCTGATTACCGTCGGCTTGACGCTCCTGTTCGGGCGGTTCTTCTGTGGTTGGATCTGTCCGCTGGGAACGCTCATTCAGGTAACCGAGAAGCTGCCCTTGCGACGGCGCAAGAGCGTGCTCGAAACCAACCGCTGGCATCGTTCCCAGGTGATCAAGTTCTACGGCTTGGCCGGGTTGCTGGCGGCAGCCCTTCTGGGCGTCCAGCTGGCGGGCATCTTCGATCCGATCTCGCTCATCATCCGGTCGATGGCCATCGTCGTTCTGCCGGCCGTGGAATGGCTCCTGCGGCCGCTCTTCGAGGCCGCCTACCAGCATGATCCGCTGGGGATCAGCGCGGTGACCGAACCGCTGTACGAGGCGTTGCAAGGGACCCTGATGAGCTTCCGGCAGCCTCACTTCCATCAAACGGTGATCTTGGCGCTGGTCTTCTTCGGCATTCTGGGGCTCAGCTTCGTGCGCTACCGGTTCTGGTGCCGCATCTTGTGTCCCTTGGGGGCCCTGTTGGGCGTGACGGCCCGTTTCGGCTTTCTTCGGCTGCATCAGCCGGCGGGATGCACCGGCTGCCACCGGTGCACGTTCGACTGCCAGGGCGCCGCCGAGCCGGAGATTCGTGACGGCTGGCGCCCCTCCGAGTGTGTGGTGTGCGGCAACTGCACGGCCGCATGCCAGCACGGCGCCCTTCGCTTCGGCTTCGAATGGCCGCGCGTGCGGGTGCTGTCACCGGCCGGTACCGGGTTCGTGGGCACGCAGGTGCCCCGCCGGCATGTTCTGCTCGCGGGCGTCGCCGGCTTGCTCGCCGCTCCGGTCCTGCGCCTGGGCGAGAAGGAAGTTCGCCCCGACCCGCGCCTGATCCGTCCTCCCGGCGCCCGGCCCGAGCACGAGTTCCTGGAACTCTGCATCCGTTGCGGCGAGTGCATGAAGGTCTGCCTGACCAACGGATTGCAGCCCACGCTGCTCGAGGCTGGGTTGGAGGGATTGTGGAGCCCCCGGCTCGTGCCGCGCATCGGCTACTGCGAATACAACTGCACGCTGTGTGGGCAGGTGTGTCCCACCCAAGCCATCCAGCGGCTCGATCTGGAGGCGAAGCGGAAGGTGCGGATCGGCCTCGCGGCGATCGATACGACCCGGTGCTTGCCCTACGCCTTCCAGGAGAGCTGCATCGTATGCGAGGAGCACTGTCCCACGCCCAAGAAGGCCATCTGGTTCGAGGAAGTGGAGGTAACACGTCACGATGGCACGCGGCGGGTGGTCAAGCAGCCCCACGTGGAGATCGAGCTCTGTATCGGTTGCGGCATTTGCGAGACGAAGTGTCCGGTGCAGGATCTGCCGGCCATCCGGGTGACGAGCGCCAACGAGGACCGCAATCCCGAGAATCGGGTTTTACTGGAGCAGGATCTGTATTCCTATTAGTTTGGTAGCAGGAACCAGCGAGCGTCTGACCGTGTGGGCATCCTAAGCGCGCCGCATTCGTGACCCAGTCTTCAACGTGAAGGGCACCATGGCTCTACTGCAGCCTCCCCGGCGACATGTCCTGCTGACGGGCAAGCCCGGGATTGGAAAGACAACCATTTTAATGGAGGTCGCGCGGGATCTCCCCGAGGGACACTGCCTGGGCTTCCTGACCGAAGCCCTCCACCGCCAGGGCCGCCGCATGGGATTCCAGGTCGTGACCCTCGATGGCCGCCGGGCTCCCTTGGCGCAGAAACGTGAAGGACGATCCGGAACGCGCATTGGTCCCTATGTTGTTGAATTGGAGTGTTTTGAAGCGTTGGTATTGCCTCTTCTGGAACGGATGCTCAGCCACCCGCGTCCGGTATTGATCGACGAGATCGGGAAGATGGAGTGCCTTTCAGCCGCGTTTCGCTCCTACGTCTGGCGATTGCTGGAAGAGGGGCCTCCAGCGATCGCCACCGTTCCGCTCGGAGGGTCAACGCCCTTCCTGCGCACCCTGAAGGAACGCCCGGACATCGAGTTGCTGGAGGTAACCGCGCTGGAACGGGATAGGCTGCCCGAGATGCTGAGCAAGGCTATTCTGGGCTGGAAGTAGGGAGTCACCATGGAGCCGATGCGGGTTTGGGTCATACTGGGCGGGCTGTCCGCCGAGCGAGAAGTGGCCGCCGAGTCGGGGTGCGCGGTCGCCGAAGCCCTGCGCGCCAAGGGGCACCTCGTAGCAGCCTATGAGCTGGCCGATGGCCGATTCCTGCCCGAGTGGTCCTCGGAGGATCTGGTGCGTGAACTTCGCGAAGTCTGCGAACGCCGCGAACTCCGTGAACGCCGCGAACTCCGTGAACTCCGTGAAATCGATATGGTAGAAGCGTTTACGCAGGATGACGGGGCCAGCGCGAACCCCTCGGACGGCCCGACCTGGGCCGAACGGCTGCTCCGAACCGGCCGGCGGATACGCGAGCGGATCGACGTTGCCTTCCTGGCGCTCCATGGAGGTGGGGGCGAGGACGGTACCGTTCAAACCCTGCTCGAGACGGTTGGTGTCTCGTACACCGGTTCGGGCCCCACGGCCAGCGCGATCGCCATGGACAAGATCCTCACCAAGCGGCTGATGCTGGCGCTGGAGATTCCCACCCCGCGCTGGTTGACGATGGCGCCGCTGGGCGCCGGTGAGCCCGTTCCCGGGCTTCCCTGGGAGTTGCCACTGGTCGTGAAGCCGGTGGCCGAAGGCAGTTCGGTGGGGGTTTCGATCGTATGGGCGGCCGAGGAGTGGGAGCGGGCACTGCGAGAAGCCTCGCATGTGGAGGCCGCTTCGCGCGGACAGAATCGTGACCTGATGGTCGAGGAGTACATTCCCGGCCGGGAGCTCACGGTCGGGATCCTGGGGCACAGAGCCCTGCCGGTGCTCGAGATCGTGCCCAAGACGGGTTTCTACGACTACGGCAACAAGTACACCGCGGGGGCGAGCGAGTACCGGGTGCCGGCCGACATTCCGGTTCATCTCGCCGAAAGCCTGGCGTCCCAGGCCGAGAGGCTCTACGAGGCCCTGGGATGCCGGGGTATGGCTCGCGTGGACTTCCGTCTGAGTCCATCCGAAGAAGCCTACTGCCTGGAACTCAACACAATTCCGGGGCTTACGTCGACAAGTCTGGTGCCCAAAGCCGCGGCGGCCACCGGACTCGACTTCGGGAGCCTGCTCGAGCGAGTGTGCCGCGACTCAAGGTAGGAGCGTGGCCGCCCGAGATTTGCTCGGGATGGCAGCGGCCCGGCGGCAGCGAGAGGATGGGATGACTCTCCATTTTGCGTCTTGACGATCGGTTGCTCGAGGCGTAAGATGCCAAGCTTTGGCACCTGAAACAGCTATGTCCGCGATCTCGGGCGGCGCCGCCGGAAGCGCCGTGAGTCCCTTGGGTTGGCGGAGCTGGACGGCGCGGGTAGCCCCGGTCGTCAGAAGGATTGCGCTGGCGTAGCTCAGTTGGCAGAGCAGCTGATTTGTAATCAGCAGGTCGGGGGTTCGAATCCCTTCGCCAGCTCAGAAGCTCAGAAGCTCGGTAGCTCGGTGGCTCGGTAGCTCAGTGGCTTCACAGGGTTGGCGTACACAGGAATGGGTTTCATTCCCGGATCGTGGATCGTTGTTATTCTTGGCGGGGTTCCCGAGTGGTCAAAGGGAACAGACTGTAAATCTGTCGCCGAACGGCTTCGAAGGTTCGAATCCTTCCCCCGCCACATTGATTTGGTTGATAGCTCGTATGAGAAGCTGCAACCGTCATGCGTTTGGACAAGC
>CAZNJE010000118.1:0-6244 GCA_964573295.1 uncultured bacterium | reverse complement strand
CCGCCGCTCACACTGATCAGGCCTCGGATACCCGGACGCAGGTCGGCATATTCACTGTGCGCCGCGAGCAGCGTCGCCAGATGCGCACCAGCGGAGTGGCCAAAAAGGAAGATGCTGGCGGGATCCCCTCCATAGCTCGTGATGTTCTCTATCGTCCACTGCAGCGCGTTGGCGCAATCATCGAGATTGTCCGGGTACCAGGCTGCTTTGAGGGAGGGATCAGGTGCCTCACTGGTGCGGGTCGAACAGATGCCGGTGGGGAACACCTGGTCGGAGGTGAGCCGGTAGTTGATGACCACCGTCACCCAACCCTTCTGGCGGGTGAAGGACTCAGCGACAAAGTCGTACCACTCCATGTATCCGTCGGTCCAACCCCCGCCGTGAATGTAGAAGACGACCGGTGCTTGCGAGGCACCTTCGGGGTAGTAGACCGAGAGATTCCGGGTCTCATAGTCTTCCATCTGGGCATAGGCGTCGATGGTGTCCCCGTCGACCACCTGAAGATTGCTGCGCAGATCCGTGATGTGAAAGGGACCGATCGGATCGGTATAGCTGCCGTCATAGAGGAAGGGTCCCGCACTCGCCAGTGCCTCAGGGGCCTGATTGCAGGGACAGACGGCGTCATCGTCGGAGCAGGCGGTGATGAGGATCACCAGAACAAGAAACTGAACGGCCATCGCAGCCGAGCGAATATTGGCGGAAGTGCGCTGCATGCTCTCCTCAACTGCTTGGTGTTCAGGTGATCGATGCTCAGGATCTACTCGGGGATCGCTGCAGACAGCCCACGGCCTCCTGCTCGCCATCCCCCGGGGCCGCATACTGTCGGCCGTCTACTCCACCGTGACGCGGTTTTCGGCTTCCTTCTGCCGTTGAATCGCCCAAAGTTTGGCATACTTCGTGAACACCGAGAAGGCCCCCAGACCACACAACACGGCGCCGTGGTATCCATCACGAAAGCCCTGATGCACCAGATACATCTTGAGAAAACGGGCGAACGGCCGAAGGGTGAGATCCTCGACTCCCGCGCGCTTCCCCCGTTCATAGGCATCCTCTGCTCCCCATGTCGTGAACCGCTGGAACGTGCGGAAGTACTCTTCAAAATCCCGATACGTGTCGTGGTACATGGGCTCATCGATCCGCCCGGGATGACCATCCATCACGACGCTGGCATGAACCCTCTTATCCCGATAGCGCCCTTGGGCAGTTCGGAATAGGCGCAGGTTGTAATCCCGATGCCAACCGCAGTGATCGATCCGCTTGCCGAAGAAGTACGAGATGCGCCGGACATCGTAGCCATCCGCCCCTCCGAGCGCGCCGACGATCGTCTGAATGGCGTCGGCGAGCTCGGGCGACACCCATTCATCGGCGTCGAGCACCAGGGTCCACTCCGTCTTGATCCGCGACAAGGCCCAGTTGCGTTGCGCTGCCGCGTTTTCGTATTCGTGGATCACCACATGAGACGTGTACTGGCGGGCGATCTCATCCGACCCATCGGTCGTGTTGGGGTCCACGACACAGAACACGTCATCTGCCCATCTCACGCTCTCAAGGCATCTGGGCAGTCTGTCACCCGCGTTGGGAACCAGGATCAATACTGTGATATCGCTCATACCGCCTCCCGTTGCAGCGAACACCGCATCCTAGCAGATCTTCCGGCATCGCATCCAGGAAAGCAGCCGGAGCGCATTGGGAATGCGGCTGGGGGGCTGGTCGTTGTCCTCGGGCGCAGATCACTGATCACCGGTCCGGCACCGACTCGGGTGAGGGTCCACCCCAGTCGGTGCCGTGTTGCCCGGTACGATGCGGCTCGGGACGGAGGGCTTGAGCTAGAACCGGTAGCTCAACGTGAGGTACGGCACTTGCCCGGATCCTGCGGCTGTCAACCCGAGGCCCAGTTGCCGCGCGGGCGGCATGGCTGTCGACATCCTCGGGTCCTCATCATACAACGTGTCATAGGTGTGCGCACTGGCACCAATCGCCCCCACGTCACAGCCGTCGCCGCACCGACAAACCCGATGAAGAAGCGGGCACCGGCGTCTCCGGGATCCCAGGACGCCACCGTCGTTCGGACGATCAGGACATCTTCAGATTCCGGGGTGGAGCCGGTGACAAGCGGCATGAGGCGGTGGCGGGTGAACTCCTCGATGAAGGCTCGCCGTGTGGTGACCAGGCCGCCCGCATCGACCAAGAGCTCGAGTTCGCCGGGCGGAACCGTGACCGGGTCAACTTGGAGAATGCGGTACGTTTCCATCCCTGCGATGGGTGAAGCCATGGGTGTGTAATGAGCCTTCTTCTTCGAACAGCCCGAGGCGTGGCCTAGAACGATCGACAGAAGACACCAGATGATCAATGGCCGGAAACGATGAACCCTGGCGCCCTCACTCTCCCCGACACCGGTCCAGTCACCAGCGTCTGCTCGCTCGGCGTTGGCAAGCGCGGTGACCTCAGAACCCTCGCTCGTGGAACAGCCTCAGCACGTTCGGCCATTCTGCGGAAAACTCGCGCCGGCCCATTCCCGCGCCGGTCTCGGAATTCTCGACTGCCGGCGGCAGCTCAGGCAAAAAGGTGGGTGACAATGCGGCCAGGATCGCGGCCCCTGTCGGCGTCAGCAACTCGGCCTCGACCGGCCCGGCATCATGCGCAATTCCGTACCGGTCAAGGATGATGCGGGTGGCCGGCGCGGGCACCGTCAATTGTCCGTGCGAGGAAGGCCTGGTCAGCCCACCTCCCACCCGCACGGGAGCAACGCACGCCACGCTGTTCAGATCGACCACCAGATGCTGGAGCGCCCAGGCCGCGCCGACGACATCCACCACGATGTCCTGCGCCTCGTGCAGTTGCCCCCCACCCGGATGGCTGTGCGCCATCCCACTGCGGTGCAGCTCGAGGTGATCACTGCCGGTGAGCCAACCGTCATTTGCGCCTTCCCGGATGGCACCTGCCTCCTGGGTCGCGCCCGCCTCCCTGGTCGCGGCCATCTCCCCGAGGGGATCCCCTTTCCGAATCGCGATCGCCACCCGACTGGCACCCGGCTCGGCCGGGTTGCCGTCCAGCGACTGTATGAATGGCTTGATGTCCACGATCGGCGTGCCGTCGAACAGGTCTATCGGTCCCGTGATGAGGCGCGCCCCATCGATCCGGCGCAACCGCACGCGGCTCAGCCCTACCGGGCTGGGGCGATTCGGGGAGCGTGTTGCGAACACGCCGTACTGTTCTTGACCGTCCTTCCACGGTGGACGCAGCCGCAGGCTATAGCCGGGCGAGCGTTCGAGGTGCGACAGGACGAGGAGGTGGGAGAACGATTCGAGTCCGTCGAGGGCGGGCACAAGATCGGCTTCGATCTCGATGAAGAAGTCCTCGCCATCCAGTGCCGTGTCACTGGGTGGTTGGTAGGGTGCGCGTTCTCGATACGCCGTGTGCGCCGTCCCCACAATCCGTAGCTCGACCCCCCGGTGCCTCGTGCTGCTCAGAGGGAGGACGCCGTGGGCTGTGCGCTCGGCAGCACACAGGATCGCCACGGCGCGATGCGCAAGCCCCGCGTACGGGCCTCGGACACCGGCCGACTGCAAGGCCCGCTCCAGGCGTTCAGGCGCCTCGACGATGGGCAGAGGCGCCCGCGGCCCGGCTTCCAAGATGATCTGCCAGGCGCCCGCGCGATGGCTCATCTTGCGCCGCGACACGCGAACCTTCGGACCACCCACCAGCTCGGCAGCCGTACGCATGGCTGCAAGCACGCCTTCTTCCGGCGCACCCAAACCCAGCAATGCCGCTACGAACATGTCGCCGGCCATGCCCATGGCGGCTTCGATCCACAAGCGTCCAGCTTGGCGCCGGGATCGTTCTGCCGCCCTAACCGTGAATGGGTCCTCACTCATATCTCGCCTCCCGCCGCGATCCCTTGCACGAAGGCCATTTCGACGTTGGGCGGCTCGGCGGCGTCTCCGATCACGCGGATGTCCGATCACCTTCGGATTCGCGGCCCGCCCGGCGTGATTGAGGTGGGTGGCCGCTCGGGCTCCCTGGTCGTGCACGGAGTCGACCAGAGAACGAATCCCCGAGATGTGCTCATCCCGAAAGAGGCACAACTGCTTGGGGTGCTCGATCCCAGAGGAAGCGACTGCCGCCGGCTCAAGAATCAGGAGCGCCGTCCCGCCTTCGGCGATGCTGCGGTAGAAGCGCATGGCCGCCTCGGTCGTCCGGCCTCCCGGCTCATTGAGCGCGGTCTTGATCGGGGCAAGGACGAAGCGGTTCGCCAGCGTCTTCCCACCAGGGAACCACTGGGTTTGGGCTCCAATCATGGCCTGGCTCCAAGTCTTGACGTGAAGCATGGGCTTGACCGCAGAAGACCGGAGTCGCCGCCTGCGCTTAGACTACATGCAACAAAGTATCACTAATTGAGCGGATTTGTCAAAGGGTGATGATGGGACGTCAGGCTAACGGAAGAGACCCTTGATCTGGGCCCAGGTCGCCGAATTCGGAGGGGTGGGCGGCTCGTTGACCTCCGCTCCGATTCCCAGCGCTTCGGTGCCCCCCCAGAAGTATGCCACGTCCTGCCAGCCTTCCGGGTAACCCAGCCCGGGAGCGACACAGGTGCGCGGCCGGCCCGGAAGCGGAGTGTGGTAGCTCGCCCCCACGGCGAAACCAAAGTACTCACCGGGCCAGTTACCCCAGTAGCCGACCCACCAGGTCTCCCCCGTACAGGTCGAGGTCGTGAGCGGCACAACATGGCGGCTCATACTCGGCCACATCGCGGGAGGATCGATCTCGACCCCGGGCTCGAGATAGGCGACCACGCCCGGCACATCGCCGCCATCGGTCCAGATGTAGGCATCGAGCAGCTGCCCGTCGAAGCCTCCAATCTGGGTAACGTCCAGCACGATGCTGCACACCTCGAAGGCGCCTGTGTAGCACTCGGCAAAGGCGCCGTAGTAGGGGGGCACCACACCGTCATAGGCCCAGGCATAGGCGCCGTCATAGTACTCGCCCTCGTTGTGCATCATGAGGGTTCCGCAATCGCGCTCATCGTCAGCAACGAGAACCCCTCCCTCAGGGCCCAGATGAATCCTGTTCTCCTGAGACAGGGCCCTACCCTGCGGCGCAAGTCCCGCTGCCAGCGACAGAGCCAGGATCACGGGCAGGGCGATCCTGAACCACCGCGCGAGGTCTCTGCCGCAATCCGCCCGCACGACCGTCTCACGAAGGTTTGTCTCACGAAGGTTCATGATCTAGCATCCTCTCCCGAGGGATCTTGAGTTGGGCTCTGCACGCCCCTGCACGTGTCGACGAACGGAAGCGAGGCCACCGCCTCTCCGGGGCGCTCTAGGCCAGGGTCACCAGAGCAAACCCGCAGAGACTCCAAGGTAACCAGCAACCATCGGATCGTCGTCCTCCAGCATGATCATCACGAGCCTGAATGATGGCTCAACGAAGAAGGCGGAGCCTAGAAGTATTTTGTTCCCAGCATCCACAGCGAGCATCACGGCGCTGGTATCATCCCTCTCGTATACGAGGACCTCTCGATCGCCCCACCATTCCCAGTCCCTTTCCTCGTACTCGACATTCGCAATGCCCAATCCGGCGCCAAAGAAGAACCCCCTGAGACCGCGTCCCTTATAGAAAGGATACGATCTGATGCTCAGACTATACAACCATCCATCTCCCTTGGCCCAGTATCCATCAGGTTCCGAGTCTTCGTAGTTGATCTTGCCCACTGAAATCGATAGAGCTGAAAGTCGAGAGATTTTGTTCTCGTACGATCCCCCCAAGTAGCGGACTCCGTCACCGATAGGGAAGTATCCATAGGTACCGCAGATTGCTCTCTTCTCATAGGCCGCAAGACTGCCAACTCCCGCGGCATCCTCGGGCAAGTTCTGCATTCCGAAGGCATCCCGGGCCATCTCCTGTGGGATGGACCTCCGATCAACATACACAGAGCTTCCCCCGATAACCCTCCCTACCTCGAAGTCAAACACCTGGAGCCGAATGACGTAGGCCTCGGTTCCCCAGCGCGCAACGGAGCCGCTGACCACCGCTGGATTCGCCTGAAGCTCTCTGGTCATCGATCTGTCCATTCTTCTGAAGTCGTACTCAATCTGATCCAGAGCCTCCAGAAGTTGAGACGGGTTTGCGACCAAGTCACAGATGACGCCTTCACTCGCAAGCGCGGTCTGCAGTTCATCGGCCACTATCTTGGGTGCGGCGCAAAAACAACACGACATCCACAGGGGCTAATAGTATCATTATA
>CAZNJE010000117.1:0-6341 GCA_964573295.1 uncultured bacterium | reverse complement strand
GGCAAGTTCCCGCGCTCGGTGCGCTTCACCTTCCAGCAGCGGATCGATAACACCGCGATAACACCGCGCTGGAAGTCCTCGAGGGAATTGTGGCCGCACGGTATCGCCGCGATCGGGCGGGGTTTCTGAGGGAGGTCTCCCTTACCGGCATCACGGCCGCCGCCCGGCGCGCCGCACGCGGGAAGCGGCGTTCGGCCGAGGTGGCCGCCTTCATTCGCAATCTCGAGAGCGAAGCCCTCGGGCTCGAGCGCGAGATCCTCTCGAGAGCGTACTGTCCCGGTCCCTACGACACCTTCATCATCAGCGATCCGAGGCGGCGGCAGATCACGGTGGCCCCGTTCCGGGATCGGGTGGTTCACCATGCCATCTGCGATGCCATGGAACCGTATCTGGAGCGCCTGTTCATCCCCGACAGCTACGCCTGTCGCCGGGGCAAAGGTACCCTGCGCGCGGTCCAGCGCGCCCAGCACTTCTGCCGGCGTATCAGCCGGGGCATCAGCCGGGGCATCAGCCGGCGCGTCAGCCGGGGCATCAGCCAGCACAGCGGCTGCTTTGCCGCGGGATGCCGATCGGCAACCTCACCAGCCAGCACCTGGCAAACTTCTACCTGAACGCGCTGGACCACTTCGTGGTCACCACCCTGCGGCCGGCCGGCTACCTGCGCTACATGGATGATCTGGTCCTCTTCGGTCACGAGAAGGCCACGCTCTGGTCTCACAAGGAATGCGTGGCGGGCTATCTGGCCGGTTCCCTGCGGCTGGACCTGAAGGAAGCGGCCACGCTGCTCGCGCCGGTGACGCAAGGGCTGCCGTTCTTGGGGCGGCGCATCTATCCGCGCCTGGTGCGCATCCGGCGCGAGAACCTGAGGCGATCGCTGCAGCGCTGGCGCCGGCGCCAACGCCGGCGTGGGTTTGAGCTTGAGCTTGAGCTTGGGCTCGGGCTTGAGCGTGGCCTCGGCGGTGAGCTAGGGGATGGACTTGGGCTTGGGCGTGGGCTCGGGCTTGAGTTTGGGCTAGCGCAAGGTCATGACCAGGCGCACTGTCCGTTTCCGGCTACGGCCGGACGAAGAGGAGGGGGCCGGCGGCGTTCAGGCGCCCGCAATCAGTATGCGGGCGACCGCGAGAATCACCGATGGCTGGTCCTGGCGCGACCCTGGTTGGGTGGATGGGGTCGAGCGGTGGGCCAGGGGCGTGCCAGGAGCAGACGTCCGGTGCATTCACGGTGCATTCACGGTGCATTCACTGTTCGGCGCACTATTGATCTCGACCACATCCCGATTGCAGAGGCTACGCGCGGGCGCGAGATAATCCCATTTGGGGAGGAGACCAAACTGGGCCCAGCAATATCGGTGCTCATTGCCACGTGCCACTTCGACGATCGCGACCCATCTCATGCATGCGGAGATGCGGCTATCCTGGATTCTCCTAGGCCCCACCTGCGGCCGCATTCCTTCTCACATCACTTCGTCCTGAATCGGCAACCCTGTCCGAGATCTACTTCTTGGCCCGCCGAGCCTGTCGGCGTGCTAGTTCAGCCAGGAGCCGCAAGGCCCGATTCACAGACTCGGAGTCGGGATAGAGTTCAGCTATGTCAGGTTCCAGGACGATCACGTTTGTGCCTTTAGCGAACCGATCCGCGTACTTGCCGCGTACACCCTTTGAGAAATCGTATTCGTCTCGCATGTCGGAATCCGATGGTTTGTGATCAGGTTTCTTCATAGGTCTTCTTCTCGCGGCGCGTAGCTCGCCTTGCGCTGACGATCCGAATATGATCGTCGTCTTCCGTGTGTACTACGACGAGCAGCCTTCCGTGCCCGGATTGCCCAAGTAGAATGAGCCGCTCTTCGCCAATCGAATGCGCCGGGTCAGGGATCGTCAAAGATAGGGGGTCACCAAACGCTGTTGATGCCTCCTCGAAGGAGACGCCATGCTTGCTCAGATTGGCCAAGGCCTTTCGAGGGTCCCATTCGAAGGTCAACCCCATCCCTGACCCCTCATCCTCCTACCCCATGACTCCACTCAGGATTCATACTAGCACGGCTGGGGGTCGGGAGCACCTGCTGCAAAAACGCACAGCGTAGTCGCCCCAAGTCCAGCATCCACAAGGGGTTTGGGTGCGCATATGTGATCGCAGTTCCTCCGCATTCTTGGCCGCCGACCATGGCGATGAGCAGGCTGAAGGTGAAATTGACCATCGTGCCGCCAAGGTAGTAGCCGGCGTCCTCCCGCAGTTCGCGCTGTCGTGCAATGGCCTTGGCGGTGAATACGAGCGCCAGACCCACCGGCTGTCCGACGACGACGAACGTTACAGTAAGGATGTTCTCGCATTTCCCGATGATCGTTCCCTGTCGTGTGATGGCCTTGATACGCGCAGCACGGCTCGCGGATGTCGAAGCAGGGTTGCTTTCGCGCTCCTCGCCTGGCAGCTGAACGCGAAACACGCCCGGGTCCCTCGCGATGAAGGGCACCAACCAATTCGTAGATAGCCATGTGAGGAGATAGGCGAGGATCACGACGAGCAGCTTTCCCCATGGAGACGTGACGATGGGAGGAGTGAGACAGAGGAGTGAGACAGCAGGGTGCCGTCGCCTTGGTTTTCTGCACCCGGTCGTTCGGCGCATCGTCACGGGGTTGTGCGGCGGTCTCCGCACGTAGCGGAACGCGAATCGACTCGGCTCTCCCGGGTAGCAGTTCGTTCATCTCGGTTGAGTCGGATCCCGTCGCGGATTCCGTCGCGGATCCCGTAGCGGCGTCCGGGTACGTGGCAAGAGGCAGAGCTGCGAGTAGAAGCATCAGAATGGTCGTTGCCGCTCTCGGTGGATGGATCGAGAGAGGGGTAGCCTGTCAACGCATGCGTCGTTTCCTCCAAGGTACTCGAGGGCATCCCGGAGTTGTGCTTCGGATGCAAGGAGCTCTGCATGATGAGCCTGCGTTAGCATCTTGGAGACCGCCGGCTGGGTGATGCCGAGCTTGGCTGCGATGTCCTGTTGGGTAAGCCCTTGACTGTGCTCCGTGGACTCCCGGGCAAGCCGGACCACCTCACAGGCCCGTGACGTCCAATCGGCGACAATGGCGTGATGGAGTTGGGCGGTCGCCTCGGCAAGATGCACGATGCTCTTGTCACCGCCGCGAATGTCGATGGCGAGAGGCTTTTTCTCCGTGCGTGCGCGATCCAGGCTGTCGGCTGCTCGATGGAAAGCGGGACCGTCGAAGTCGCTGGCCGGATCTCCCCGGCTGCCAACATCCACGGAGCCGCGGGCAAGCGCGAAACGGAACCGGGCGGGCCATACATGCAGGTTGACAGCCATCACCACGTCGAAGGCATGTGTTGGGGTTCTCAACACGGAGGAGAGTTCATCGAGTCCCCGCGTAGTTTCCAACGAAGCGATCCAGTCGGCAGCGAATCGTTCGTTGGCGGATCGGAGGGCGTGTTCGATCTTCTGAGCAAGCGCAAGGCGCTGGTGTTCCCGGCGAGATTTCACCAAGTCGCCGATCAGGGCGTAGCAGGACTCGATCATGCGGCAACCTCCGTGACGGTACCCTCGAGCGGCTCTGGTCCCCAGCACTCGGTCATTCGAGTCCGTGGCTGAGGGACGGGGAACACATAACCTGTCATGGTTATTTATTGCAATATAAAGTCTTGAGGTTATCATGATTCTGGAACAAGAAAGCGCCGAGATACAATAACCTCCCCAGGCTATATTCTGAGTGATAACCATCCCAAGTCATGCCATGTCGACTCTGCGTGCAGCAATAATGCTTCTGCGGCATCGGCGATACGGCGGATCAAGAATCCGCTGGGCCTACCGGCTTGTATGGGGTCGAGTTTCTCCCTCGGCAAGACAATTGTTCTTGTAATACACAAGCACACAATGGATTAGGTGGCCCAATTCGTCATCGCATCTCTTGGAATCCATGGTATTCTCGATCCATGGATACTCGTCCCATTAGAGTCAGGGTGCTGCACGCATCAGAAGTCCAGCGCGACACCGACTACCGGATGCTGAGTGTCGAGGAGCGTCTTGCGCTGATGTGGCAGCTCACGCTCGATGCATGGGCCTTCACAGGAGACACGCGTGCTGAATCCCGACTACAGAGACATGTTGTCCGCGTTTTGCGAGCACAAGGTTGACTTCCTGCTCGTGGGGGCATACGCCCTGGCCGCGCATGGATTGCCGCGCGCCACGGGAGATATGGATTTTAGGATGAGTTTTTCCGGCAGGCCGGGATAACGTGCTGACAGGGCAGCGTAGGAGGAGAGCAGATGAACCTCGAAGACGTACTGAGGCAGATCTCCGAGGCTAGAAGCGAGCTGGCGGACATGGGAATCAAGCGGTTGGCCGTATTCGGCTCGTTTGCCCGCAACGAAGCTACAGACACCAGCGATATCGATTTGCTGGTGGAGTTCTCGCGTCCCGTCGGGCTCTTCGAGTTCTCCCGAGTGCGCCGCCAATTGTCCGAGCTCTTGGGCCGGGATGTTGACCTGATCACTTTCGCAGGGTTACGCGAGGAGCTTCGGGAGCGGATTCTGAAGGAGTGCGTCGATGCAGCCTAGAGAACTCGATCTACGCCTGGCTGACATTCTTGGCGCCGGCCGGAAGATACTAGCGAATACCCGTGGACTCTCCGCGGATGAGTTACGCCACGATGCGTGGACGTGGTCTGTGGACTGCGATGCCTTAGGATCTCGCCGATCTCGAGCAGCGAGGCGCCGTGGCGCAACATCTGGGTTGCCAGCGCGTGGCGAAACTGGTGCGCACCCGTGGTCGGTGCCTCGATACCGGCACGCTGGAGCGCATGCCGAATGATCGATCCAATGGCAACCTGGGTTAGAAAGCCACGGATGGGGGCCTTGCTGCGCAGAAACACGCGCACGACTGGTGCAGGCGGGACGGCCATAGCGAAGGTAGGCCGCGATTGCCTTGCCGACATCCGCAGGTAGGGGAGGGCGGTGCGGTGACCGCCTTTGCCTCGGATGCGCACCAGGCCCGCATCCCAGTCAAAATCATCAAGTTCGAGGAAGGCCACTTCACCCGAACGCAATCCCAATCGGGCGAGCAGAAGAACGATGGCGTAATCGCGACGCCCTGTCGCGGTGCGTCGATCGAAACTAGCCAGCAGCTGGCGGATCTGATCCGCCCCAATCGCGCGAGGGATCGATGACATCGACCAGTTGGCCACAATAGGAACGGCCGCGGCCAAGTCTAGCCTGATCGCTCCGCGATAGCGTGCGTACCGCAGGAATGACCGCAGTGCGGTAGTCAGAAGCTTGGCACGTTTCGGATGCAGACCCGCAGCCTGGCGCTGGACGAAGTCCATGACATCACGGGCACTCAGCCGTGACAGCATCACGGGACCGCGACCAAAACAATCCGTGAGAAAGCCGCGGACGAACCGGAGGTAGTTGTTGATGGTTGAAGGCGCAAGGGCGCGCTCTTGGCGCAGGTAGTTCTCGAAGGCGCGAGCATATCGCTCGCCGGGGGTCAGCATCGCGGTGCCCGGCTCATCGCGGCCGGAATGATGCCCTCCCGGCGCAAGAACTCTACCAGATGCCTGAGCGCCGCCGCATCCCCTCGGCAAGGCCGTACTTGCCGGGCGCGATGTCGCAAGTACCGCGAGGGATGATCTGAGGCGATCTGGCGTAGAGTCACTCCCTGCACTTGAAGCCACTGACTGAAACACGCAGCAAGCAGAACCTGCCTGTGAATCGAAGTCAGAACGTATCCCCGCGCACTCAGCAACTTGGCGAACGCGCCAATGTGTGCCGCAAGCGGACCCTCCGGTGCTCGTGCCAGGATCACTTGGTCAGCAACGATGTGCTTCATCATGGACTCCTTTCTCCCCTCCAGGGGGTGGAATGAAGGAGCCCAGATTATGTCGGGAAAACGCCGCTCCGAGGCCTACGAACTCTGATTTGCGTGTCTGATCTAGACATAGTCAGGAAGGAAGGGCACATAATAACGACAAATAAGTCGTTCGCCGAGTGGAGCGAGATCTTCCAGAATGCTGCGTGCGTGGTGACGCTGGTTGATCGGTTGGTACACCGTTCGGAGATCGCGCAGATCGAGGGAGAGAGCTACAGACTCAAGGAGGCCAAGGAGCGCGCAGCCAAGAAGCGGGAGGCCAGGTCAAAGAAACGGGCACGGTAGGATAGAGAGTCGCGGCTCAAGCGGCGTTCGGAGCCGAAGCGCGCATCGCCACCAAAGATGCGCGCTTCGGCTCCACCGGCAACAGCAGGTGTACGCCAATAATCCCTCAGAATTCCGGTTGATGGGTGACGAATGTGGGCTCAAAGGACTCCGCTGGCTCCTCTACCGTCACTCCTCCACTCGTTCGCGCAAG
>CAZNJE010000116.1:0-6532 GCA_964573295.1 uncultured bacterium | reverse complement strand
GGTACCGAAAGGATACGCTCATTTTTCTCAATCCACAACTTTCAGGAATATCTCTTGCTGACCTTGGATCGATATCTCTGGCATCACCGAGAGCCCTCTGATATCACTACGCTCAATAGCGAGCACAAATGCGCATGACCATGCTTCTGTCTGTCATGAAGGCGACCACTCGAACGGTGATCAGACTGGCCCCAAAGCAAATTTCTCCTCGAGCCGAACAGCTGCGTCGCAACATCAACGAATGCGAAGGCCGCCTTGGCGATGGGCAGCGCCCGTGTTCAGTCTCATCAGAACCGGATGCACTACGGAGTTGGAGTGATCGGCATTGACTGCGCCACCTATCGTGTCTGTCCTGTTGTAAGCCCGTCGCCGCTTGAAGCAGTATGCCCCTACTTCTTCACAGTCACGCAGCGCATCTGGAGATTACCCCTGCTGTCGCGGCGCTCCATCGACGTCCACAGCCATGAATCCGGTGAAGCCCATTTCTGGGTTTCTGTATACAGAGTTCTCGACTGTGACCACTCAACTTTCTTTGAATACTGAGGGCTTGATCTCCTGATCGTATCAATCCTTGATGCATCGACCGTGACCTTGCCAGTCTTCCTGTCGGTCATGACCTTCCATGTCGACGCACAACCAATTGAGCGATCCACGTAGCCACGGACATAGCCTTCCCTGACGTATCCCATTGAGGGAGGACTACAGGCAAACGGGAAGGGCAGACCACCATAGGAATCTCTTTCGTCGATCTCACCATCATCATCCTTAAGCCTGAAGACGACTCTAGCCCCCTCCTTCAGTAGGTCTACGTAGAAGAAATAGTGTAGGCCTCCTTTCTGTGCATCGCCCTCCTCAGGAGTCTGGTCGACACGCATAACAACTCGCGTTGCGCCCTTGTAATTCCTTATCTTCGTCACGGAGACTTGAACATGATACGCCTTGAAATGCCCCCTCTGCGTGGGCTTCCTGATGTCAGGGTAGGAATGAACACCAGGAGGGGCGCCGATGAATCCCGGTTTGGGTACAGAGATTCGGAACTCGCGACTCTGACCAATTTTGTATCTTACCTTCACTTCCTGAGCGAAAGAAGCTCCAATATACAGAATGAAAACTCCTGCCATGGTGAGGACAAGGGCGTCCGGTCGGCGTGTGTAGGTCATTCGCGTGTCCTGTTGCTGGCTATGGAGTTGGGTTAGGTGCTGGAGCGGGAACTATGGCACGGATCTTGGTGTAATCCAACTGTCCTTGCCAGTGGGAGCTGACCGAAGTCTTCAGTTCCGGATGCCACACATAGTCTGGGCTTTCTTCATCTTCCTCCGCCAACTCATGCTTTCCCCAATCGCCGGTATCAGACGAGTCGGCAATGCCGAGTGAGTTGTACGTGAGATTGTATAGGTAGTAGAGCGGCTTTGCTACACCCTCGTAATGAACCCAGCAATTGGTATGACTCGTCACTTCAATGACCTTCTCGTCAGACTGTCCGGGCTTCTGCCTATATTCCACCTTGACCATCTCATATACAGGGAAATTCCAGATGATGTCCCTGTTAGGACCAGAGTTGTGGGTGTCACAAGCAAACATCGAATCTTTCCCTAGTATGTTCTCCTCAAGGCACCGGTGCCAAACATGCGGCTTGATATCGGGTCCTTCTCTGGTTCTCGTAAAGCCCTGGTAGAGGGCCACGAGAAGCCCCTTCTTAAGATCCTGAGTGAACTGCACGTTTTGGGGAGCGTTGAAGTTCGCTTGCGACGGCTCATTCTCACATATCACGGCAGCAGTTGCCTGGTCACAGTGGCCAAACCAGGATGCGTCGCCTGTATCATCGTAGTCACCATCACCTTGATTGAGGACTCCGTTCACAGGATCACCGGACCAGAAATCTGAGCGTATGTTGGCGGTCCAACCAGTCTTGTCGTCGTCGTCGCCATCTTCGTTCATGAGGTCAACCCCAAGGGTCCGTTCCGCGTCAAGTTCTATCAGCGTATCCTTGGCACAAAATCCGCCGCCGAACATAATGTTGGTGTACTCAATAGCCTTGGATGATTTGCCATAGGCCGTATCATACTTGTCTAAACAGCCACCTATGTCATAGAAGTTTGGTGCCTGTTCGTCTGACATCGGGAACATTGGGCATTTCCAAGGTTCTTTCGTGACCTTCTTCGATTGCTCGAACTTGGCCGAAACGCTAGTGTGTGAGGTAGTCTTGACGTAATACCACCCGAACTTGTCCTTTGGCACAGCGTAGGAACACGGGTTGCCCTGCGCAACTGGACTCATTGATCCAGAGACGACCTGCGAAGCAAGCGCCCACGTCATCGCGGAGCCATCGGTGTAGAACAGCTCTACGTTCCCGCCCTCAAGAGTGAGTTGACCGCCCCACTTGGTTGGGATATACACAGTCCCGAGTGTACTGGGATTGAGATTTAAACTGCCGCCCAATGGGATCTTCTGGAAGTCCACACTGTATACCGCCAGTGTATCTTCAGCCGCTCCTCCGTGGGTCACAGTCACAGATGTGTGTGCCTGCGATGGCATGTCTACTTCGACACAGGGCAGGTGCTTCCGCAGTGCGTTGGCCACTTCGCCAAAACTGGGAGTTGCGGTGACCGCAACCATGGGGGTCGTCACCTGTGAGGGGCTTATGCTACCACCAGCGGGGACGCGCACGCTGGTTGCGGAAGATGTGTCGACGTACGAGAAAGCAGCATCAAAGGCCACTTTGCCTTTGGTTGTGGTCGGTAGAACCGCCACCTTGAATAGGCGGTTTGCGCTCGGGAGCTTGTACATGGCCTCGGGTGGATTGTCATCGAATTCGATTTCCTCGACCATCGTCTTGTCGTCGTTCAGGCCGATTCCGTGCTCCGTGGTCCGCGTTTGCCCCAAGGCATTGGTTACCGCAATTGTGATGGTCGGCTGGTCAGGATCTATGCCGAACGTCCCAGAATCGGGGAATCTGGTTTGAAAGAAGTCCTCCTTCTGCGTCACCTCGGATGGATGGAGAGTGATCGTCGGCTTGCCAGCTGGTGTGATTGTCAACTCTCTGACCACCCCGAAGGAATCTGCGGCCTCAATATCGGTGATGCTCATACTATCGATGCTAGCCTCGTCAACCCAGAGGAACTTGACAATCGGCCGAGGCAATAGGACGGCGACGGGCTCGTTCAGGTCAACGCTGGACGTATCCTGGAACTGCACATCGACGACACTCAGATGAACTGTGTCGACTGAGTCCGGCCTGTAGTCCGGATCGGTGTCACTCAGAGAAACGCGGAACTCATTGCTATCTGAGAACTCCTTCCCCTCCACCCAGAACGTCTGCTCACTTGTTCCACTACTCCTGTTGGTCCACAGCCTACGCCAGGGAGTTCCTGTGCTATCTGTCACCACATCAGTAGTAGTAAGCTCCGTTTCACCTGTCTCTGTCTCGTATACCTCAACGTTTCCGGCATCAGTATCATTGATCCAAAGAGTGACGTCATGCCTGACCAGACTATGAACAACAACGACCATCTTGCGTCTGGCTCCATTCTTGGCTACAAAAGCGCCGGGAGATTCCTCCTCAGATTCGGTTAGGGCAACATCATTCTCAGCGTCATAGATTGAGAGGTCAATGTTGTCGATCTTGACGTAGGCTTGCGCGGTTGCATGCAATGAGCCGTCAGGATCGTGGAGATCGGCTTTGGCAGTGAAGTTGGCCGCTTGGTTGAAACCGGCTTGGTCTTCCAGATCCTCATCGGAAGTGTCCCACATAAATTCATCGCCGTCTGCTGGCGTTTCGTCCTTATCCGGGTCAGGATCTGTCTCTGCAGCTTTGCCTTTTGTATCGTTGTAGATCGAGTATTCAAGCTTGCCACCACTAGCATCGCCCGATATGTAGACCTTGAACGTGACTGTCTCTCCCTTCCCTACAACAATGCTCCGTCCCTCGGGGACTGCATCGGTTCTGGCAGTGAGTTTGATCAGTTTCGGATTATATCCGGCAAGAGCTACTCCGGTGGAGAGCATCATGAGAACTGCGAATGTGATAATGTTCTTCATCGGTGACCTCCTTAATTCCCGCCGACTTGAATGTCGTTCTGGTAAACTTTGATGCTGTGGCATGGTCCCGTCTGGATGCCTCCTGACATGATCATCTGGTAAGGCTGGAGGTACTCACCAGATTCGCCATCGAAGACGAAATCGTTTGTGCTCAGCGTTTTCTCCAGCGTTGAGTCTTCGAAGGTTACGCCGCTAACGAATATGTTGAGTACGACAGTCAGGTCCCCAACCTTTGGGGCCATGACTAGGTTTGTCTGTATGAGCAGTGAACCATCTTCGAACTCGTCGACCACTCCGATAAACTTGGTCGCCTGTGTGGTGATCGTGAACTCATCCACGTCACTGTGGGTGAAGATTGGTCCGTTCTCACCCAGACGAGCTACGAAGTGTGGATTGCCTTTGGCGATGGACTTCAAGCTCAGCATCGCGCCCGTGGGGGCAGCGCCGGCAATGGTCGCGTCGAGAAGTAGTTCATCGGTGCTCTCGATTGCCAGGTCGCTCAATGAGCCTCCGGTGATCGAAACTTCCTTGTCTCGCCGGAAGCCAATCTCGCAGGCGATCGGGCCCTGCAGATCTACACCAACAACTGTTACTGTCAGCGTCCCCACAGAGATCCCGTCGACCTGGGCCTCTACGTCGAATACACCAGCCGTATTGAACAACTGCACGAAGTTCTCACCCGGAGTGCCGGTATGGTCGGCGATGAAACCGGCGGCACTATCGTAGTCAACGTCGAGCTCCAACGCTGTTCCAGTACCTGATGCGGTGAGCAGCAGGGAATCTCCCTGACGGATCGTGATCATCGGCGTGGTCGCGATATCAGTGGGGGTCCAGACGACCTGTGCTGTCTTGGCCGTACCGGTGACGCCATTGAACGTGATGGTAACGTCAGTCGGGGAGCCATCGGCGTTCAGCGCTGCATTGCCATAGAAGAATGTATCGGAGCAGATCAGCCCGTCGGTGGGATCTCCGGCGCCGTCGACAGCGACCGTCGAGGAATCCGTGAACCAGTAGAAGCGCCCTTCAACGCAGGCGGGGGAAACCGCCGAAGAGGAGGGAATCTTCACGGTACTGACGATGGCTTCACTCTGCGTACCGAATGTCCAGTTGCTGTTGTTACCGGCATCCGAGCAGTTGTCGGTAGCGTCGATCGCTGTGCCCGAGGTGGCATCGGAGTTGCGGACAACAGTGTAGGTGGCCGTCGGCGTGCCCGAGGCATTGAGTCTCGAGGACTCGCCGCGGACGAAGGATTCGATCAGTACCGGAGCCTCAGCCGTGCCGTTGCTGGCAAAAGTGCCCGCGGTCACCGTGTAGTTGGACGGCAAACGGACCTTACTGCCGGCATTGAGCGTAATAGCGCTGGCCGACATTCCTTTGTACGTGAAGTTGACGTACTCGGCGGTGTTCGCGATCGTCATCGAATTGAACGACGGCTGTGTGTAGAAGTAGAAGTCCTGACGGCCAGTGCCGGCGGCAATCAGATCGCCACCCGTCATCGTGCAGCCCGTGGACTTCTTGATGTCGCCGGTGATCTTAACTGTCTGGCTGCCGAAGTCGACTGTGCCAGCATAGCTGGTAATCAAGACGTTGGAGATCTCCAGATCCTGGTCGAAGGTGCAGGTTTTGGTTGTCGTGCGATCGAACACGAGCTGGTTACCATTGACCGGGACGATGTCGCGCACCCAGTTGGCGGCTTCTGACAACGCGTTGGTCGTTCCGCCGCCGTCCCAGATCCGGGTGTCGCCGAAGAAGACCATCGCGTTGCCGCTTGAGTCCACGCAGTTGTCGGAGGCGTCCAGTGCGCAGCCGCGATCCGCGGAGATATCGCGCAGGTCAGCATAGCTGATCACCTGCGTGCCACCGGACGCGAGGGTCAGGAAGCACACGGCGCCCTCGTCCATTGTGCGAACAACAGCCAGATTCCCGGCCTCGCCCTGGATGTCCAACTCATTGACATTCACCGTGCGGCCCATGCTCGGCAGCGTGGTCAGCGTGCCGGGAGTGAGCTTCAGCGTGTTGAGATTGAAGGCGTCGTACTTGAAAAGGAGTTCACCTGACATCTTGGCATTCTCGACGTCGTGCGCCGCGGTCAGGTAGAATTTCTGCTGTTCGGAACCGGTGAACCGGATGGTGGATGTGCCCGGCGTAAAGATGCCGTCGGGGATGTTGATGTCGCCCGCATTCAGCGTGATCATTGCCGACGCGGCATCGATCGTGCCGGTGTAAGCGGGGTCGACGATGATCGCAACGATGTTCACATCCGCGTCGATGACGCAATCCTTCACCGAGGTCTGGTCGAAGCGGACCTCACTAATCGGAGAGGGAACTTCGTTGTCGCTCCAGTTCGCGGCTTCGCTCCAGTTATCGGTGGAGCCGAGCCCCGTCCAGGTCTTGTTGACGCTGCCGCCGAAGTCGACGTTCTGGTTGTTTCCACCATCCGTTGAGGTGCTGCCGGCGTAGAGCCGGGCGCCGCCGCTGGCGTCGATATCGTGGA
>CAZNJE010000115.1:0-6702 GCA_964573295.1 uncultured bacterium | reverse complement strand
AGGTGTTACTGGCTGGAGCCATCGTTGTCATATCCGCCACTCGCATTCGCGTTCGGCACCGCCAAGCGAGATGGGAAGGAGCCTCGATTGCCCAACGTGGCAAGCCAGTGACGGGGTACCTACCCTCCACAAAACGAGTTATGGCGCTAGCTGCGGATCGGTTCGTCATCCATACTGACATGGTAGCGAGCGATTGGGTTCGTGGCGGCAGGCCGCGTTGGACCAAGGGTCCCCACTTACGCGAGCTCATGAAACGCCTGAGGGTCTAGACAGAAACTCGTTTCATCCGCTGCGGGTCGCCCGAGCGGGCGGTGACGAACTAGGCTGACACATCCGTGTTCGGTGGTTGCTTTGACCCAGGCTTTGCCGAGTGGACGCCGACCAGGCCGGGGAGCTTGCGCTGGACGCGGAGCGCAAGGCCTGGATCGGCGTGAAGCGCTGAGCATCGTTCCCGGACCTGCGGAAGGGATCGCGGGCCCGTGCTCCCCTCTCGAGGCCTTGTCTGCGCATGCCTGCTTCATATAGACTCCTCGCGGCGAACCGTAGCGGTTTCGGAACACCGGCCGGCCGGCCGGCTCGGTCAGGCCGCAGGTGCGGCGGTCGAGTCGACCGCGGGGAGCCAAAAGGGAGGACATGATGTCACCTCGCACCGCGGCATTCCTTACGTGCCTTTGGCTTGTCCTGATCCCGTTTGCGTGCCGTGCGGAGACCTGGAACGTCGGTGACGACTTCTCGCCGCTCGCAAACCCTGGCGGCGCCTGGTCCTACGGCTGGCGCAGCAACCCAGAAACTCCCATGGTGTTGTACACCGAGCATTCCGATCACACCTACTGGGGCTGCGAACTCGACACGTGGTACTACGACCTGTACGAGTGGGTCCCAGCGGTCATGCACAACGCACAAGCGGACACCTTGGTCTGCGGTCCCTTCGGAGTAGTCACGGTGCCTCCGAACGGCGTTACCTTCCACCCGGGCCCGGATCAGCAGAGCGTCATCCGCTGGACCTCGCCGTACTCCATGACGGTCGCCATCCATGTGTTGTTCGCGGCCGCCGATCACGGTTCCTCACAGGTGCACGTCTATCATGACGGAACCGAGCTGTTCACGGCAGGCGTTTCTGGAGTGGGCGACACCGTCGAGTTCACCGGAACTCTCGAACTTGAGCCTGGGAATACGGTGGATTGCGCGGTCACCCCGATCTCCTTCTACTTCGATACCGTTCTGGTCGACATGACGCTGCAGGGGAGTCCGCCCGTTCCGGTCCAGGAGACGTCCTGGGGAGGGGTTAAGGCTCTGTTCCGGAAGGGTGGAGACCAGCGAATAGGAAGTCCAGGCTAGGCGCATCGGCACCGAAACGATGAAGGATCGTGAATGGATCCAAACGATCTGTTCATGCTCCGCGGCCGAATCTTCCGGCGATTTGAGAACTGAGAATCGGTACCTGGCTGTCATCCGAGACCGATGCGAATGCAGGCAGGACAAGACGCCGAACAGTGAATGCAGCGGACGTCTGCTCCCGGCACGACGCTGGCAGCCCCCCCCACCCTGCCCTTCCAGCCAGGGTCGTGCCGGGCCCCGCCGCCGGTGATTCTTGTGTTCTGCGGCGAAGACGCGAGGCCGGAATGCTCGCTCACAAAGCGGGAGGGGCTCCTACTCCGCGAAAACTCCCCTAACGCCCTCACAATCGGCTATCTCTTTCACAAGGGTACATTTTCACCCATGATCAGAACAACACTATCTGCGCTCCTTGCACTCGTGCGGGCTGTGCTGATGCCGCGGGCAAGCCTGCCACTGTCGTAGGCTGGCACCGCCAGAACTGGGTTGAGAAGAAGATCAGGCGCCACCTGGCACGAGCCCGTTTGCGCGAGGGCATCGGCTGGAAGCGGTGGAGTAGGAAGTGGCTGTACGATGGACTCGGGTTGTTGGCTGACTATCGAGTGCGCTGGTACGCGTCATCTCCGAAAGCGGCCCAAGCCCGATGGGTCCCATACCCCTTGATGCGATGCCTGCAGGAGCGCGTCGTGCGGGAGATCCGCATGCTTCGTGCGACGTGGCGGGAGCTGGAAACGGAACCACGGATATCCCTGGCCGGGCACGAAGGGGGAAGCCCCGGACACAGACAAGGGAACTCCTGCGCGTGCCCGCGCCAGCTCTCGACCCACCCGGGGAGATCAATCCCTCGATTCCTCCTGGACATCCTCCGAACCCAGAGCTGCCCTTAGCTGGTCCCTGAGCTGCGGAAACTCAGAGACGACAATCTCCCATACTATCTCGAGGTCCACATCGAAGTATTCGTGCACGATCCGGTTCCGGAGCCCCACGATCCTTCTCCATGGGATATCTGCCCACACCTCGTCTGGAACGGCTCCGGCAGTCGCGCAGCTGCCTCTCCAATGACCTCCAGATTGCGCACCACCGAGTCACTTGTCTTCGTATCGAGCAGGAACGCGCCTCGGTCGGAACCCGAGACATATCTCTGGATCCTATTGATGCGGTCGAGCATGTCCCGGATCAAGAGTTCTGCGGTCCTAGGCGACATTGACGAGGTCCTTTTTGATGTGTTCCCAATGGGCAGGTGAAATCGCCCGCCGCGAGATCACGTCGACATCCATGCCCAGCAAAGCCTCGATGTGATCCGCCAGGTCCACGAAGCGTAAGCCGATCGAGGGATCGACTTCGACAATGACGTCGACATCACTACTCTCATCCTGGTCCCCCCTAGCATAGGAACCGAATAGAGCCAGACCATGAACTCCGTAGTCTTCGGCAAGATCCGGCAAGGCATCTCTTAGAATCCGAATGACTTCCTCGCGTGTCATCATCGTACGCTCCCGGCAGCCTGGCGATTCCACCAGACCTATTCCAGCCATCAGAGTAGATCCGGAACCCAAACGAAGGTCGCATCGGCAGTCCGCCAGCAAGCGTCAAGCATGTCGTGGGTTGCAGGAGGCAGGTGACATCCTGAGGGGCGGCGACTTCTCTCGGAGAATGTCCCCTCTGACTAGATGCGAGCGAGTATCGTAGCCTCTTCCGGCCCTTGCCCCAGGAGCCGGCGAAGAAGCCATCGGAGCCGACAATGCCTGGGTAGCCCTCGGCCAGCGAACCCCAATCCGGTTCCGCGAATCCGCGCTGGATGACCGCCCGCATCGCGAAGAAGAGACAGCGTCTTCGGCCGAGAACATGATGTATCCTGAACGAGGACCGGGGATCTTAGGAGATCTTAGGAAGAAGGAAGTGATCCGAAAGCATGCCTCCATGCTTTGCGAGCATGCTGACGTCAGCTTTGCGGAGTGCACCACGGTGATTGGGCGCACTCGCGTGCGCCAGGCGGATGCTGCCCGAAGCAAGAGAGACAACGAGAGACAGCAGCTGACAGCGGAGTGGAGGGTCGGATTTCATGGTGAAACGCATCGACATAGAATTCTCCCCCGCGAACCCCGAGGAGCGCCGGGTGCTCCTTGATCTCATGCGTACCGAACTGGCGGATCGCATGGAGAGAACCCTCAGTCTGATGGGTTTGACATCGGACGCGTTTGAATCCCTGTATGAGTCGCGCGGAGAGGTTCGCACGATCGGGTATTCGGGGCAGGTCGCCGGCCACTGCTGGATCGAGCATCGGAACCGTGAGCTGCACCTCCATGCGATCTTCGTGTTGTCGGGGTTCCGTGGTCGGGGAATCGGCACAGCAACCCTGCGGAAGTTGGAGCAGGAGTATGCGGGAGCGGTCGATCTGATCGAACTCGGCGTGGAGCAAAGCAACCCGCGCGCCAGAGCACTCTACCAGCGGTGCGGCTACCATGTGGTTCGATCGTTACCTGAGCTTGGCTTCGACATCATGAGGCGTCAGCTCGACGGCGACTTTTCTGGCTAACACAGGCAATCGCAAGCACGACGCTGTCCTTCGCGTGCGTCCATGCTGACTGCGGCGGGGGCCGTTCATGGCTTAAAGGTGGCTGCCTGTCGCCGGGCACGGTCCGCCAGCACCACCAGGTGCTCCACTTTCTCCTTGTTGCGCAGGTAGCACAGCTCGAATCGCCCTCGCCGATGTCCGTCCCCTTGGCCGGCGTGGTCGTGCCCACTACCTCGGTCCGCACACAATGGCGATCTTGTGAGCGGAGAAGGCGAGCTCTCCGATGGATGGCCTGAGCGACCTTTGCTCGAATGCCCCCGTGTGCGCGCATCATCCGCCGCGGCCCGCCACCGGTGCGCCTCCGTGGGCTCGGTCTCGGCACTGCGGGGCACGCTCGGCATCCGCGAGGGCACCGAGGAAGCGGCTGCGGCCCCGGGCAAGCTGGACAGATCGGGCGTGACCGCAGGAATGTCTCATGTAACTACCTGAAATGTATGTGATTATAGTATGTCTGCCGCCGGAGGCTGGACGGGCGTGCGCTTCTTTTCAAACTAGACAGGACTAAGCGAAATACGATAAGTTCGGTCTAGTTTGGAAAGGGGGTGTGAGTGGACCCGCGCAAAAATCCATATGCGCCCGGTGCAGGAACGAAACCTCCTGCGCTCGTTGGGCGAGATGCTCAGATCGAGTCTTTCGACATTCTGCTCGAGCGTCTCGAGAATGGGTACGCGGAGCAATCCATGATCATCACTGGCCTGCGGGGTGTCGGCAAGACCGTCCTGCTCGATGTGTTTCGCGACAAGGCTGAAAGCCGCAGGTGGGCCACGGTGGAATGGGAGGTCGAGAAGAGCTCGTCCTTCGTGTCGAAGATGTCGTCCCAATGCAGACGAGCCCTGCTGCAAATCGCCCCCAAGGCGAAGTGGACCGATCGAGCACGCAGAGCCGCTGCCGTTCTGAAGTCCTTCACCATCACCTTCAATCCCGATGGCGCCGTCACTGCAGGCCTAGATGTGGAACCGCTTGCGGGGTCCGGCGACAGCGGAGCCCTGGCCGACGACCTCTCAGACCTGTTTGTCGCACTCGGTAGGGCGGCGCGCGAAACTCAGACTGGAGTCATCTTCCTTCTGGACGAAATCCAATACCTGGCCGCACGTGAATTGGAGGCTGTGATTACGGCCCTGCACACGTGCGCACGTAGATCGCTGCCAGTAACCCTTGTTGGTGCCGGGCTTCCGCAGATTCCGCGCCTGGCGGGCGAGGCACGATCCTATAGCGAGCGGCTCTTCCAGTTTCCGCGAATCGGCAAGTTGGATCCGGACAGCCACGCACGTGACGCTCTGATGCTTCCTGCGCAAAAACTCGGAGTGGAGTACAAAGAGCGGGCGGTGGACTTTGTCGTGGAGTACACCCAAGGGTACCCGTATTTCCTTCAGGAGTATGGGAAGTTGCTCTGGGACGAGGCCTCGGATTCCCCCATTACCCATCATGACGCAGAGCAAATCCTCCCTTTGGTTGAAGCCAAACTCGATGAGAGTTTCTTCCGGGTTCGTATCGATCGCGCCACCGAGCTCGAACTGAAATACCTGTGTGCCATGGCCGTCCTTGGTCCCGAACCACAACGAGCCAGTCAGGTCGCCAGGGCCATTCACCGGACAACCGAGCAGGCGGGCCCCGTGCGATCTCGCTTGATCGACAAAGGGTTGCTCTACACGCCAGGGCATGGATATGCGGCCTTCACGGTTCCCCAGTTTGACCGCTACTTGCTGCGGCGACACGCGAACGTGCTCAATGGGGAATCGTAGACACTCGAGGCGGATCCCATGCCCTTCGGACGCTCTCCAGACTCGCCCCGTCCCTGCTCAGCAGAACCGACCCACCGAACCCGTCGCTGCTGAGCGTTCGACCCGAGCTGATTCTCGTCTATCGCGTGCAGGAGTCCCGTAGCAGCTGGATGCGCCGACCTGTGGATTTCGTGCCCGAATGGACCGCTTTGGCGGTGGCGGGGCCAGGAGCCTCGGCGCGTCCATGGTACCGACAGTCTGACTATACAACGGGGCCGGAATCGAGCACACACAGAACGTAGTCCATTCTCGTGAACATGGGGACGGCGAGGATCCGCGGGTGGTTACAATGCCTCGGCATTCATGCATGAAAGCCGAGGAAGTGTGACAACTCCGAACTGGTTCGTCTGGGCCTTGTCGCTCTCATCGCCCGGGAGAGCGCAAAGCGCCTGGCCGAGCTTGGGGGCTCCGAAAAGGGCATTCGCTCCATTCGCAGGCGACGCTCCGGTAGCTAGTGATGGTCCTCGTTGACACCTCAGTTTGGGTTGAGCACCTGCGCAAGGGGCATCCACGGCTAGTCGAGCTTCTCAACGAGGGTTCCGTGCTCGGTCACCCGTATGTCATTGGCGAACTCTCGTGCGGGAACATCCGGAACCGTGAGGATGTTCTGGTCCTGCTGCGAGCCATTCCCCACGCAGAACTTGCTGAGGATGAGGCTGAACGGAGGTCGGTGGGCCCCACCGACCCTTTCAAGGCGGCCTGGGCCAGGATGCTCAAGACGAACCCGAAGCTCATCCTCGTGCTCTGCGGATCGGTCTGGCGTGCGTGGATGCCTCCTGCCGTGTTCGGCCGGTAGGACAACTACGTCGCGGGCGCCACAATCTCCAGCTTTCCACCAGCTTTCCAAAGGTCACCGACACGATGCTAGACCTTAACCAAGCGCGATTCGAGCGGTGGACGGTAGAAAAAGCTCGAAATGCCCCCATTTTCGCGTATGAAAGGAGGTGAAAACAAAAACCTTCGCCGCCAACGAGAACAGACCCGTCTCTGCTAATCTGAACTGACCCACCT
>CAZNJE010000114.1:0-7363 GCA_964573295.1 uncultured bacterium | reverse complement strand
GGAAAACACCAGTACACCGGCTACATCCGACTGCGTGCGATCACTGTGAGAATTCCGATCCCGGCCGCAAGATGTAAACTGCCCAACCCAAGTGGTGACGGAAGCAGCGGGCGTAGTCATCCTGGGTTTTCTGCAGATAGCTTAGGACGTCCGCGCGGTCGTGGTGATCGGGATTCTCCTCCAGCCAAGCCAGCAACCCCTTCCAGTTCGAGGCCTCATAGGTGTCCCAATCATCTTGGCTTGAACGGATGACGTACTCTAGCTCGAACCCCTCTCGCCGGATGATCGCGATGATCTCGGGTTCGCTGAGGATCGAGGCTTCGAGCTCGCGGCATTTCGCGGGCGCGTCGTCGGCTCGCCAGTATGGTTCGCCAACTGCAATTCGACCGTCAGCATGGATGGCGCGCTTCAACGCATGAATGGCGGGAGCGAAACCGTTCCAAATGAAGGTGGCGCCCAGACAGGTGGCGGCGTCATACACTCGCGATGCGAACGGATATTCGGCACCTTTGGCACAGACGATCTCGAGCCGGTCTTCTAGACCTAGCTTCGCGATTTTCTGCCGGGCCTTCTGGCACGCCGGCTCTCGAATGTCGATACCGATGCCTCCAATGCCAAACGCCTGCGCCCACATCGTCAACGGTTCCGCATAGCCGCATCCGAAATCGATCACGCGACCACCATCGGATAGGTGCAGTTTCTCGCCCACTTGCGTGACTTTCTCCCGGGAGAGTGGATTGATGATGTCGATGTATCGTTCCGAGATGTTGAAGTACTCGAAGAAGTCCATTTGATCCTCCATGGCATTCCAAAGTCGGCTCCGCCCCAGGCCATCCGGGTAGCTGTTGCCGCTTCCAGCCCCGCCCAGCCCCGCCCCGCCCAGCGCCGTTTCCGGTTCCGTTTCCGGCCAAGTCCCGAGTCATCTCTGCTTCCTAGTCGGCTCGAGAGCCCTCCTTGCTTCCCAGCCACTCGAGAGTCGTTTTTCTTCCCTGACCGGTTGGGATGCGCTGCCGTCTTCCGGTTATTCGAGAACGCTTCCAACCAGCGCGTTGGCATGTCACACCAAGGTGATGCTGCCTTCCGGTCACATCAGATTGCTCGGGTCTCTCATTCGCCGGCGGGCGTATGCAATTCGGCGTACTCATTCAGCGTACTCATTCAGCGTACTTATTCGGCGTGCTCATTCGGCGTACTGTCGGCTAACCGTCTTGCGCTGCATTCGCTGGGGCTACCACTCGGCGCTTGACCTAGAAGACGTCCAAGTCCCTTCCCGAGCGTACCTCGCCTTTGTAGTGCAGGCGGATTTCGCTGAGAAGCTCCTCGTCGGAAGTGCCCCAATAGAGTTGATGGTAGAGAACCAACATGCCGGGACGAACGCGGGCGGCCAGCTTCCCCAGTTCCAGCGAGGATGTGTGTACCGAACGATGATACTCCTGCCACTCAGGATCCTTCTCCGCAAAGGCCTTGGCCGAATACACTTCGTGCAGGAGGACGTCACAATTGCGCGCGAAATTCTCGAGCGCGGCGGTTGGAGCCGTATCGCCTGAGACAATCACGGTGCGATCGGAGGTCTGGAGCCGATAGGCGAAAGCGGTCCATCTTCCGTGCGATACCGCCAGAGCTGATACCTGGACCTTACGATCCGCGTAGATCTCACCCTCCTCGATCTCGAACACGGAAGACTTCCAGCCAGTCGAGTTGGCCGGCTCTAATCCCCGCGTTCGTTCCTCGATGTCGGCCCGGAACGCCTCGGTGAGGTGCTGGACCATCCGGGCCGTTCCACGTGGGCCGAATACTTCCAGGGGGGTCTCCCGTCCGAGTGTCCAGGGCGTCAACAGAAGGTCGGGCAATCCCGCCGTGTGATCGGAGTGCAGGTGCGTCAGAAACACGCGAGTGAGTTTCTCGGGTGCCAAGGAAGCGATCCCGGCTTCGTGAGCGGCGACTGCCCGGCGCACCACCCCCGGTCCCGCATCGACGAGATACGCAGATTCATCCGCAATCACCGCGACAGAGGGGCCACTACGCTCCGGCTCCGCATTTGGTGTGCCCGTGCCGAGCAGTACCAGTCGGCTGTTTGGTTGTCCCATAGGAACCTCCCGTGAGAACTTCCCATGATTGATACAAGCCCCGGTCTACAAGGCGCCCCAGACGCATCAACTTCCCTGATGATTCCGTGAGCAGGTTCGGACCTCAGGTTCGGATCCCAGGTTCGGATTCAAAGCACACGCTGATTCCGGCGCGTCCGCACGCCCACCGGTCGCACAGATCGGCATTGGATCGTGCGGGGCCACTGTGCCGGATAGGGCAGGCGTGCATGCAACCCGCCTGATCGTGCTGCACCTGCTGTGCCCTCCCTGCCAGCGGCGGTACCCGCGGCACCCGCCGCACCCTCCATGTCCGCGGCAGCGAGTCTACCCGTCGCCTTGGGCGCCTAAAAGGGCGCGGATTTCGACAATGCGACGCTCCACCTTCGCGCCCAGCGCTGAGTGGGGAAACTCGACGAGTATGCGTTCAAAGAGACCGATGGCTCGATTCAAGTCCTTGGCGGGGTTCGCCAGGGTCGCATAGACCTCTGCTAGACCGTAGAGCGCATGGCTCCGTAGGCTTTCGTCTGCATCCTGCTCCTGATAGATCGTGAGAAACCATTCCGTCGCGCGTTCGTAACGACCCTCCATTCGTGCCTGCTGGGCGGATTGTAGGATGTCTTCGGCTTCGCGCAATGGCATCGAGCGGTTACTTTCATAACCGCCCTCGCCGTCCCCCTTGTATGAGTGACGGCCGCCGCAGCCCCCCATGGAGCCGCAGACGAGGACAGCGCTGAGAACGATGAGCGCCAACAAGGGCCACGCACAGTTGAACGCAGTTGCTGGTGCGGGGCAGCGCTTCCATCTCGGTTTTCCCCCCGTACTCCACACTGAGCTGCTTTCTGGACTACGGCATGATCTCGAGCCCGAGGCACGAGCGGTCCTGCGCAACCCTATGCGCCATGCGTCGACCTCGCGCATCATCGATTCCTCCACTGAAGCACACATTCTCCCGCGGGATGCATAGTGCGCCCATCGGCTGATTGATTCGAAGACGACGATAGCAGAGGTGCCCGGTGGGTACATCCGAGTGTTGGATTCGGCCAGCCGGCTACCAAACGTCGCGGTAGACTACTCGAAAACGTAGCAACGAAGTGGCCGGAAATGGGCAATGCAGTTGACCCACGTCTCCTCCCGAGAGGCTGGGGCGTCATAAGCAACTACCAGTAAGCAGTTTACCGGGTGGCTCAATCCACCACTGTCGGCAGTGTGCCACAGATACCGCTCCGCCCAAATGCGCAGGCACCCGATAAATGGAGGAAAGCCAGCGGTCCACGGATGCAATTTCAAGAGGTGTGCGATGCCAGTGTTCGTTGCGAGTCTCTTCTCCTTCAAAGGTCGTCTCAACCGAGCTCGGTACCTGGCCATCGGTCTCGGCGTTGGGATCACCTATGCCCTCTTGAACGTGCTACTGATCGGCTTCGAAAACCAGCCAAGCACAGCGGCTGTCGTGCCGCTTCTCGGCGGGTGGATTGTGGGTGTCTGGATCCAGGGGGCCGCTGCAGTCCGCAGGCTCCACGATCTGGATCGTCCCGGGTGGCACTACTGGCTAGCGCTGATTCCGTTCTATGGCCTCTATCTGGCAGGCTTGCTTCTTTTCGTCCGGGGTACGGATGGGTCGAATCGGTATGGGACCGACCCGCTCGGTCCCGGATCGGGATACTACGACGCAGGAGCATTGGCGTACGGGCGGCAGCCAGGCATCGGCCCGGCTTCGCCGGCTCAGCCCCAGGCGCACCATCCGTACGCGAGTCAGCAGGCTCCGCCAGTTCAGACTCCCGCGCTAGCTCCCGCCGGCGCGGAATGGACATGCCCGCGTTGCGGAATGGAGAACATGGCCACTACCTGTATGCGGTGCGGCGCCGCTGATGTAAGAGCCTTGAATCTCCGAAGAGCCGCATGACGAAACCAGGGCTTGGCTTCTTCATGACACACGCGAGGCGGTCTCACTCAGGTTGTGACGATTGAACACGCATGGCCGAACTCGCGCTGTTGCGACGAAAGCGACAAGAAACACAACGCAGCCAGACATCGACTTTCACACTAGCGACATTTGACTTGCAGTCTGGCCCCATTCCTGCTAGATTTCTCAACCCACCCTCCAGTATCCACAAATGCTCGTAAGGGCGAAGCTGTCCCTGTTTGCCCTCACGATGCCAAGGAATCTGCGCTGCCCGCGATGCTGGCTGGGGTTGCCCGCGATCCGGGTTCGCCCCGATAGCTTGGTCGCGTCGAGTATCGTCATCCGGATTCAACACCAGCGCGAGCCAAGACCGCAAAGACAGCTGGTATAGGCTCTCGGCGTGATCCATCGGCGCGACGGATTGTCTCGATCCACCGGCTCGATCCATCGGCTCGATCCATCGGCTCGATCCATCGGCTCGATCGACTGGCTCGATCCATCGGCGTGGCTATCGGCATAAGCCGTGCAGTGGGGGTGGACCAGGGAGGCTGGTCTATCCCCTCAGTTAGGTGTTCGGACTCTCGAGGAGGCAAATGTGATCAGTTCCAATGCTGCGTACCAGCCCTTTGATCGAATCGAACTTCTCGAGCATCCGAAGATCTGCCGCGATATCTATAGCGATGCCCGGCAAATCACCCAAGTGGGAGTTTCAGATATTGCCAACAGCGCTTACGGCGTCCACACCGAGTATCGAGAGGGGCTATCAGCGAAGGAAGTCGATGTCTCCCTCCGCGCAGCCCTGGAACGGAAACATGCGGCCGAAAGGACTGTGCTGCTCTGGTTCTGTGAGATGAGGCGCCGGAAACTGTACAACAAGCTGGGATATGTCTCTATGAGGGAATACGCAAGAGAGGTTCTAGGGCTGTCCGAGAATATGATCTATCGGTACGATAGGCTCGACAAGCTGCTGGAGGGTCTCCCGGCCACATATGACGCCATCGCCCGGGGTGATCTGGGATGGACGCACGTCCGAGAGTTGGTGAAGGTTGCCAGCAAAGAGAATGAGGAGTTCTGGATCGAGCGAGCCCGGACAACGAGCCGAAGAACGCTGGAGAGGGATGTTGCCGAGCTGAGAGATCGTCAGCGTCAGAAAGCCAACAAGCGCAAGCATCTGAGCCAACGAAACCTCACAGAGACGGCTGCCTCGGCGGCTGCGTCGCCACTGGGGTTAGGGCCTGGCTCGACACACGCCTCGGCACCTGGCTCGGCACCCGGCTCGGCACCTGGCTCGGCACCCGGCTCGGCACCCGGCTCGGCACCTAGCTCGGCACCCGGCTCGGCACCTGGCTCGGCACCCGGCCCGGGATCCCCGTCGGCGCACACGTCGGCTGCCGACTCGCCACAACCGACCAGCCAGCCGGGAATCTCGAGTCACACGACAGAATTCGCCAGGAGCGGTTCGGCAGATGTCGAAGGAAGCGGACAGGTCGCTTCTGGGGACGGAACGGCATCCCGTCCGGGTGATGGGGGGAACGCGTGTCTGGGCGGCAGTGCTGGTGATTGTACGCATGCTGCCCATGACGCCATCACCGGGGGTGAAGCTACCAGTGACTGTGACTGGCTACAGGCCGGGAAGCAGGGCTCGACCGAGAGTCCTTCGGTAGCACCCAGCAGCTTGCCGCCAAACGCTACGGATGTCCCGGTGACGATTTCCTTTCGTCTTTCCCCATTAGAAGTCGCCGAGTACGAAAGCCTCCTCGAGGCTCTCTACAAGACCGGCACAATCCCGCCAAATGCCGCGCGGGCCACGGTCCTGCTTCAGGGCATGCGTGCCCTTCTCGAGACCGAGACGCAGATCCACGCACCAAGGAACGAATCCGGCGAAACCGTGAGGGTGAGGGTGAGGGAGCTGCACCGAGAGCAATTGCCACGGACACACACTCATGGGGAGGTCCCCGGCAAGCCCTTGACGCAAAGCGATAATGCTGGATTGGAACTCAGTGCCCCATCGACCAGGAACGACAGGGGGAGAACAACGTCTGGCCCACCTTTAAGACAGGATGACGACGGCAGAGCGAAGCAACTCCCAGCTTCGGTGGCTGTCGCCAGCAATAGAGTAGACTCTCGCATGGCACCGACCGAAGCCGGCAACCCGACACTCAGCCCTGATGCCCAGGATCTCGACGGCGGTCCGAAGGAGACCGGTTTTTTGCCCCGGGGCAAAAACGGCTCGCCATACAAGGTCGTCATCCTCTGGTGCGAGTCCTGCGGGAAGGCGGTTGTGGAAACGAATCGCGGGCGCAAGCATCTGAGCCGGAACGAGCTGGAACGGGTCATGTGTGACACTACCATCGAAGACGCTAACGGAATATCTCGACAGTCGATACGCCCGTCGGTTCGAAAGAAGGTACTGAAGCGTGATCACTACCGATGCCAAATGCCGGGCTGCAGCAAGACACACTTTCTGGAGATTCATCACCGGCGTCCACGTTCTCAAGGCGGGACAGATCGGCCCGAGAATCTGATTACTCTATGCTCGGGGTGTCACCAACTGGTTCACCAGAACGGCTGGGATGTCAATCTTCTGAGAAAACCTGACCCCAGCCCCAATCGACAAGAAAGCCCCAGACTGCTCCCGAAACATTGAGCGTCCCGTTGAACGTATCCCCTCGGTGAACTCATGTGGACCTGCCTCCCGGTGACGACCGGCAAAGGGTGAGCTCGATAGAATACACCCACCATTCAGAGTCCGATCGATCCTTCTCCCTGGAGCGGGCTGTATGATTCTTGCAGGCGGTGCAGGCCGTACGGGCAGTGGAGGCGGTGCAGTGCAGGTGGTGCAGTGGAGGCGGTGCAGTGCAGGCGGTGCGGTGCGGCGGTGCAGGCCGTACGGGCAGTGGAGGCGGTGCAGTGCAGGCCGTGTGGTGCTCGCGTCATGTTGCGCCTATGCCCGCGGACTCACGACTCGTGGGACTGTGAACGCGCCTTCCGGAGATTCTTCCAGAATGGCTTGTGCAGGAAGCTCTGCTCGTCCAGCAGGCATAGGTTTTCGAACATGGGTTTTGTGACAGTGAAGGCGAGCATCTCTAGTGGTAGGTACTGGCGCATGGCAATGTCGGTGGCCCCCAGAGCGGCCTGCGGCTTGGTCAGATCCTCGAAGGGTGCCGACACCCCCACCGGTTGCGAATACCTGCCCTGCTTGCCAACACCCGCCCTGGGTGCCAGCGCCCCCTGGGTGTGAACGCCGCCCCGGGTGCCAGCGCCCCCTGGGTGTGAACGCCGCCCCGGGTGCCAGCGCCCCCTGGGTGTGAACGCCGCCCCGGGTGCCAGCGCCCCCTGGGTGTGAACGCCGCCCCGGGTGCCAGCGCCCCCTGGG
>CAZNJE010000113.1:0-7444 GCA_964573295.1 uncultured bacterium | reverse complement strand
TGGGGAGGCTGCAGCAGACTCGTATGATCCGGTGCGCCCGGCTGAGCCTGCGACTCGGAAGAAGGCCCCGGGAGCGGCAAGTCCGGTGGACAACGCGGGAGCAGCGGATCGGGTGGACAACATCGAAGCAGCAAATCCGACAGACATTCAAACCGGAAACGTCGAAGCGACGATGCAGGATGTTCGCGTCGCTCCTGAAGGACCCGAGGCCGATTCGGCGCCGGTGGCGGCCAATCATCCGATGGCCCCTGATCGCTTGAAGGGCCGGACCCGCCGGCCCACCGGCGAGACGGTCATGATCGATGGGAAGTATGAGATTCCGGTCATTTTGGCGGGCCGTAAGACTCAACGTTCGGCACTCGAGAATGCGCCCGGTTACTATCCCCCCGACGACCCCGAGCACGAGTCGGTTGAGCGCGGGTACCGGATCGTGGAGGAGCGTGATATCCAACTAGAGGGCGGTATGCCCACTGCCGAGGCATTGGCCGACATGATCCTCTATTGCCTCGAAGAGGATGACGCCCGCTGCTTACATGATCTGCGAATCCATGGTGTGGAGTTCGAGAACAACCTCTGGCCCGAGTTTCCCGAGAGCCGTCCGGCCACACACATCGAGGCCAAACACGCTTGGTTCTATCTCCACAAGACCTGTTGGTCGGGTGCTTCGGACATGTTGTCCGAGTTCGGCGGGCAGAATCTGGTCTTCAAGAAGATCACATGCACCGAAGGCCTGATCCACTACACGAATTTCAATATCCTTAGCGGTGTTCTCATCCATGCCGAGAATGAGTTCGGGGAAGAAGTCATCATCAAGAATGCCCACACCTTCTGCCAGGCGGGAGATGTCTGGAAGGTCTACATGTACAAAGACCTCTAAGCGATTGTCTGCGGCGTTGCGCGTTTTCTCACCTCTTCACCGATGCCAGTTCTCGCGTGCGATCCAGATGCATCTGCGATCCGGATCCGCGTGCCCTCCCGATCCGCGTGGGTCCGGATCCGCGTGCCCTCCCGATCCGCGTGCGGTCCGGATCCGCATGCTTTCCCGATCCGAACGCGAGGCTAAATCAATCGAAACACGGTCGCCCTACTCTCGAGTTGTCTGGGAGCAGGACTCGGCATCTTGAGATCGAGCATTCGGGATTGTCCGCCCAGACGGTCACGCGGATGGTGATTTCCGGGGGGCTACAGCATGTCATCTTGACTACGTTTGCCCCACCAACCCTAGTCATTTGAGATACTTACGCGAGCTCCCCGGATCCCAGCCGCTCCTTTCGACTTCTAACAGACTGCTAAAGCATCCCTAACACACGGCTGGTTCACTACGTCGATCATTCGGCATGCGGAATGGAAGACGTGCATGCGCGGTTTTTCGAGGGAAGGGGTTTTAGGGACCGGATCATGATGGATCGATCGGAATTCACGCGACGCCAGGGTCGTTGGGTTCGCAAGGACGAACTTGAGCGCAAGGCGAAGGACTTGGGAGAGCACGCTCGCAAGCCCCTGTCTGGAGAACCCCGTCGTCGCGTAAATGGCAGATGGCTGCCCGTGGGCAACGTGGGCTCGCGACATGGAGCGTTGCGCGCGGTCGCGCGTCGCTTCTGGCTACTGATCATCCCGCTGATCGGAATCACCTATGCGAACAGCGCCTATGTACGTCCGGTCGTCTCCGAGTACGAATCCCGTGCGAACCAGCATCGCAAGGAAGTGCTCGACGAGAAGGATCGGCTGCTTCAGATGACGAGCGCATTACAGACGCAAATCCAAGAGGTGTCGTCGGAGATCGATACGCTCTATGCACCCGAGATCAGCTACTACCAGAGTATTCATGATGACGTGATGCGTCAGTACGACAACTTCCAACGTTCGGAGAAAGTGACGCAGGAGGATCTCGATTCCCTTCGGGCCGAGCGTGACCATGTTCGCGCCGAGGCGCGGGCATTGCAGAGCGAGTACCGAAACCACGCCTCGATTCTCGAAAACCTGCAGGCTTTCGAAGGCGCGCTTCATGACTCGCTGGTGCAGCGCGAACGTCAGCTGGCGGCGAACCAAGTAGTAGAAGAGGAATCAGAAGGCGGCATCAGTCTGAGAGCTTTCGTGCGCAACGCGGGCTTCGTCGTGGCACCCGTGCTCGGGTTCCTCTGGGCACACGGATCGTAGCGAATCGCGGACGGATCACAGACGAATCGTAGATGGATCGTGGACGAATCGCGGACGGATCGCCAGCCGATGGCGGACGAATCGCGGACGGAATAGGGATTGAGCTGATCAAACATGCAAGAAGGGGGAGCAACGTGAAACGGAATTTCAATCCTTCCCTCAAGGGGCCGATGATCGACCTCGGGCTGGCCGTAGTGGTCATCGCCGTGGCGGGAATCGTCTGGTTCAGTAACACGGGCACCCTGCAGCTGGCGCACGCCGAGGATAAATTGCGTGCTAAGAAAGAGGCCAATTTCGAGGAGCTCGAGAAGGCCCGGCAATCGCTCGACGCCGCTCGTCAAGAGCTGATGACGACGCGCGAAGACCGCGGCTCCAAGGCAGCCTATCTGGACTTCCTGCATCGGCAGATCGACCAGAAGCAGACGGACTTGCAGGCCGCGTGGGAAGCGCAGCGCCCCAACAAGGAAGCTGCCCTCGCTATAGAGCAGGAGATCGAGCGTCTCACCCATCAGCGGCGCGCCTTCAAGACCGACCTCATGGAAGCGCAGTGGAAGATCCAGACCAAGCAGGAGACGATCAGCGGCTTGGAAGCACAGCTGGCTGGGTTGGAAGGCAAGCCCTCAGCGGAAGACCAGTCGTTGACCACCTCGCTGGTCAACGACTAGACGATCTCGCCTCTTCGTACAACGCCGCGGTGTCGCGAATCATGGGGTCCACGCCGTAATGGCGCCGCACCTCGCGCGACACCGTTTCCATGTCCGGGGGGTTCCGCAGGACCTCGATCATGGCTTGAGCCAACGCGCATTCATCCCCACTGGCCACGAGCCGGCCCCAGGCCCCTCCCTGCAAGAGATCCCGCACCCCGCCGACATCCGTTGCAACGACCGGGCACTGGGCGGCGAGCGCTTCGATCAATGATACGGGCGTTCCTTCGTTGCGGCTTGTGATCACCGTGAGGTCCAGAGCACGATAGAGTGGCTCAAGGTCGCGAACCCAGCCGGTGAAGACGGCCGATTCACCCAGTCCCAGCTGCCGGGCCTTCCGCTCGAGCTCCGAACGAAGGGGACCATCTCCCACAATCAGAAACCGCGCTCCGGGAATCTGCTCCGCGGTTCGGTGAGCAGCGCGCAAGAAAAGAGCGTGGTCCTTCACGGGTACGAGCCGACCCACGATGCCGACCATGGACGCTTCCTGCTCCCCTCCCCATCGAAGGCGGATCGCATGCGCGGCTTCTTTGCTCGCGGCGGACAATCCACGAAGATCGATCCCCAGCGGAATGACATGAACGGCCTCGGGCCGCGCGATGTGGTAGCGGCGGGTGAGCTCGCTGCGCAGTGACTCCGACAGGGTGATGATCGCTCGCGTCACCCTGGCGCTGGCTCGCTCCAGACAGACGAAGAACGCCGTCTTTCCCGGACCGAAATAGCTATGGAACACATGGCCGTGATAGGTATGCAGGATGGAACGTATGCCGCATGCTCGCGCCGCCCAACGGCCCAGGAAACCTGCCTTGGCAGTGTGTGTGTGCACGATGTCCGGCCGCCGACGCCGAATCAACCTCATGAGCGCGAACAGCGCCTTCGAATCTCGTCCGAAATGCAGTTCTCGCCGCAGTGTCGGGATGACGATGGGCTCGATGCCGCGCTCTGCCGCGTAGTAGCTCATGTCACCTTCATCCGATCCTACCGGCCCGCAGACCAGATCGACCTCATAGCCGAGGCGCTTCAGGCCCTGGGCCAGCAGGACGACGTGGCTCGCCGGCCCCCCGATATTCAACCGGGCGATGATGATCATGACCCGGCCGGCAGAGGTGTTGGAGCCTCGCGGGACATCAGCCAGGTCAGTCGCCCCGGCCGCTTCGTTCGTAGCCGTTCGAGCAGCTCGACCTGGATCATCGGCCGCACCCGTCTGAGTGCAGGCATCGATCTCTGCCCTGTCGGTTGGCTTCTTGCGGCAGCTCACCGAGTCCCCTCCAGCAGACGCTCGTACAGTGCCGCGGTCCTCTGGATCATCTGATCGGCGGTGAACGAGCCTCTCGCACGCGTGCGAGCGTGCGACCCCATGCGGGCCCGCACAGCGGCATCCGCCATGAGCCCATCCAATGCTCTCGCCAGGGCCTCGGCATCATTGGGAGGCACCAGACGGCCCTCCCGATGATCGTTCACGATCTCGGGGATGGCGTCGACCTCGGTCGCCAAAACGGGCACGCCCTGGGCCATCGCCTCTAGAAGCACCAGCCCAAAGCCCTCCGTACGACTCGGCGCAACAAGCAGATCCAATCCCGCCAAGAGCTCCTCCGCATCAGACCGCCACCCCAACCAACGCACGCGACCGGCCCAGGCTTGATGTGCGCGCCCCTGCGGTTCGGTCGTGCCTGAGACGACTCCGCCGTCACCCCCGGCAGACAATGTGGCGTGCCGCTTCGCTCGAAGCTCGAGCGCTGCCCGCTCTGGTCCGTCGCCGAGAATCACAAGCCGGGCTGCCGGATGGACATGCGCGACCGCCGCGAACGCCTCCATCCCGAGGTCGAACCCTTTCTCCGGCACCAGCCGGCCGGCCATACCCACTGCGATCTCGTCGCTTCTCAGACCTAACCGCACCCGCGCCTCCTCACGGTCGGGATCAGGATAGCGCAGGCCATGCGGGATCATCTCGATTCGGGATCCTGGCGCGCCCTCGACCTGAATGCAGAAGGCAGCCAGCGCTTCCGAGACGCAGATGCCCGCTGACAGCCACTGCCACTGGGCACGGTGGAGACGGCGCATCCACCAGCGGCGACGAAACGCAAGCTGGTCATGGCGGGTGCTGACAAGCAGCGGCCGGGACCATCGAGGACCCGCCCTGAGGGTGCCTACGGCCCCCATCACTCGGGTGGCCCAGACGCCGTAGAGGTCGGCGTGCACCAGATGAGTGTGCAGAATGGCGGGAGCGAGTGCTTGAAGCCGCCGGATGAGCGCCGCCAAGAGGAGTGGGTCGACGTCACCTCGTATCGGCCATTGCTCGATTGCCACTCGCTGACCCTGGAACGTCCGAACGAGCTCGTCGATCGGCCTGTTAGGCTCGGACAAGACGATGAGGCGGACAGCGAAGCCCGCTGCAGCGAGACCCGGCAGAAGCGTGAGCAAGTGCCGCTCGGCACCGGCCAGCCCAGCTGCCTTGATGACGTGAACGATCATCGGCGGACGCCCCGATCCTCGGATAGCTTGCCGGCCTGACGGGCCAGCCTCATCACCGCAACCCTTGGCGCCCTCGAGGTCAGCCCCGCCATTGTGGTCGATCGGACCTGCGCGGTCGGGCTCGGATCTGCCGCCGGCGGTCGCGGCTATTGCTCGGCGGCCGGAATCCACTTCTGCAGTGCTGCGATGATCTTGCGGGCTTGATCAACGCTGGAGATGTTGAATTTCGATTGCTGCCGGTATTCATCCCGGATCTTGCGGTAGCGTCGGAGTGTGTACTTCTCCGGGCTGTACTCTTCCTTCTTCGGCTCCCACTGCTGGTAGCGGAACAGGATCGTGGTCCAGGCTCCCCGGGTCAGGACTTCCCGATCCAGCTCTTTCACCACCAGGACGCCATCTTCCTCGTAGTCGATGGAGATTTCATCGATCGTAGCCGCCATACGCACCCCCCTCTTGCTTGGTCTCACGCGATCAACGGGGCGCAGTCTACCCGCAGGTGCCCCATGCGCTCAACGTCATCCTTGGCTCGCCGACGATTTCGGCAAGAATGCGACCAGCGGCGTGGCAGCCAGGAGGGCCAGTGCGCTGAGCAGGAATCCGGTCCTCAAGCCCAGATGATCCCCAGCCACGCCCAGGAGAAGGATGGCCACCGCTCGCAGGCCGAAACTGGACGCCATGTAGATACCATTGGCCAACGCCCGGTTCTCCGGGAACGACTCCTGCACCATGGCCATGATCGCCGGCGTTACGGCCAGCGCCGGACCGCCCATCAGAAGGAGCAAGGGGAAGCGGACCCAACCGTGCGTTGCCAAGAAAACCAGCGTGAGCAGCGGTGTGAGAATCAGGCAGGTTGTCAGTACTCGGCGACGGCCGAACCGGTCGCTCAGCGAGCCACCCAGGAAGGCACCCACGACCCCGGCACCCTCGAGAATCGATAGGGAAGCCCCCGCCAGCCACAGGCTGCTGCCCTCCTGGTGGAGGAAGAGCGGTAGGTAGATCGTCAGGGCCGAGAGCAAGAACGCGCGGGCGAAGATGATGCCTCCCAGCGGCAAGAGCATGATGCCCATCGCGCGCAGGGCACGGGACCAGTCACGATCGGCCTCTGGCCCAGCGCCTCCGATCCGAACGGGGATGTCGCGCAGACGGACATAGAGCAGCAAGGAGGCGGCCAGGCCGCCGATCATCAGCCACGGCATCCCCCTCAGGGTCAGCGCGCCCAGAGCCGTGACGGCCACCAGGGGGCCCACCGTCCGCCCCAGCTCACCACCTACCATCCAAAGGCCCATACCCCGCCCCAGGGCGGACCCGCTGACCCGTCCGGTCATAACCGGTCCCACGGCGTGCAAGGAAGCCGAGCTCACCCCGCTCACCAGCAGCAGCAAGCTCATGAGCCCGTAGCTCGGCATCACACCGAGCAGGCTCATCGCGATTGCCGTGACTGCGGGAGACACGATGACGAAGTAGCGCAATGACAGACGATCAGCTAGATGTCCAATGAACGGCTGAAGGATCGATGGGATTTGCACACACGCGGACAGAAAACCCACTTGAGCCGTGGACAGGCTCAGCTTCTCAACGAAGACGGGCAGCAGCGGCGCCAAGAACGCCTGATAGGTGTCGTGGACCCAGTGCCCGATCGTCATCGTGAGCACGCGGCCAGTCTCGAATGGTCTGCCAAGTGCGTCAACGGATCGGGATTTCGTTTGCTGCTCGTCCAGCGTGCTGGTCATGCCGTCCTTCCGCTTCGAGCCTCTTCCGTCACCGAACCTGCAAGTATGCGGCGACACCGCCCCAATGGGAACCGGTTTCCCCACGAGAGGTGGAACCTCAGGGGCGCGATCCCAGGGGTGTGATCCCAGGGGTGCGATCCCAGGGGCGCGATCCCAGGGGTGACGTTCGAGAAGAGGCTGGAGCTCCGTCCACCAGCCGGGTACATTTCCACCGTCTGCTCATGAGACTGAGGACGACATGTGTGGAAGTCCGGTCGAACCGCGTGTGCCGGCGATCCCGACAGTACATGCGAGAGCCCAGCTGCGCGCGAGCCCAGCCCTTAGCTACGCGTGAGCCCAAGCCCTGCCACGCGTGAGCCCAAGCCCTGCCACGCGTGAGCC
>CAZNJE010000112.1:0-7464 GCA_964573295.1 uncultured bacterium | reverse complement strand
CGTGCGATGAGTGAGTCGGGGCACCCATGGCCGCGGGTGCGTTTTGCTCCCGAGGGTACCGACTGAGAGCCGGGTGGCGTGGACCGACGGGTGCGTCTTCCTCGGATTCACATTCCGGGGATCGAAGCTGCGCTGGTCCAACCAGGCCTTCGCCGACTTCAAGCACCGCGTCCGCCGGTTGACGGGCCGGAGCTGGGGCGTATCGATGGGCGACCGGCTCTACAAGCTCGCGCAGTACCTGCGAGGATGGATGAACTAGTTCGGCATCTCGGACTACTACCGGCCGGTCCCAGAGCTCGATTCCTGGATCCGCCGTCGCATCCGAATGTGCTACTGGAAGCAGTGGCGCCGGGCGCGTACGAAGGTGCGGAACCTGCTGGCGCTGGGAACGGGCAAGCGCGAGGCGATCCTGACAGCGATCAGTCGCAAGAGCTACTGGCATCTGTCGAAGACCCTCGCGACGCAGACCGGGATGACGAATGCTTGGCTGAAGGGCCGGGGCTTGCTTTCGGTCCGCGATCTGCGGCTGAAGGTGAAGGCCCATGGCTACGCGTGAGTACCGTCGTGTGCTCCATCATCGTGAACCGCCCGGTGCGGACCCGCATGCCGGGTGGTGTGGGGGGCGGGAGTTAGACCTCCCGCCTACCCGATTCGGCGGCTTCCTCCCGCTTGGGCGGCGGACGCAGCCTGTCGGCGAACCTGCGCTGAAACTCGATATAATACTCTACGAGCCGGCGAGGGTCATTCCCGTAGTCTCGTGAAATCCGCTCTCGGATGTCGCGAGTCGGTTGCAATCCCGGGTCAGTCTTCATGTCCGTCGTCCTCGAGTAGCTCCAGCGGCGTCACCAGGCTCGGGACGTAGAGTCCGAGCAGAGTGTTCACGCGCCGAATGTGACCGAACTTGTTGGCGTTGGCCAGATGCCGGCAGTTCCACGTGACGAGGAAGTCGCATCCGTGAACAGACGCCACGGCCAGATGAAGAGCGTCACCGGCCGGATCTGCTGGCATGACTTGTCGCGAAATGTACGTGTCGACGACATCCAACACCGCAGGGGTGATCTCCAAAAGGTCCAGTCGTTCGACGAGTTTGAGGCAGTCGTTCCTGCTCGCGTACTCTCCGCGCTCAAGCTCATCGATGACGGCCGGACTCGTGACCAAGCCGTAACGCTCGGTGGCCAGCGCCCACCACTGCCGCGTCCACGTACGCCGGGCAACCATCTCAGGCTCCGAGCGAGCTTCGTAGAAAAAGCTCGGAACGGTCGTCTCGATGTAGACCGTCTTCTTCATGGTAGGCACAGACTACCTCCGCAAAGCCCGAATGCCCAGCACCACCTGCGCAAGGCTCACGTCCGCCGAACGCTAATTCTGATTGTCTCGTTTGCCAGATTACCCAGCTACTAATGTAGCAAAGTTCTGCTACGGGGTCTTGCCGAAATCCGGACTCGAATCTCTTTCCTTGGGCACCCAACTGCTTGCCAAATCGTCTGATGCAGGCGTTGGACCTGCCGGGGTGCCCTGATATGCTGACCGGCCCAGCATGGATGTGCTGCGGGTCGCGTAGCTGACTTCGACGGCATGGCCAGTCCATCGTGACGAAGGGTATGCGTGAGAGGCTCTGGGGTGGGGGAACGGGGGTAGGCTAGAAGTCTATGCCGTCGAAGGGACTACGAACACCGCGCCCGCCTTTGTTGAGCGTGTGCAAATAGATCATCGTGGTATTGAGATCGCTGTGCCCGAGAAGCTCCTGCACCGTGCGTACGTCGTAGCCAGCTTCGACCAGCAGGTGGGTGGCGAAGGCGTGCCGTAATCTGTGACTAGTGGCCGGCTTGGGGATCTTCGTTCGCCGCACGGCTTCCTTCATGGACCGCTGGACGACGGACTCGTGAAGATGGTGGCGGCGCCACACCCTTGTCTCACGGTCCTGGTAGAAACGCGTGGCCGGGAAGATCCAGTGCCAGCTCCAGGAGGTGGGGGCGCCGGAATACTTCTTCCCTTGGGCGTAGGGCATCTCGACGCTCCCTCGTCCTCTCGCGAGATCGTCAACGTGCTGCATCTTCACGCGCTCGAGATGCTGCCGGAGCGGAGGAATGAGCGCCTTGGGCAAGAGGGTGATGCGATCCTTGTTACCCTTACCGGACCGGACGTGGATCTCGCCACGGGCGAACGCCACGTCTTTGACGCGCAAGTTCAAGCGCTCTCCCAGGGCGCGGGGATGAGCGCCGCCAATCGCCGCGGGAAGTCGAGGGGTTCGAGCACCAGACAGGTCGGGCCTTGGCTGTGAGGCCAGGGGCGGCGGCTTGCGGGCTATCTGCGTGAGGAGGACATCGAGTACGTCGTGACGTCCGAGTACCCACGCGGCGACACCCTCATCGCCCATCACGGCCTGATCGTGTCGCGCGACCAGGTCGCGACCTTGATCGCGCCGCCCGACGGCCTGGCCCGGCTGACCGCCTTCGGCCTCTACCGGTTGCGTGACCGGGACGGAGTTTCCCCGGACGCTGAGCCAGGCGCCCGCCCATCACGCGGCCGCGCGGACGCTGCGGGCATGGCTGTCGCGCCGGTCCAGGGCGTGGATGTCTCGCGCCGGTTTAGGCCGCGGCGCGTTCGTCGTGATGGTGCAAACCGCCGATGTGGCCAATCTCAATGACGCGACCGCTCGACCCAAAGATCTTGTCCCGATCACGCAGGAGGTAGCGTGGCGCGCTGTCCCACGGGAACGCCTCCACGATCTGTTGAGCCGTCCAATCGGCTGTGGGGTTCGTGGTCACATTATTCCTCAGAAAGTTCTTCCAGATCTGAGACGGCGGCTTCCGATGACGCACCATGTACTTGGCGACGCAGTGCCAGATTCTCCAGCTGCAGATCTGCCCGGGATCGCAGGGCAGCGGCCAGGCAGTCCATTAGCGAGACGAGCCAGGTCCTCGTATGATTGCCCTGTTGCTGGAAGATCCAATGAACCTGGCTGACGAGATTGGCGGATCAGGGATCCCGATGGCAAGGCCGTTCTCGCGGCGTGATGCCGGCAGTCAGACGCCAATCTCCAAGTTCAAACCCAGAACGGCATTCGAGTTTTCGGCAGGGAGTGGCCCGCGTCCGTGAGGCCGCCATCGGGTCGACCCGGCAGTGGTTCAACGCCGCCGGCCGTCTCGCTGGTCACCGGTTCGCGAATCAGCCGGCTGGTCGTCAAGGACCTCGCGCAGCGTGACCTCCAAATCTTTCGACGAGAACGGTTTTTGGATGAAATGTACGCCTTCGTCCAGCACGCCGTGATGGGCAATGACATTGGCGGTATAGCCGGACATGAACAGGCGTTTGATGTCGGGATAGGCAGCCAGCAGGTTCTTGGCCAGGTCACGGCCGTTCATCTCGGGCATGACAACGTCGGTCATGAGCAGGTCGATGGGGCCGCGGTGCTCATGGGCCCGGCGGATGGCCTCTCCCGGGGTGTTGGCGGCCAACACGACATACCCCAGTCTCTCCAGCATCATCGTGGCCAGGCGCAAGATGGACGGCTCGTCCTCCACCAGCAAGATGGTCTCGTTTCCACGGATCGCCGGTGTTGCCGATGCCTGATCAGCCTGGTGGGTTGTGTGGGTAGGCTGTTGCGGCAGATAGATCTTGATGGTCGTTCCGTGGCCCGGCTCACTGTAGACATTGATGAAGCCGTTGTTCTGCTTGACCGCGCCGTACACCGAGGCCAGCCCCAGGCCGGTGCCCTTGCCCTGCGCCTTGGTGGTGAAGAACGGCTCGAACGAATGGTCGAGGGTTTCCTGGTCCATGCCGCGGCCGTTGTCGCTGACGGCCAGCAGCACGTAGTCGCCGGGCACAAACCCGGCGTGAAGGGCGCAATAGGCCTCGTCAAACGACACGCGATCGGTCTCGATCGTGATTTTGCCCACGTCGTCGATGGCGTCGCGGGCGTTGACGCACAGATTGACCAGAATCTGGTCGATCTGAGAGGGATCCACCTTGACCGGCGCGAGGTTCTCTCCGGCTCGCCAGGTCAGCTCGATATCTTCTCCGATGAGCCGGCGTAGCATCGCCCACAACCCCTCCACGGTCGCGTTCAGATCGATGATCCTGGGCGCAATGGTCTGCTTGCGCGCGAAGGTCAACAGTTGCCGGGTCAGGTCGGCGGAGCGCTCGGCGGCCGTTCTGATTTCGGCGAAGTCGCCATAGAATGGTTGATCCGAATCCATCCGCTCCAGCGCCATTTCCGCATGGCCGAGGATCACGCCCAGCATATTGTTGAAATCGTGCGCCACCCCGCCCGCCAATCGGCCAACGGACTCCATCTTCTGCGCCTGGGACAACTGAGATTGGAGCTTCTCGTTTTCAGCTTCGGTCCGCCGGCGCTCGGTGATGTCCTGCAGGGTTACCAAGACCATTCGTTCGCCCTTGACCTCGATGGGGGTCGTCGACATGAGGAACCGCAGTTCCCGAATGTCATTGTCTTCTCCGGTGGAATAGTACGGCGCTTCGATTTGCACATGCGCCTCTCCGGTCTCCAATGTATCCAGCACCGTATTGCGGATGACGCACTGCTGACAAAAATCGCCGAATCCGCAGCCTTGGGGGGCATCGAGTACATGCATGCAGCGCAACGCGTCGCCGCCGCGCAAGCCGAGCATCTCCTCTTCATCGCGATTGGCAAATGCGGTCGCGAATCCGTTGATCTGTTGAATGCGCCGGTCGGCATTGACGACCATCATGATCAGGGGTGCGTTGCGATAGATGGCTGCGAGCAAATCCTTCTGCTCGACCAGGGCGGTCTCCGCGCGCTTGATGTCGCTGATATCGCGGCCGACGGCGATGATCTCCTTGACGTTGCCGTCGCCGTCCAGAACAGCCGTGTCCACCCAGGCGAGCCAGAGCCAGCCCTTGGTTGTCATGGTGCGTTGTTCGAGGTAGGCGGTATGCGGCGGTGCCATGAGAGCCGTCCGGGCTTCATCGATTGTGCCGATATCCTCTTCGTGCACAAAAGGCATGGAGGTTGTCCCCAGAAGCTCCTCTTCCGTCTTGCCGAAGAGTTTGCAGACGGCGGGACTCACAAACAGGAAGCGACCCTCGAGATCCAGCTTCGCGACCAGATCCGTCTGGTTCTCCACCAGGTGTCGGAACTGTTCCTCGCTTCTTCGTAGCCCATCTTCGGCCTGCTTGCGATCGGTGATGTCCATGATGTGGCCGATGACGTTGACGACGCGATCCCCTTCCATGAGGGCCTGCGCGGCGGTTCTCACCCATCGCCGCCGGCCACGCGCGGTGGTAAAGGGAACCTCTAGATCGTAGGGCGTTCCCTTCTCCACACAGCGTCGGAACGCCGCTTCGATGGCCTCGCGATCGTCGGGCGTATAGCAAGCAAGGCTGCGCTGGATATGGGCCGGCGAACCAGCCTCAACCTCACCGGGCTCGAATTCATGAATACGGTAGGCTTCATCCGTCCAGGACATCCTCTGCCCGTCGACGTCCCATTGCCAGCCGCCGATCTTGGCCAGTCGCTGGGTGATCTCCAACAGGTCGCGGCTCTCGCGCAGGGCCGTCTCGGCCTGCTTGCGATCGGTGATATCCCGGAAGATGCCGTTGATGGCCTGGGGCCGGCCGTGGGCGTCGGTTTGCAGGCTCAATGTGACTTCCACCGGCACGCGCCGGCCGTCGGCGGTCAGCCGTTGGGTCTCATAGGCGGGTACCACGCCTGTGTCACGCACGCGGCGCATCAGTTCGGCTTGCTCCTCCAGGCGGTCTTCGGGGCAGAAGCGCGTGAAGGGCGAGCCCAGGACCTCGTCGGCGGAACAGCCGAAGAGCTGTTCGGCGCCGGGATTGAACACCGTGATCATGCCGTCCAGGTCGCCGGCGATCACGGCATCGTTGGTCGTGGCCAACACGGCGGCGTACTTGACCGCCAGGGTTTCCCGCTGCGTTTGGGCTTCGATGGCCCAGAGGGCGAAGGCGATGTCGCCGGCCACCTCTGTCAGCAGGTCATGTTCTTCGGCGCTGCGGGCGTAGGTCTCGGGACAAGACAGGCTCATCCACCCGAAGAGGCGACCCGCGTGCTCGAGGCGCAGGCTCACCCCCGCGTGACCGTCACCGGCGCAGGCCAGCGGGCATGCCGCGCAGTGGGTGGGTGGGTCCTCTTCGACGTGCACGCGATCGGACGACAGGGCCGCTTGCGCACAGCGTGGCAGTTCCCCGGCGCGCAGCCGCGCGGCCATGGGCGCGAAGTCATCCTCGAGCCCCGCATGGAAGAACGGTTCTTGGGGACGGCCGTCGGTCATCAGAACGATCCAGACGTTGCCATACCCTTGCTGTTCCACCAGAAGGCGGCAGGCTTCATCCAGCAGACGTAGTGGGTTCTTCTCCCGGACAATGAGCTGATTGACATTGCGTATGGCCGCCAAGACGCGGTTGCGGTGGTCGAGGAGTTCCTGCAATGCCGTGCGGCGGCGATTCACCCGGGCCAGCACGACGCCCGCAAACATGGCGGCCGCCATGTACACGGAACGCATGAACACCTCGGGCGCGCTGGTCCCATGGACCGCGATGCCCCAGAAGGTTTGCCCCTCGCGGGGAAAGGCGACGTAATGCACAAGGGCATCCAGCGTCCAAAGCAGCAATCCAAACAGCGCGGCGCCGGCATAGATGGCCGTGGTGTCACGCTGGGCGGGGCGAGGGGGCAGACCGAAGAAGCGTCGAACGGCGCCCAGACTGAGTGCCACATGAGCCGCCGCCAGCAGGACGTAGGCCGCCACGAGGTGCTTGATCGCCACCGTGTGCAGCCAGGCCGAGCTCACCTGGTCCCAGGAAGCCGCGGGGTTCCAGGGCGGCGGATTCAGCGACACCAGCCATCGAAACACCACCAGGAATCCGAGCTCGATGACGATACGAAACGGAATCTCCACTGCGAATGAGGCGAGATACCAGGGATGGCCATCGGACCGGCGCTCGGCCCACCAGCCGTGCCAGACGATCCATAACGTGAAGACCGGTACGGCATAGAGAACCCCCCAGCCGTCACCGTACCACAACCACCACATCGTTTGAGACCCGCCGGCCAGAGCCGAAAGGAGCCCGTAGCGCCAGCCCCAGGCCAACGCAACCACCAGCGGGAAGAACAGCCCTGCCAGAATGCTGATCTTGAAGGTCGCGCCTTCGACGAACTCGATGTCCAGGAAATTGACGCCGAATCCGATCAAACCGAATGCAACCGCCACGGCTGCCCGGTAGGCGTGCGTCTTCGTGCCGCGCATCGTGCCGCCCATCATCGGTCTGTGCTTTCCAGAATCATCTTCCGGCTCCTTCTTCCAGCACTACCCAGCACTCAAGATGATCGGTGCCTCGAAGTAGTCCGCGATTGACCGCAAATGGACGCCCGCCACCGAGGCAGGAATCGTTTCCCACCCCACAATACCGAGCTTGAGAGTGCAATGTTCTCCATCGCTCTGAAGCCGATTGGATGAGCCTACCGAC
>CAZNJE010000111.1:0-7556 GCA_964573295.1 uncultured bacterium | reverse complement strand
CAACGGACCGCTGCGCTCGCGGGGCGCCAGCGGAAGGACTTTGACGGGGACCTGGATACCCCACGAGGGCAATTGCCTCCCGCCAGGCTATCTCGTAAGATTGTAGGTTCCCATCAATGATAGGTAGGCAGATCCGGCGCACGAGGCGCCCCGCCCACAGGAGGCACGCATGCTAGCGAAGCGGATGGGCCGCATCCGGCCGTCGCAGACCCTCGCGGTCAGCGGCAAGGCGAAGGAGATGGCGGCGCAGGGTATCGATGTCGTCGACTTCAGCGTGGGGGAACCGGACTTCCCCACCCCGGCCCACATCAAGGCCGCGGCCGTTCAGGCGATCGAGGAGGACTTCACCAAGTACACGGCCAATCCGGGCATCCCCGAGTTGCGCCAGGCGATCTGCGACAAGCTCGCCCGTGACCACGGCCTCAGCTACTCGCCCGAAGAGGTCATCGTCTCCAGCGGGGCAAAGCAGTCGCTATTCAACCTCTCGATGGCCGTGCTCGAAGAAGGCGACGAGGTGATCATTCCCACGCCGGCCTGGGTCTCCTACGAGCCCATGACGGCCATCACCGGCGCCACGCCCGTAATGATCGAAACCACGCCCGAGAGCGGTTTTCGCCTGCTTCCCGAACAGCTCGCCGAAAAGCTCACCCCTCGAACGAAGGCCCTCTTCCTCAACAATCCCTCGAACCCCACCGGCGGAGCCTATACGCGTGAGGAGCTCGAGGCTCTGGCCGCGGTTCTGCGGGATTCGCAGGCGATCATCTTCTCCGATGAAATCTACGAGAAGCTCGTCTACGACGACTTCACCTTCACCAGTTTCGTGGAGCTCGGACCGGAGTGGAAGGAGCGGTGCGTCATCGTCAACGGGGTCTCGAAGGCCTACTCGATGACCGGCTGGCGCATAGGATACGCCGCCGCGCCGGTCGAGCTGATCAAGGCCATGGGCAAGATCCAGGGGCACAGCACCTCGAACGCCAACTCGATCGCCCAGCGGGCAGCCACCGCGGCCCTCACCGGCCCGCATGAGGAGGTCGAGCGGATGCGGAAGGCCTTCGCCCAGCGGCGCGATCTGATGCTGGCTGAAATGCGCCAGATCCCGGGAGTGGAGTGCACGCGGCCGCGAGGTGCATTCTACCTCTTCCCCCGGTGGAAGAGCTTCCTCGGCAAGCAGGCCGGCGGACAGACCCTCGCAACCTGCGTCGACCTGGCCAACTACCTCCTGGAAGAGGCCCATGTGGCCGTCGTGCCGGGGGTGGGTTTCGGGACCGAGGGAGGCTACCTGCGATTCTCCTACGCCTCCGGCACCGACCGAATCCTCGAGGGCATGCGCCGCGTTCAGAAGGCCGTGGCCGGCATTCGATAGGGATCCCCTGAGCCGTCCCCAGCAGCCTCTAGGGGCGAATGGGGACGGCTGCCGCTCTAGCCTCACGCGCCTCGCCAACCTGGTAGTGAATGCTTGTCTCCGGCGGCGGCAGGCGCAGCCGCTCGAGTGAGTTGAATGTGGCTGATTTCAGCCATTTCTCGACCTCCTCTGGTGCACCGCAACCATTCTCAGATTGTACAAACAGTGAATGGCGAACCCCCGCCAGCCCCATTTGGGGACCGCGGGACCGTTCTGTTATAATTCTACATCGCGAGGGAGAGGTCGACTGTGCGCCTCCCTTGCACAGGCCACCCCGGCGGCAACTCGACAAAGTGGCAAGGGGGTGGCCGATCCCGGGTAGGGCACTATACTACCCAGGTGATCGCATAGGCATCGGCATCATAGGTGATTGGCCAAATTGGCCCTAATCGCCTCCCGTGCAATGGCATCCATAGATATTCACTACCACCGGGAGGACAATATGCGTACATTGCTCTGCATGCTGGCAATTGCATCCGTCGCATGCCCCGCCGCCCTGGCCAACGATTCCGCCTTGTCGCTCGGCGACCCGGGCATCACGGTCATGGCCAACTCCGATCTTCCGGAGCGCGATGGAGACCTGCTCCTGAACGCCGATCTCACTTGGGAAAATGGCTATAGCTGGGGTGTGATCGGCACGTTTGCGCCCGATTTCGGCGGATTCGGCGAGGGGTTCACGGCCGACGGCGTCGTCAACGGCGTCTGCGCCTTCTTGACGACCATGCCGGAGTACTTCAACGGAGAGCTGGCTGACATCTATATCTACGACTCCGACGGGACCAACCCGGCCAACGTGCTGAGTGTGACCACCGGTGTCGCGATCGGCCAGCCCCCGATGTGGCCGGAAGTGGAGGTCTTCGACTTCGATATCGACCCCGTGACGGTCAACGGCGAGTTCTTCGTCTACCTCTGGGGTGACTTCCCCGACGGGGGCGGCTGGTTCGTCGCCGCCGACCACAACGGCGCGGGCGGCGTGCCCCGCACCAAAGTGGGCCCGAACACGGGGTATCCCGAGGGCTGGCAGGACCCGAACGTGGTCTGGACCAACATCAAGTCGATGGGCCTGGGCGCCTATCTGGAAGGAAACGCCACCCCGGCTCAGGCGACGACCTGGGGCCAGGTGAAGGCACTCTACCAGTAGGCTCGGCAGGAAGCTCAACAGAGGCGAGTCTCGCAGACATTCCAAGTCGGCCGTTCCGGCGGCCAACCCAGCAGAGAAACGTTTCGAATCGATGATGAGAGGGGGCGCCCATGGCGCCCCCTCTTTCATTCCGCCGCCCCGACCGGCTGCACGAAAATCATCCCCTGGTCCGTGATCTGGACTTGAGCCGCATCGGGATCTGGGAGGCCAGCGACCGGATCGTGGGTGTGATCCATCCCGAACACCGGATGGGGAAAGCATGCTTCGAGGTGGCGCCCGGTTCCGGCGACGCGATGACCGGCTCTCTCACGACCGAAGGCACCCCGCCCGAAGGCACTCCACCCGAAGGCCCCGCGAGCGGAGGCCCCGCCGGCGGAGCTATCCCCGCCGCCGACGCCGCGAGCTCAACATCGTATCTGTCACGCCGGAAGGGAAAGTCGGAAGCTACGCCGGAGTTTGGTATGAACCCGTGCACCGGATCGCCTACGTTGAATCGGTGTGCACCGATCCAGCCTACCGCCGCCCGAACTCGGATCTGGAGGCGGGATTGGGCGTAGAGATCTCTCCTCAGGCCGTCTTGGAGATGGCGACGATCGGGTCCATGCGCGACGCCTTGTAGGCGGGGTAGAGTCCGAAGAGCAATCCAACGCCCAGGGCAAACCCGATGCCTAGCGCGACCCCGGTCCCCGAGACCGGAATGGCGATGGCCTGGCCCGCGCTGGCGGCGTACATCGAGATGAGCTTGCACAAGCCCGCTCCCAAGAGCAGCCCCGAGAGTCCGCCCACCGCACTGATCGTCACCGACTCGACCAGAAACTGCTGAAAGACCGCGGCGTCCCTGGCGCCAACTGCCTTGCGGATGCCGATCTCACGAAGCCGTTCGTTGACCGAAATCATCAGGATCGAAAGCAGCCCGATGCCGCCGACCAGCAGTGAGACGGTCGCGATCGAGCCCAGAATCAGACTCCAGGTCCGGGTGACCCGCTCGGTGGCCTCCATGCCTTGGGCAATGTTCTGTGCAATGTTCTCGATTTGAAAGTCCTCGATCTGGCGGTGCTCGCTCAGCAGGACGGCGTGCACCTTGTCGTAGGCGGCGGCGATGTCGGTCCCGCCGTGAAGCCGCAGGGCGAAGTAGGCGAGTTGCTTCGATCCGGTCAGGTAGTGCATCGCGGTCGTCACCGGCACGTAGATGCGGCGATGGTCTTGTTCCTGGTTCTCGCCGCCGAACATCGCGCTGAAGTTTTTGCGGGCCAGCACCCCGACGACGGCGAACTCCTCCGATCCGACCAAGATCTTCTTCCCCACCGCGTCGGTGTCGCCGAAGAGCCTCTCCTTGATCGTGGCGCCGAGCACGCAGACGCGCGCGTGGTTGTCCATGTCCGTCCAGGTGAGGGTCCGTCCCGGCCCCTGCTGCAGCTTCAACAGGGTGAACCCGTCCGGACTCACCCCGAAGGTCGGACACCGGCGGGCCTCGTTGCCGGCTCGCACGACCAGATGGGTTTCGGTCACGGGACACAGGTACTGGATTTCGGGAACCTCGGCTCGCAGCACCTCGGTATCGTGATAGGTCAGCCCCTTCGATGCCTTCAGGCGCGCCAGGTTCTCGGGATTGTGGGCCTGCTGGTTGCCGATGAAGAAGACGTTGTCGAAGCCCAAGAGCTCGAAGTCTTCCATGATCCGGTCCCGGATGCCACTCACGAAGGAGAACATGGCCACGACTGAAGCCGCCCCAACGACAATACCCACCAGGGTCAGGGCCGATCGCAGCTTGTGGTGCCACAGAGACCCGACGCCGCTGCCTATGTGTTCGATTAGATTACTGATAACGTAGCGCCTCCACCGGATCGAGCCGGGCGGCCCGGATCGCCGGCACCATGCCGAAGACGAGCCCGACGCCGACCGCCGTCAGGATGGCGATGCCCGCGATCTCGGGCGTCAGATCGGTCGGCATGCCCGCCAGGCGACCGAGGACCGTGGTCAGGCCAATGCCCACCACGAGGCCCACGACTCCGCCAGCGACGGTAATGGTGACCGCTTCGAGCAGGAACTGCAGGAACACATCCCGGCCGCGGGCGCCAATGGCCTTGCGGACGCCGATCTCGCGGATGCGCTCGGTAATCGCGGCCAGCATGATGTTGGCGATGACCACCCCGCCCACGAAGAGGGAGACAAAGGCCACCGCCCAGAAGATGATGCTGAAGAAACGGTCTTCCTCGGAGCTGGCGTAGATCCGTTCCGACTTCGAATCGATGTTGAAATCGTCCACGCCATGACGGCGCAGCAGGACGGTGCGAACCTCCTGGATCAGACTCGGTACGGCCTCGACGGTGGGGGCTGCAAGCTCCAGGCCGTCGAGCTGGTCGTTGACACTGAACCGCTTGATCATGGTCGTGATGGGGATGTACATGGCGCGGTTGAACCACTCGAGGACGTTGCGGCCGCTCCCGCCGCCCGCATTGCGGAAATAGAACTCCTTCTTCTCCATGATCCCCACCACCGTGAAACTCACACCCCCGATCGTGATCCGCTGTCCGATCGGATCCTCCTCGCCGAAGAGGTCCTGCGCGTAGGTAGGCCCCAGCATCACGACGTTGGCATACCGCTCGATGTCCCGATCGCTAATGAACCGGCCGCGATCCACGGGCATGTCGTCGGCATACGGATAGTGAGGACTCGTGCCGAGGACTTTCATCCGAAAGGTGTTTTCGCCACGGGTAACCGATAGGAACCGGGTGATCTCGGGATCAACGGTGGCTACCGATGGGCAGTTGTGAAGAATCGCCTGGGCATCGCGGTAGGTGAGCCGTTCGGAAGCCCGTTCGACCGCGGTCATGAATACCCGGTCGGTGCGCGTATTCGTGATGCGTAGTTCCCGCGCACCGCCCAGTTCGGCGAAATACGCCTCGGTCTGCTTCTGGCCTCCGCCCATGAGAGAGAGCACCGTCACGACCGAGGCCACACCGAGGATGATGCCGACGGTGGTCATCACCGCCCGGCTCCGGCTGGTTGTCATCGCACGGCTTCCTTCGGCCAGGCTCTCGAAGAGGTTCATGCGCAGGCCTCCACGGCCACCCGCCCATCTTCGATCAGGATGGTGCGCTGCGCGCGAGCAGCCACGTTCTCGTCATGGGTCACCAGCAGGACGGTCTTTCCCTCTCGGCTCAGCCCGTCGAGGATGTCCATGATGGCTTGTCCGGTCTTCGAGTCCAGGTTCCCGGTGGGCTCGTCGGCCAACAGGATGCTCGGTTCAGCGATCAGGGCCCGGGCGATCGAGGCCCGTTGGCGCTCCCCGCCCGAGAGCTCCATCGGCCGGTGGCCCAGGCGGTGGTCCATCCCCAGACGGGTCAGGAGATCGGCCGCTCGCCGACGGCGCTCTCGGCGTCCCACGCCCCCTTGATAGACCAAGGGCAGGGCCACATTGGCGACCAGGTCCACACGGGGTAGGAGATTGAAATTCTGGAACACGAACCCGATCTCGCGGTTGCGCACGGCGGCCAGTGCGGCCCCGCGCAGGCGACTGACCTCGCGCCCTGCCAGCCAGTAACCGCCAGAGGTCGGCGAGTCCAAGCACCCAAGCAGATGCATGAGCGTCGACTTCCCTGATCCCGACGGCCCCATGATGGCCACGTACTCGCCGGCCTCGATCTCGATCGAGACGCCGCGTAGGGCTTGCACCTCCGCCGCGCCGAGATCGTAGGTCTTGTGAAGTTCTTCGGTCTGGATGAGCATCGCTAGTGTCCCCCCGCCGCCATGCGTTGCCGGCGGCGTTCGTCTTCACTCAAGGCCCGTCCCTCGATCTCCGGATCGTAGAGGGCCACCAGCTCGCCCTCGGCCACGCCCGAACGAATCTCCAATCGCTCGATGTTGGCAATCCCGGCCTCGACTTCACGCTCGACCGGTTCCTGCTCCGAACCGTCGAAGACGTAGACAACGTAACGGCCCCGCTTCAGGAAGGCCGCCTCCACCGGCACGGTGAGCGCGTTCTCGCAGTGATCACCCTGGATCTCGACGTTGGCCGTCATGCCAGGACGCAACCGCTCGTCGGAGTCAACGATGTCGATCTCGACGTCGAAGATCTTGACGCCCTGCTCATCGTGCGCGGCGGGAGCCACATGGGTGATCGTCCCGGCGAAGTGCACGCCCGGATAGGCATCTACATCGATGGCCACCTCCTGCCCGTCGCGCACCTTGCCGATGTCGACCTCGTTGACGCCGGCCTTGATCTGCATGGTCGAGAGGTCGGCGATCGTCATCAGGGTCGTGCCAGTCGTGTAGGAGACCGCTCCCGAGGTCACGATCTCACCCTCTTCGATCTCCAGGTTGATGATCGTGCCGGTCGCCGGCGCCACGATCTCCAGCCACTCGCCCTCTTCGACATTCGTCTCCATCGATACGCCATCTTCCTCGGCCAGGCGCATCTGCTCGAGCGCCGCGTGGTACTCGATCTTGGCGATGTCGTAAGCGTCCTTCGACAGCTGGATCTGAGACTCGGAGATGTGACCCTGGCGGTGCAGCTCCAGGTCCCGTTCGTAATCCTGGCGGGTGCGCTCGAGCTCCACGCGGGCGCGGCCGTATTCGCTCTTGAGGCTGGCAACGGTGCGGGCTTGCGCCATGTCCGGTTCGACCGAAGCCAACAGATCGCCGCGGCGCACGGCCTGACCGTCACGCACGTGAAGTCGGGCCACCTTGCCGCTTACCTTCGACTTGACCAGGACCTGCGCCTTGGGCTGGATGAGGCCGGTTTCGGTGAGCTTCACCGAAATCTCGCCCACTTCCGCGGCCGCTTGCCGCGAGTCGTTCGTGGTCACCGCGGGATCGGCCACGGCCTGCGTCGGGCCGGATCCACCCGAGCGGATCCAGAAGAAGACGGCCACGGCCGTGACCAGGAGCAGCGGCACCAGCCACTTGAGCTGCTTCTTCATCTCAAACCTCCTGAACGGAACGACGGACTCAGCATTGGGCGGGGGGACGCCGGGCGCGATCGGGCGGGGGGACGCCGGGCGCGATCGGGCG
>CAZNJE010000110.1:0-7766 GCA_964573295.1 uncultured bacterium | reverse complement strand
TCCGCATGCTGCGTGTGAGGTGGCGGGAGCTGGAAACGGAACCACGGACATCCCTGGATCTGAGCGCCTGCGCGCTGCGGTTCGCGATCGCTGTCTACCTCACCACCCCGCCCGAGGATCGTCCCGCGGCGGTCTTGAAGACCATGATCCAGACGCGGGACCTCTTCCTACTCTGGAAACCGCTGGCGGCGATCGAACGCGAGGCTTTGCAACCCATGCCGGAGTGGGACGTCTTCCTGGCCGGGTGGCGCACGGTGGTCGAGGGCCACCTGGCGGCGCAAGAGCGGCAGCCATACGGTAGCGACGCGAACGAGTGGCTGCGCGAAGTCGTTCATCGAACAGAGGGGCCGGATGGGCTGGGCGGTCTTGCGCGACGTTCCAGGGAGTATGACGATCTCCGGGCTTGGTGCGAAGCACTGGTAGAAGCCTCGCGCTGGGAGGATGCGCTGGTTGCCTACGAAGAGGCCGCGGCCACGCAGCTCGAGCGGGGCCGTTCGGGCCAGTTTCTCGACGGCGTCGCGCTAGCCGCCTACAAGCTGGAGCGCCCGGACTGGGTCGACCGACTCGAGCGCGCCTGGCGGCTCGTGCCCACCCAGGAGCGCTTGTTGCGCTGGCTCTGGACGTCTCCGAATCAGGAGACGCTTCGGGCTCGGGCGGACGATGCGATCCAGCGCGGGCCTCGCGGCGACGATTCCCAGCACGCCATGCTTTGCCTCCTGCGCGGGGATTGGCGCGCGGCTGCCAAGCTCCTGGCTTGCGCCCCGGGACTGGGTTGGTCGGCGCAGGGGCACCCCGGGCATGTGCTCTTCCCACTCTTTTTCGAGAAGCTGGGCGGTCCTGCCGCATGGCCCCGGATGGGCCTGCCTCCATATCGCACGGATGAGGAACTCGGAGCCTCGAGGAATCCGTTTCTACGCGAGCTTCATACATGCCTGCCGGCCGGCTCCTTCGAGGATCTGCTGGAGCGGTTCGGCGCGTGCGGGGAGATTCGGGCGGAGGATGTCCCCGCTGTGCTGGGCGCGATGCGCATCGCGGCCGAGAAGCGGATCAGGGGCGTCATCCGCAATAAGCGCCGGCGCTACTACGGGCACGCGGCCTCGCTGGCCCGGGCCTGCCTACAGGTCGAACCGGGGGAGGAGACCCAGGCCTGGTTCTCGGGGATCGAGCAGACCTACCGGCGCTATCCTGCGTTTCAGAGAGAGCTGAGGGGGGGAGTTTGACGGATCCGTGCCAGCGAAGTGGCCGGGAAGATCGGCCGGGCGCTTGAGGAGTCCATGCATCACCGAACTTCTACTTCGCCGAGGTTGGCGTGTTGTGAACGGCCTGGCCAAGCGTTCGGACCTTCAGCCCGGTTCCGAACTCTATGGGAAGGCTGGGTGGACTCAGGATGATCGGGGCCATGAGTGTAGATATGGCCTACAGCAGATCGAACGGCACCGCCAGACAGCGATCGTGGACCCGCAGTACGTCCGTCCCCCCGTAGATGATCAGCCCGGTTCGCGCGGCGGTTTCCACCGTCTCCTGGAAAATGCCGATAGATCGCGCGTCACGCGGCCCGACGTGGCTGGCGGCTTTGACCTCGATGGGGAAGAACGCCCCGTCGCGTTCGATGATGAGATCGACCTCGGCGCCGCTGTGCTGGCGGTAGTGCGAGAGAGCCGGAACGAGCGGCTGCTGCTGGAGCTGCTTGTAGCATTCGGTGATCACCAGGGTCTCGAACAGGGCCCCGAAGGCGGGATGTCCCTGCACCGCCGCCGGTGACGATAGGCGGAGCAGGAAGGAGGCCAAGCCGGTGTCGGCCAGGTATCCCTTGGGCCTGCTGCTGACGCGCTTGACCGTGTTCATCGAGAAGGCCGGGACCTCGAGCCACTGATAGCTGCTTCGCAACACCCCGACCCATCGCTTGGCCGCGGGCGCGGAGAGACCGATGTCGCGACCGAGCTGGTTGTAGTTGCACTCCTGCGCGGTGAGCGCCGCACAAAGGGAGAGGAAGGCGGAGAACTGAGCCTCATCACGCACGGAGAGCATGGTACGGACGTCGCGCTGGAGGTAGGTGGCGACGTAGCCTTGCATCCAACCCGGAATGACCCCGTCCGCCAGACGCTGAACATCCGGGAATCCTCCGCGCCAGATGCGCTCTGTCGCCGAGTATCGCTGGACCTCTCTCGTCTGCAGCCGCTGAATGGCGTCTTCGGGATCGTTCGGCTCGGCATCGAGCCACTCATTCAACCAGCACGGACCCTCTTGGTCCTCGAACTCCTGGAAGCAGAAGGCCGGTAGTTCCAGGAGCGCCACCCGCCCGGCCAACGACTCGGCCAGGTCACGCATGACTTGCCATTGCTGCGAGCCGGTGATCAGGAACATCCCGGGCCGGCGTTCCCGGTCCACATACCGCTTCAAAGCCGGAACGAGTTCGGGGGCGTACTGGATCTCATCGAGGATCAGCGGTGGTGGATTGTTCCGCAGGAACAGGTCGGGGTCCTCCCTGACACCGAAGAGATCCTGCACCGGATCGAACACGAACGTTCGGAAGCGATCGCCGAAGCGTTCCGCCACGAGGGTGCTCTTCCCGACCTGCCGCGCCCCGCTCACCAGCGTGCAGGGGAAGGACTCCACGTAGGCCAGGAGTTTGGGTTCGAGGAGTCGATGGCGGTATTTCATATCGAAAACATAACATTGTAGATTGCAAAATCAAGCTATAATCCCATCTGGGAGAGAGCTCTCGCAGAAGTGAAAATGCGTGGTACAGCCTCGCATACGCGTGGTACAAACCCGCAATATGAGCATTCTAGCCGCGATACTCTCCTCGAGGGCCAGGGCCGAGATCTTCCGCCTGCTATTCGGTATGGGATAGCCCGAGTACCATATCCGTGAAATCGGGCGCCTGTCTGGTCTCAACGAAGCTTCGGTACGTCAAGAGCTCCGCAAGCTGACCCGACTCGGCCTGCTGGAGATGCGCCGGGCCGGCAACCGAGCCTATTACAGGGCTGACCTCTCATGTGGACATTCGGAGCCTCGTTCTCGAGACCGCGGGGCTCGTAGAGGTCTTGAGAGAGCCGCTAACGGGGAAGCCGATTCAGCCGACTGGGGCCTGATCGACAAGAAACCTGCCGCGCATCCGCTTCCATGGGCTTCGCCACGGACACGCGAGCCACATGCTGCGGCAGAGCGTTCATCCCAAGATCGTTTCGGAGCGGCTGGGGCACGGGTCGGTGGGATTCACGGCTCCCCGCTTCCCTCACTCCCACCGTTCGAGTCGCTCCGGCAGATCGACCAGCACCCGCAGGATCTCAAACAGCTCCGGGCGTTGCTGTACCTCGTCGAGCACCACCAGGCCGTCAAGGTGGGCGAGAGCGCGCATCGGTGCGGAAAGCTTGCGCGCGTCCACCGGCGGCTCCAGATCGAAGAATGTGCAGGCGGGTTCGTCGGCCGTGAGGGCTCGGACCAGGGTGGTCTTGCCGCACTGCCGGGGCCCTAGAATGGCGACGCAGGGATGGACCCGGAACAATGCGCGGACCTGGGCGATGGGCATCTGGACGCTCGATCATACCGCGATGGCAATCCTCGAAATAGCTCAGATCAGTGTCCGATTTTCAAGAAACTTGACCGTGCCGCCCCGGCACGGGTCATGGGGCTCTCGCAGAGTTGGACGCCATCTCGACATCCAAAGTCCCGGAGGGCAAGACCGTTCTCGAGGGGCGATCTCGGCAATCAGATACTGGTCCCTAAGTTCAGAGCAATAGCAGCGTTCGGTTTTTTCGGTACTCACAGGGAGTTGCGGCGTTTTCGCGGACCACGACAAGTCGTTTTCACCCTTGACCAGGGTGTTGTCTCATATTACTATGTTGCCCACGGGAGGCAACATGAACTTTTCGGACAACGCCATTGTCAGTGAGGGGCTGCGCGAGTTGAAGCGTCGTCTCCCAGTGGGGTGGACCGCTTCTCTGACCAAACGACCCCGCAAGGGCACGCGCCCCGCCGACGCTCTCATCCGCATCGAAGCGCCGGATGGCCGATCGGGGCTGTTCCTGGCCAAAGTAAAGAGACGGCTTGCGCCTCGCGGTGTTGTGGATCTGCTTGGCAGTGGCGGCGCACCCCAGTGGGCGGCAGGCGGTCTCCTCGTCGTATCTCCGTACTTGAGCCCCCCCGCCCGAGAGCGGCTTCGGGAGGGAGCCATCTCCTATCTTGACCTCACAGGCAACAGCCGGATCGAGCTGATGGAACCAGGATTGCTGGTGCAAACGGAAGGCGCGCGCGTGGACCCCGACCGCCGGGAGCGGCCCTCGCGCACGCTGCGTGGCCCGAAAGCCGGACGAGTTGTCCGATACCTGATTGATTCCAGGGTTCCTCCGGGTGTGCGCCAACTGGCCGCGTACGCGGGCGTCGATGCGGGATACGCATCACGGATCGTGGCGCTGCTCGACCGGGAAGCACTGATCAAACGCACGCCTCACGGACGCATCACCGAGGTTGACTGGCAGCGACTTCTGCGCCGCTGGGCAGAGGAGGCCCCGCTCGAGGCGCGGGGTCCCCAGATCCCCGCGCTCGAGCCGCGCGGCCTTCAGGCGCTCGGCGAAAAGCTCAAGCGATTCCGCGGGCGATATGCGATCACCGGCACGCAAGCGGTCGAGGCTCTCGCCCCGATTGCGCCGGCGCGTGTGGGGATTGTATATCTGGAGGATGTGGTGGCGGCCATGCAAGAGCTTGACCTGCGACCGGTCGAGGCGGGAGCGAATACTATCCTGATAGACCCGATTGACGACGGTGTGTTTGTCGGCGCCACGGTGCGGGATTCCCTGCGCTACGTGGCCATCAGCCAGGCGGCAGCCGATCTGCTGACAAGTCCCGGACGCGGGCCGGCCGAGGCAGAACCCCTGATCGAATGGATGACGGCCCATGAGGAGGCCTGGCGTGGATGAACTCTATGTACTTGCGCGCCGCGTGTTGCTGGACGCGCTGGAGGCGCTCGGGACGCACCGAAGGGCTACCGTTCTTGTCGGGGCCCAAGCTATCTACCTCCGTATTGGTGAAGGAGATCTCGCGGTTGCTCCCTACACGACAGATGGCGATATCGCACTCGATCCCGAATTCCTTCCTCGATCTCCCCCGCTGGAAGAAGGGCTCTCCGCGGCCGGGTTCGTCCGGCGCAGTACGGACAGCGTGGGCGAATGGATTACGGCACGTACCCAGCGAGACGGAAGCCCCGTTCATGTTGCTGTCGACCTCTTGACTGCTCCGTCGGTCACCCCCGGCCGAGGAAGGCGTGCAGCACGCTTCCCCGGGCACCACTCGCACGCGGTCCGGATCGTAAGGGGATTGGATGGGGTCTTCATCGACAAGGACCTCATTGCGGTTGGATCACTTGAGGAAGAGGATCGTCGCTCGTCTCGGATCTGGGTTGCAGGTCCTGGAGCGCTATTGGTTGCGAAGCTCCATAAGGTGAAGGAACGGCAAGGGCATCCTCGGCAGCGTGACAAAGACGCGCTAGATGTGTTCCGTCTGTTGCGGGGAACCGGTACCCCGGATCTCGCTGAACGGATGCGCCGCACACTCGCTGCCCCCGTGTCGAGGCGTGCCACCGGGGAGGCGCTCGGTTGGCTGGCTGAGCTATTCGGCCATCCTGGAGGAGAGGGCATCTCCATGCTCTTGCGTGCCCTGGGCACACTTGCGCCCCCAGCAGAGATCTCGGCCTCCTGCCAAGCGCTCACGAGTGATCTTTTTCGTGCTTTGGGCCGCAAGGAGCACTGATCCACGCGACTACGCCGCCGCGTTGGTGGGGTCTCTGTCCATCCGACCGTTCCTTCCCCGACCCCAATCCGTATTCGAGTGCATCCTCCTTCAGTAGAACGACGAGGGACCCGCCTCGCTCAGCGTCGTGCTCCGCGAAAACTCCGTAACTCCCTCACAATCGGCCATCTCTCATTCAATGGCACAATCTCACCTATGGTCAGACCAACACCATCTGCCATGCTTGCTCTCGTGCGGGTCTCCTTGAAGCCGCGGGCAAAACTGATACCGTCGTTCGCCGCGTTTCCTTCTTACTGACCCGCGAACTCGCCGGCCATCCTATGGTGACCCGCGCCCAAAGCGTCTGCTATGGGACGGCAGGCCTCCGGCTGCGTGCTGCGCCCTCCGGCAGCTTCGATATGAGATCTCGCTGTACCAACTCGAGTGCCCGGCGCGGGTCGTAGGAGATCCCCGACGCGAGCAACGGCGGGACATCCCGCACGAACACATCGTTATCGATCTTTTCGGCGAGATTCGATTCGAACTGCGTCCGGGTGATCCGCAGGCCGTCGTGTTCCATGTAGCGCAGGAAGCAATCGACGATCGCCTGGGTGTCGAGATCAGGCATGGCGGAGAGCGCCTCGGAGAGATCGAAGAGGTCACGGCCTTTCTTCCGCTGGTAGAGTGCGCGCACCTTGGTGGCCAGCAGTTCCTCGGTTTCGTAGGTGAGGAGTTCGGTCTTGCCGCGGAACGTCAGTTCTTGGGCCAGTAGATCGTTGCTGTAGAGATCGACCAGCGCCCGGCTGATGACGAGATCCTGTTCGACCTGGGCGTCGGTGGCCCAGGGAGCCGTGCCGCGCCATGCGGTGATGTGAGCGCGTGGGATCATGCTTCGACCTCGATCCTCTCGTTGACGAGCAGGCGCCAACGGCGGTCCTTCGACGCCGCGTCGGACGGGCGGTCCGGCCGCAGGGCCAAGTAGCGAGGCCGGCGCTCCGCAATCCAATCAGCCAGCCTCTCGCTCGCTTCACCGGCTCCGACCAGATCCAGCAGATGGCCCAGACGCTGGGCATTCGGCAGGCTGCCGTCTAGCTTGGCGGCCTCCACGGTCCGCCCGGGATCCATCTTCTCGGCGAGTTCGGACAGCACGGTGGCCACATGTCCGAGCTGTCCGGCGGCGTCGAGGTACCGCAACAGGTCCAGGGCCGTCGCCTCCGGGGTCGAGACGCGCAACAGCCCCGTTTCGGTCTTCACGTCCACGACCGGAGTGGACGTGGCGCGGCGCTTCGTGAAGAACCTGATTCGTCCGCGGCCCGCCTCCACGGGCCGGAGCTGCCTGTCGGTGACCACCTGGAACTCCTGTGGCTGCTGGTGTGCGGCCCCGTGCAGGGACGCGGCGCTCAGCAGACCCACGTAGTACTGGCGGTGCGCGAACGCCATCAAGTCGCCGATGTACCAGTCCGGTGGCGGAGCTCCGGCTTGGCGGTATTCGATGGGCACGATGACGAAGAAGCCGCGACGGGGGACGGCCAGACGGTTCTTGGCCACCAGCCGCTGGACCGCCTTCGCGAGGGCCACGTCGGTGATCCCGAGCTCGGTGATCGCCTCGTCGTGGGTCAGCGTGTAGCGGCCGCCGGCCTGGAGTTTGTCGACCAGCTTGGCCAGACTACCGATGCCGCGGTGTTGATTCATATGCACAAGTGGACCTCCTGCGGTCGATTTTGCGTATGGAATTCAATACGGAGAGTAACCGTAGTTGGCGAGAAATGCAGCAAATATCCATAAGTGGACACAAAATGGTCTGTTGCGCTTATGAATTGCACATCTCGGGTTGACGAGATCCTCTGGTAATCCGTCTACCGAGGCCCGACTGGTGCCACGCCAAGACGAAGCAGCGACGCTCTTTTCTCCAAGGGTCCCAGAACACTCAGATGTGGGATGTGGTTCTCCACCTGGCCCCCAACTGGCTAAATCGTTCCCGGTTGCCTTTGTCGAGCCTACCGGGGACGACCTGCATGACCTTTGCCGAGTACATGACC
>CAZNJE010000109.1:0-8488 GCA_964573295.1 uncultured bacterium | reverse complement strand
AGCCAGGAGCACGTTCCATGAATCTCTCGCCTTGCGAGATCCGGATATAGCCAAAAACGGTGGATGAGCGTCGCCTGCGCGATCGCATTCGCGCACTCCGTGTCGCAGGCAGGTGCTCGAACGTCCGAACCGTCAGAGGTTCTTCCGCTCGAAGAAGACGAACAACCCCGCATAGACGATCACGAGAACCACGATCACGCTCCAGGGAGACCCCCCCAGTACACCGGGCAACGTGATCTTGCCGAAGTCACCCCAGGTCGAAACGCTGGTCTTCAGAGCCGGATAGACCTCGGCGAAGATGGCTGCGCCGACCAGCATCCCGGCGATGGCGAAGAGGGCGTGCCAGCGTCCTTCGGCCACCGCGCCCACCGATGTGCCCGGGCAGTAGCCCGCCACAGCCCAACCGATGCCGAACAGCAGTCCACCGATCAGGTTGGCTCCGATGCTGGTACCTTTCACGCTGAGCGCCACCGCGCCCAGCCCCACTAGCAAGTGTAAGCCTATCATCCCAACGATGATGGCCGAGAGCATGAACTTGAGGATGGTCATATCCCGCAGGAGCATCGCCCCCACCTGCTTCTCGAAGCGCAGTACCCGGCCCTGCTGGAGCAGTGCTCCAAACAGAACACCCGTCAGAAGACCCAGCAGCTGCTCACTCATGGCTCACCTCCCCGCCGCGGGTGCGTCCATAGAGCAAGTGCGCCATGACGATCCCCGCGCCGAAGAACCCGCACATGGCGATGAAACCGCTCACCGAGAGTTGCATCAGACCGCTCAATCCATGCCCGCTGGGACAGCCGCCGGCGAGCCGGGCACCGAACATGGCCACGATGCCACCCAGGAACGCGCCGAGCGCACGCACGCCGATGCCCGGACCAAACCGTTCACGCCAGATGGGAGGTGAACTCTCGCTCTCGAAGCTGCCGTCAAACCGTGAGGCGGCGAAGGATCCGATCAAGATGCCGAACAACAGCATGAACTGCCAGTCCACGCGAATCTTGCTTCGCTGGTAGTACTCGTTGGCCGTCACGTGCTCGGGCGCCACGGACTGCTCGATCATGCCCGCGCTTCGCACGAAGGTCGTCGAAGCGCCCAGATACTTGGCCTTGCCCAGGGCCTGCGTGGACACCAGCACCGAACCGATGGCCAGCAGTCCCGTGAGGGCACCGGCGACATAGGGTCTCCAGGAACTCGTCATGAAGCGACCTCCTCTCTTGAGGGAAGCAGTGGACCGGCCGCATGGAGAGGATCACGGGATGGCCGAAGCTCTGCGACCGGAGCATGCCGGTATCTTCTGCGGCGCCGGCGGGAAGGACGTACCGGTGGCTCAGTGGTCATTGCCCGCGCCACGATGCTACGCGGTGCGGATCGTAGCGCCCACCGGACCACCGCGCAATGGGACTGCGCCGCGCGGACGCGGCATGAATGGAAACCGGCGTCGTGACTCGCAGACTTGCACTCCACCAGGTCGAGTCCCGGGGCAACTACTCCGCTCGGATTGACACCATGGGACCATGGTGTCAGGATCACGCTTTCGGTCATGATTTCCGCAACATGGGATCGAGGGAGATGCCCCGTGGGCCACGTCCCGGAAGACAGACACGGCCGGTACCGACCAAGAGTTCTGCGTGCCCTCCTCCTGCCGGGCATTCCGTTGGGCACCCTGCTGGTTACGCTGGTGGTCGTCCTCGTGCTCGGTCTAGCAGGCACTCTGGCAGGCGCTCTGGTGGGCACCTCGGTTGGCACCCTGATCGGTACCAGCTTCGCAGATGCCGCGCCGGATGTCTCTCCCGTGCGCGTCATGAGCTTCAACCTGCGCTATGGGACCGCCCAGGACGGCGACGACGCCTGGCGCCATCGGCGGGAGTTCGTGGTGGATGTGATCGAGGCGTTCTCGCCCGACCTGCTCGGCACCCAAGAGTGTCTGGCCCTGCAGGCCGACTACCTTCGCGAGCAGTTGCCTGAATACGGCTTTGCCGGCGTAGGACGGGATGACGGCGCCCGGGGCGGAGAGATGTGTGCCATCTTCTACCGCCGGGAACGGTTCGAGAAGCTGGACGAAGGGCATTTCTGGTTGAGCGAGACACCGGCCATCGTGGCCAGCAAGAGCTGGGACAGCGCGCTTACGCGAATGGCGACCTGGGTGAAGCTGCGACCTACTGCGGCCAACGCCCCTGCCTTCTACGTCCTCAACACCCACTTCGATCATGTGGGTGTTCGGGCGCGCGAGGAGTCGGCCCGCGTCATCCTCTCACAACTGGCCTCGATCGCGGGAGAGGCCGATCGAGCGACGCCGGTCATCATCACCGGGGACTTCAACGCACCGGCCGACACCAGCCTCGCCGGTCCGTATCGCGTGTTCATGCGGGCCCCGGAGGGGCCGGCCCAGGCCATCCCCAGTTGGACCGACCCCTACACCACGCTCCATCCGGCGGCCACCGCGAGCGGCACGTTCAACGGATTCGAGGGACGCCGCGACGGACCGCGGATCGACTGGATCTTGGCCTCGGAAGCGTGGGAGCCGTTGGCGGCTGACATCGTGCGCACGAGCCGTGACGGCCGGTATCCTTCCGATCATTTCCCGGTCACCGCCGTTCTGAGCGGATTTCATGAGTAGGCTTGTGATGATCGGCGGGACGACGAGCGCAGCATGAGCAGACAGATCACGATCCGCGGTGCGACCGAGCACAACCTGAAGAGCGCCGATCTCTCGATCCCCCACGATGTCCTCGTCGTGGTCACCGGCGTGTCGGGCTCGGGGAAGTCCTCGCTGGTCTACGACACAATCTTCCGTGAAGGGCAGCGCCGCTATCTCGAGTCGCTGTCCTCCTACGCCCGCCAGCTACTGGGCAAGATGGACCGCCCGGCGGTGGAGCATATCAGCGGACTGCGGGCCGCGCTGGCGGTGGACCAGCGCACCGCCGTGCGCAATCCCCGTTCCACGGTCGGCACCTTGAGTGAGGTCTACGACCACCTGAGGCTGCTCTTCGCGCGGATTGGCCAATGCCACTGTCCGGCTTGTGGCGCTCCCCTCGCGGCCACGACGCCCGAAGCCCTGGCCACCCTACTCGCCAGACGATATAGGGCCGAACCCATCACGATCCTATCCCCCTTGGTGGGCGGCCATCGCGGCGCGCGGCGACAGGCGCTCGTCCGGGCCGCGCTCGCAGGCATGGCCGAGGTTCGCATCGACGGCCGGAGGCTGCCGCTCTCCCCCGTGCCCGAGGTATCCCCCGATCGCATCCATGACATCGAGGCCGTCATTGCCGATCTCGATGATCCCGCGCGCCAGGGAACGGCGCTGCGAGAGGCGGTGTCGCGCGCACTCGACTTGGGACAGGGGGCGCTGCTCGTGCTTCCGGCTCGTACGAGCAATGACGCCGTGGAGACCACGGCCAACGCCGCCGAGCGTTTTCAGATCCAACGCGTCTGTCCCGACTGTGGAAGCGGCTTTCCGGAGGTGGGCCCCCGCCTCTTCTCCTTCAATTCCCACTACGGTGCCTGTCCCACCTGTAAGGGCCTGGGCGAGGTCGATCGCATCGATCCGGACCTATTGATCGCCGATCCGGCACGCACCCTTCGCGAGGGCGCACTCGTCCCCACCACACCGAACGGCTACATCGTTTACAGCCAGGTCACCCTGGACGTGCTCGACCAGGTGTGCCGGGCCCATGGCTTCAGTGTCGACGTGCCGTGGCGCGAGCTGACCGAGGAGCAAAGAGGCATCGTCCTGCGCGGATCCGACCGCATCCGGGTTCCCTTCGGCAAGCACCCCTTGGAGTCGCGCATGCGCTGGAGCGGCATCACCGCCCGTCCGCGTGAGGAAGGCTACTACCGCGGCCTGCTGACGATCATGGAGGAGATCCTATCGCGCGAGCGCAATGCCAACATCATGCGCTTCGCCCGCTCGCGGCCTTGTCCCGATTGCGACGGCAGCCGGTTGCGGCCGCAGGCACGGAGCGTCACGATCGCCGGGCGTGACATCGCCTCCTTCGCGGCCCTGCCGCTGGAGGAGTTGCGTGCGGTCCTGACCGGGCAAGTCCAGAGCCGACAGGCCCAGGCCGAACAGACCCAGGCCGAACAGACTCAGGCCACGCAGACCCAGGCCACGCAGACCCAGGCCGATCAGGCTCTGGCGAAGCAAGCCGGCCTCGCGGGCAGCACCGAGATCGCCCAACCGATCCTGGAGGCGATGACCACACGGTTGGACGTGTTGATCGAACTGGGTCTCGGATACCTGGAGCTGCGCCGGGCGGCGGCATCCCTCTCGGCCGGCGAGGCGCAGCGCATCCGCTTGGCCACGCAGGTGGGCACCGCGCTGCGCGGCATCCTCTACGTGCTCGATGAGCCCTCAGTGGGGCTGCACCCGCGGGACACCCGCCGCCTTCTTCGCACCCTCACCCGCCTGCGCGACAACGGCAACAGCGTGCTCGTGGTCGAGCACGATGAGGCGACGATCCGCGCCGCCGACTGGCTGATCGACATCGGTCCCGGCGCGGGCGAGAGTGGGGGCGAGATCCTGTACAACGGACCCGCGCGTGACTTCCTCACCTCGGAAGGAGAAGTGGCGCGTGAGACGCCTCCACCGGCGGTGGTTTCGCAGGCCAATGCATCGCCCCCTGCGCGGGCCCACAGCCGGACCTTCGCCTACCTCGCGGGCGGCCGCCGGATTGCGCTGCCCGAGCGACGGCGGCCGGGCGCGGGCGAGCTCACTGTGGAAGGCGCCCGGGCCCACAACCTGCGGAATCTCACGGTCACCTTCAAGCTTGGCGCCTTCAACGTCGTCACCGGTGTCTCGGGCGCCGGCAAGTCGACGCTCGTGGACCTCGTCCTCGGGCGCGCGTTGCGCCGCCGACTGCACCGGGCAACGTCCGAGCCCGGCGCCCACGATCACATCCTGGGCACCGAGGCCATCCAGAAGACCATCGAAATCGATCAGCGGCCCATTGGCCGCACCCCCCGCAGCAATCCGGCCACCTACACCAAGGTCTTCGATCCCATCCGTTCCCTGTTCGCGGCGCTTCCCGAGGCCCGCGCGGGTGGATGGGGCAAAGGCGCCTTCTCCTTGAACGTCAAGGGCGGTCGCTGCGAAGCGTGTCAGGGCGCGGGTGTTCAGACGATCGGGATGCACTTCATGGGCGAGGTCGCCGTGGTGTGCGAATCCTGTGGGGGCCGCCGGTTCGATGACCCGATCCTGACGGTCACCTATCGGGGCAAGAACATTCGCGACGTGCTCGAGCTCTCGGTGGACGAGGCGGCCGCCTTCTTCGCGGATCAACCCGCGATCGCCCGCCTGCTCGGCGCCCTGCAGGCGGTGGGCCTGGGCTACATCCGTCTGGGCCAGCCCGCCACGACCTTCTCGGGCGGCGAAGCGCAGCGCATCAAGCTCGCCGCCGAGCTGGGCCGGCCTTCGGCCGGCCGCACACTCTACATCCTGGACGAGCCCACCACCGGCCTGCACGCGGCCGACATCGAAGTCTTGTTGCGAGCCCTCACCGGCCTGGTCGACCGCGGCCATACGATCGTGGCGGTGGAGCACGACCTGGAGTTCGTCAAGATGGCCGACTGGGTGGTGGATCTGGGGCCCGAGGGCGGAGCGCGCGGCGGCCGGCTCGTAGCCGCGGGCACGCCCGAGGCCGTCGCGGCAGCGGAAGGGTCGCACACTGGCCGAGCGCTTCGGCAGGTGTTGGGCGAACCCGGCGGGTCGGGGCCGTCCGGCGGGTGCGATGCATCCGGCGCGTCCGGCGGGCCCGGCGGGTCCGGCGGGTCCGATGCATCCGGCGCGTCCGGCGGGCCCGGCGCGTCTGCCACCGCAGATCGCGTCAATGCTCCCGGAGAGGAACCGGTGCGGGATCCGGGAACCTCGCCCATCATCCTTCGTCAAGTGGCCACTCACAACCTGCGCGATATCGATGTCACGATTCCGGCCGAACGTCTGACCGTCGTCACCGGCGTTTCGGGGAGCGGCAAGTCCTCGCTGACGTTCGATACGCTCTTCGCCGAGGGACAACGTAGATTCCAGGAGAGCCTCTCGCCCCACGCCCGCCGGTACCTGGGGCGAAGAACACGCGCCGAGCTGGGGAGCGCCGAAGGCCTGACGCCCACCATCGCGTTGGGGCAAGCGGCCGGGGGGCGCAACCCACGGGCCACCGTCGGGACGGCCAGCGAGATCTACGATTACTACCGCGTCCTCTTCTCCCGTGCGGGGGAAGCACACTGTCCCGACTGCGGCGTGCGACTTGAGTCGGGCCGCTGCCCGTCGTGTGGCTTCCGAGGCACGCACCCCCTCACCGCCACGCTCTTCTCCTTCAACCGGCACCTGGGTGCCTGTCCGCGGTGTCGCGGCCTGGGCACGATCATGGTGCCCGATCCCGAGGCGCTGGTCACAGACCCCCAGCGGCCGATCACCGGCGGCGCCATGGATGGACACAAGACCGGCCGCTTCTACGGCGATCCGACCGGCCAGCACGCGGCCATCTTGACCGCGGTCGGTCAGGCCCACGGCATCGACTTCGGCCGACCCTGGCGATCGCTGTCGCCGGAGGCGCGGAGGATCGCGATGCACGGCACCACAGATCAGCGCTATCAGGTGACCTGGGCATACAAGCGGGGCCGGCGAGAGGGCACACACACCTTCGAATCCACCTGGGAGGGCTTTGCCGGTTACGTGGATGAGGAATACCAGCGCAAGCACGCCGACCATCGCGGCGAGGCCATGCGCCCTCTGATGCGCGAAGATCTGTGCCCAGTGTGCCACGGAGCGCGCCTGTCGCCCGAGGTGCGATCGGTCCGGTTCGCCGGTACCGATATCGTCTCGTTGACGCGCCTCAGTGTGGAAGCGTCACGGACCTGGTGGCAGAGATTGCAAGAGGATCCCGCCTCACTCCAGGTAACACCCCACCAGCAGGCACTGGTCGCCGACCTCGCGCGCGAGGTGGCCGGCCGGATCGACGCCCTCGAATCCGCCGGGCTGGGCTACCTGACACTCGAGCGCGCCACCGCCACGCTCTCGGGCGGAGAGACCCAGCGCCTGCGCCTGGCCACACACCTGGGGTCGGAGCTGACCGGCATCACCTACGTGCTCGACGAGCCCACCACCGGTCTTCACCCGCGTGACACCGGGCGGCTTCTGGGTGTGCTGCGCCGCCTGTGTGAGACCGGCAACACGGTCGTCGTCGTCGAGCACGACGAAGAGGTCATCCGCGCCGCCGACCATGTGCTCGACCTGGGTCCCGGCGCCGGCCGGGACGGCGGCCGCTTGGTCTTCAGCGGACCGCCGGAAGCGTTGCTCGATTCGCCGCAGTCGCGCACCGGGCTCCATCTGCGCTCCGCTGCGCGCGGGCGCGCCGAACGCCGGCGCCGCTCTCTCCAGCCCGGACTCATGATCGAAGGCGCCCACGCCAACAATTTGCGTGAGCTGGACGTCGCCATCCCCGCCGGTGGCCTCGTCGTCGTATCGGGCGTGTCGGGCAGCGGCAAGTCGACACTGCTCTTCGACGTGCTGGCTCCCTCCTTCGCCGCGGGCAGGCCCGTTGGATGCCGGCGCTTCTACGGCCGCGACCAGTTCGCGGGCCTGCGCACGCTCGACGCCTCGCCGCTCGCCGCCGGCGGCCAGAGCATCGTCGCCACGTTGACGGGGATCTTCGACACCCTGCGCGGCCTGTTCGCCGCAACCGAGGCAGCGAAGGAACGTGGATTCAGCGCGAGGCGATTCTCGCTGGCGGGCAAAGGCGGCCGTTGTGAGCAGTGCCAGGGCCAGGGCCGGGTTCGCGTGTCGATGGATTTCCTGAGCGATGTGTGGATCACCTGCGAAGCCTGCCACGGTCGCCGCTACGATGATGAGACGCTGGCGTGCACGTACGAGGGCGCCTCGATCGCCGATGTGCTGTCGATGAGCATCACCGAGGTCGCAGCGTTTCTGCCCGCGGATGCAGCCTCTCCCGGCCTGGAGCGCACCTTCTCTCTGCTCGAGCGCATCGGGCTCGGCTACCTCTTGCTGGGGCAACCCACGCGTACGCTCTCAGGCGGCGAACGCCAGCGCCTCAAGCTCGTGCATGATCTGCTGGCCGCCCCCTCGATGCCTCCGGATGCGCGGGGACCGGCGCGGGGACCCGCCCGGCCGTCTACGCCGGCATCTGCGGCCGGGTCCACCGGGTGGCTTCACTTGCTGGATGAGCCCACGAAGGGGCTGCACTTCGAGGACATCGGCCGGCTCCTGACCCTGTTCGATGAGCTCATCGCCGCCGGCGACAGCGTGATTGCAATCGAGCATCACCCCGATGTGATCCGTGCCGCCGACTGGGTGATCGATCTCGGCCCCGAGGGTGGTGACCGGGGCGGTGAAATCGTAGCTCGGGGGACGCCCGAAGAGATCGCACGAGCGCAGGGATCTTACACCGGGGCGGTTCTGCGCCGCGGACAAACTGCCTGATTGGTAACGTCTCACCCGATTTCAGAATAGTTTTGCCTGAGCGCAGATTTCCCTTTT
>CAZNJE010000108.1:0-8681 GCA_964573295.1 uncultured bacterium | reverse complement strand
GGGGGGGGGGGGGGGGGGGGGGCGGCGGGGGGGGGGGGTGGGCGAGGCACCCCACGCGGTTCGCCCGTACGAGGGCCCCGATACGGTTCGCCTCCGCGGGGTACATCGCGCCGGAGGCTCCGACGTGCTATGTTCGGGTGCCACGAGAGGAGGGTGCCATGGCGCCGGGATCGAACGACGATAGGCATGAGGCTGGGAACACGCCTCAGGCCAAGCTCGATGAGGGCTCGCCAGGGAATTCCCCCAGGCGGACCGTTCTCGTGACCGGAGGTTCGAGCGGTATCGGGGCGGCCATGGTGGATGCGTTCCTGGAGGCCGGCTTCCGGGTGTGGTTCACCTACCACACGGGCGAGGAGCGGGCCCGCGCACTGCTCAATCGCCACGGCGGCGCGGAGGTGGCGGCCTTCACGCTCGAGCTCGGCAATCGGGCAAGCCACGACCAGTTGCTTCACGACCTGCCCGGGCCCGTTGACGTCCTGGTTCAGAACGCGGGGTTGGGGTCGAAGACCGTCGAACGCGTCTCCTCCGATCCGCTCGAACAGGACGCGGCGCTCCTGCGCGTCAACGCGATCGGTCCCTGGTGGCTCACGCGCCAGCTTCTGCCCCAAATGGAAGCCCGGGGGAGGGGCACCATCATCCTGGTGAGCTCGGTGGGCGGGGGTGTCAACCAGTTCCCCGCGTTTCATCCTGCCGACGGCATGAGCAAGGCCGCACTGGCCTATCTCGGCAAGCACCTGCAGGCCCGCTACGCGCGGAAGGCCATCGACGTCTTCACGATCTGTCCCGGGGCAACCGATACACCAATGTTCGCCGCTTCGACCCTCGATGCCCTGCCGGACGAGAGGCGAAAGCAATTGATCGGGGCCTTACCCGGTCGCCGGCTCATCGATCCGGCCGAGATCGCGCGCCTGGCAGTGTGGCTGTGTAGCGAGGATGCCCGCGTGCTCCGAGGCGCCGTGCTGGATGCATCCTTGGGACTGGGCGTGCATCCAGGACTGATTACCGGAGAAGATCAGTAGCAGACGATCGGTAACTGGCAGTCGGTGGCTGGGGATCGGCAGCGGGGATCGGCAGCGGGGATCGGCAGCGGAGATCGGCAGCGGGGATCGGCAGCGGAGATCGGCAGCGGGGATCGGGAGTGGAGATCGGTAACCGGCAACGGCCAGGGAAAGGGAAATCATGATCTCTCATCGCGCACAGGCCTGGAACGTTCGGGATCCGTTTCTCGTGAAGGCGCACTTCGCGTGTGCCGCGGATCCCTACGATCCAACCTCCAATCCGAACGGCTACATCAACCTGGGAACGGCTGAGAACAAGACGCTCTACGATCACGGAGCACCATTGCTGCGTGAGTGCCTGGAGATCCACGAAGATGACACGCACTACAGCACGCTGCATGGTCCTGCCTTCGTGCGCCGGGCCATCGCGGAGTTCTTGAGCCCACGCGCAAGCCGCGCGATCTCAGCCGACCACCTCGCGGTGGGAGCGGGGACCTCGGCGATCCTCGAGAACCTCTCCTTCGTTCTCTGTGACCCCGGGGATATCATTTTGATCCCCACGCCCTATTATCCAGGCTTCGATCAAGATCTCGTGCTCCGCTCAGGTGCTGTGTTCGCGCACATTCCCTTGCCCGCCCCCAAGTTCGAACTCACGCTCGATGCGGTCGGGCAGGCCTATTCATCGGCAGCGCGTCACGCGTCCCAGGCCGGTTGGAAGGTGCGGGCACTGCTGTTGACCTCGCCGCACAACCCGCTTGGCGTCATCTATCCGGAAGCCCTCCTCAAGGATCTGCAAGCGTTCTGCGAGGATCACAGGCTGCACATGATCGTCGATGAGATCTATGCCGAGTCGGTGTTGCCCGAGCGCGAGCACATCTCTGCCCTGCGCCTCGAAAGCGAGTGGGTGCACGTGGTCTACGGATTCGCGAAAGACTTCGGGCTCTCGGGCTACAAGGTGGGCCTCGTGCACAGCCTGAACGAAACCGTGATGCGGTCACTTCAAGCCGGCTGCTACTTCTACACGGTTTCGGGGCCGGTGCATCGCCTGATCGCGAATCTCCTTCGGCATCCCGGCCTGCCCGATTACTTGGCGATCATGCGGCGGCGCCTGGCTGGCGCCCGCGAGGAGGTTGTGCGGGAGTTGAGCCGGTGCGGCGTGAGGCATCATCCATTCGACGGGAGCATCGTGATGTGGCTCAATCTCAAGCCGCACATGAAGCATGGCACCTTCGAGGCCGAACGGGCCCTGTTCGAGGAATTGCTGGGCGAGTGCCGCGTCAGCTTGCCTCCAGGTCAAGCGTTTTATTGCAGTGAACCGGGCTGGTTCCGGATGTGCTATACGGCCTCTGACGCGCATCGCCGGGAAGGTGTGGCCCGGCTCGTGCGATACCTGGGCGCCAGGTGACCTGCGCCGAAGCTGGTTTCGTATGCCGCGAGCGGCAAGGGGTCGGTTGGGCACCGGAGAGTACCTTGAAAGAGGTACGTCTTGGATCCGGCGCGCAACAACGTGGATCCACGGGCGGCCGGTGACGGCTCTCCCGCGCACTCTCCCGCGCACTCTTCCGCGCATTCTCCCACGCAGAATCTAGTGCGCTCTCCAAAGGCCCCTCCAGAGGCCTGTCTGAAGGCCTCTCCAAAACGCTCTTCAACGCGTGAACCCGCTGGATGGCCGTGCTATGGTTCTAGTGGTTATGACAACGAGCTCTCGATCTCGACATCGGGTTCACGGTTCGTTACCGGGAGGCCCGCCCTCGAGAAGACCAGGCCTTGCTCAGGAGGACTCCCGCAATGGCGCGCATGAAGTGGGATGGCACGCTGTCCATCGGTGTGGAAGCGATCGACAAGCAACATCAGACCTGGATCGAGCGGCTCAATGACGTGGCCGAGGCGCTCGACTCGGAGCAGGGCGCCAGCCACATCGCCAAGACGTTGGGTTTCTTGGTCGACTACACGCGCTACCACTTCGGGAGTGAAGAGAAGTACATGGAAGAAACCGACTATCCCGATCTGGCCGCACATCGCCAGAAGCATCACGAGCTTGGCGAGACACTGGACAACCTGGTGAATGACTTCGATGAAGAAGGTGCCACCCCGGCGCTGGCCGTGGCCGTGGACACCTTCCTGCAGAATTGGCTCGTTACCCACATCAAGGACGTGGACCAGCTCTTCGGTGACTACCTGAAGGAGAAGGGCGTTTCCCTTCAGTAGATTCCCTGGCGCCCGGGGTAGCTCAGGATAGCTCAGGGTTGATCAGGGTGACACAGGATGGCTTGAGGATGGCATGGGGCGACTCTGGATAGCTCAGAGTGATTCAGGATGGCTCTGGGTGACTCAGGGCGACCCAGGGCGGCTCAACAGCGGCGGAACGTAAGAATGAAGAAACGGAAATCCTCCCACCGGCATCTACAGTCGAAGACACGACACACGTTTGAGGCAGAGGCTGCCTACGCGCAGAGCATCTTCCGTAGTGCGCTGGGCGACCAGTCGGGGTCCATTTCTGCACTGGAGCAGGCACTGCGCTGGGATCCGCTGTATGCTCCGGCCATCCTGGCCATGGGTTCGGTCATGTATCAACGTGGGGAAGAGTGCGAAGGTCGAGAGCTGTTTGCTTCCCTGATCACCCTACCGAAGGAGACTCCCCACCTGGCCGAGGTCATCGATGGGGCCGGAACGTTCTTGATCCAGATGGGAGCGTACCAGGACGGCCTTGATCTGTACCGCGCCGCAGTTGAGCGATTTCCCGACGTTGGCGTCTTGCACCAAGGGCGGGGATGTTGCGCTGGTCACGAAGGGCTGCATGAGGAAGCGATAGAGGCATCTCGACGCGCCCTGGAGCTCGAGCCAGACAATCAGAAATACGTGAATGATCTGGGCTGGGGCCTGCTCGAGGCCGGTCGCGTCGCCGAAGCCGAGGCGCTCCTTCGCCGAGCCGTGACGATGGATCCAGCGGATAAGCTCGCTCGAGAGAACCTGCGGATCTGCCAGGAACGGATCTCGCGGGACAGCCGGGAGGATTCGGCCTCAAGCAGTCGTGCGCAGCGTCGGCGTGCCCGCTCGCGTCCGCGGTGAGGGCACAGCGAGGGCGTGCTGCCGCCATCACGTTCAGCAACGAGTCCTATGAGGCTCCTGAAGCTCATGCAGACAACGTGCGGGGCCCCGCAGAGAGCGCGTAAGTATGCGCCCCTGGCTGGAATCGAACCAGCGGCCAGCGGATTAGAAATCCGCTGCTCTATCCACTGAGCTACAGGGGCGTGCGGAAAAGAGTAGCCAATATCATCCTCGCAGGCAAGAGTTTGCACCAGCGGCAACCAGCCACCTCCTTGCTCCCTGGCTTGTACCCCAATTCAGTGTCCAGGGAAACAGGAGGCAGTTTACATGTATTTCCGATGCATCTCCTTCGTCCCCTCTCATGAGGGCTGTATCCACGCTGGATAGCTGGATACAAGACGCACAGGAATAGACGCACAGGAATCTCATTTTGAGGAGGTGAAAGGATGAAGCGCATCGCATTGACCCTGGCCGCAGCCGCCCTCGTGCTCATGCCGGTGAAGGCCTCGGCCGTCCTGGAGCTGGACATGGGGTTCGACCCCGCCGAGGTGTGCCCCGGCGAGCACGTGCAGTTCTTCTTCCTGTTGGAGAACCAGGGCGGTGAGGAAGAGAGCGTGACCCTATCTGTGGAATTCTCCTTCGAGGAGATGACGTGGGGACCGTTCGAAGGAACGTTCGACCTTGCTGCGGGAGAAGCGATTTCGAAGGAGTTCCAGTTCATGGTGCCGCCCCCCATGCCGGCCGGCATGCTGACGATCACGGCAGTTGCCACCGACTCGGCCGGACCGGTCGAGGCTGTGGCTGGACTCGAGATTCTCGACTGCGGCGGGATGGGTAAGTCCGTGAGCCCGCAGGCCATGATCGGCCAGCTGCGTAAGCAGTTCGGCGAGATGGGCGTGCGCTAAGCGATCGCGTTCGGGGCGGGCCGCCACCTCGGCGACCTGCCCCAGCCCTCCAGCGGGATCATCTCTTTCCTGCGGTTCAACCCGGTCGCGGTCTTGTTCGGGACGTAATTCGCTTTGATCGCGGTTCGCCTTGAGCGCAGTGAACCTTGGCGGCAAACCGCCTTGACCTGACCATCCGAGGGGAAGACCCATGCACTCCGGATCGTTGCTACCAGCACCGTCGCTATCCCTGTCACCAACGCCGCCACAGCGGCCGCTACCCATGTCGCCGCTGGCGCCGCAGACTCCATCGCCGGTCCAACCGCTCTCCATGGCGTCACGACTGCCGCTGCCACCATCGCGCAGCGCCCGCCATCGCCGTACGGGAGCGCTGGGTAGTGCGCTGGGTAGTGCGCTGACTAGAACGCTGACTAGATCGCTGACTAGAACGCTGACTAGAGCGCTGACTTGGATGCTGGCTAGTGCGCTGGTTTGCGGGATCATGTTCCTGGCAGTTGGCGTTTCGCCTTGCCTTGCAGAGATCACGCTTCTCTCTTCCTGGGAGGGCGGCCAGACGGCCGAGCAGTTCGCCGTCGCGGTGGCGCTGGGCGGCGATCTCGATCAGGACGGTTTCGCGGACCTGGCCGTGGGCGCCAGCGTCAATGATGAGGCCGGTCCAAACGCGGGAAAGGTCTCGGTCTTCCTGGGCGGGGCTACCCCAGCAGGTTTGCCCGACAGCGAGCTCTTTGGCGATCCGGACAGCTTCTTCGGGTCGGCCCTTGCCTGGGTGCCAGACGTCAACGGTGACGGTTTCGACGAACTTCTCGTGGGAGCCTACCGCCACCCCGGTGAGGGATCGTTGGCCGGACGAGCCTACCTCTTTCTCGGGGGCGATCTGATCGGTGGCGTGCCCGACCTCGTGCTCACCGGTCCCGGCGCGGGGAGCTACTTCGGCCGCGCGGTAGCGGGTCTGGGCGACATCAACGGTGACGGCTTCGGCGACTTCGCCGTAGGCGCGCCGCGCACGGCCGCCGGCGAAGTGTGGATCTATTTCGGGGGAGAAGAGGTCGACGATGTTGCGGATCTCACCCTCATCGGTCCAGCAGAGGATTGCCGCTTCGGCAACGCGCTTGCCGGAGTGGGCAATGCTGACGGCGTTCCGGGGACTGATCTTCTCGTGGGAGCGCCGCTGCTCACCGAAGAGCATCTCTGGCAGGGGGGCGTCTACCTCTTCTCCGGCGGCGCCATGCTCGACAGCCTGCCGGACTGGGCCGTCCGCGGCTCCGGCGCGGGGGACCAGTTCGGCCATGCGGTTGCGGCGGCCGGCGATTTCAATGGTGACGGGCATCCGGACCTTTGCGCAGGAGCCCCCTACGAGAACGCGGCAACAGCCGTTGATGCGGGGGCTGTCTATCTCTATCACGGAGGCCCCGGGCTCGATGGCATGGCGGACTTCTCGCTGACCGGCGACTTCGCCGAGGACAATCTCGGCTTCGGCCTGACGGGAGCCGGAGACGTGACAGGGTGCGGGTATAGTCACCTGCTCGTGGGCGTTCCGGGCCGGGACGATGCCGGCGCCGACAAAGGGCTCGCGATTCTCGTCCCCGGAGGTGATCCGCCCTCTCCGAGTGAGGTTCTCTTCCTGCCGGGCGAGGGGGCCGGTGATCAGTACGGCTACGCGGTTGCCGGCATCGCCCCCCACACGAGTGGCACATTCACCGGATCGGCCACTCCCGACTTCTGCGTGGGCGCCTGGGGATACGGCGAGGCCGGCAAGGCCTACCTGTATGGTCAGCCCGGCGATCTATCCGCGGTCCCCGTCCGAAGTCCGGGGGGTTCCCTGACCCTGACCGTTGCTCCCAATCCCGCACCACGCTTCGAGATCTACGTGGAGGCACCAGAACGAGTGCAGGCCTCCCGCTCACGGGTGGAAGCGGTGGGGAGTTGCAAGCTGCAGATCATCTCTTGCGACGGACGTCTGGTGCGCGATCTGCCTGTTCCGGCCGGTGATGCGTGGGCCTCGTTTCGAGTGCGCTGGGACGGCACCGATGCCGCCGGGCGCGATGTGGCGATGGGGAGATACGCGATCATCGCCCGCCAAGGCGACCGGACAATTGCCAGGCAGCCGGTTCTCCTGCTGCGGTAGCCTCCTCACGATCCAGAGCGATCTTTCAGCAAGCGACTGTCGGGGCGATAGGATTCGAACCTACGACTCCCTGCTCCCAAAGCAGGTGCGCTACCGGACTGCGCCACGCCCCGGAAAGACGGCTAGCGGTCCGCCTCTCCAGAAGATACGTTTGATGCTCCCGGGCTGTCAAGCTGCAGCCACGTGGGGGGCAGCCCCAACGGGACCATCCGGCGGCCAGGATCCTGATCTCTTGGTAGGTCGCCGATAGCAATGCCGCCGGGAGACAGGGGCGAAGCCGAAAGGGCGCGAGAATCAATGTACATCTATCAATCCGAACAGCGCTACTTCGCGCAGATCGCCGCTGGGCTGGAGGAGCTAGGCCGCGAGGAACTCACCACCCTGGGCGCCCGCGAGGTGCGGGATGGCTACCGGGGCTTTCACTTCCGCGCCGATATCGCCACTCTCTACCGGATCAATTACGGCGCCCGCCTGCTGGCCCGGGTGCTGGCCCCGCTCGTCTCCTTTCGCTGCCACCACGAAGACTACCTCTACCGGAAGGCGCGCGAGATCGACTGGTCCCAGTTCTTGCGACCCGATCAGACGTTTGCCGTTTTTGCCAATGTCTCCGACAGCAAGGTCACGCACAGCCGTTACGCCGCGCTGCGGATCAAGGACGCCGTTGTCGACCACATGCGCGACCGCCACGGCCAGCGGCCCAGTGTCGACACGCGCAACCCGCACCTGTGGGTGCACCTGCATCTGGCGCGCAACCAGGCCATCCTGAGCGTGGATACCTCGGGGGGCGCTCTTCACCGGCGCGGCTACCGGCGCGAAACGGTCGAGGCCCCGATGCTCGAGACCCTGGCGGCGGCGATCATCGACTTCAGCGGCTGGGACGGCGGCCGCCCGCTCCACGACCCGATGTGCGGTTCGGGCACGCTGCTGGCCGAGGCCTGGATCAAGGGGCTCGGGATCCCGCCGGGCCGGTTGCGGTCACGATTTGGATTCGAGAGCTTGCCGGAGTTCGATCCCCGGCAATGGGCGGCCATCCAAAGAGAGGCTGATCGGGACATCACGGCGGAGTTAGCTGGCCTGGAGACCTCTGGCCAGCGGTCATCTGGCCGGGGAGCATCTGACCTGGGAGCATCTGCCCGCCAGGTTTCGAGCCACGATGCTACGGATCGGCGCGTGCCTTTGGTGTCGGGCAGCGATCTGGACGGCCAGGCTCTGCATGCGGCGCGCACGAATCTGGGCCGGCTCCCGCATGGGAGTCGCATACCTCTCGAGCAGCGGGACTTTCGCGCGATCGAGTCGCTGCAAGGACACACCATCGTCTGCAATCCCCCCTACGGCATCCGGCTGCGGAAGGGGGAGGATCTGAGCGGTTTCTACAAGGAACTGGGCGATTTCCTGAAGCAGCGATGCCAGGGCAGCGAGGCCTACATCTACTTCGGAGAGCGGGAGATGATCAAGCGCATTGGCCTGCGGCCATCGTGGAAGAAGCCGCTGCGTAACGGTGGTCTCGACGGCCGGCTCGTCAAGTACGAGTTGTTCTGACGCTGCCCCTGGGCGCGTCCCCCGCCCCCCCTGTCTCCCGGGTACTCCCGCCCCCCCTGTCTCCTG
>CAZNJE010000107.1:0-8821 GCA_964573295.1 uncultured bacterium | reverse complement strand
GACCAGCATCGACGAGGCGATGCTCACCGGCGAGAGCACTCCCGTCGAGAAAGGCGAGGGCGACGAGGTCATCGGCGGGAGCGTCAACGGCGCCTCGGCCGTGAAGGTCGAAGTCGGCAAGACCGGCGAGGACGCGTACGTGTCCAAGGTGGTCGATCTCGTACGGCGGGCCAAAGAAGGCCGCTCCCGGACCCAGGACCTCGCCGACCGGGCGGCCGCGTGGCTCACCGCGATCGCGATCGCCGCCGGCGTCCTGACGCTGGTTCTCTGGCTCGCCGCGGACGCGGGGTTCCTGTTCTCCCTCGAGCGGATGGTCACGGTCATGGTCATCACCTGCCCGCATGCCCTGGGGCTGGCCATTCCGCTCGTGGCCAGCGTCTCCACCGCACGCGCGGCCGGCCACGGCCTCCTGATCCGCAATCGAACCGCCTTCGAAAACGCCCGGCGCATCACGACGGTGGTGTTCGACAAGACCGGTACATTGACCGAGGGCACCTTCGAGGTTCAGGACATCACCGTCCACGAAAGCGACTGGGAAGAGGAGAAGCTCCTGGCCTACGCCGCCGCGGTCGAGGCCCAGTCCGAGCACCCGATTGCCGCCGGGATCACCCGCCGCGCCCGGGAACGAGAGGTGGAGGTTCGCGAAGCGAAGGACGTCGAGGCGATCAAGGGCCAAGGTGTGCGCGGAACCGTCGACGGCCAAGAGGTCAGAATCGTCAGTCCGGGTTATCTGGAGGAGAAGGGCATCGGGCGTCTGACCGACGATAAGGGCGGTCCTGCGCGTGACGAGAGTGGACCCACACGCGAGGAGGGCGGTCCCGCCGCCGCCACCCGCGTGCACATGCTGGTCGGCGATCAGCTGGTTGGATCGTTCGCTTTGGCCGATCGCCTGCGCGACACCGCGAAGGGAGCCGTGCAGGCCCTGAAGGACCGGGGCATCCATTGCTGGATGCTGACCGGCGACAATGAGGCTACGGCCCGCGAGGTCGCCGATGAGCTCTCCCTGGACGGATACTTCGCCGAGGTCCTGCCCGACCAGAAGCAGGAGAAGGTCAAGGAGCTGCAAGCGAAGGGCGAGTACGTGGCCATGACCGGCGATGGGGTCAACGATGCGCCCGCGCTGGCCCAGGCCGAGATCGGCATCGCGGTCGGCTCGGGCACCGACGTCGCCGCGGCCTCATCGGACATCGTGCTGGTCGAATCGGATCCGGCCGACATCACCGCGCTCATCCTCTTCGGACGGGCCACCTACCGCAAGATGATCCAGAACCTGATCTGGGCGACCGGCTACAACGTCGTCGCCATCCCGCTGGCGGCGGGGGTCTTCTATAGCGCCGGGATCCTTTTGAGCCCCGCAGTGGGCGCGCTGCTGATGTCACTCTCGACGGTGATCGTGGCGGTCAATGCGCGGCTGCTTCGAGTACCGGAAGAAGCGGCCGGCCAGGCGAACAACCAGGCAGCCACATGAGCGGCCCCACGGGCAGCCAGATGAGCGGCCCCACGGGTGGCAGCCACATGAGCGGCCCCACGGGCGTCACCGGTAAACCGTCTCCGTGGCAGCTGGATATCAGCTCGCGCCGCGCCACCATCAAGCATCCACGCGCGCGAGCAGTTCAGCCAGGATGCGGCGATAGAGCTCATCCCCCACCACCTGATCCTCGACGCCGGCCCAGATGTTGGGGTTGTCATTGACCTCGATGACCAGGACCCCGGCGGGGGTCTCTTTCAGATCCACGCCGTAGAGCCCGTCGCCGATCATGCGGGCCGCTTTGAGTGCGGCGTCCCGAACGGCCGCCGGGACCTCCGCCATGGGCAACGTTTTCCAGTCGCCCTCGCGGTACCGGCCGCCGTCCTCGTGCTTGATGATTTGCCAGTGTCGGGGCGACATCATGTATTGGCAGGCGAAGAGGATCTCGTGGTTGAGGATGCCGATGCGCCAGTCGAAAGCCGTGTAGACGAACTCCTGGGCCAGCACCAGGTCGGACTCCTTCTCGATACGCTGGATCGTCGCCACCAGCGCGGCATGATCCTCGACCTTGAAGACCCCGCGCGAGAACGAACCATCCGGGATCTTGAGCACGATCGGATAGGTCAGCTCCTGCTCGATCCGCTCGGTGCCGCGCGTATCGCACACGACCGTCTTCGGACACGGCACGCCCCCCTGGCGGAAGGCCTCGGCGAGATAGACCTTGTTCGAGCAGCGCAGGATCGAGGTGGGGTCATCGATCACCGGGATCCCCTCGTCCCACGCCTTCTTGGCGAATCGGTAGGTGTGGTGGTCGAGGTTGGTGGTCTCGCGGATGAAGAGCGCATCGAACTCCATCAGCCGCCCGAAGTCCCGGCGAGTGATCAGCTCGACGGCGACATCCATGTCTTCTCCCACGCTGGCGAACTTGCGCAGAGCCCGGGAATCCGAGGGCGGCAAGGAATCGGCGGGATCGTGCAGGATGGCCAAGGCGTACTTCGCAGGGCGCTTCGTGCGCGGCGCGGTCCATCGGCGCCGGGTGAACTGTTCGAGCGCCTCTTTCAATCGCTCCCGCGAGTCGCTACCGAGCTTGCCGATCGACACGGGATGGATCGAATGGACATGCCAGTCGGGGTTGGTCTTGATCTCCACCTGCAGGCAAGGACAGCGGAAGGTATCGAACGTCCGACGGGCCAGCTCTTCGAGCCGGGGCTGGTCGCCGCGCCCGAAGAGAATCGTCAGCGTCCGGTCAGCGCGTTCGATGCCGTTGTGGGCCACGATCTTCTGCAAAGCCGCGTTCAGCCCGGGCAGCGCGTCGCGGTGCAACCGTTTCCAGTGCAGGTCGAGCATGACCTCGGCCGAGGGAATGACGCGCAAGCCCTTCGCTTCGGCCAGAAGCGAGCAGTAGTACCCGATGCCGAGATACTCGTAGTTGCCGCAGAGGTTGATGATGCGAGTTGTCGGCGGCAGGCCCGCCACGGGCTGGCGAATGAACTCGCGCGCCGTGACGACGTCGTGATCGGTCTCGGTGGTGGGAAAATCTCCCGCCCGATCTACCACCAGGATGTGTCTAGCCATCGGAGGCCTCCCTCTGGCGCAGGAGCAGAGCGGCCTTGAGCTGGCCGCGCCCGTACCGCGCCATGCGCTCGAAATCCTTGCGGGAGATCGGCACGTGCATTCGATCGGTCTTGGTCTTCTCGCGCTTGCGGTCCACGAAGGGATCGTGCACGTAGACGAACCGGTCGTCCAGGCCGGTCACGACGACCCAATGCGGCTGCCTCTTGCTATCCAGCCGGCAGGTACTGACCAGCACGATGGGGATCCATCCAGCCGCCATTCGCGCTTCCAGCACGCCCATTGGCAGCGGCTCGTACTGAATCCGCACCGGCGTATCCGTGAGCTGTTCCAAGAAGTCGTCCTGCACCAGCTCGATCGCCCGCCGCCGTTCGGGCAACCGGACCGATTCGCCGAACAGCACCCCTCTCGAGCTCACGTAGACCTCGGGCTCGAAGCCTCGCCGGTAGGCCGAAAGCGCCAGGCCGTAGGGACCGCTGCCGCCGTGCTCGGAACACATGAAGATCGAGGTCGACTCGCGCCAGATGCGAAGCTCCGTGCGCGCGTCCAGGGCCGTGGTCGGATCCAGGGCGTTCATCGCCATGAGCAACGCAGCGGCCCCGCAGGTGAACTCCAAGGTCTGTTCGTAGTAGGGCACCTGCCGCAATGGCGTCCGGGTACGCGGCTGCAGCGCCTTCTCCATGCGCAACGCGTCGACCCCATCCTCGTAGTACTCGGTCGAGATGGCAAAGGGCTCGTACCCACACTTCTCGTAGAACCGTCGCGCGCCCAGGTTGTCGACCCGGACCTCCAGGCGCATGAGTGCGTTGCCGTCTTCGGCGGCCGCTTCTTCGGCCGCGGCGAGCAAGTCCCGGCCCACCCCCCCTCCGGACCTGGACGGGGCCACCGCGATCGAGTAAAGCCGCGCCAGCGAGGTGCCGCGGTTGAAGAGCACGGTCACGTAGCCGTGCACCCCATCGTGCTCATCCACGGCCACCAGGGTCCGGCCGTGCGCCTTCTGGATCAGGTGGCGCAGATTGCGTTCGCTCAGCCGGTCGGTGTCGAACGCGGCGTCTTCAATCGCCAGGATCGGCTTGATGTCTTCGAGCTGCGCGCTGCGAATCATCGTGGCCTCCCTCCCACGCCCCACGCGGGCGGGGTGAGGAGCGTCCGCCGAACCGACTCGGCACCCGCCAGGTGCCCGCCCCATAGCCAGAGCCACTCGTTGGCCGGGAGATCCCCGCTCACCTGCGCATTGAGCAGCGCCATGGCGAAGAGTAGCCACAGCCAACGGGCGGTCTCCCACCGGGGGGCGAGGCGCCAGGCGGCCCGGTAGGTCAACAGGATGAAGAAGAGCAGCAGCAGAAACCCGGGCACTCCGTTCTCGAAGAGCGTCTCGGCGAACACGTTGTGCGGGTACAGCCGGAAGTCGCGGCCGAAGAGTTCCGCCGGGAACGCCCCGGTACCATGCCCCCAGGGCAAGCCCTCGCGCAGCAAGTCCAGACTACGGCCGGCCAGGTAGACGCGGAAGTTCGAGCTGGGATCGCGCTCACCCGCCGAGGCGCCCAACACCTCCTGGCCCCATCCGGTGCTGCGCAACACCTCGCCCACCGGTCCGCGCGCAACGGCGCTCACGAGCGCTGACTGAGTGTCGGCCGGCAGTAGCAGGATGAGCACTGCCGCGGCCGCGAGACCGGCGAACACCCAGCCCAGAAAACGGCGCACCGGGGTAGGGCGGCGCACGAATCGGCCCGGCAGAAAGAGCAGGGCCAGGGGTGAGGCGATCAGCGCCGCCAGCGGTCCCCGCGAGCCGGTGCGCAACATGAGCAGCAGTCCCACGGCCGTCAGGGCGATGACCCAGGCGGGACGGATCAGACCGCGCCGCATGGCCCAGAACAGCAGCACGATCCACAGAGCGAGCACGCGGGAGAGCCAGATCAGGTTCGTGCCCAGCCAGCCCATGCGCAGCGCCTCCGGGCCCGTCTGGGGTCCGATTTCCCCGCGCAGCAGCGGGTGAGCCGCACCGGCCATGACGAGCACCCCGGCCAACGCCACCAAGCCGCCCAGGATGAGCCCCGCGCGCAGAAAGCGATCTACGTGGTGATGACCTGCGGCCCACAGGGGCCCGAGCGCCACGCCGGCGCCATAGGCCACGACGGCGGCCAAGAGAAACGACTTCAGTTTCATCGTCCCGTAATGGGGCGCCGGCGTCATGGCCAGTCCCGCCCACAACACCCCCGCCAGGCCGAGCGTGAGCCAGGTTTGGGGGCGCGTGATGAGGATGCCCAGCGCGCCCGGGCGCTCGCTCCACCGGGCGGCGCGGGGGCTCCAGACTCCGCCGTGCTCACTGTGGGCCTTGCGGTGTTCGTTCCAGACCCCGCCGTGCTCGACCCAGGCCCAGATCAAGCCGATCCAGAACAGAGCTCGCACCCCATATTGCACGGCGAACTCACCCATTCCTCCCAAACGGGTCGTGCCCAGCAGCGGCCAACCCAGCAGCAAGAAGGCCAGCGGCCACTCCGGACGCCTGCGAAGCAGGTAGAGCGCGACAAGCCCAACGAGGACGGCGGCGAACTCCACCGCCCGGGGAAGGAAGGTCAGGATGAGCGCATCGAGCAACAGCACGCAGATCCAGAAGCCGTGGCGCCACGGGGCGGTCCCGTCAGGACCGTTGGGACCAACGCTCGGGACGGACACCACATCCGAGGGCGGAGTAGACGAAAAGGCAGCCGAGCCGGAAGGAGAGGCGCCCATGACTACCTCCGCGGCAGCAGGAAGCGCAATCCGATTCCCGACAGGAACCGTTCGAGCTGCGCGTACCGCGCCGGATCGCGCTCGGCGAGCTGGGCGGCGCGCTCGATCTGCCAGGCCACCAGGAGGCTGAGCAGGAAGGCCAGGCCGGTCGCGATCACGCAGATGAGCGCTCGCTTCGGTTTCGCCTTCTCGAGCGGCACCGCCGGGGGATCGAGGACCTGGATCGTGGGCACATCGCGCACCTCCTGGATGCGGTATTGCTCGAGTAGCTGGGTGAGCAACTCGAAAACCGTCGCCTGGATCTCGGCCTCCCGGTACCGGCGCAGGAATTCCAGACTGAGCGCGGGCAGCTGCGCCAGACCGATGATCGCCGTGGGCCCGGCCCCGGCCTCCCGGGTCCAGGCCCCCTCCAGCGAGGCTTTGGCTTCATCGAACGAGGCCACCAGGGCCTCGTAGCGCTGGACGTCCGGGTGATTGGGTCCCACCTGGGACTTCAGCGCGTCACGCTCGACGATGGCGGTGAGTCGCTGGGCCTCCACCTGGGCGATCATCTGCACCAGCGCCCGGGCCTGTTCCTCGGGCGCCAGCAGACCGTAGCGCTCTTCGAAAGCCCGCAGGGAATCCTCCGCGGCCGTCATCGAGGCGCGCGTGGCGGCCAGCCTGGCCTCGATGAAGCGGCGCACATCGGCCGCGCGGCCGCGATTCTTCTCCCGCTGGATCTCATCGAGCTTCTCGAGGCAGGTCCCCGCGATCGCGGCCGCGCGGCCGGGGTCCTTGTCCAGGACCGAGAGCCACAGGATGCCCTGCACCCGGACACCCAGGTCCACGCGCCGGTCGAACTCCTCGAGCGCCTGATCGATGTTCTCGACCTCGAAGACGCCGGTGAGGTCGTGCTCGGCGATGACCGCCTCGCGCAGGAGGCGGCTGCGTAGGATGCCGGCCAGATAGTCGGAGGGGGTTGCCCAGATGGGCAGATTGTGGCTGCTCGAGAGCGCCGCCATGGCTCGTCCGGCCACGCCGAGCTCCGAACCCAAGCCGACCAAGCCTCCCAGGGAAATCGTCTCTTCCTTCGGCGGCAGGACGCTGACCTTCGCGCGATACCACTTGGGGAGCAGCAGACTGATGACGACTGCCGCCGTGGCCACGACCAACGTGTTGATCAGGATGAAACGCCGCCAGCGCAACAGGCGAACGAGGCTGTCGAGCGTGGACGGCCGGCCGGCATCCGCCGCCCCCCGTTCGGTCAGGGCTCCACCGCCGGAGGGCACCTCCGGCTTCCGGCCGGCGGCATCTCCCCGGGTCGGCTGAGGTTCTTGCCGGGTGCAATCCTGGTCGGTCATATGCGCTCCCGTCAGCGCGATCTGCGCTCGATCAACGCCCGATCAGCACTCGATCCGCGTCCGATCAGCACTCGGTCTGCGTCCGATCAGCACTCGATCTGCGTCCGATCAGCACTCGGTCTGCGTCCGATCAGCACTCGATCCGCGCGCGATCGTGCGGCGAACTACTCCCTGGGCCACTCATTCGTCGCCCGGCCACGCATCCCCGCCCCAAGCGTCACTTGGCCCGGTGCGCGGCGGAGGCCCCTCGGTCGAACGAGCCTACACCGCCGTCGCCCGGGCGGAAAGGGCCATCCTGGATCTCCCCAGATCGAGTTCGGACGCCTCCCCGGGCGTGAAGGAGCAAGAGCCGGGACGTCTCTTCCGGCGATCCCCTCCAGAGACGGTACCGGCCACGCCCGATTCCCGCCGCGCGCCACGCCGGGCATGATGAGCTGCTCGATGATGAGATTCTCGATGATGAGATTCTCGATGCTCGAATTCGGCAGTCTAACTCAACGAAGTAGGGACCGGATCTAGATGCAATTCATCCTGCTCATGACCCTGGCGGGGGTGGTTGGCACCGCCGGCATGATCGCCTTCCTGTGGCTCGTCAACCGATCGGGACTCGCCCATGCCGACATGGTGCGGGCACTGGGAAGCGCCCTGCGGGGCTCACTGGAGTCCTCGACCGTCATCGGCGCGATCGTGCAGTTCGCCGGCGGGATTCCGATCGCGGTGCTCTACCTCTTCGCGCTCAGCATTCTGCGCACCTCCGGCTTCTGGCAGCTCACCGGCGCCGGCGCCTTGATCGGCTTCGTGCACGGCTTCCTCTTCAGCTTCCTCGTGCTGGTCCTGGCGAGGCACCACCCGGTCGAACGTTTCCGGGAGGCCTCTTTTGAGGTGGTGGCGGCCTACATCACCAGCCACATCGTCTACGGCACGCTGGTGGGTGCGGTGGTAGGCGCCAGCGGGATGACCTTGCCTCTCTGAGCGCGCGGCGACACAGGCGCAGCCACGCGGGATCGCCCGTGCGTTGTGAGCCCGATCGCTAGCGGTAGCTGCCCGTGTGCTTCGACGCGACCCGGATCCGGTTGACCGCGCGAGCCAGGGCGGCCTCGGCGCGCTGGGCGTTGAGTTCGGCCGAGCGACGGGCGAGACGTTCTTGGGCCCGCTCACGGGCCGCTTCGGCCCGCGAGAGATCGATCTCCTCGGGCTTCTCGGCCGCGTCGGCGAGCACGACGGTCCGGTTGCCCGACACCTCCAGGAATCCGCCGCTGATCGCGTAGATCTCCTTCCGACCCCCCGGCGAGGCGAGGGTCAGAGGCCCGGGCGCCAACGCCGTGATGAGCGGCGCGTGATTGGCCAGGATACCCAAAAACCCCTCTGAGCCCGGCGCCACGATCGAGACCACCTCGGTATCGAACAGCGTCTTCTCGGGGGTCAAGAGCGCGATCTGGTGCGTCGTTTCCATGGCGTTAGCCCTTCATCGTCTCGGCTTGCTCCACGGCTTCCTCGATCGAACCGACCATGTAGAAGGCCTGCTCGGGCAGTCCGTCGTGGCGTCCCTCGATCAGCTCCTTGAAGCTGCGCACCGTGTCCTCGAGCTTCACATAGCGGCCCTCGCGGCCGGTGAACGCCTCGGCCACGAAGAACGGCTGGGAGAGGAACCGCTGAATCTTCCGGGCCCGCTGCACGATGACCCGGTCATCGTCGGAGAGCTCTTCCA
>CAZNJE010000106.1:3414-8953 GCA_964573295.1 uncultured bacterium | reverse complement strand
GGGTTCGGTCCATGAGCCATCCTCCTTCTTTGGGGTCCATGGCTCAGGAGGGTACGCGCGGGACGGGCGGGGTTCACGCAGGCTTGCCGAAAGGACACAGACCTCCGGGAGGAACCACTTCTGACGATGCGCGGAAATGGGAGCTAGTGGAAGTAGAAGGCGCCCCGTTCTGTGAAGTGACCAGGAACTGACCAGATGGAAACTGTTGGCAGCATCACTGGCATGTTGAGCTGGAGGGATCCGGCTAGCCCTACAATGATCTGGCAAGCTCCCGGCGAGCTCCTAGCAAGCCCTTGGCGAGCTCCCGGCGAGCTCCTAGCAAGCCCTTGGCAAGCTCCCGGCATACCCAGCACCTCGACGATTGGTCATGCACGGTCTAGCTTGCCCCGAGATGCTCGGACCTGGCCTACGTGGAGGGCTCACCCTGTCGCTCCGCGACCTGGCCTACGTGGAGGGCTCACCTCGACCAGGCCCGTGAGTTCTGGTTCGTCTCGAGGCGCCGCGAGTCCTTTTCGTCTGCTTTAGGCGGCGAGCTTGCCCAGGGCATCGCTCGGGTCGGTGAAGACCTCGAGGTTCTGGGTATCCACGACCCCTTTGAGTTTGTCGATGACCTGGGTAGAAGGTGAAATGTAGGCTGCCGACACCCCGAGTTCGTTTGTCTTCTCGGCGATGCCGCTCCACAGAGATACATCATCTAGAAGGTTCTCGGCCAAGCCACTCAAGTCGATACAGACCTTCATGTAGCCGTCTTCCGCAGCACTTTCGATTGCCTTCAGTATCATCTGAATGAGTGCGCCAAACGAGGTCCCCTCGCACCGAATCACCGCCACTTCGCCTTCGTTCTCGACCTTGACCTCGTTGCTCGCCTTCGCAGTCAGGACGTTCTTCACATCATCCGGCGTGAACGGCTTGAGCAGGATATCGATGTATCCGGTGCCCCGAGCGCGCGCAATGACTTCCTTGGCGGTCTTCAGGCACATCCCGACGTAGCGCACATCCTGTCGATCGGGAATCTTGCGCATCTGCACAAGAAGCTCGAAACCATTCAGATTCTCCATCGCCATGTTGACGAGGACCAGGTCTGGAGCATTCGTCTTGAAGTGTGCCAGTGCCTGCGCCGAATCCGTCGTGAGGCTTACCGCGTGCGTTCCCTCTGCGGCGGACTGGATCGTGCGCGCGATGTTCTCCTTGTCCTCGACCACGAGGACATACTTGCCCTCGGGGGTGGCCACACAGCCTTCGTCACCCTGGGCCTTCTTGGCCATCTTGGCCACAACGCCTCCGACCTTCGTCACGAATTCTTGCTTCTCGAAGGGCTTGATGATGAACTGCTGAACACCTAGCTGCAGCAAGCGCACGACAAGCTGCTTCTCCGACTCCGTCGTCAGCATCACCACCGCAATGCCCTTGGTCTCCTCTTTGTCACGCAGGTGCTTCAGGCACTCCTCACCCGTCATGACCGGCATGTTGACGTCTAGGATGATAATGTCCGGGGGACTCTCGTTGCATTTGTCGAGACATTCCTGCCCGTTCTCCGCTTCGACCACCTGGACGTCCGGTGCCAAGTCTTTGGCATAGGTCGTTACAATGCGGCGAATTGTGCGGCTGTCATCCACGGTCATGAGTTTCAGCGGCATCGATGACTCCTCCTGCGTGGCTACGATGCAGATTTCTCCGCGCCCTGCTGGGGCATGATAGACAGACCAGCCTAGTTCTCTTCAGTTCAGTCTTCGTTCCATTCTCCTTCAAACTGTAGGATCCGTTTTCTTCCTGCGCGATTCAGGTTGGATTGCGTTTCTCCGCATAGCCTCCACTGGCTGGAATCGTGTAACTCCTGGCCCCAACATCCCTGAACCTACCCGGTTCGCCACTTGGAGACTTTTCCGGATAAGAAATCGAACTTCCTGGCCGACAAATGGACCAAGGAGAGACTGCGGCCAACGGTCGCTATCCAAGCAGGCCTCGCCTCGCGAACGGCTGGCCCCGGAGGCGCTGGCACTGAACACACATGTTGATGCGCCTCTTCGAGACGCGAGTCCCTGTGACCGTAAAGAGGACGATCATGCGACACGTTGTTGGTGTAGGTGACATGAAGCTCTCGTCGAATCCGGGAGATGTCGTCGTCACCCATGCCCTCGGATCATGCATTGGGGTAGCCATATACGATGCCAGGGCCAAGGTTGGTGGAATTCTACATTTCATGTTGCCCTTGTCGTCGGTGAACCCCGAGAAGGCGAAGAACAATCCGGCCATGTTTGCTGACACCGGTATCCCCGCCTTTTTCAAGTCCGCCTACAAACTCGGTGCGGCGCGAATGGCCCTGAAAATCAAAATGGCGGGAGGCGCTCAGGTCTTCGACGACAAGGACTTCTTCGCCGTCGGCAAGCGCAACCAGGTCGTCGCCCGCAAAATCTTCTGGAAGAACAACATGCTCATAGAGAAGGAACACGTCGGTGGCCAGATGTCGCGGACCATGTACTTGGACATTGAAAGCGGACGAACCTGGCTGGTCGTCAAAGGACAGGAGATTGAGCTGTGATTACCCTGGATCAGCTCGCGCAAGAAGTGCAAGACCTTGCCCCGCTGCCGGCAGCCGCCGCCAAGCTGGCGAAGATTGTATCGGAGAAGGATCCCGATGTTGGGGATGTCGTTACGGCTATCAAGTACGATCAAGCCTTGACGGCCAGGATTCTCCGCTACGCCAACTCGCCAATGGCAGGATCACTCTACAAGATCCAAAGCGTCAAGGATGCTGTCATCCGGCTGGGATTCGCTAAGGTACTGGAGATCAGTGTTAGCAGCCATGTGAAATCGAGCCTGCAGAAGTCTCTTCCCGAATTCGGCCTGGGAGAAGAGGATCTCTGGTTTCACTCCGTAGCCAGTGCTTTGGCCGCCGAGTCCCTCCAGCAGAGAACCAAGGACAAACTACCTGCAACGTCCTTCACCGCCGCTCTGCTGCATGACATCGGCAAGCTCATCCTGGCCCGGCATCTTGACCCGGAACTTCAGCAACGAATTCATCGGCTCACGGACGATTACTCCACAACCTACTACCAGGCCGAGCAAGACGTGTTGGGCTTCACGCATGCCGATCTGGGCGCAAAGGTCGTTCTGCGCTGGGGCCTGGGAGAAGACATCGCCCAGGCCGTAGAACGCCATCATGGTTTGAGTGAAGATGCGGGCCCGACCACCGACGTCGTCCGCACCTGCAACCTCGTCGCCAAGACGATTGGTTCCGGCCTTGGCTACGAAGGCATGAATCTGATTGGCGATCCCGGCGCGTGCGAGCGCCTCGGCATTGGCCGGACCACCTATGAAGGGATCTGTGCCGAAGTGGCAACTCTGCTCTTGCAATTCCAGGAATGGGCCGCTTGAACGGGGAGTGATCGAACATGCAGTTGAATATCCTGGTCGTCGATGATTCTAAGGTGACCCGCAAGATGATCGGCCGAACTCTCGCCATGGCCGGTATCCCCATCGGGAACCTGGTGGAAGCTGAGAACGGGCTCGAGGGCCTCAAGAAGATGCGGGCCCTCAACTTGATGCAGCGGGATCCGTTCGACGTCGTCATCGCTGACATCAACATGCCGGAGATGAACGGCATCGAGATGATCGAGAACATGAACGACGATCCTCAGCTGCGGGGTATTCCGGTCGTCGTCGTGTCAACCGAGGGAAGCCAGACGCGCATCGAGGAGCTGCGGGGCCTGGGTGTGCACGCCTACATCCGAAAGCCGTTCGCTCCGGAGGATGTGCGCGACATGATCCGCCAGATCGTAGGGGATTGGGAAGATGAACATGACGAAAGAAGTGCTTGAGCAGGTTGCCGCCCGCGTCCTCGAGGACACGGCGTTCGTATTCGCCATGCCGCGCTGCGAACCACCTCTCGAAGAGGGAGACTGGCAACCGTTGGGCGTCGGCCTCCGCTTCCAGGGACCGGTGTGTGGTCACTGCGAACTATGGACGACCTCAGAACTCGCCATGCTGGTGTCCGCCAATATGCTCGGCACCGACGAAGAATCCGAGGATGCGAGCGATGCCAGCGTCGATGCCCTGAAAGAGGCGTTGAACATCTTGTGCGGCAATCTACTGACCGAATTGGCCGGTGAGGAGCCGGTCTTCGACCTGGGAACGCCGCAGGTCTTGGAAGCACTATCGCCTCTGATGGACGAGGATCAGTCGGTCGAAACCTGGCTCGACGCCGACGGTCATCCGGCTCTGATGAGGTTGATGATCGAGAAGGAAGCATCGTCGGCCGCATAACTGCTTCGAGAATGGGATCTTCGTGCCACGACAACGGGGGAACGCACATGGTCCGGGTGCTCATCGTCGATGATTCCAAGGTCGTGCGGCAAATGCTGGCAAAGCAGCTGTCCGCCGACCCCGGTATCGAAGTGGTGGGCGCCGCACCCGACGCCTATGTTGCCCGGGATCTGATTCTCAAGCTGCGTCCAGACGTGGTCACTCTCGACATCGAAATGCCCCGAATGGACGGCCTGACCTTCCTTCGGAAGCTGATGGAACACTATCCGATCCCGGTGATCATCATCAGCTCGGTCGCACCGCGAGGTAGCCAGAATGCACTCGAGGCTCTCCGACTGGGCGCAGTGGATGTCTTCTGCAAGCCGGGCTCACCACATGCCGTAGGAGATAGTTCACGAATGCTGGTCCAGCAAATCAAGGCCGCCGCCACCGCCCGCATCGAGCAGCCGCGCGCTGGAATCGCTACCGCGGACCGCAAGGCACTCCCTACTCAGGTATTCTCGCCGAACCGACTGGTCGCGATTGGAGCTTCGACCGGCGGGACGCGCGCCATCGAAGCGGTCATCCGCGATTTCCCGGCCAACGCGCCCGCAACGATCATCGTGCAGCACATGCCGCCGGATTTCACGAAGTCCTTTGCCGAATCGCTCAATCGCATCTGCGCGATGGATGTCAAGGAGGCCGCGAACGGAGACAGGCTCTCACCTGGCCGCGCTTTCGTCGCACCCGGCGGATTCCACATGGTTCTGCAGCGCTTCGGTACCACCTACCAGTTGAAGTTGCTCGAGGGCCCGCGGGTTCATTATCAAAGGCCGGCAGTGGACGTCACGTTCAAGTCGGTTGCCCAAGTCATCGGTCAGTCGGCGGTTGGAGCCGTGCTCACCGGCATGGGGGCCGACGGCGCGGAGGGATTGCTGGCAATGCGCCGGCAAGGATCGCACACGATTGCTCAGGACGAGGCCACCAGTGTGGTCTTCGGCATGCCCAAGGAGGCCATCCGCATGGGCGCCGCCGAGCGCGTTCTGCCTCTTCATGAAATTGGCCGGGGTCTGCTGAGTTTTGCCGCCGCGACCCGACGCGCAGCGTGATGGGGGAAGGTGTCGGCAAGCGTAGGGACCGGATGCGATGATCGGCAATGATCCGTGATGATCGGCTGTGATCCGTGATGATCCGCGATGATCGCCGCAGAGAATGGATCGCCATCGCAGACGCGCCAAGGCAGACGGCCGATGCAGACGGCCGATGCAGACGGGCCGATGCAAACGGCTAGATGTAC
>CAZNJE010000106.1:0-3314 GCA_964573295.1 uncultured bacterium | reverse complement strand
ACGGCTCGACGCAGACGGGCCGATGCACACGGCTCGACGCAGACGGGCCGATGCACACGGCTCGACGCAGACGGGCCGATGCAGACGGGTCGAGACCCGCGAGCCATGGCGGACAATCCAGCATAGAAGAGCCGGCACAGACAGGCCAACGTAAACGCGTCAACACAGAGGGGCCGACACAAAGATGACAACCGAGCAACAAGCCCAGCTACGCGACCTCTTGGAAGCCCATTGCGGCATCCACGTGGGAGACGCCTGGAACGGGCCCATGCAGGAAGGACTCGCCCGGGTCATGGCCCGCATCGAGGCCGGCTCGGTCGATGATCTGATTTCTCGAGCATCGGACCCGCAGGGCAGCATCCGTGATCAACTGGTCAATGCGCTGATCTCTCGCGAGACCTGGTGGTTCCGTGATCCCGAGTGCTTCACCGCCATCGAAACCCTGGTGGCGCTCCTCGAAGAGTCCCTCGCAACGGGTGAGCACGATAAGATCCGGATCTGGTCGGCCGGCTGTTCCACGGGACAGGAGCCCTATTCGGTCGTGATCAGTCTTCTCGAGCGCCGTCGGCGCTCCGATCAGGAACCGTGCATGCCGCTCCACTTCGAGATCGTGGGCACGGACGTCTCTCCCGCAGCGCTCTTCCTGGCGGTTGCGGGCCGGTATGATACGCGCGCGATGGAACGCGGCCTGGACGACTCGGTGCGCGAACGCTACTTCTCTGCTGAAGGTATGGTGCACTGCATCCGCCCTCACGTGCGAGAAGCCGTCAGGTTCCGGCAACACAGTTTCCTCAAGCCTCCCAAGGATCTGAGCTCAGCACCATTCGACATCGTTCTTCTTCGAAATGTGCTGGACTACTACGCGCCCGCCACACAACACCAGCTCTTGTCTCACATCGCCGAGGCCATGTTCCCCGGCGCGTACCTGTTCTTGGGGCAGGGAGAGACCCTCCCCAAGGGAACCCCCTTCGAGCCCAGTCATCTGGGTTCGTACGCTTGCTATCGGAGACGCACATGAGAATTTTGGCTGTTACTGCTTCCAAGCCTTCGCAGCAAGCTTTGCAGGGCGCCATCAAGGTGCTCGGCCACGATCTCTTGGCCGCGGAGGGCCGGCGCGATCTGTTTGCTCTTCTGCCCGCATATCACCCTGACATTGCGCTCGTCATCTTGGACTTGGACCTTCCGGACGCGGTGGGATTGGACGTGCTGCGCGAGCTGAAAGCCCACCCACGGTTCGGAGGGCTTCCCGTACTTGTGCTCACGGGAGACCAGAACGAGTCGGAAGCATTGACAGCTATCCACGCTGGTGCACGGGACAGCCTTTCGCGGGAATGTACACAGCAAGATCTGGTGACCCGCATGTTCGAGTGCTTGGGTCATGCAGCCTAGATCATTACGAGGGGTGGATGGACCGTAACGCCAGGAACGACGCTGCCGGCTCTGCATCCCACTGCGCGATGAGGATGCCGACAAGGCGCCCCTCTGGAACAACTGAAGTGAAAAGACGTTCCGCTCTGGGACACTGACGCTAGCGAGGCGCTCCACGCCAGGACAGGGGCGCTGACAAGGAGGAGGGCAGGAAACATGCCGAGCGTGCGAGAGTCACTGTTGCGTACTCTCAACAGCATCGCCTACCTGCCGACGATGCCGCGTGTCTTGTTCGAACTCGAAGAAGCCATGCGGGATTACAACACGGCCGCTGACCGGTTGGGCAGGATCATCCGGCGGGATCCAGCGCTCACCGCGTCTGTTTTGCGGGTAGCCAACTCAGCGGTCTACCGGGGCAAGCTGAGCAAACGCATTAGCGCGGTCCCCCTGGCGATTGTCCGCCTGGGCTACACGGAAGTGCGGCGCATCTGCATGTCGACAGCTATCATCCGCGCCTTTGATGGCTACGGCAGTGGCATCAACCACCCCGCCTTCTGGCGGCATTGTGTGACGGTCGCTTCCGTAACCCGAATCTTCGACAAATACACGAGCAAGCCGGGTCTTCTGTCGAGCGACGAGTTGGAAGACGCGTTCGTGGCGGGTCTCCTACATGATGTTGGCATGCTGGTGATGGAACAATTCTTCCCCGAACTCTTCGCGCGAAGCCAGGCCGTGGCCGAGGAGAAACTGGTACCGCTGGCCCGCGCCGAACTCGATGCGCTCGGCATTCATCACGGCGAGATCGGAGGTGCACTCCTACGGAATTGGTCACTGGCCGAGCGGGTATCGGGTGCGGTCACCTGGCACCATGATCCCGATCAAAGCGATCCCGGACACCGGCGCGTGACGCAGCTTGTGCACCTGGCCGACTTCATCTGCGTGAACCAGTCCATCGGGGACACGGTGGAAGGCTTATACGATGGCTTCAGCGTGGGAGCCTGGTACGACCTCGGACTATCGGTCGACCAGGTGCCCAATATGTTGGAAGACCTAAAGACAGAGTCGGATCGATCCGAGATTATGGGTGAGGCAGAGGCGGCTTGATAGTCACTGAGCTTGATGGTCACTGAGAGGGGGACGCTGTCCGTGGACGCAACCAGTGCACTGAAACTGCAGCAGGAATTCTTGACACCGTTCATCGAAGGAACGGTCTCGACGCTATCGACGATGGCTAGCATGAATCCAACGCTCAAGGGCATCGAGATGCCGGGCGCCGAGAAGTTTTCCGGTGATGTATCAGCGGTCATGGGTCTCACGGGTGAATCCGTGGAAGGGTTCGTCGGCATCTCCTTTACCGAGGAATTGGGAAGCAAGATCGTCAGCGCCGTCCTCGGCATGGATCCCTCCGACCTCGAACCCGGCGACATCAACGACGGCGTGGGGGAGCTGATCAACATGATCGCGGGCAGCGCCAAGAATGCCCTGCTCAGCACGCCCTTCAGCTTCCGGGTAGCCTTGCCCAACGTGATTTCAGGAAAGGGCCATGAGGTAGGCTATCCAAAAAACGCCACCTGCTGGCGGGCGGTTCTCCTGCTTGAAGGAGACACGTTCGATCTCCACGTCGCTTACGTGCAGAAGTAATCGCAGATCCAGAGGCTGCGCGAATCCTGACGCCCTCTCCCCCCAGCCTGCGGGCTCGGGAGGATGCGATGCCGAGGACAGGCCGAACCGAGGACAGGCGGAGCTGCAAGCGGGCCAGACCGAGGACAGCCCGAACCGAGGACAGGCGGGGCTGCGACTAGACAGAAACTCACGCCACAGGCAGGCACTGTGATTCGGCCCTAGTTGTCCGAGTTGCAATCTGTGTTGCGGCACGTGTTGCAACATCGTGTCTCCATTTTTGCCCCGGGGCAAAAAACTTAACTTACTGATATCAAATGGGTTAT
>CAZNJE010000105.1:0-9595 GCA_964573295.1 uncultured bacterium | reverse complement strand
GGCCCGCCATCCGCACAGCCGTGCTGGACGGCAGCTATCAGCCGTCGCCGGTGAGACGCAAGAGCATCCCCAAACCAGGGGGCCGTGGTGAGCGGCTGCTCGGCATCCCCACCGTGGCATCTCGGACTGCTACCGACCGCTTCCGGAGATCAACCACTGGATTCGCCGTCGCATCCGGATGTGCCACTGGAAGCAGCGGCGCCGGGCGCGCACCAAGGTGCAGAATCTGCTGGCTCTGGGAACGTGCAAGCGCGAGGCGATCCTGACAGCGATCAGTCGCAAGAGCTACTGGCACCTGTCGAAGTCCCTCGCGACGCAGATCGGGATGACGAATGCTTGGCTGAAGGGTCAGAGGGCTGCTTTTCGGTCCGCGACCTCTAGCTGAAGGCCCATGGCTGCGCATGACACCTGTCGTGTGCTCCATCATCGTGAACCGCCCGGTGCGGACCCGCGCTACCGGGTGGTGTGGGGGCCCGGTGGCGAGAAGCCCCAGGCTAGCCGATTCCGCAGCCATTGTCTCGCAACCGTTTGCTCTATCAATTTCCGGCGCTCCGCTCCATGAGCCTCATCACGCGCAGCGTCCGCAGGTGCTCCTTGTCCTTGTCCGGCCGCTTCTTCGCCGAAACTGGCTTCCACTTCCCCGCCCTCTCCATCTCCACCTTGAGTCGTTCGAGGACGTCGTGCTCGGTACCAGGCTGCTCCTGCCAGTGACCGCTTTCGACCGCCTTCATCCACGCCAGGTGCGGAGCCAGGCTAGCTTCCGCCTGCGCGATCTCCTCCAACTCACGATCGAGCGGACCGAGCCTTGCCTTGCGCGCTCCTTCGACGCGTTCGGCCTCTACTCGCTCTTGTTGTCGGCGCACGCTTTCCACCAACTGCGTTGTGGCCGCTTCATCTCGCACCATACGGCCGTAGCCGACAGCGGTCTTCGCGCCGGCGCCGGCCCACGCAAGCGCGGACTCAATCCAGCGAAAAACCGTGTCCAGATCTCCGTCTTCAAGAGGAGCACACGGAACAACGCCGAACAGGAACTTCGTCCCGGCAGCCGTAGTGAGGAATGGAATCGGCGTCGGAGAACACCAGTCACCGGGTGGGTCGTTCATGCTCCAACCGGCATAGTGAGGCGTCATCACGTCGGCCTCGAGCTGCACCGGAGCGACAGGCACCGCATCCAGGAAGCAAACACTACCCGCCCGGCCGGGTTCACCGAGGAGGCGTGCCACGATGTCGCGATTGGGACTAGGCTCAACCTGTTCTCGTGCCCACGCCCTCACCATGCCCTTGATCGAACTGCCCGGCAGATAGGGCGCGCCGAGCGTCGGATGCCACGCGAAGCCGTTCTCGACAGGATGGCTCCGACCGAGTCCGGTCACGAACCGAGACTCAGTCTTGAACACCGCGACCTGACCGGAGCGCCGCGTGACCAACTGCATCAGGCGACAAGAAAACTCTCCAATGTGGGCCTGCGCACCAACCGAACCGTCCGCGAGTCCACAGATCCATTCGAGCTTCGGGTTACCGCTGTCGTCGGCTGCCATCGACCACGCGGGCCCGCTGTCGCGCCATCGGTCACAGAATTTGTCGAACCACAACCCGGCGTTCCCCTCGGGACCGCGAGTGGTCGGCTGCTGTACTGCAGTCGAGTAGAGCGGACGGGCCACGTCAATCCTCCTCGCTCTGCGGGAACGTGGCCCGGCAGAACTTCTTGTGCCAGTCGAGCCAGGCCAAGGTTTCGGCCTGAGCGCGGAGGTAGAGCGACTCGTTGTGCGACATGATCGCCTCGAGGAGGTCGGGTTTGGACGGATAGACTCCGCCGTCCTCCCTGCAGAGCCAGCTTTGCAGACTCTCGTAGAGTTCGCGGTGCGCCCATTCATCGTCCTTCTGTGGAGCGGATCCGGCCGCCGCGCACTCGGTAGCGAGCGCCTGCCCCAGCCCATTCATGACGATAGTCGGGCACAGCCGGTCCACATACGCGCGGTACCGCCTCTTGAAGTCCTTGTTGGACTTGTACCTGTGGCTCAGCTCGTTGACACGATCCATGGCGTTGGCCGCACGGCGCTGCTCGACTGTCATTATGCAGCACCTCCGTCGCGCGCGCGGCGCACACTCACAGCAAACCAGCCGTGCCCCACCGTCTCGTTGCCGCCCGCCTGCAGGTACGGATCATCCTCGGGGAAGAGGGCAGACAACGCGGCAAGCGCCTCGGCACTGCGGCCCAGCACGAGCGCGTACATCACGGTGTCCGGCGGAAGCGTCTCCTCGTACCAGAGGTTCTTGCTCTTCTTGGTTCCGTCCTCCAGGACATTGCGTGCCTGGATGGCCAGGCCGTAGCGAACGAACCAGGAGAAATCGTCGTCGTGCAGGACGGCGATCTGCGAACCCAATCGCTGCCGGCTGTCTGTGTGGAGCACGAGTGGCGCCAAGGCGTCCACGAGTCCGTTTGTCGGCGCGCCGTTGATGCTGAACTGCCTCTCCTCCAAGAACAGGCTGCCATTGCCGTTTGCCTGCGCGGCCCCACATGCCACCGCCGGCACGTCGGGCTTGGGCACGAGCCCGGCCCGCGATAGATCCCGTCGGTACCGCTCGATGATGTGCGGGCAGGTCACCCAGCGGTACGAACCCGTCAGGCTTCGCACCGGCAGGAGCAGCAGGCGTCCATCCGAAACGAGGAGGTCGCCAGCCTGGTCAGGTCTGCCGAAGCGTTGGTCGGCCTCGACTCTCGCCGTCGTCTCGGACTTGTCGCGCAGCGCTCCCTTTAGGCTGGACCCTACGAGCACCGGGTAGTCCGTTGCGGCCTCTCGCGCCACAGGGAGGTCCACGACACCCATGCTGCGCCCGGTACCCGGATGAATCGGGGTCTCCGCGAGGAGCCCGAGCATTGCCGTCTTCATGAAGTTACCTCCGATTCCTCTGGCCAGGATCCCAGCGCCACCATGCCGAAGCCCCAACCCTGCCTCCCCCCGATGCGTGGCAGCCCGTCGCTGGCCGCGACTGCTGCGCGGAGCGCCCCGGGTTTGGGCAGCTCGCAGAAGAGGACGCTTCCCGCCGGCAGCACGGACCGAAGGGGAAGCGGTCTGCGCGTTAGCGAGTTCCAGCCCCCGATGCGCTGCGGTCGGCCGAGGCAGGCTGAGACGACCCGAGCATTGCCGAGGGCGGTCAGCGGTTGGCTACCACGGCAGAAGGCCTCCTCGAGGTCGAGCGGCGACAATGCGATGAGGGCGAGCCGCCGGCCGGCCCCGATCTCCGTCAGCGGCATGTCGATTGCTAGGTCGCCTTGCCATTGGCGACACTCGGCGAGCCGGCCCTCGCCCCCCAGCGCGACAATCTGACCGAAAGGCAGGGCCCAGGTTTCAGGGAGCCCAGAGATCCGAACCCCAAGTGCGACGCCCCGTAGCGCACGGACGTGTCGCGTGCTGTAGAGCATGCCCTCTTGCGCCGTACGCGAGGCGTCGTTTCGCTCGAGACCGATGCGCCGCTCCTCGCGCCAGAGGTCCCTGCTCGGCATCACCTCTGTCGATGGCGGGACCTCGCCCCGGAGCACGGCCTCCAGACCCAGGCGAGTGAGCCACCAGCCATCTCCGGCCTTCAGATCCGCAACCTCGACGCCGCCGCCGTGCGGCGGCACCTCGGGCAGGACAACCTCGTCGCCAAGGTCGCAGGCGATCGGGCTGCCTGGACGGAGGATGGTGCGCGGTCGCCATACGCCGCCCTCGCTCGAGCCCAACAAGTGACGAGGGGCCGGGAAGAGTGGCTGGCCGTCGCGCAGCAGGAACGGACCGGTCAGGGAGATCTGGCCCAGGTCGTTCGGTCCGTCCCCGAGCGTGTCATTGAGCTGCTGCGGCCAGCGTCCGTTTCCCGTCCACCCGTTGAGGCGTGCGATTGCCGCCCGGAGCGCACCCGCCATCGAGGCTGGGTGGGGAGGGAACAGACCCCCGACGTCCTCCTGTGATGCGCTTCCGGCCGAGAAGGGCGTTCCATCGCGGAAGAAAAGTGTGTCGATGGGTTCCATTTGGATGCCGATCATGGGCCGTCCTCCTCGTGCGCAGGAGCCGCGAGAAACCGCGCGAGAAGATAGGCATCGACACCCGCCTTCGTGCTGTCCACGCTGCCCGTGCCATTCGACGTGCGCGAAGGGTGAAGAAGCCTCACGAGCAGGTCGGTCAGCTCGTCAGCACCGGCACTCGGGGTCTCCGCAGTTCGATCCGCTAGGCTGCGGCAGACTTCCGCGTGAAGGAAAGCGCGGACGTCGAGGTCCGCCGGCAGCGCGCCCCACGCACCGGGAGACCATTGAGGCCAGTCGCAGAGAAGGCTCAGCGTGTCCCGGATCCGGTAGAGAAGCCCGGACGATAGCCGCGGATCTGTCGCCTCTCTCGCCAGGCGCGCAGCGAGATTCTGAATCACGTCCTTGGCAGGCGACAATCCGACACCGGGGGATCGCCGGGTCCACGTCGTCACCCACTCGCAGTGCAAACCCCCGCGCTTGAGCACTCCGACTGCCAGCGAGTTTCGTCCGTTCGCATCCTTGGCGACGTCGTCGAGCAGGCGGTGCGCCTCGCCGATGACCGCACCGAGCGGGAGCCGAACGTGCGCGAAAACGACTCCAGCGGAGAGAGTCGCTTGCGTCGTCGAATCGACGCCGTTGAAGGCTTCTGCATAGCCGTCGGCCAGTTTGGACGCGCAAGCCAGTGCCGATGAGACTGGCAGCATTGCGAGCACATCGTCTCCGCCCGCATAGACGGTGACTCCGCTGTGTTTCCGCACGATCTCTGGGACGCTCGCCGTGAATGTCGACAGGGCGCGTCCAACGCGCTCACCTCCCAAGCTGCCCACGATCCTTCCGAGGCGATCGCCATCGGCAAGGAGAAGCGCGTAGAACGTGGGGGCAAGGCCGACAGTCTGGCCGGCTTCGTCCCTGGAAGATTGCAGGTCGCCGAGCAAGCGCGCCAGCCCTGCACGCGCGTCACTCGGCGCGTCGTTCGCGAGCGGGCAAAGGCGCTCGTCCTCCACGAACCCCCGATGGAAGTAGTTCGCGTCGAGCCTGTGGAAGTCCCCGCCGCGGTCCTGATCGAGGCCGGGGAACGAGGGGCGCCGCTGGGGCAGGGTGCCAGACGACGCTGAGCGTTTGACGGCCTCCGCATACTTGCGGGCCTGCTCCGGCGCGATCGCTGTCGCCCGCCGGATCCAAGGAAGCGCGGCCACATAGACCGTTGACGGCCAGTGCGAGGTGTCCACGTCCCAGCCGAGAGCTTGGCTTGCGACCTTCGGGAACAAGCGCTTCACCAGTGCGATGGCGCACAGCCGCTCGTCCTCCCGCAGGTCTAGGGGGCCGACTTGCTTCCGGATGCGACCCCAGAACGCGTCCTGTTTCTCGCGGCTGGCGCGGCTCTCCGCCCGGACATGTCCGGAGAGTTCCTGGAAGTCGTGCATGACCGTACACTTGTCGCCCGACTCGTCCGGTAGTCTGTGGCCACGCCAGTGCTTTCGTCGGGCGAGCAGCCCGCCTGGCGAAGCGGCATCTCCCGCTGTCCACATGACATCCCAGAATCCGACCGTCTGCCGCTCCCAGATTCCATGCGTTCCTTCTCCGGCCTCGCATACGTGTTCGACGAAGCGCTTCCAGACGGCGTCGCACACGCGCTTCCAAGCGGTATCGAGGGCGTCGATACTTTGCTTGGCGACGTCCGAAGGATTGCCATCGACCTCATGGACGAAGTGATTGGGCACCGAGCCGATGCGGGGTGCATCGCCCTTGCGCACACCCGTGACCCACCGGTAGAGCGAGTCGTCATCGACGAAGGGCTGGACGATGCGGCCGCCGGCCTTCTGCGCGCCGCGCATCGCGTGAGCGGAAAGGAACGACAGCAGGTAGGAGCTGCCCCAGAGATCGCGCGTGCGGCGTGATTGCGCTACGAACCCCTGCACCGGGCCGATGGAGAAGTCGAGGCGCGTCGTCACGGCCGCACCTCCACGGCGCTCGTGAACAGCTCTTTGCGCTGCCCGGGATCGAGCAGGCGGTCGAGGAAGGCGTGAATGGGGCGGTACAACTCGCTCTCGGGGGATTGCGCGACCCTCTTTCCTCCCACGGAGATGTCGGACTTGCCCGTGGGCAGGAACCGCGCCGGGAGAAACGAGACGACCGCAGCCGGGGTCTCGCCGCACTCGTGGATGTGGATGAAGAGCGGGCTCGCCCGGCGGTGGAGATGCGCGCCATCCGGGCCGACCTGCTGTTCCCTCCGGTTCCCGTAGTTGTGGGGAAGACCGAAGGCGATGCGCCGTGGGTGAGCTGCGGGCCGCTCGGCCTTCTCTCTCATGAGGTCGTGGTCATCCCTGAACAGCTTCTCCGAGTCGACGTTGCGGAGGATCTTCCCGTTGCGCCCCCAGCTTCGGAAGCGCACCAACTCACGACCGACGAGGTCGAGCAGGTCGATGGACTCGCTTGCGTCCGCGGACAGCAGGACGTGACGGGTTCCCCCGGACATTGCCGTGAACTCGGGCAGGGCATCTGATACTCCGCCGGAGTAGAAGGCAGCAATCGCGGTCTCCAATTCGTCCACGGTCCCCGGGGCCGACCACTTGTCCGCGTCGTTGATCCGGAGAGACCGCAGCACCAATGCTCCGAAGCCCTTCCGGCCCTTGGCGCCCAGGCCGCCAAGCGTTCCGACCGCGATCAGCGCGTTCGTCAGCGAGTCCAGGTTCTCCTGACCCAGATCACGCGCCCGGAGCTGCACAGTGAACTCGACGGGGGCGCGGAGGCAACAGCGGGTTAGTTGTCCGGCCTGCGTTCCGAGACGGCCGTCGCTAGGCCTTCTGCTAAAGGCCTCCATGACGCCGTAGCCCAGGTAGCGGACGCCCTCTCCGACGACCCTCGTGTTCGACTTCGATTTGGTCAGCACGGTACCGATCGAGACCGTGGCCATCCCCGAAGCCGGCACGAGGCGCATGAGGACCCGCGACTGGCCTGTCCTCGTGCTTCCGAAAAGCCTATTTTCCTTCTTCTGGATCTTATCCAGATCGCCGCCGCATCGCGACCACGCCAGGGCACGCCACCAGAAGCGCAGCACTCCCTTGAAGCTGGGCATGCGGAGTTCGGCTCGGCGACCGTCTGCGCCCTCGCAGAAGAGCGGGGTGACGACTCTGTAGGTGGCTTCAATCATCGTTGCCATCGGCACCCTCCGCGCTGTCCAGCCAGAACGGTTCACCGGTCTGGAACGGGTCCGCCTCCTGGTGCTCCGGCCTCCTGCGGTCGATCAAGCCAAACCTGCGAACCGGACGCGCGAGCTTGCGCGCCGCGTCCGCCAGCGCCTCGGCGGCCAGGCCCATGAGCGTCGTCCCGCCCGTCACATTCACGAGCACCTCGTCGGCGCCCAGCAGCGGCGGCCGGGCTGCCTTCACGAGACGCTCGATCTCCGGGCGCCCGCCGAACGGGTCTTCCAGGCGAAGCGTTACAATGGCCCCCTCGTAGTCTGCGTGCTCCGTTGCCTCGGCGATCAACCCTTCCGTTTCTTGCGAGCAGATCACAAGGCATGAAGCGGGTTCAGCCTGTCCGGTTGCCCGACAGGCGTGCAATGCGCTGAAGAGCACGCCCGGACGCTTCCCCATGGGACTGACCAAGACTCTGCCGCCGCGCGAGGTGCCAAGCGCAAGCGAGAAGCCCGGGCACGAACGAAGCACGTTCTCCCAGTAGTTCCGCACCTCCTTGAGCTTCTCGGAGATCTGAGGGTTCCCAACGAGCAGTTGCGCCCGCATGCCGTGATGGTGGTAGGCGTTGCGAAGCTGGCACAGGCCGCCCCAGAATCCCCCGAGCGCGCGCTGGTCGCCCGTCAGGAGTTCGCCGAGATCGGGATCATCTCCAACGGCTGCCATGGCGCTGAGGAGGCTGGCCGCGGACCGGCGCGTCCCATGAAAGTCCAGCCACCCGGAAGTTTCGCCGAGGCGCCACGAGACCCAAGACACCGTCCATTCGTTCAGCAGGCCAAGACCCGTCGAGATGCTCTCCCGTCGAAAGAGGTCGTCGATGATCCGGCCCTGCCGCTCCAGCTCTGGCTGCGAGAGCTGGACTCGGTGTTTCCAACCGTCTCCCGTGAACCGATCCTTCAGAGCGAAGGATTCGAGGATCTCCCGCAATCGCTCGACCAGTTCGGCGGCGAGGGGCAGGCTGTGGTCCCCATCGAGGACCTTCTTCAGCGGCTTCAACCTCTGGTCACGGAACTGCCGCGCATGCTGGCCCAGTTCCAGCGGCAAACCCGACAGGTAGCCCTCCGAGATCTGTCCCAGCTCCCGTGCGATGGTGCGAGCGGACTGGTTTTGGTGCCCACCGCGCAGGGTCGCAACCATTGGCAGCGCGCTGCCCGTCTCGCGCAGCACTTCGAGCGCATGAAACCAGCGGGGCAGTTCCAGGAGCGGGCGCAAGTCCAGAAACGGACTGACATCGTCCTTCCGGAGAAGGCCGTAGTAGGCGCCGCGCAAACGAACACCGCGAAGACCGACGAGGTAGAGGACGGCCAGATACGTGAGGTACGAGAAGTGCCGATAGCCGTGGGTAACATCGACGATGAGCTCGACCCCGGAATCTGCAGGAATCGCACTGGCGGCGCGTGAGAGATAGGTCTTCACATCCGCCTGGGCGTCGCCAGCCGGGACGTCAATCGGCTTCACCTCACAGCGACCCCCAAGGCCCGCTTCCAGCAGAGGCAGGCTTTCCGCTCTGGCCTCGGGCGTGCATAGGGCGACCACGCAATGCGGTCGCTCGCTTTCCAGAAGCAAATCGACCAGCGCGAGTGGCGCTAGTTGCGCCTCCGCCTGCCTATCACTGAGCGCATAGCGGGCGGGCTGTGGCTTTCTTCCGAGGACCGTGAGCAGGAAGCGCGCGGGCACCTTCGCGTGGCCATCGATCTCGGCAACGGCGGTCACTGCGTTCTGGTTCTCCCCTGGTAATGGCCGCGTCTCGGCCTCACCTGGCTGCCTTCCGGTGATGCCGCTTTGTCTGCCGAACTCCCCATTCTCCCACCTTGCCCTTCAACACCGCACGTAGTTCGCATCCATCACAGTCCTGTAGTGGAATGAGGCTACAACAGATCGGAAGTCCTGGCCACCCAGTTTCTCTTGAGAATGGGCCGGCATGGAACGGGCGGAGTGTAGACCGGCGATCGAGGATGACCCGTCTGCCCCCCTCGGTAGCTGGCTATGGAGGCTAGTGGTGTGATTCACTCTGTTGGGGCATTATCCAGGGCCAACCTGGCTCTGCCAACTTTCTCTATGGTCTCGTCCGCGGTCTTCTTCCAGATGAACGGCCTGGGGTCGGTGTTGTGTTGCTCGATGTATTCCATGATCGCGTCGATGAGCTGAGGCACACTGTGAAACACGCCGCGGTGAATCCGCTTGTCGTCCAGATCTCGGAAGAACCTCTCGACAATATTGAGCCAAGAACTTGCTGTCGGTATGAAATGGACGTGGAACCGCGGGTGACGCTTGAGCCAGGCCTTCACTTTCGGGTGGCGGATCAAGCGATTGAGCAGTTTGCGTGAGTAGCGGTCGGCCAGGCTTTGATACATCTCCTCGAACAGGTCTTGCGCCTTGATGAAGAGCCCGCGATAGC
>CAZNJE010000104.1:0-9731 GCA_964573295.1 uncultured bacterium | reverse complement strand
TTTGCCCCGGGGCAAAAAACTTAACTTACTGATATCAAATGGGTTATAGGACTCGGCCGTGCCAAGACCTTGCCAAGATCGGCTTCTCCCACGCGTGCGGTCCACGGGAGGAGGAAAGCTGAAGATCGGCTGACGATCGGCCGTGGACGACGGAGCCTGACAGTCGCCCGTGGACAGCGGAGCCTGGAGGCCGGCCACCCGCCACGGCACATGCAGGCTGACCAAAGCCGGTGGAATTGAGAAGCCGGCCAGCTTGCCTCGCCGCTCGTGGCCTGCAACTCGTTTCATCCGCTGCGGGTCGCCCGAACGGACGGTGACGAACTAGACTCCGCATCGTCGATTGCCCGTGTGAATGTGAGAGGGAGCACCGGGGACCAGAACCAAGGGGCCAGGTTGCGTGGATGCAAGAAATGGCGTCCCGGCTAGGTCATCCGGCCCAGCGGACGCCGGCAGTAGAAGATCTCTCGGCCGTAGTGGTCCATCACGCTGGAGGCTTCGAAGCCCTGGCCGCGAAGGCTTTCGAGCCAAACGGCACGCGGGAAGAGGCCCATGACATGCGTGTCGTGCGCGCAGTGGACGCTCTCGCCCTCCCGTAGCAACATGGCAAACTCGGTCACGATGCGCGGCCGGGCCGGATCGGGTCGGCTGGTCCATTCCAAGTACCGCAGCCCCCGGGGATGCCGGCTCGACCCCCTGCCCGTTTCCCGCCCTGCATCGGTGACCGTGGCTTCGTCGTGTCCACCGTGGCGCGTGGACGGTGAGAAGGTCTCCTCGGTACAGTCGGGGGCGAAGAGGGCGAACCCGCCCTCCCGGCAGTGGACCCAGGCGGTCTCGATAGCGGCGCGCAGATCTGCTTCGGTAAGCATGTACATGACCGCATCATGGACGAACACAACGTCGAAGGTGCGTCCCAGTCGCAGCGAGCGCATGTCGCCTTCGACGTGGTCGCACTCGGGGTTCAGCCGGGCGCTTTGGGCGAGCATGACTGCCGATAGGTCGGTAAGCGCCATCTGGTAGTGGCGCTTGAGGTGGGATGCGTTGTTCCCGCCTCCCGCGCCCAGCTCGAGCATCGAGTGGGCCGGCGGCCGCGCATGCTCCTGGATCAACCGGTGGAAGAAGGCGGCCTCGTCGGTGTAGTCGGCGGGCTTCGAAAGCAGGTGCCACCAATCGGCATGATCCTCATAGAACTTGGCAATCCGCCCTGAATCGTCACCCTCGGGCGCCGTGCAAGCGGGTCTCTCCGAAGAGTCGATCTCGTTCATGGCGGTGTCCTCGATCAAAGGCCCCTACGCCCAACGCATTTTAGGATAGTCCGGATCATCGTTCTCGATGATCAGGCTGGCCATTCGTTCCGGATCGTCCCACCGGCGGTAGAGTTCGTGCGCGGATTCTGATGGGAAGTCTCTGCCGGAAGATCCAAGTTCGGCTGCCGGTGCTCGAGCGCGTAGGCGATCTGGTTGGCCAGCGTCGTCTTGCCGGCCGCGTCGGGGCCATCGATCGCCACCCGCAGCGGGTGCGGGTGTTCCTGTGCCGCCATGTCCAGAATGCTGGCCACTCTGTGGAGCATCACCGACCGCTTCATTGCCGATCCCCAGTCTTGGTGCTCCCGAAAGCATACCACACCGGTTCCTCACCGCCCCCCTCGCGGCGAGAGGGGCGCGGCGAAAGGGGTGTGTGACTGAGTCGCTTGGGCGGCGGACTTGCAACCGAGTTCTGGATCCCGGATGCGGTCTCCGGGTATGCACGGCTCACAGGACAACCTGCGGTGGGTCGCTGCGGCGTGACGACTGCGGCGGCGTGACGGCTGCGGCGGCGCGACGGTCGCTGCGGCGCGACGGCCGCGTCTGGGCCGTCCTTCCACGGATTCGTTTGCAGATCGAGCATGAGAATGATCATGAATGATCATGAATGATCATGAAGGGGAGGATCCATACATGTTGAACAAGAGAATCATCGCTGTCGTGGGAGCCACCGGCGCCCAAGGCGGAGGGCTGGTGCGGGCCATCTTGGCTGATCCGGAAAGCCCGTTCCAGGTGCGGGCCATCACCCGCAATGCGGGCTCAGAGAAAGCACGGGCATTGGCCGAGCGCGGCGCCGACGTCGCCGAAGCGGATCTGGACGATCTCGACAGCCTCGAGAGAGCATTCCGGGGTGCCTACGGCGCCTTTGGCGTCACAAATTTCTGGGACCACTTCTCGCCGGAACGGGAGCTGGCGCAAGCGGAGAACATCGCCAAAGCCGCGGCCGCCGAAGGCCTGAAGCACGTCGTTTGGTCGACCCTCGAAGACACCCGCCAGTGGATGCCGCTCGATGACGAGCGCATGCCGACCCTGATGGAGAAGTACAAGGTCCCGCACTTCGACGCCAAGGGGGAAGCGAACCAGGCGTTCCTCGATCACGACGTGCCCACGACCTTACTCCTGACCGCCTTCTACTGGGACAACCTCATCCACTTCGGCATGGAGCCGAAGCGAGGGGAGAACGGCCGCCTGGCCATCACGCTTCCCATGGGCGAGACCTTGCTGCCGGGGATTGCGGCGGAGGACATCGGACGCTGCGCGTATGGTGTCTTCATGCGAGGCAGTGACCTGGTCGGCAAGACCGTGGGCATCGCGGGAGAGAATCTCACCGGACGCCAGATGGCCGCGGCCCTTTCGAAGGCCCTTGGCGAGGAGGTCGCTTACAACGACGTGCCCCCGGAGGTATTCCGCGGGTTCGGTTTCCCCGGCGCGGACGATCTGGGCAACATGTTCCAGTTCAAACGCGACTTCAATGCCGACTTCGTCGGAGCCCGGGACCTCGAGCTGTCCCGCTCGCTCAACCCCGATCTCCAAACGTTCGATGCGTGGCTGGCCGCGAACGGGAATCGCATCCCCGTCCAGCGTGCAAAGACGCAGACGAGTAGCTAGGGGCGCGACGTCTCTGTTTAGTTTTCCTGCTTCTCTTGCTGATCGGCCGGGTCGTTGCAAAGTCGCGACGACCCGGTTTCCGTTTCCATTCGGGTTCCGGATCGGTGCCGCCTTGGACTCTGCGCTCGGTCTTCGCTGGATCCGCCGCTCGGACCTACGATTGCGCCACCGCTCGGGTCCTCGTGGGCCGTTCGATCCGGGACGCCTCCTCGAATCCCTGGGTCGCGTAGTAGATGGCCCGATCGAAGAACAGCAGCACCCGGTTGTAGAGATCGACGGTCTGCTCCAGCGTCAGCCCCTTCTCCAGGAAGTGCTCGGCCTGGACGCGAAACCACAGCACGCGCCGCGTGATGATCAACGCTTGCACGACCTCCGAGATCGCGAAACCCTCCCGGCACCGCTGGCGCCCGAGGGCGGTGTAGTACTCGGCCACCGGCTTTTTCATTGTCGGACGCGGGATCGACTCGGTCAGGTTGCGGAACACGTCGACGGCGCGCGGGAGCAAGTCCTCCTCCGCCCAGGTGTGATAGGTTCTCGTGCCCGAATGGCGCCGGACGATTTCCAGCCAGCGTTTGGCCATCGACTCGGTGTTAGCGTCGATGAACTCCACCAGCTCACGTCGATGCGGCATGGGTTCCTCCCCTGAGTGGTGTCGTGCCCCCCGGTTACGAAGGGACCTACAGTAGATAAGCACTTCTAATGCAAACCATTCTCTTCGGAGCAGGTTCGATTGTCAACGAAGCCGGACGCCGGCGCCTCTGTTGGGGACCCTTGGCGACGGAACACTGCGGGTGAGGTTCTCGGGAGGAACACCCGTTCAGGCTACCCCCCGAGGTACTCGCGGAATCCGCTCGCTTCGAGTCGCGCGGCCTTATCGAGCACTTCCTGGCGGGTTGCGTCACGGAACTCGGTCAATCGAGCTCGAAGGTCGGCATCGGAAGTGGCCACGATCTGCGCCGCCAGCAGCCCGGCGTTCTTGGCCTGGTTGATGGCAACGGTGGCCACGGGGATCCCGCCCGGCATCTGCACGATCGAGAGCAGCGAATCGAGCCCGGACAGCGACGACGTTCTGACCGGCACACCGATCACCGGAACGGTGGTCAGGGCCGCGACCATACCAGGCAAATGCGCCGCACCGCCGGCCCCGGCAATGATCGCTTTCAGGCCGCGCTGCTCGGCCGATTCCCCGTAGGCCACCATGCGCCGCGGCGTGCGGTGAGCCGAGACGATGGTCACTTCATGCGGAATCTGCAGCTGCTCGAGCATCTCCGCCGCTGCCTTCATGACCGGCAGGTCCGAATCGCTGCCCATGATGATGCCGACCAGCGGCTCAGTCATGTGTCCCCCCGCACGTGTCGGGCTGCTCGCTTGTGATGCGAAGCGTCTGTTTGACGAGCAGCGCGCGTTCGGCCGCCGTCTCGATGTCATCGGCCAGCACCGTCGCGTGCCCCATTTTGCGGAACGGCCGCGTCTCGGCCTTGCCGTAGATGTGGATCCGGGCGCCGGGGATGGCCAGCGCTTCGTGTAGACCGATCACGGCTGCCCGGCCGTGGGCGTGCGGCTCCCCCAGCAGGTTGACCATCGCCGCGGGCGCCATCTGCGTCGTTGATCCAAGCGGCAGGCCCAAGACGGCCCGAAGGTGTTGTTCGAACTGGTGCGTATGACAGGCCTCGATCGTGTAGTGACCGGAATTGTGCGGACGCGGCGCCACTTCGTTGATCAGCAACTCGCCGGATCGGGTCAGGAACATCTCGACACCGTATACGCCAACACAACTGAGCGCCTGCACCGTCCGCACCGCCAGTTCCTGGGCGCGCCGGGTCAGCTCAGCGGAGATGCGCGCGGGAGAGAGCAGGAGATCGAGCAGGTTGGCGGCGGGTTCAAAGACCATCTCGACCACCGGGTAGGTCGTGATAGCCCCCTCACGGCTGCGGGCGACCATCACCGCCAACTCCTTATCGAGGTCGAGGAGCGGCTCGAGAAACGAATCGACCGGCAGTGCCTGATCGATGTCGGCCTCGGACCTGAGTACTTTCACTCCCTTGCCGTCATAGCCGCCGTGCCGTGCCTTCTGAACCAGCGGGAACCCGAAGCGGCGCATGAAACCCGGGTCCGGGGCCGGCATCGGCTCGAATCTGGGCTGCGGAATGCCGGCCTCGGTAAACAGGCCCCGCTGCGCCAGCTTGTCCTGGATGACCGCCAGGACGCGTGGCGAAGGGTAGATGTGGTGTCCTTCATTCCAGAGCGCCTCGAGCGCCGCGACGGCGATGTGCTCGATATCGTAGGTCGTGACATCGCACGAGGTGACCAGTTCGGCCAGGGCAACCGGGTCGTCGAACGATGCAATCGTTTCCCGGTCGGCCAACTGCGCCGCGGGTGAGCTGGGCGTCGGGTCGAGGATGTGGACCGGACAGCCCATGCGCTTGGCGGCCTGGGTCATCATCTTGCCGAGCTGGCCGCCACCGATAATGCCCACCGTGGGCAGACGCTGTGGAATCCTGTAGGCGATCATGACGCGGAGTATGCATGCCAGGGAGGCTGTTGTCAGCAGGTGACTTCCGCTTGCGCGCTGACTTGCCTTGCCGTCCGAACCGTTGGCACACCTGCTTGATCGCCCTCAGCTCGCCGCTGTTGGACCGGTGTTCCCACATCCCGCACCGAAGGCGCGGGCGCCGCCGCCTAGAACAGCGCCTTGATGCTCCCCCAGGTCCGGCTCTCGGCGCCGGTGGGTTCTGTATAGTAGTAGCCGATCCCCACCGAGTTCGAGACGCCCCAAACGACCTGCGGATGCTGCCAACCCTCGGGGTAGCCTTGCCCGGGCGCGATGCAGGTCCAGGGATGGCCGCCGGAGCCATTGAGGTCTTCTCCCAAGAACCAGCCCGTGAGCGCATCCGGCCAGTTGGGCCAGTAGCCTACCGTGAACTCGTCCTGCGACACGACGTAGTGGGAGATCTCCGCATTGTGCTGGGACAGCACCGGCCAGAACGCAGGGGGGCCAGGCGCGTATCCAGGTGAAACGAATAGCACCTCTCCTGGGGGGCCACTGACACCGCCCTCCCAGATGTAAATGTCGCAGGTGTGGTCGATGTAGTAGCCAAGATCGGTGAGCCAGAGCGCCACACATTCGATCTGGATGTCACCGCCGGGAGCGTAGCTCTCGCCAAAGGACCCGTAGTAGGGCGGCTGGACTCCGCCGTAGCTCCAGGAGAAGGCCCCCTCGAATGAACCGTCATGGTTGTACACCAGGGTTCCGGTGCATTCATCCAAACCGCTGGGTAGAATCTCGCTCCCCTCGAAGCCTGCTCCACCCAGATGATGGAAGTCGGAAGCCGCCGCTGATGGCGCGAAGATGGCCGCACACGCTAGGAACGCAAGTGCTGGGGCGCAATTGCGCAGGAATCCGATCCTCTGGCACGAGTTCATCTGTCCCTCTCGGGCGAACCAGCTTTCCGTCCTCGCGGCAGGGGCCTTTCGCCTCGGATTTCGCTTCGGGTCTCCATGCCAAGCCTACCATAGAAGGGCGGCCCGACGGGTGGTATACTGAGTGGGTCCCGGGTTGCGCGATCTGAGTGATCCGAATGATCCGAGCAATCCGAGCGATCCGAATGACCCGAGCAATCCGAATGACCCGAATGACCCGAGCAATCCGAATGATCTGAGCGATCTGAACGATGTGACTGAACCATCACCGAAGAGCGAATGCGAAGGGAGACCATCATGGATCTGCGCCATCTAGTCATCAGCATCCTCCTGATTGGTTGTGGAGTTCCCTTCTCGGGCGCGGGCGCCGACACTTATGTGGTCAGGCCCGATGGGACCGGAGACTTCCCCACCATTCAAGCAGCCATCGACGCGGCCACCGGCGGTGACGTCATCGAGCTCACCGACGGCAGCTTCACCGGCGAAGGAAACCGCGATCTAGACTTCTTGGGCAAGGCAGTTACCGTCCGCTCACAGAGCGGGAACCCGCAGGCCTGCATCCTCCATCCGGAAGGCGGACCGGCCGATCCGCATCGCGGCGTGATCTTTCAGAACGAGGAGTCCGGTTCCTCGGTGTTATCGGGCGTCATGATCCTGCAAGGCGGGGTCATTCATCCCGAACAGGGAGGCGCCATCCTGATCGGCGCGGGCTGTGCCCCCCGGATCGAGTCCTGCATTCTTTGGGGCAATCTGGGTTCGGGCATCCGCTGCGAGGAAGCGTCGGCGGCGGTCTTGACCGATTGCTACTTCACTTACAATCAGGGCGAGTACGGCGGGGCGATGAGCCTGCATCACGCGACCGTCACCCTCGAGAATTGCGAGTTCGTCAAGAACATCGGAGGCCATGACGCCGGCGCCATCTGGGGCTACGGCGCCGAGGTGGTGGCCAACGAATGCTGGTTCTACCAGAACACCGCCGCGTTCTGTGCGGCCGTACGACTCAACGACGATAGCCAGAGCCACTTCACGGACTGCCTGTTCCAGGACAACACGGCGCATTCGTATGGGGGCGCACTCACGTTCTGGATCTCGGGACCCAACATCGTGGAGCGCTGCACCTTTGCCGGCAACGTCTCCCCCGGCTCGGGGGCGGCCATCTGGTCGGAGAAGATCAGCGAGACCTACATCTTGGAGTGCACCTTCTACGGCAACCACGCCTCGGATGCGACGGTGCTGGCGGGCAACCACACCGTGGTCCTCGAGAACTGTCTACTCGCCTTTGCCTCGCAGGGTGCGGCAGTCGCCTCGCCCTATGACTACGTCAAGCTCACCTGCTGCGACATCTACGGCAACGCGGGCGGTGACTGGGTAGGCAGCATCGCCGACCAGTACGGCATCCGCGGGAACATCTCGGAAGACCCCCTGCTGTGCGCCCCGTGGACCGGCGACTACCGGCTCGATGCGGCGTCACCCTGCGCCGAGGAGAACAACCCTGGGTGCGGACAGATCGGCGCCTGGGAGATCGGCTGCGGGCAAACGCCGGCAGCCCCATCGAGCTGGGGGGCGATCAAGACTCTCTTCCGCTGATCGGCGCACGCTCACTCTTGCGCGGGCAGTCGGTCCAGCAGCGCCCTGGCCCGTTCACCGTATCCGGGGCTATGCTCCGCCAACTCGCTCAGCGCTTCTCGGGCGCGGTCGGGCTCTCCTTGCAGCAGGGCCAGCTGGGCGCGGTACCAGCGGGCTCGATCCACGATCACCGGCAAGTCGGCGCCCAGTGCGCTGCCCAGATGGATGCGGGCTTCGGTGAGGCCGCCGGCCAACAGGTAGCTCACCCCCGCCAGCAGACGCGCTTGTTCGCCGGCGGGCCCGGCACCTTCAGGTCGTGCGGCCAGCAGATCCGCCGCTTGGGCAAGCAGGGGAGCGGCCTCGGCATAGTCGCCGGTCTCGTAGAGGGCGGCGGCGTCGGCGAACTGCGCCAGCGCGCCGCTCGCTTGCCCCGCGCCGATGTCACCCTCAGCTGGCCCCGACGTCGAGGCCGACTTCGGGGCCGACGCCGAGCCTGTAGCTCCGCGGACCTCCTGATGGGCATAGGGCAGAGGTTCGAGCACCGCGTACTCGGACCAGTTCGGCCCGGTCCCCGAGGGAATCTGCTGGAGCAAGGTCACCAGCAACAAGCCCACCGTGACCGTTGCCGGCACCCAGGTCGTCCAACTCCCCTTCCAGCCGCGGTCGGGCCACCAGTGTTGCCCGAGGTCACGCAACCACGGCAAGAGCCCCCCCTCGCCCGGCCGGTCTTCCCCAGCGGCGCGCCGCCGGGAGCGCTCGGCCTCCCGGCGAAGTTCTTTCTCCAGCTGGTCCAGGCCGGCCTTCCCGAAGGCGTGCGATTGCATCCCGCCCATGCTGCCCATGCCACTCATGCCACCGCCGAGCGTCTCACCGGGCGAGGCCGGATTGGCCTGCATGGTGGTCATGTGCGGCGCCATGGCGTAGAGCTGCTCTTGGCAGGCCGGACAAAGCGAGACGTGCTGCTCGAACTCGCGGCGGTCCTGCGAGGTCAAAAGACCCATCTCGTAGGCGGCCAGCATGGCGCCCTTGTTGGGATCGATGCAGCGGATTTCTTCTTTCATGACTTGGTGTCCGTTTTCTCTTCCAAGAGTCGCCGCAGCCGCGCGCGGCAGCGGTACAGCAACACGTAGAGCGCGTTGCGCGTAGGAGCTCCATCCTGTATGCGCATCCGGCGCAGGGCCTCCCGCGTGGCCTCAGCCGGATCCCCGATCTCCCCCAGGCACTCGAGGATCAAGCCGAAGAGCACAACGCAGCGGGGATGCTGTCGGCCCAGCCGTTCGAGCGCTTGGGCGAGATCCGGTGCCGCGCCGACGGCCTCACCCTCCTCGATCTGGTAGTGGCCATGCGGCGCGGCCAATCGGTCTTCCTGGAGGAGCACGTCCTCGCCCCGGCGCTGCCGTTTCTGGTAGTAGTTGCCGATGACGTTGCGCAGGACTGCGTAGGACCAGATCAGGATCGGACCGCGCACCGAGCGCGCCGCAAGCTTCTCCAGAATGATCCTTAGCCCGTCATGGACGAGGTCCTCGCAATCCTCCTCCCGCACCCGTCGTTTGGCAACCGGCAGGAGTCTTACGCGCAGGGCGGCCAGCAGCGCCTCGCGCGCGGGATCGCTTCCTTCAACGGCCTGCGCTGCGAGCAAATCCAGATCTCGTCCGTGTAGCGTCGGATCCGGCATATCTTGCCCCGCTCCCGGCGGCGGGCGGGCCGCATCGGGGGAGCGATCGGCGGCCATCCACACGGTGGTTACCCCCTTGGGACGGACCTGCCCACAATGCGCAGACTCAAGGGCGGGGCGCGATGATCGTACGTGCCTTCCGTCCCATCTCTCTCCCCCCC
>CAZNJE010000103.1:0-9874 GCA_964573295.1 uncultured bacterium | reverse complement strand
AAAAGGGAAATCTGCGCTCAGGCAAAACTATTCTGAAATCGGGTGAGACGTTACCTCTCGGGCAACGTGGGTGAGATCATGATCGTGGCCGTTGCGCTGCTTCTTGGGTGGCCCTTGCCCCTTCTGCCGTTACAGATCCTCTATCTCAACATGATCAGCGATGTTTTTCCGGCCCTGGCGTTAGGCCTGGGACATCACCAGCCGCACGTCATGGATATGCCTCCCCGGCCGCGGGGCGAAGCCATCCTCACACGCGCGCACTGGTGGGCGATTCTGGCCTACGGGGCGCTCATCTGCGTGCCGGTACTGGCTGGCTTTGCTCTCGCGGGTGGAGCCTCCGAAACGGGCGGTTCCGACGCGGTGACCGTGTCCTTTCTGACGCTGGCCCTGGCCCGCACGTGGCATGTGTTCAACATGCGTTCGGGCGCCGCGGGGGTTTGGAAGAACGAGGTTACCCGCAACATCTATGTCTGGGCGGCGATTGCCCTCAGTCTGGCGCTACTGGTTGCCGCGCCCTATATCGGTCCGCTCGCCACCGTCCTGGGCATTGCCCCGCCAGGCCTTGGCGGCTGGTCGCTCATCTTGCCCTTGAGCCTCGTGCCCCTCGTCGTCGCGCAGCTGGTGCGCGTCGTCGCCGCCCGGATTTGAGGCCGTCCGGAGTTGACGCCGGCCAAGTCTACCTGCCCGTCGCCAGTCAGGTTGCTAGGAGTTCCCGCGCGTGGGTACTCGAGCGGTTCGGTGGAGGAAGAACGCCTCCAAGCGATCGAAGGCCAGATCGATCGTCTCTTCAGGCACGCAGAAGGACATCCGCACGTGGCCCTCTCCATTGGGCCCGAAGGCGATTCCCGGTGTGGTTGACACGTGTGCCTCGCGGAGAAGTCTCTTGGCGAACGCGGTCGAATCTGCCGCCTCGGCATCCAAGATCCTCGGGAACATCAAGTACGAGCCGCCCGGCCTGTGATATGCGAAGACCTGACTCATCTGGTCGAGCCGGGTGCACATTCGGTTGCGGGCCAATCGGTAGTGCTCTCGGAAATCAGCGATGCACTTCTGCGGTCCCTCCAAGGCCGCCAAAGCGGCGTGCTGGGAGACGACCGGCGCGCAGATGGCCAGCGGAATGTGCGCCTTCGTTATCTGGGGGATCATCTCTTCATCGGCGTGGAGGTAGCCGATGCGCCAGCCCGTCATGGCATAGGTTTTGGTGAAAGTGAAGCAGCTAATCGCATGGGCCCGCATTTCTGGGATCGATGCGATGCTGAAGTGCTCGTGGTCGTCGTAGACGAAGTACTCGTAGGCTTCATCGGTGATCACGACCAGGTTGTGCTCGAGGGCCAGCTCCGCGATCTGTCGCAGATCCTCTTCGCGAAAGACCGTGCCGGTGGGATTGCTTGGTGAGCAGTAGAGGATCGCCTTGGTCTGCGGGGTGATCGCGCGGCGCACCGCGTCCACGTTCAGCGCGAAGCCACTCTTTTCGTCGCACTCGACCAGCACTGGCCGCGCGGAGGCCAGGATCACTTGACGGATGTGCGTGGAATAGGTTGGCGAGGGCAGAATGACTTCGTCCCCGGGGTCGACGACAGCGAAGATGGCTGCTGAAAGGCCTTCGATGGCGCCCACGGTGACGAGCACCTCAGAGGCCTTGGCGCCGATCCCATTGTCGCGTGACAGCTTCTTCGCAATGGCCTCGCGAAGCTCCGGCAGCCCGGACGCGGGGGAGTAGCCGCCCGTGCGTCCGTCGCGGATGGCCTTGACCGCCGCTTCGCGAATGTGGGCCGGGGTATCACTGGTGGGCTTGGCCCAGGAGAGAAATGCGACGTCATCGATCTGTGCCGAAAGACGGGTCATTTCGTGAATTGCCGATGCGCCGATCTCGCTGATGCGGCGCGACGCCAGGAAAGGAACCGGTGACATCATATCGAACCTCCTCGTCTGCGACCGGCGCACGAGAGTGAAGGATCGCAACTCATTTTTTAGCAGGCATTTGGACGAATATAGTCGGCCGGCCTGTCTCTTCGGAGCGGTGAGCAACCGGACGGGTTGCCGCCGTCCAGGGCTGCATATTTGTTGCGAATACATGGTAGCCCACGTACACTGCCTATTGCAATACAGTTGCCAGATCGTCTCTTCACTGGCCGCCATCGAGAGGAGGATCGCCGATGAGGAAAGCCATGACGGTAGTGGTGGGGTTGGGGGTGAGCGTCTGCGTCCTTGGAGTTTATCTCCCATCGGCGGCTGGAGAGGATGATTGCTTCTCCACCAGCCTTCACGCCACCGGTGAAGGGATGCGCTACTGGTACGAGGAAGAGGGTGGGCTCATGGATCTGACCGGCATCCCCTACCGCGATCTGGACTGCTCGAACTGCCACGTAAAGTCTTGCGACCAGTGTCACGCCGAGCGCAACGAAGAAACGGGTAGGTGCAGCTATAGCACATCCTACGCGCAGCGGACGGCTACCTGTCTCACCTGTCATAGCCGCGAGGCCTTGACCTACAGGATGTGCGAAGTAGCCGGTAACGTGGATGTGCATGGGCAGCAGTGTGCGGACTGCCATGGCGGCGCCGACGTACACGGGGATGGCCAGAGCTACCGTTCCATGCGCGATGCCAACGCGGTCAAGGCGAGTTGCCTGGATTGCCATGCCGAATCCAGGTCCGACATTCGGCCGCACACGATTCACGAAGGCAAGCTCGACTGCGCCGCCTGCCACGTCGCGGCCACGACCGCTTGCATGAACTGCCATATGGACACCTTCCTCGCGACCGGGAGCCGCAAGGGCACTTTTCTTCCGATGCAGGATTGGCTGCTGTTGATCAACCACGAGGGCAAGGTCACCTCGGCGACCGCGATGACGATCGTCTACCAGAACAAGCGATTCGTTTGCTACGGACCCTACTTCTCCCATGCCGTCCAGTCCAAGGGCCGAGATTGTGCTGATTGCCACGCCAACGAAGCGGTCAAACTGCTCCAAGAAGGCAAGACCGTTCCCATGATGACCTACGAAGGCGGCTCTCCAGTGACCTGGAAGGGCGTGGTGCCGGTGGTAGACGGTCGCCTGCAGTGGGTCTACCTCAACAAGAACGGCGACGGTTGGGCACCTCTCGAAGAGGACGGGCCCGAAACCGTCCAGTACGTAGAGTATGGGACACCACTCACCGAAGAGCAGATCGAGATGATGGCGATGCCTTTCGGGGAGTGAGCTCACCGGAGGTCGAGGCCGGCGAGGCGACCAGCATCAAACTTCCCTGCGGCCGGTCGGCCAGGCGGGCAATCAGCGGACACTTGGCCTTGAAGAGGAAGAATACCGGACGGGAGGATTCGTTCAGGGTCTCGAAGTTCCCCTGGCCCTTCGCGATGACGACGTCCGCCTCCCGGAAGGCATCCTGAAGAGCAGGGCTTGAGTCCTTCACGATCGTGCCGGGCACATCGAGCCCGTTGTCGATGACATCGGCCAGCTCGAAGAGCCGGGCCTCTCGCGCATCCTCGAGCGTCGCATCGTTGAGCACGGGGCGGCCCTTGACGCACGCGGTGATCTTTGGGGCATTCTCCAGCCGATTGATCTCTTGCATGAGCACGCGGTCGAAGACGATCTCGCCGGCATTGTCGGTCAGGTAGAGCACCGTGCGGGCGCGGCTCAGCGCGGTGCGCAGTTCATCGACACTTCCGTTGAGGGGAGCCGAGGCGACCTGGTCGACCTCATCGCGCACGTGATCCTCGTTGATGTGGCCGTGCACCCCGAAGTCGATGACGTTGCCCGCGATCGCCAGACGCACCGCCATTTCCAGCGGATTCTCGGCGGTGCGCACACGCCGCTCGAGATCTGGTAGTACGGACAGGGCGAAGCGGTTGAAGCGTTGCTTGATCTCGCGATACGGATCGGCGCAATCGGCCTCCTCCCGAATCAGACGGTGGATCTGCCGGGCCATCTCGGGAGGAGTGCGGCGCATGTCGATTTCGGAGAGTTCGGCCAGGACCCTGCGCAGGACGCGTTCGTGGACGATGGGATCGTCGCTGGCCATCTGCACCGATTCGAGAGCTTGGCGGACGAAGCAGCTCATACACTCGAGATGAATCTTCACGTCGGATATCCTCCTGCCCAAATCCGATCAAGCAAACCCGCGCAAACGCAGGTAGCGGCTATCCAAAGGCCAGCCCAAGATCCTACCACGCGAGCACGTGTCGCACCAAGTCCCGCCCCCAAGCCTCGGGAGGAGCAGCTGTCACGTGCGCTCCAGTGGCTGACTGCGCCTTGAGTCGATGACTGCTCCTGGCTGGCTGTTCCTGGCTGACTGCTCCTGGCTGGCTTCGCCTGGCTGATTGCTTCTGGCTGGCTATGCCGGTGGGCCAATGAGGATCTTCCGCAATCTGCGCACGCCCTCGCCGACGCTTCCGGACCATCCCGAGAGAGGGGCCGTCCTGACCTCGGCGCGCTCGTCGAGAATCCCCGTGGCCGGATGGGTGTGCGCCAACCGGCAATAGTCAGCAAGCACCCCGTCCAGAATATCACTCCAGGATTGCCGTTCGGCATAGGCGCGCGCGCCAAGCCCTAGCTCGAGCCGATGGACGGGGTGGCTCATCGTGTGCTGCACGCGCTCGATCAGGTGATCCGTGCTATCCCGGTCGAACAGATAGCCATTGACGCCATCGTGCACATGGTCCACCGGGCCTCCTTCGTCGGCGGCGATAACCGGCACGCCCGAGGCCATCGATTCGAGGACCACGTTGCCGAAGGTCTCGCTGTTCGACGGGAAGACGAAGATGTCGCCGGAGGCATAGGCTTCGGCCAGTACCTCTCCTTCCTGGTAGCCGGCGAAGACGGTCGCGGTGCCCGCGAAAAGCTCTTCGAGTTCCTGCCGCAGCGGTCCGTCACCGACCAGGACCAATCGCGCCTCCGGAATGGCGTCCAGGACCGGACGAAGCATATGCAGGCGCTTCTCGGCGGCCAGGCGTCCGACGTACAATAGGATGGGCGTGTCGGGCTCATCCGGAAACCAGCGGCGGCGAATTGCGGACGAGCGCCGATAAGGGTTGTAGAGGTCAGCGTCCACTCCGCGTCCCCACACACCCAGACGTTCGAAGCCGTTTGCCTCGAGCTGGCGCAGCGTGTAGTTCGAGGGACACAGCGTCAGATCAGCCTGATTGTGAATCCATCGAAAGTACGACCAGAGCGTCTCCCGAAAGAGCCCGACACCGTAGACGGAGGCGTATCCGGGAAGATCGGTATGATAGGAAGCCACGACTGGACGGCCGAGGCTGCGCGCCTGACGGATTCCCACCAGCCCGAGAAACGCGGGGTTGACGACGTGGATCACATCGGGATCGAACGCGCGAAGCTGCTCTTCCACATCGACCAAAGGATGAACCAACCTGAGCTCTCGATAGAAAGGCAGTCCGAAACAGGGCAAGCCCACCACAGGCGCGCCCGCATAGCTCGACGGTGCGCCCTGGGGCGCGAAGACCAGGCTGTTCCATCCACGCTCCTCGAGATGCTGGAGCAGATGGCACACGGTGTTGGCGACCCCGTCCCACTTCGGCAAGAAGGTCTCGGAGAAGATAGCTACCCGCATCGTCATGGTCCTCCGTCAAGTGCGCATTGACGGGGGCACAATATCGAAAACTGGATTGGGTGATTCCTAGCCTGCCATTACAAACACATGAGCGGGCCTGTTTCACCGAAAGAACATGAGGACCGAACGCGAGGGCAACCGGATGCTCGTTCTGATCTCATATTCGACGCAGAGGATCATCAGGCATCCGTAACGAAGACGAAACGAAGACGAGAGGACTTGAGACGAGCCGCCATGGGACGAGCACATGAAGCTGTGCGATCTAGTGCAATGGTACACGCCCTTCAGCGGGGGCATCCGCACTTACCTTGATGCGAAACGGTGCTACATCGCTGAGATGACCGAGCATGAGCACGTTCTAGTAGTGCCCGGTCCGGAAGATCGTTGTACCCGCACTGGGCGCCTCACCAAGATTGAAGTCGCTGCGCCGCGCATACCCGGTGGAACTGCTTACCGCTTCATGTGGCATCCAGGACGTATTCTGGCAGCGCTGGCCGAAGCTGCTCCCGATGTGATTGAAGTTGGCAGTCCCTATCTACTGCCATGGGTGGCTGCCGGATACCGCAAGCGCACCGGCGTGCCGATCGTAGGCTACTACCACACCGACTTTCCTGAGGTGTATCTGCGGATGCCGGCGCAGAAGGTGGCCGGCCAATGGGTGGCCGGCCAATGGGTGGCTGGAAGCCTGCGCAATGCCGGATACCGCTATGCACGCCGTGTCTACCAGGCCTGCGATCTCACCGTAGCCGCCTCGCACCGGTTGGTGCGCCGTCTGCGCGGGCTGGGTGTCGAACGCTGCCTCTACGTGCCGCTGGGCGTCGACATCCGGCAGTTTCATCCGGCCAATCGGGACCGCTCGGCTTGGACCGGCTTCGGCTTTCATCCGGAAGACAGGATCCTGATCTACTGCGGTCGTTTGGATGCCGAGAAACGCGTGATCGATCTGGTCAAGGCGGTGGAACGGCTGCCCGGGCGCCTCAATGCCCGGCTAGTTCTGCTGGGTGCGGGGCCCCTTGCAGATGATCTTCGGGAACGGGCGGCATCGTGCTCCTATCTGCGGGTTCGGCCGTACCTCGAGAGCAAGCCGGCGCTCGCACGCCTCTTGGCATCGGCCGACATGTATGTGACCGCCGGACCTTACGAGACCTTCGGCCTGTCGGTGGTCGAGGCGCAGGCCAGCGGCCTTCCGGTCGTGGGCGTGCGGGCGGGGGCCCTCATCGAGCGAGTACGAACGGATCATGGACGGTTGGCCGCGCCCGGCGATGTCCACGACCTGGCCCGGCGGATGATGGAGGTGCTCGAGGCGGACCCGGTGGCGATGGGCCAGGCGGCACGCCGGGCCGTCGAACGCGAGTACGCCTGGGAGCGCGTCTTCCGATGCTTGCTTCAAGCCTACGAGCGACTGCTTCGTTCCCCGCGGCTGGACCGGCGAGCTCTAGCCGAGACCCAAGCATCGATTTGTGCGCCGGTTGCCCCGCCGCCGCCGGTCGAGTCCGCGCTGGCCTTCGAAGGACGCCATGGCGTCACTCGCTAACCAGCCTTCGCGACTCCGTCGCAGTGCGGAAGGATGGTCTCTATTCGGTGCGGTCTTTCAGAAGCTCATCTGGCTCTTGCCGGCGGGCATGCTCGCAAATCTGACCTACACCTTCCTGCGCACGGACCACTCACGGCTTGGTGACGTACTGGAAATCTCACCGGGCTTCCTTGTCTTGGCAGTCGTGCTGGTGTTGCTTCCCTGGTTCTTCAACGCATGGAGGCTGTGGCGATGGCTGCGCTTCCTGCGGCATCCGCTCTCCTTCGCCCGGGTCGTGCGGATGGTGCTGGTTTGCGAACTTGGGGCGGCCATCAGTCCATCGGCAATGGGAGGGGGAGGGTTCAAGGCTGCCTTGCTGACGCAGCAAGGCCTACGCTCGGGGACGGCGTTGGGACTCATGATGGTCGGAACGCTCGAGAGCGCCCTGTTTCCGCTGATAGTGATCCCGTCCGCCTGGTTTGCCTTGGATCTCGCGGAGGCCACTTGGATGAACGTCCTGCTCAGAACGTTTGCCGAGCGGGGGGGCTCCGTTGCCGCGGCCTTTCTCATCCTCCTGGGAATCCTGCTCGCGCTCGATCGCTTCGGGCATCGCTTCTCGATCCTGCGGATTATCCACGGGCACGTGCGCCGTACCCTGGCCGATGCCAAGCATGTTACCGATCTCACGCGCGGGGCAGGAAAGTGGCTGTTTGCCGGGAATGTCTTGCTCGCCATCTTCCAGTGGAGCACGCGCTTTCTGGTATCTGGTGTGCTGTTCCTTGGCTTGGGCATGAAGATCAACCTACTGCATGCCGCGGTTCTGCAATGGTGTTGTCTGACCGCGATGAACTTCATTCCCACGCCCGGCGCGACCGGTGGTGCTGAGGTGATGTTCTTGCTGATCTACGATGGATGGTTGCCGCAGGAGGGCATCGCGCTGGCCATGTCGGCCTGGCGCTTTCTTTCCTTCTACTTCCTCAGTCTCACGGCGGCCCTCGTCGTATGGCTGGTTCGGCCCGGACGCACCCGGGTTAGGGGTCTCGAGCCGGGAAAGCGTACTTGCCCGCCTCTCAGTATGGCGTATGCTCGGACGCCGGATCGAAGATCAGTTCGGCCGTGGTTTCGGTAGGGGGAGACTGCCCATGGATGCTCTGGATCAGTGGCTGATCGGCCTGGGGCTCTCGCAGTCCATGACCGACTTCACCGTGACGTTGCTCGCCACGATCGTCCTCCTCATCGCGATGATGGTGGCTCAGCTTCTCACCCGCAACATCCTGTTACGGGTGATCGAACGCATCGCGGCCCGCACCCGAACGCATTACGACGACAAGCTCATCGAAGCCAAGGTGTTTCACCGGGCGGCGCATCTGGTGCCGGCGCTGATCTTGCACCTCAGCGCGCCGGTCGTTTTCGGCCGCTACCACACGGTGGTCGAGATCTTTGAAACCGTGGCATTCCTCTACATCGCGCTTGCCGTGGTGGGTGTGATCTTCGCCGCGCTCAACGCTTTCCTGGCGATCTACAGCACCACACGCCTGGCAGCGCGCCTTCCGATCAAGCCCATCATCCAGGTAACGAAATTCATCGGCATCTTCGCCGTGGCCCTGGTCGTGATCGCCACCCTCATCGGCAAGTCTCCCATCGTGCTGCTCAGCGGGCTCGGTGCATTCACGGCGATTCTTCTGCTCGTCTTCCGGGATCCCATTCTGGGTCTGGTGGCCGGCATTCAGCTGGTGAGCAACGACATGGTGCGTCCCGGTGACTGGATCGACGTACCCAAGTACGGTGCGGACGGGGACGTGATCGATGTGTCCTTGACCACCGTGTCGGTGCAGAACTGGGACAAGACGATCTCCACGATTCCCACCTACGCGATGCTCACCGACACGTTCCGCAACTGGCGCGGCATGCAGCAGTCGGGCGGGCGGCGGATCAAGCGTTCCGTCTATATCGACATGAGCAGCATTCGGTTCTGCGATCGGGAGCTGCTCGAGCGGCTCAGGAAGGTCTACTACGTCCGCGAGCACATCGAGAAGCGCCTGGCCGAGATCGATGCGTTCAATCGCGAACGAGGCTTCGATCAGGAGCTACCCATCAACGGGCGGCGTTTGACGAATGTGGGCATCTTCCGCGCCTACCTGCAGGGATACCTGCGTGACAAGCCGGAGGTGCACACCGGTCTGACCTTTCTCGTGCGCCAGCTCCAACCGACGCCCAAGGGGCTGCCGATCGAGATCTATGTGTTCAGCCGGAACCAGGAATGGGCGGCCTACGAGGGGATCCAGGCCGATATCTTCGACCACGTGCTGGCGGCGGTGCCGATCTTCGACCTGCAGGTGTTTCAAGAGCCGAGCGGCGCCGATGTGCGGGCGCTGCGCGAAGGCTTCAGGGCTCCACCCGAGCAACGCAACCCCCACGTTGAAAGCACGTAGCGTGCCAGCGGCCCGAAGCCACGACGGGGGACTCAATGATGCGTTCCTGGCGAGTGAGGAATCGCAGAACATGCCGGGGACCAGCGGCGCCGGCGACGCTCGCGCGATATACCGGGTGGTACGAGATCATGCCCGGTCATGTGGTCACCCTTGGCCAGGACGGTGAGCGGTTGATTGCCACGATGCCCGAAGCCGAGCCGGCCGAGGCGCTCGCGCAATCCGAGACGAGCTTCTACCTGCGCGATCATGCTGCTCTGCTTCGGGTTCGGGTGGGTGAAACCGGTCAGGCCGAGGAGATCATCCTGGCCCAAGGCGCCACTGGGTTCCGTGGTCGGCGGGTCGGCGGGTCGGCGGGTCGGCGGAC
>CAZNJE010000102.1:0-9926 GCA_964573295.1 uncultured bacterium | reverse complement strand
TTTGCTCTGCTTGACGCTGCGCAGAACGGCAGCCGCGTCCTGACGGAGATCACTGATCGGGATGATCCTCGGCACCTTGTCCATTGGAGTACCTCCTAAGATACAAATAAAAGTACGTTAGAACGTACGCATCGTCAAGCGGTAGAAGGCTGCCCAAGATGATCAGCAATCCCGGGGCCGGGAGGGGTGTCGCCGATGCGCCCGTGCTCCGCGAAAACTCCGTAACTCCCTCACAATCGGCCATCTCTCATTCAATGGCACAATCTCACCTTTGGTCAGACCAACACCATCTGCCTTGCTTGCTCTCGTGGGGGGCTCCTTGAAGCCGCGGGCAAACCTGATACCGTCGTCGGCTGGCACCGCAGAGGCTTCGAGGCGATCTGGCGTCGCAAGTCACGTCCCGGCAAGATCACGGCAAGATCGGCCGTCCACGGTTACCACGCACACACAGCGCCTTCCTGAAGCGCATCTCGGTTGGGCTCCGCGAGGCGACTGGCATGGACGATTCGCCGCGTTTCCTTCATTTCTGACCCGCGAACTCGCCGGCCATCGTCGCCGTCAAGCCGAGCAGCGTGCCACGGCCTCAAGCTACCAGGACCACGACCTGGTCATCGCACGGCCCGACGGCACGCCCTGGCCGATCTGTATGCGGTGACCCACGGAATCGGGCAGGATGGAGTGACAGAAACGACATCGCGACGTGCATTTCGAAGACATCTCCACGTCACCCCGGGAGAAGAAGTCATGCAGACAAACGTCACGCTGCGCCTCGACGAGCGGCTGGTACGACGGGCGAAGGCCTGTGCCCGGCGTTCGGGCAAGTCGGTATCCCAGATGGTGGCTGAGTACTTCCTGCTCCTTTGAGGCTGGTGGTCGATTCAGATGTCGTACTTGACCTTCTTCTCGACCGCCCGCAATTCGGTGATGCCGCAGTCCGCCGCGCGAGATCCCGGGGCCTCTTGGAGAGGCTCCTATCACTGGCCGAGGTTGCGCCGGTAAATCGCGTTGTCTTGGAGGGGGCCCTGGAGTCAACCGTCGCGGACTGTGAAGATTCGGTCGTATGCCAATCCGCCATGCAGGTCAGTGCGGACGCCGTTGTCACCAGGAACCTGGGGGACCACAGCCCCCCCTGCCCTTGCACAGTCCCTCCGATATGCTCATGCTCGTAGAAGCCCGCGAAACACTCGGGCCTCGAAGGGGTTCCCCTGGGAGGTGATGGAGCGCCCCCCATGCGAAGGACCTGATCCGTGCCCCCACGGGCAAGGCGCAGCCGGTGGTGGTTTCCGAGGAACCCGTGGCCGAATCGGCCCAGAGCCCTTTGCGGCGCAGTGCTTGGGAGGCGGGAGCCGGTCCAGCCGCCTACCCGGTCAGATCCGTGCCCTCTCCGAGGATGTCCAGATAGCGTCGGTATGCATACCGCCGGTCGCGCCGGCGGCCGCTGCGTTCCTCAACAACGCCCCGATCGAGCAGGAACTCCATGGCCTTGGTCGCCGTTGGACGTGACGTCCCGAGCAGCTCCATTGCGTGAGCGACGGATAAGATCGGGTGATCGGGCAGCACCTGCAGCAATCGCAGCGCACCGACGGAGACGCCGGAGACGCCCAGCATGCGATTCCGATCGGATTCGAAGAGCACGCTCAGTTGCTTCGCGCAGTCGGTGGCCTGCGTAGAAGTGGACGCGACGGCCTCGAGGAAGAACTTCGTCCACCGCTCCCAGTCCCCCTCGGTTCGCACGGCGGTGAGCAGGTCGTAGTATGTACTGCGGTGCTGCTTGAGGAAGAGGCTGATGTAGAGCAATGGCGCCTCGAGGATCCCCCATTGCTCGAGCAGAAGAGCAATCAGAAGTCGTCCCAGGCGGCCATTGCCATCGAGGAAGGGGTGGATGGTCTCGAACTGCACGTGAAGCAGTCCCACCCGTATGAGCGGCGCGAGATCGGTTTCCTGGTGCATGAAACGCTCGAAGGCATCCAGGCACGCCGGCATCTGATCCGGAGGTGGGGGAACATGAACGGCGTTTCCTGGCCGAGTGCCCCCGATCCAGTTCTGGCTGCGTCTGAATTCGCCGGGTGCCTTGCTGGCACCTCGGGCGCCGCGGAGCAGTCGCCGGTGGGCCTCGCGCAGAAGCCGAAGAGATAGAGGCAGACCAGCAGGATCAGCCAGTTGGCCGCGGGCGTAGTCGAGGGCCGCCCGGTAGTTGCAGATTTCACCAACAGGCAGGGTCCCATCACACGCCCCGGGCTCATCGGGGCCGGCTTCGTGAACCAGAAGATCCTCCAGCGTGGCCTGTGTACCCTCGATCTGTGAGGTCAGCACCGCTTCCTTGCGCACGAAGCCGTAGATGAACCCATCCCGGTTGGGTACCAGCGTGCTAGCGAGGTTGAGTCGCGATAGCTCCCTTTCCGCCTTGGCCAAAAGGGCCCGCAGCTCCTCGTCGAGTACAAGAGGCGGTTCGGGGGGGAGCGGCCGGGGAACGAACGCCTGGAATGTCTCGTCGTAACTCCTTGTCTGGATGAAGGTTCCTGAATCTCGGCGCATTGCGAACTCCTCCTAAGAAAGAACTCTTTACTAAGATGGGTCAAAAGTAAAGGGATCTTTCTTTTCGGTGCATCCGAGCCGAGAGCAGCGCGGGTCGCCGAGGCAAAGACTCCAAGCTCACATAGGAGGGGCGCACCAACCGGGCTGCGACGGCGAACGGGTGGGGGACCTGCTTGGCGAACGGCGGTGCCAGACTGTAGAGGCCACGCCGCAGCTGGATCAGGCGCCCAGTGGCCGACCAGCGGCTGAGCTGGCGGCGGATCTCCGCGGGCGAGTCGGAACCCGAGAGGAGCTGGGCCGATTCGAACATGGCCTGGTCGCCTACCAGGGCCAGCAAACTTCTCCATTTCATTGCGATGAATTGCCATGGGAGGCAAGTTTGTGCAACAGACATCCTCTGTAGGGATGAATCCCTCCCCCGCCGGCGCCCAGGACCGCCCGGATCATCGGGCGCTAGGCCTGGCCGAGGGCGCCCGCCGCGACCTCGGTCCGCAGGTTCGTCTCCGTGGTGGCCGGCCCGATCAGGCGGGTCGCCGAATGGTCAGTTCGCTGGCCGGTCCGTCGCTTGCTATCGGCCGCGGGGCATGGGACCGCCTCTTGGACATCACCTCCATCGTGCGCTGAGCCGAGCCCCAGACTGCCCCCACGGACTTGCTGGTCAGCAGGGCATGTGCACACACGTGCCCGGGCTGGGGTCTATCGCCCGATCGCTGTCCACCTGGCCGGCCACCGCGGCCGATGCCCCGGGGATCTACCGTCCTCGCCATCCCGAGCGCACGAGCTTCTACCGGATCTTCGAGCAGCACTTCTGTGAGTACGTGGGTACCTACGAAGAGCGGTTCGAGTACCGCAGCGGCCCCTTGCGCAAGATCGTCGTGCCTACGGTCGAGGCCTATCTGGACTGCGGGCGGTTGGTGAATGGCTTCGCGCGGATTCGTTGTCCGCAGTGTGGGAGCGAGCACCTGTTGGCCTTCTCCTGCAAGGGAAAGCTGTGTCCCAGCTGTCTGGGCCGTCGGACGGCCGACACCGCCGCTTGGCTGGTGGATCGCCTGTTACCGGAGGCACCCTATCGCCAGTGGGTCTTAACCTCGATCGGACACAATTCCACGGCGCAAAGCGGTGAAACCTCGCGCGAGTGCACGCCATCTGGCCACGTGCTCGCCCTCGCCAATGCTCACGTAGCACAGGGGCTACGCTCCGCTTGTCTCGGGCTGTGCGCGCGGCCATCTGACGCACCCTCGCGCGTTTTCGCTCGCGGACTTGTGTCCGATCGAGGTTGACCTTTCCCTGGGCTATGCGGTTCCGTCTGGCCATGGATCGACGGCTTCTGTCTCGGATGCTGGCCGTCTATCTTCGGACACTCTTCTCGTGGCAGCGGCGCCGTGGCCGTTCTATCGGTCTCATTGGTGGACAGACCGGGGCGGTCACCTTTGTGCAACGGTTCGGCGGTGCGCTGAATCTCAACCCGCACTTGCACAGCGTGTTGCCGGACGGGCTGTTCGTGCCCGTACGCCAGGAGATCATCGATTCAGGAGCCGGCCGAGGGCACGCCACCCAGAATACCCCCAGTGGCAGGGATCACGGCCCTCTCCGGTTCGTTCCCCTTCCTCCTCCGACCCAGGGGGAGATCCAGGAGCTGGCCGTCACCTTGGCGGCGCGTCTGACAGCTTGCCTGACCGCAGCCTGGGAGAACGACGGACAGTCTGGGCTCGACCAGGCCTTGGCAGGTTTGAGCGAGGCTTTGTTCTGGTCGCAGCATGCGCCGCCGGGAACCCGGGATCTGCCGGTGCTGTCGGGTCTGGAGGGGGCGGCTTCAGGGCCGGGGCCTGAGGCAGGGCTGCCGGAGACTCTGGGCCCACAGGGCAAGACCCTCTGCGCCTCGGTGGCCGGGTTCTCCTTGCACGCGGCCCAGTTCGTGCCGGCCCAGGATCGGGAGGCCCTGGAACGGCTCTGCCGCTATGGCCTGCGAGCTCCCTTCTCCCAGGAGAGGCTCTCCTTGCGCCCGGACGGTATGGTGGTCTACCGCCCACGCCGTCCCTGGCCGAACGCCCAGGGCTCGACGTACCTCATCCTGGAGCCGCTGGACTTCCTGCGCCGGCTGGCAGCTCTGATCTCCTATCCCTACTCCCACCAGGTGCGGTATCACGGGCTATGCTGATATCGGCATAGCCCGTGTTCTCTCGAGCCATGCGCAAGACCAGTTCGATGATCTCCGGCCTGACGCGAGGACGCCCCACCGACTGTCGGCGGTCGCTGTAGTCCCACTTCTCAGCCACGAGTTGCCGGTGCCAGCGGAGTATGGTATCGGGGGAGAATGCGGTGCCGATTTCGCCCAGCACTTTACGTCCGAGTGCCTTACCCTTGAGTGCCAGCCGCCGGCGCTGGTCGTCATTGAGCCTGATCCGCTTCTTGCCGTAGGATTCCTTCAGGATCTGGTTCTCGGCGCGGAGGTACTCGATGACCTCCTGCTGCTCGCGATTGATGAGGCCAGCGAGGATGGTCAGGAGGAGTTGCCAGGGCTGAAGAACGAAGTGCATCGTGGGCCGATCCTTTGAGGTGAAAAGGAGAAGGATCGGACCGGGGAGATCTAGGAGTCAACGGGCTGAATTAGCCGTCCGTTGGCACATCGTAACCGACGACGGGGCATAGAGTTGAAGATCGGCTGAGTTTTTTCACCCTACGCTTTCGTCCGTTGAATTGACTAAATAAAACGACTTGACCCTGTCGTCAAGCAGATGTATTTAGTCAAGTATGCGGATACCAACCGAGCACCAGGCCTTGCGGCAAGTCATGGCCCGCCTCGTGGAGATCCTCGGCGCCACTAAGTCCGACGCTCGAGTTCGTCAGGTGCCGAGGGCGCCGAAGGCGCCGAAGGCGGACGCCATCGTGGATCTGGCCGGTGCGACTTTTGTCGTCGAGTACAAGGCCTCGGGATCAGCCGCCGCGATCTCCGCTGCGATCGAGCAGGTCAGGCGCCACGCGTCCGACGTGGGGCGCCGTGCAATCCCGCTTGTCGCCGTCCCGTTCATGGGTCCTGTGGGCCGCCAGCGCTGCGAGGAGGCCCAGATTGCTTGGCTCGATCTGTGTGGCAACGCGCGGATCATCGCGCCGGGTCTCCGTGTGCTGATCGAGGGCCAACCGAATCAATTCAAGAGCCGGGGGAGGCCGGTCAGTGTTTTCTCGCCCAAGAGCGCCCGGATTGCCCGTTGGCTGCTCATGCACCCCCATCAGCCTATGACCCAGCGCGAGATCGCCACGGCAACCGGAATGGACGAGGGATTCACCAGCCGGATCGTTTCTCGTCTCGGGGAGGACAGCCTGGTTGTTCGGGAATCAGACGGAGGCGTCCGTCCCCGAGATCCGGATCTTCTGCTCGATGCTTGGCGTGAGGACTACGACTTCTCGAAGCATCAGATCCTCCGGGGCCACGCAGCCGCGCGCTCCGGAGAGGAGGCCCTGCGACTTCTGGCCCGTGGTCTTCGGGGACGCCGGGTGAAATACGCGGCTACTGGGCTGGCCGCGGCGTGGCTCTGGACCAAATTCGCGGGCTTCCGGCTCGTGACGATCTATCTGCCGAATCTTCCGGATCCGGAGGTCCTGGATCGTCTCGGTTTCCGTGAGGAGGAACGCGGAGCGAACGTGTGGCTCGTGGTTCCCAAGGATGAAGGGGTGTTCCAGGGGACCAGCGAGCTAGACGGGGTAACATGCGTGCATCCCGTCCAGGCCTATCTCGATCTCAAGGATCAGCCGGAGCGAGCGAAGGAGGCTGCAGATCACCTTCGGGCCGAGTTGCTGAAGTGGAGTGCGAATGGCTGACAAACCCACGACCGCGGCCGGTTACCGCCGCGAGCAAGTCGCCCTGGTGCGCGCGACGTGCTTGTATGTCGCCACCAAGCTCGGCGATCTGATGGATGATCTTGTGGTGGTCGGCGGTCTGGCCCCCTCGCTTCTCGTCGACCAAGGGGAGCTTGCCGAAGGCGCCGATGCGCACGTCGGCACCATGGATCTCGATGTCGGACTAGCCGTGGCACTGCTCGACCAGGGCCGGTACCGGAAGATCACCGACCGACTCCGGCAGGCGGGCTTCTCGCAGGATGTCAACGAGGAAGGCAACCCGACCCGTCAGCGGTGGAAGGTCGAGCGCGTTGGAAAGGTCACGGTCGACTTTCTAATCCCGCCGACCCAACCGGGTGACACCGGCGGGAAGCTGCGAAACATCGAGGCGGACTTTGCCGCGGTGATCGCCCCGGGGCTTCATCTGGCCTTCCTTGATCGCCGTCGAGTGGCCCTGTCCGGCCGGACGATCATGGGCGAGGAGGCCGCCCGTGAAGTGTGGGTCTGCGGGCCCGGGGCCTACGTCGTCCTCAAGGCCCTGGCCTTCGCCTCCCGAGGCGAGAACAAGGACGCCTACGACCTGTTCTACGTCGTGCGGAATTTCGGGTCCGGCGTAGAGGATGTCGCTGCGGCTCTGCGACCACTCCTCGTCGATGAGTCCGCCGCCGACGCGATCGCCGTTCTGCGGCGTGACTTCCTTGTCCACGACGCCATCGGCCCTCGACGCGTAGCGGAGTTCTTGGCGGGCGGGCCTGATGACACCATCCAGGCGGATGTGGTTGGTTTCGTGCGCCGGCTTATCGATCTTTGCGGGTGATCCCGGGGGCGATGCGACCTGAACGCCGAAGCCCCCCCGAGTCCGAGAGGTCGACGGGCTGAGGTTGTAGGGTGGCGAGCTACTCGGTCGCGTGCCCGGCCTTCATGATCTCCAGGACGACCGCCTCGTCGTTCCGGGCCGCCGCCACCGCGAGCGTCCGGACGAGTTTCGAGGCTGCACAGCGTGTTGCCGTACGGGCTGTTCGTGCCCGTACGCCAGGAGATCATCGATTCAGGAGCCGGCCGAGGGCACGCCACCCAGAATACCCCCAGTGGCAGGGATCACGGCCCTCTCCGGTTCGTTCCCCTTCCTCCTCCGACCCAGGGGGAGATCCAGGAGCTGGCCGTCACCTTGGCGGCGCGTCTGACAGCTTGCCTGACCGCAGCCTGGGAGAACGACGGACAGTCTGGGCTCGACCAGGCCTTGGCAGGTTTGAGCGAGGCTTTGTTCTGGTCGCAGCATGCGCCGCCGGGAACCCGGGATCTGCCGGTGCTGTCGGGTCTGGAGGGGGCGGCTTCAGGGCCGGGGCCTGAGGCAGGGCTGCCGGAGACTCTGGGCCCACAGGGCAAGACCCTCTGCGCCTCGGTGGCCGGGTTCTCCTTGCACGCGGCCCAGTTCGTGCCGGCCCAGGATCGGGAGGCCCTGGAACGGCTCTGCCGCTATGGCCTGCGAGCTCCCTTCTCCCAGGAGAGGCTCTCCTTGCGCCCGGACGGTATGGTGGTCTACCGCCCACGCCGTCCCTGGCCGAACGCCCAGGGCTCGACGTACCTCATCCTGGAGCCGCTGGACTTCCTGCGCCGGCTGGCAGCTCTGATCTCCTATCCCTACTCCCACCAGGTGCGGTATCACGGGCTGTTCGCGAACAGGAGCCGCTTTCGGAAGCTGTTGCCGGCACCACCGATCACCCGGGATGCAGGGTGTGCTCATGGGTACGGGGACGAGGTCGCTGAGATCCGCAAGGGAGAAGGGCTGCCGTGCGGTGAGGACCCTTCAGACAGTCATCTCCGGGACGACGCTTCACCGGATTCACCACAGGGCTCGCCGTCCCGCCGCCGTCTCGTCTGGGCGCAGCTTCTGCGCCGGCTCTTACACATTGATGCCCTGGCCTGCCCGCGGTGCTCGACAACCTCAGAGTCCGTGCCCATGGTGGTCCTGGCCTTCCTCACCGATCCGGAGGTCGTGGGCAGGATCCTTAGACATCTGGACCTGCCGTAGATGGTGGGGAGCGCCGTCACGAAGTATGCTGCGGCCGAGTCGGGCATGTTCGTACTCGGGCTATAGCGATCTCGGCGAGGCTGACCGCAACGCCAACTGGCCTCGATCTGGCTACCGCCCTGATGCATGGCCCAGGGCGCGCGACCATCCCCCGAGGCGGCCGCAGCCGGATCGACCGCAGGTGCCGCAGGTCCTGCGCTGCCCGCCCACACCTACGAGCGCCACCCGGGCGCGGCCTCGGCTGCCTTGCCCCCCGGCTATCACCGCCGCGAGCCCGAGAAGAGCGTGTTGCACCAGGTGGTGCGCGAGCACCTCGAGACCTTCCTGTCCCAGGCCCGGCGCCTGCACGGTGAAGGCTATCCGCGGTTCATCGAACGCGAGTTCCGCCGATACCTCGACTGCGGACTGCTCTGCCATGGCTTCGCGCGGATTCGCTGCCCGGGCTGTGGCCATGAGCAGATCGTGGCGTTTTCCTGCAAAGGCAGACTGTGCCCCAGTTGCGTCGGGCGTCGCATGGCCGACACCGCGGCCTATCTCGTTGACCAACTCCTGCCCGAGGCCGGCTACCGCCAATGGGTGCTCACCTTTCCCTGGGCCCTGCGCTTCCGACTCGCTGTCGACCGCCCGCTCTTCACGGCCCTGCTGCGCACCTTCCTGCGCACGCTGTTTGCCTGGCAGCGCCGCCGCGGCCGCGCCTCAGGGATCCGCGACGGGCAGACCGGAGCGGTCAGCTTCCTGCAGCGCTTCGGCGGAGCGCTGAACCTCCACCCGCACGTCCACAGTCTCGTGCCCGACGGCCTCTTCGTGCCCGCCGACGATGGCCTGCTGACGTTCGTCCCCTTGCCACCGCCGACGGACGAGGACGTCGCCGCCCTGGCTCTGAAGATCGCCCGCCGCCTGACCGCCGTCGTGGAGCGTCATTGCGCCGACGCCTGCGAGACCGACGCCCTGCTCGAGCAGACCACGGCGGCCATGCAGCAGGCCCTGGCTGTTGCCGTCCGGGCGCCGGTGGCTCCCGCGCAACTCGATCTCACGGGGCAGGAAGATCTGCATCCACCCGCCAAGCCCCTGTGCGCCCGCGTGGCCGGCTTCTCGCTCCACGCCGCCCAGTCCGTGGCCGCTGAGGACCGCCAGGCCCTTGAGCGCCTCTGCCGCTACGGCGCGCGACCGGCCTTCGCCCAGGACCGCCTGTCGGTGCGTGATGACGGGCGCGTCCACTATCACCTGCGCCGCCCCTGGCCTCATCCTCAGGGCCCCACCTGCTTGGTGCTCGAACCGCTCGACTTCCTGCGCCGACTGGCGGCGCTCATTCCGGCGCCCTACGCGCACATGGTCAGGTACCACGGCTGCTTCGCCAATCACGCGCGGGCTCGCGCTCTGCTGCCTGCGCCGCCTCCGAGTCCGGCCGCGCAGGCCCAGGCACAGACCCCCGCAGCCGCCGTGCCCGGCACAGACGGTACCCGCCGCGCGCCGGACGATCCGCCCGAGGCCGCGTCCCCCGCGCGCCGCACGCCTCTGTCCTGGG
>CAZNJE010000101.1:0-10015 GCA_964573295.1 uncultured bacterium | reverse complement strand
CTCGAAGCTCTTTGGGTCACACGGCCAGAGGCCGTGGGTTTATCGACGGACTAAGGAGCATGCTCATGCCATCATCAATCCGTTTGCGGTCCCTGGCCTTCTCCGTCTCGGCTCTCCTCTTCGGGCCCCGCGCGAAGTTCCCAACCGTGGCCACCCGGGCGGCGCTGCCGGTGCCCTCGCTCGTGCCCTCGCCCCTGCCCTCGCCCCTGCCCTCGCCCGTAGCCGTGCTCGTGGCCGTGTTCATGGCCGTGCTCGCGGTTCTGACCCTCGCGGTTGCCGGCACCGCCGAGGCCACCGTCATCGAGCAGCGGATCACGTTCGCCGAACCGGTCATGACGGCCGCCGGCGACTTCCACGAGCTGAACCTTCCCGGTGCGATGAGCTATGGCAAGCCGGGTGAGCCGGTCCTTCCGGTCAGCGGTCTTCAAGTCCTGTTGCCTCCGGGCGAGGTCGTCACAGGCGTAGAGGTCATCCCCGGCCAGGCCGTGACGCTACCGGGCACCTACCGTCTCGCGCCAGGGCAGCCGCAGCGCCCCTTGAGCGACACGAGCCCCGTCGAGGTGGTAGCACCCAACCCGCACGTGTACCACTCCGCCAACGTCTTCCCGGCCGCGCTGCACAGCGAGCTGTCCGACGGCTATTTCCGCGGCCATCGCATTGCGAGCCTGGCACTCTATCCGGTCCAGTACATCCCGGCCCGGGGTCAGGTGACCTGCTACGGCGAGATGAGGGTGCGTATCACCACAGCGCCCGATGCCGCCGCTCTCGCCCATGCCGAGCAGATGATCCGCCGCGATGCGGGTACGCTCACCCGCCTCGGGCGCCTGGTCTCCAATCCCGCCGCCTCGGGCGCCTACGACGCCATCGGTCCCACCGCCTCGGGCGCCTACGACGCCACCGGTCCGGCACCGGCCGGCACCCGCGATCTCGATCCGTCGCTGGGCTACACCTACCTCATCATCACCGGCGACACCTACGCCGAGGAGGTCGAGCCCCTCGTGGCCTTCCACACCGAGCGGGGCCGCAAGGCCGGGCTCTTCCTCAAGTCCTGGATCCTGGAGAACTACACCTCCGGGGTGGATGAACAGGAGCGTATCCGCGATTTCATCATCGACGCCTATCAGACCTGGGGCGCCGATTACGTGCTCTTGGTCGGCGACGCGCGGGATGAGAACGGCATCCCCCACCGCGGCCTCTACTCGGACACCGACTACGGCGAGTGGGATGCAGACATCCCAGCCGACATGTACTACGGCTGCTTGGACGGCAACTGGAACATCGACGGAGACGACCGCTGGGGCGAGCCCGGCGAGGATGACCTCTACCACGAGGTTGCCGTCGGGCGCGCGTGCGTCAGCGACGAGGAAGATGCCCTGAACTTCGTCACCAAGGTCATGCGCTACACCACCGAGCCGGTGCTCGAGGAAGCGGACGAGGCCCTCATGGTGGCCGAGCTGCTTTGGAGCAATCCGCTGACCTGGGGCGGAGACTCGAAGGATGAGGTCAAGGATGGCTCTACCGCCCACGGGTACACGACGACCGGATTCCCCTCCACGATGAACGTCGAGACCCTCTACGACCGCGACGGCACCTGGAGCAAGTCGACCCTGATCGACCTGATGACCAGCGGCGCCCAGATCCTCAATCACCTGGGCCACTGCAACGTGACCTACATGATGAAGATGGACAACGCCGACATCGCCTCCTTCGACAACGACGGCATCGAACACACCTACAACTTCGTCTACACGCAGGGCTGCTACTGCGGCTCCTTCGATAACCGCACCACATCCGGCGGCTACACCGCCGATTGCTTCAGCGAGCTGTTCCAGACCCACGATGCCGGCGCGGTGGCCGTCGTCTCGAACTCGCGCTACGGCTGGGGCGACCCGGGCGGCACGGACGGCTCGTCGCAGTACTTCGATCGCGAGTACTTCGATGCCATGTTCGGCGAAGCGATCTTCCCCGTAGCCGAGGCCAACGACGACTCGAAGATGGACAACATCTGGTCGATCGACTTCGGCGGCAACCGCTGGTGCTACTACCAGCTCAACGTCTTCGGCGATCCGGCCATGGAGCTGTGGACCGCCGTGCCCGAGCCGCTGGCCATGAGCCACCCGGGTGCCATCCTGATCGCCGAGGACGAGGTCGAGGTCAGCGTCAGCTCCGCGGGCAGCCCGGTTGCGGGCGCACGGGTGACGATCTACAGCGAGGATTACGCCACCTACGGCACCGCCCTCGCTGACGATTACGGTATCGCTCTCGTCCCGATCGATCCGCAGTCGGTCGGGACGCTCTATGTCAAGGCCACCGCGCACGACCACCTCGAGGTGGATGGCATGATGCAGGTCGTGCCCCCCGATGGCCCCTACCTGGTCATCGACGAACTCGAAGTCTACGAGCCCGGCGGCGACGGCGTGATTCACGCCGGAGAAGCGGTGCAGATGCGCATGCTCTTGAGCAACGTCGGCACCGAGGATGCGCACACGGTGAGCGCGGCGCTTTCGGTTGACGACGAGTACGTCACGCTGACCACCGGGACGCAGGCATTCCCCGACATCCCGGCCGGCGGTTCGGCCTGGAGCGATGGGTTCTACGCGTTCGATGTCGCACCGCTCTGTCCCGATCTGCATCTGGTGCAGATGCCGGTGACCGTCGAGGGCCAGGCGCGCCAGCACCCCCGCCAGATCTGGGAGGATCAGATCAACCTGGTCGTCCATGCGCCGGAGATCTCGATCGAGTCGATGCTGGTCGACGACACGGTGGGCGGCAATGGCAACTTGCGTCTAGACCCGGGAGAGACGGCGACGATCGCCGTCACGCTCCAAAACAGCGGCTCCGGTCCCTTGACCGGCATCGAGGGTCTCTTGACCTGCGATCACTCGCAGATCGCGATCACGAGCACGACGGGGAGCAACGCCGGGCTGGCCGAGGATGAGATGGGCCTGCTCGAACCGGTCTTCGAGGTCACGGTCGATGCGGCCTACCCATACCTGATCGGGGAGTTCGAGCTGCGGGTCACCGGCTCGAACGACTACGATCTCACCTTCGAGTGCCCCCTGCCGGTGGGCGGATTCTTCGAGACCGTCGAGAACGGTTGTCCCGACTGGACGCACTACCACGTCACCGAGAACTTCGGCGACCAGTGGCACATCGCCGAAACGCGTAACCACACCGTCGGCGGCACCTACAGTTGGAAGGCCGGCGACGAGACCGGCGGCAACTACGATCACCTGCTCGACGCCGCGCTCGAGACCTGCGCGGTGGAGCTCGGCGGCGTGGGCGAGCTGCGCTTCTGGATGTGGATCGAGGCCGAGCAGAGTAACTCCTTCCCCGGCCGGGCCTACGACGGCGGCGTGGTCGAGATGTCGGTCGACGGCGGGCCGTTCGAGCCAATCACGCCCGAGGGAGGCTACACGCACACGATCCGCGCCGGCGGCACCCCCGGGCCTTTCGCCGAGAACACGGAGGTCTATAGCGGCACCGCCGACTGGCGCCAGGAGATCTTCGACCTGGAAGGAGTCAGCGGGTCGGTGTCCTTCCGGTTCCGTTTCGGGACCGACGGTGCCGTCGCGCTGGAGGGCTGGTACATCGACGACATCGAGATCTTGGGTATCGTGCCCGACTTCTCCGGGGCCGGCGACGAGCAGCCGCTCGCCCGGCAACTCTTCCTCTCACCGGCGCGCCCGAATCCGATGACCGGTCCGGCACGCATGACCTTCGCCTTGCCGCAATCGGAAACGGTCGCGCTCGAGGTCTTCGACGCCACCGGCCGCCTGGTTCGCACGCTCATCAAGGGCGAGCTGCCGGCGGGTGAGCACATCGTCGGCTGGGATGGATTCGATGAGGACCGCCACCCGGCCGGAAGCGGATTGTACTATTGCCGGCTGCGTTCGGAGAGCGAGATGCTCCAACGCCCGGTGGTCTTGATACGATAAGGAACCCTCCCGCAAGGGAGATCACAGCCAGGCCAACGCCGGATGAGCGGCGGGGGCTGAAGCTCGCAAGGGAGGCCAGGATGCTACGCATGAACCTATCGTGCCAGAGGCATGATCAGGCTTTTCGTCACGCACACCGTGTATCCATTCTCTCCAAGGTCGCAACGACCGCGATCGCCACACTCGCGATCGCGACAGTCGCCATCACCGCAGTATCGGTCGCGGCAACGGGAGCGTTCAGTTCGGCCCAGGCCGACATCCCGACCACGTTCGACCTGCGTGACGTCGGCGGGGAGAGCTTCGTGACCTCGGTCAAGTCACAGCAGGGCGGCACCTGCTGGACCCACGGCGCCATGGCCGCGATGGAGGGCAACCTCTTGATGACCGGCGCCTGGGCGGCCGCGGGTGAATCGGGCGAACCCAATCTCGCTGAATATCACCTGGACTGGTGGAACGGCTTCAATCAATTCTACAACGAAGACACCGATCCGCCGTCCGGCGGCGGACTCGAAGTGCACATGGGTGGGGACTACCGTGTGACCTCGGCCTACCTGGCACGTGCGGAGGGCGCCGTGCGCGACATCGACGGCCAATCCTACGACAATCCGCCTGAGCGCTACCTGCCCAGCTACCATTACTACTACCCGCGGGAAATTGCGTGGTACGTGGCCGGGCCCAATCTCGAGAACATCGACCTCATCAAGACCAAGATCATGGAAGAGGGCGTCCTGGGCACCTGCATGTGCTACGACAACTCGTTCATCTCGAACTACATCCACTACCAGCCACCCTCGAATCCCACCGACCCCAACCACGCGGTGGCGATCATCGGCTGGGACGATGCGAAGGTGACCCAGGCGCCGCAGCCGGGCGCCTGGCTGGTCAAGAACAGCTGGGGCGCCGACTGGGGCTACGACGGCTACTTCTGGATCTCCTACTACGACAAGCACTGCTGCCAGAATCCGGAAATGGGCGCGATCTCGTTCCAGGAAGTCGAGTTCTTCACCTACGACAACGTCTACTACCATGACTACCACGGGTGGCGGGACACGAAAACCAACACCAGTCTCGCCTTCAATGCCTTTACCGCCGAGCGCCCCGAGCTTCTCGCGGCGGTCAACTTCTTCACGGCTGTCGATAACTGTGCCTACACGATCACCGTCTACGATCGTTTCGAAGGCGGGGCACTGCTCGATCCGCTCACGACGCAAAGCGGCGTGATGGAGTTCACCGGTTTCCACACGGTCGACCTCACGGCGCCGGTGACGCTGGAGGAAGGCGACGACTTCTACATCCAACTCGAGCTCGGCTCGGGCGGCCATCCCTACGACCGCACCTCCGACGTCCCGGTGCTGCTGGGCGCGCACTATCGCACGATCGTCGAGTCCTCGGCCGATTGGGGCGAGAGCTACTTCTGGGAGAACGGAAGCTGGCACGACTTGCAGACCTACGACGATCCGCCCTGGACCGGCACGGCCAACTTCTGCATGAAGGGGCTGACGGTGGACTACGGTCTACGAGTCAATCCCGATGACGACCTGCGATCGACCGGCCCGGTGGGCGGTCCCTTCTCCCCCGAGAGTGCCGACTACACCCTCGTCTACTACGGCCCCGAGACGATCGACTACGAGGTCACGCTGCAGGGCAACCCCAACTGGGTGGAGATCGCGGGCCCGGCCAGCGGCCTGCTCGATCCTGGTGAGGAGGTCACCGTCACGGTGCAGCTCACCGCGGCGGCCGAGGATCTGGAGGCCGGCAGCCATGTGGCGACGCTCGACTTCACGAACCTCACCAATCACATCGGCGACGCCCAGCGCGAGGCGGTGATCTCGATCGGAGATCCCGAACAGGCCTACGCCTGGAACCTCGACACCGATCCGGGCTGGACGACCGAGGATGAGTGGGCATGGGGCGCGGCCACCGCGGGCGGCGGCCAGCACGGCGAGCCCGACCCGGGCTACGCGCACACGGGCGAGGCCATCTACGGCTACAACCTGGGCGGCGACTACCCGAACGATCTGCCCGAACGCCATCTGACCACCACGGCGATCGACTGCAGCGATCTGCACAACGTGCACCTCAGGTTCTGGCGCTGGCTCGGTGTGGAGCAGCCGGCCTACGACCACGCCTACGTCCGCGTCTCCAGCGACGGGGAGACGTGGCAGACCGTCTGGACCAATGAAGTCGAGATCGCCGACGATGCCTGGCTGGCCCAGGACTTCGACATCTCCGCGGTCGCCGGCGGCGAGCCCACCGTCTACGTGCGCTGGACCATGGGCTCCACCGACGGGGGCTGGACCTACTGCGGTTGGAACATCGACGACGTTGAGATCTGGGGCGTGCCGGTCGTGACCGGTTCGGGTGTGGGCGATGACCAGCCCGGTTTGAGCGACCGACCCGTGCTTCAACTGCACGCCAGCCGGCCGAACCCGGCGGTAGGCCCCGTGCAACTGCGCTACACGCTTCCCACCGAGGGCCACGTGCGCCTGCGCATCTTCGACGTCCAGGGCCGCCAGCAAACGCTGCTGGTCGATGGCCTCCAGACCGCCGGCACGCATACGGTGAGCTGGAGCGCGGCTGCCGGAAGCTGGGGCGCCACGGGCGGTGCGGACGGCATGGGCGGTGCGGGCAGCGCGGGCATGGCCGGCGGCTCCGGGAGTTCGAAACTGAGCTCGGGGGTGTACTTCGCCCGCATTGAGTTTGGCGGGGAAACGCAGACGAGACGCGTCATGGTTGCGCGCTAGCCCCACTAGCCGCGGGCATTCTGGACGCGGGCATTCTCCGGCCCGCGTTGATCTCGAGGCCGTGTTCCCCGCATGGGGGACACGGTCTCTTTTACTGGGGATGTTATCCAGGGCATCTTCTCTTGAGCACCATCTCTTGGGCTCCCTCTTCTGGGCACCATCTGTTGGGCAAGATCCGCGCATATCGAAACCCGGTTCCATCAGGTGGGTAGTAGACTGCCCTGCGCCAGACGGGTTGCATTGAGCGCCGCTCAGCAGGCGAGCTTGCCCGGGAGAAGCGTTTCCTGAGTCCCCGCGTGCGCAGCGCCTCCGATAGGGCAGGCAGAGAAAGCGATGGAGTTCACAGGGACGGATCGATGAACGGTAGGATTCGTGAGCAATTCCGACGCGGTGTCAACCGCATGGTCACCTGGACGGACACCTGCATAGAGCGCCCCGCATGGCCGCCCGCAGGGTCACAAACGCGCGCGCCGCGCTCATGACCGTGGGATTCGTCGTGACCAGTCCATGTGCGATCGAAGTAGGCCTGTTGAGCGATTTCAGTACCGGTACGCAAGGCTGGTTGCGGGGCAATGCCTGGGACGGCTGGCTCCAGCTCATTGCCGATGGCAACGGCAACCAGGGGAAGCTCGTCACCTTCGCGCGCGGGGAATTGGTCGGGGGATTATCTTGCGGCCGGCGTCGAGGGTATTCGCTTCACCGCGAACTGCAACGGGACCGAGAATGCGCAGCAGCCCCTCGTCATGCGGTTGGCCTTCGGCGACACGGGAAGCCCCAATCGGAGCGGCACCTGGTTCGCCTCGACCGAAGCCATCGAGGTCTTCGTGAACCAAACCGCCACCGAGACGATCCCGATCGACGAAGCCAGCCTGGTGCGGGTGCAGGGCGAGGCCACCCACGAAGACGTCATGGGCAACGTCCACACGATCCGCTTCCTTCACAACCCAGTGCCCGACAGCCGCGACGAAGTCATCCTGGCCCTTGTTCGCTTGGATGATATCGACGCTATCGGCTCGCCAGCCAGCGTCCCGGGCGCGGTGAGCGCCGATGGGGCTGCTGACCGCGGTGACCGATACGGCTTGGAGCAAGATGCAGGCCGCGACGCGATCATCACGCAGCTCTCGCCGAACCCTCTCGTGACTTCAGCCGCGAGTCAGACACGCATCGGCTTCGCGCTGGCCGAGTCCGCCCCGGTGCGTCTCTCGGTCTACGATGCCACCGGCCGGCTCGTCAGCACGCTGGGGAACCACACGCTTGGCGCCGGCGCGCACGAGCTGGGTTGGAACGGCACGGACCGCTCGGGCGCACGCGTCGCGCAGGGATCCTACTACGTGCATCTGGCAATTGAGGGACGCGGGGGAGGCGTCCCGGGCGCTGAGGATTCTCAGATAACGGGAAAGGGGCAGGCTCGGTGGGCTTGGACTTGCATCGATCCCTAGCGCCACTTGCGCGTACCCGAGATCAGGACGTCTCGGAAGAGGGTTCGAATTCATTGCGACTGTGGAGGCGGCGGGAATCGAACCCGCGTCCGGAAGAGATTCATCGAGCACGTCTACGTGTGTATCTCATCGTTTGATTCTCGCCCGGAAGGACTCCGATGAGCAGGATTCCCGCCGGGCCAGCCCCTTAGTTTCGCGGGAGCCTCGGGGCGTGGCTACCCGCTAGCCCACCGTGACTTCGTCTACTCAACACACCGGCGGGCACCAGTGTTGGAGACGGACAGTATTAGGCTACTGCCAGTGCCGGCTCATAGTCGGCAATTGTGTTTTCCCCATTTGTTTTACGAGCCAATGGGACCTCGACACGCAGTACAGGAATCATTCTCCCCGTCGAAGCCATGTCGCCCCCGGGAGTCTGATCGGCAGTCCCTCACACAGCGGCCGCGCCTCGCGGCCTTGCAGAGCACGTCGCCTGGTGCCTTGCCACCACCAGTGGCCCAGCACCTTGGTGGCCCAGCACCTTGGTGGCCCAGCACCTTGCGGCGCGTCCTGGTTCCGGGCCGATGTCTTCACGGCCGGTTGGCCGCACGACCTCGGAGCCGGTCAGAAACCGCCTGCCATTCCTTCAACACTTGGATCGGCCGGCGGATCCCTCCGCTGGACGACGGGCGCATCAGCGGGCGGGGACAGCCTGAGACAGGAAGAGGGCGATGCCGATTGCCTTGCGCCCGGTCCGCCCTCACCCATCTACTTGCGCCAGCAGGGAATCGAACCCCGAACCTACTGATTAAGAGTCAGTTGCTCTGCCAATTGAGCTACTGGCGCCTATGACGAAGATTGGCATCCGAAGATTGGCATCCCTCGTCGAGATGCCGATCAACCCTAGCTTGTTTGGCCGCAAGCCGTCAAGGGCATTATGGATCTCTCTGCAGGTCCCAGCCATGCACCTGGCTACATGGACTCGGCGGCACCAACCCGACCACACCGATCCGGCGGCGCTGACCCGACCACACCGAGCCGGCGGCACTGACCCGGCCACACCGAGCCGGCGAATCAGCCCGAGCTGCCCCAGCGACCTGTGTCCCTCCGATCAGAACGGCAAGTCGTCATCGTCCGAGGCGGGATCCATCGAGGAGTCGGGCACGTAGCCGCCCACAGCGCCACCCTGGTTGGCACCGCCGCCTTGGCCCCCGCCGTAGGCGCCTTGGCCGCCCTGGCCGCCCTGAGCACCCTGGGCACCCTGGGCACCCTGGGCACCCTGACCGCCGTATCCCTGCGACCCGTCCGCCGCGCCTGCGCCGGCCGTCGCACCCGCGCCCTGGTAGCCGCCACCCTGACCGGCGCCCGCGCCACCACGCCCCAGCATGATCATGTTCTGGGCCACGACCTCGGTCGTCTGACGCTTCTGACCCTGCTGATCTTCCCACTGGCGGGTCTGAAGACGCCCCTCGATGAACACCTTCTCGCCCTTCGACAGGTACTGGCCGCAGATCTCGGCCAGCTTGCTCCAAACCACCACCCGATGCCACTCGGTCCGCTCCTGGCGGTTGCCGTTGCGATCGTTGAAATTCTCGTTGGTAGCCAGGGTGAAGTTCGCCACCGGGACACCTCCCGGCGTATGGCGGACTTCCGGATCGCGCCCCAGATTGCCGATTAGCATCACCTTGTTCAGTCCGTTCATTGCTCCTCCTCAATCCACGATGGGGTCACCCAATCGAGCCATCCCGCCCCCGCATCTTTCCTGAAGGACCCCGCACGGCGGACGGTGTGGGGTTGACACTAACCGATGTAGCACATTGGGCGCCAGAGGCGACCGGGCGACCGGGCGACCGGGCAACCGGGGACGCCAGGGGGACGGGGGCAGGACCAGGCGGTAACCAGGCGGGGAGAGACG
>CAZNJE010000100.1:0-10457 GCA_964573295.1 uncultured bacterium | reverse complement strand
CAATCATCCTGCTTTTCTATGGTCTCTTGAACGAGCGACAGCGTCGTCTCTACGCGGTGCTGGAATCATCTAAACAGTTGGCGGCCGCGCCCACGGCTGCGACTCCCGACGGGGCGACTCCGGGCTCCCCTCGCAGGCGACGACGCAGATGGCCGGGTTCCCGCTAGCGGAGCACAGGGCCAAGTCCTTGCCGCCGAAGTCCAGATCGCGATTGCCATCCCCGCGGAAGATGCCGTCGGCGAAACGGAGGGTGTCGCCGCCTGCGGCCGCGTCGATGGCGGCCCGGATCGTGGGGTGGGTGCCGCTGCCGGGAGGGAAGGATGAGACCAAAGTCGCCAATCGCGACAGTGGGGCAGTCGTCGGAGCAGCCAGTCACGGCCGGCACCACGCTGGTGAGTGCCCACAGGATCGCTGCAGCGCATGCCAACTGTATGAAACCATTCCGATCTTATCAATCTATCGTGGGGTCCTGCGAAGGACGAACAACCCGACGGAAGCACGCAGGGGCTGTTGGGCTGGGCCTGGATAGGAGCCGCGAGATCGCGTTCAATGGCGGGGGAAACTCCTGGGCGTGGTGCAATGACTGGCATGTGTGCGATCTGGGGAACACTGCGGAGACGGTTCCCCTGGGCCGACGAGCCGGACCCACCGCGTCCTTCGCGGCTGCCGTAGGCAGCGAACTCTCTCTCACTGAACGGAGGCCAATGTGAGCATTTGCTTTGGCTTGTCGGACATCGTTGCTCGCCACCTCGGCATCAGCGGAATCGGTTCAGAACCGCACTACGACCACAAGAGAAGTTGTCAGCAATTGAGCCGATCAGCGCCGCGAGCACTGGACGTCTCCGGGCTCCTCGGTGAGATGCTCAACCGAATCGAAGATAACTGGCAAAGCGCTTCCACGTCAGAACCGCGCAGGCCATCACCCGAGAACTGGCGATGGACGAAGCAGGCGTACATCCGAACCACCCCCCCCAAATCCAAGCGCAGAGAAAACCCTTGAGAAAGCCATCGTCAGCCTGACGGGTTCCGACTGGGTCAACCAGATCCCGACAGCCTCTGGCCTTCGAAGTGCCACCCGTGATAGGCATCGGAATGTAGACCTTGGCCACCGTCTGCGACCAGGCCACTTCGAACTCATCGAACTCAAGGTCGCCTCGAACACCCCACTGCATGCGCTCGTCGAGGTTCTCTTCGCGGCTGTCCTCTACATCCACGCTTGCCTTCGCTATCCGGAGGATCTGCGCACTGCTTCCGAGCTGCTCAAAGCCAACGAAATCGAGTGGAAGGTGCTCGCTCCGAGAGACTACTACACACACTACGATCTTGGCTGGTTGGAGCGCGCTGTCAGCACGGGGCTTCGCTCCTTTGCCGAACGGACTCTTGGCAAGCCGGTCACGACCTTCGCATTCGCCGCATTCCCGGAACACTTCCACTGGCCGCTGGAGGATCGGCAACTCCCCCAGATGGGTACTCCCAAAGGCCGTTACCTGGCCGAATAGCAGTCCATCATGCATCGCATATTTCTCGGCGGCCTCTCAGGCATTCGCCGAGGCGAACTCCGCGGCGATTCGCCGCACGCTTTCCCTCGAACGGCCGTAGCTCACCATGGCGACCTGAAGGCCCAAGCTCGTGTGGAGCCTCAGCGCTCGTCTCAAGGGATCACCTCGGGCGATGTCATCTCGAGCAGATCGAACTGGGAGGCCACCTGGAAGAGCGCGCCGGCATTGCTTGCGTCCGCATGCAGCGCCTGGACGTCGGCGACGACCTCGCGAACGGCGATCCGCTTGCCCGCCGGCACATCCCGGACGCGTTCGCTCAGCTCGGCCAGCGAGGGGGTCTCCAGCCGGCCGCCGCGAGACACCTCGCCATACGCATGAGAGGTCATCCATTCGCCATCGAGCGTAAGGCTACGCCGCACATCGTCGGGTAAGGTCTCAACCACGCCGGTCAGGTCATCGAACCAAATCAACGGTGGGCCCTCGTCGCAAACCCACCGCTCCTGCCATCATCGCTGTCTGGATTGGCGCCGATCTGGCTAGAGCATCAATCAGGCCACATGTTCGCGACGACATCCCTAGTCATTCCGGGCCCGCAATCCTGTGCCCCACAAGGGGTAAGACTCAACGAACACGCTGGACCCGGCACCATAACATCTTGCACACTGGGAACTTGTAGCCATCGAGGGAGTCCAATACGATGAATCCTACTCGGGACAACCAGCGACGCAGGGACGACCGGCCGAGCCAAGAAGCGAAGAGATGAAGAATGGCTAGATCTCAGCATCTGGACCACGCCCCCATTACTGAGGCCTTGATCGACTTCAGAGTCGACCTTGGCCAAGACTTCGATCCGCGTGCTTTTCTGAAGCTGAAAGACGAACTCGGGGAGACATACCCGCGATTCGAGGTCATCAGGGTGGTAGAAGGAAACATCCGGATCAGCGACCAGGAGTTGTCGCAGACGACGAGTGATCGGATGCTGTTTGGTTACCGCCTCGGCAATCAGGATTCGGATCGCATCACCCAGCTGCGTGTCAACGGCTTCACCTACAGCAAGCTGCATCCTTACACGAGTTGGACGGACGTGTTCACTGAGGCCTGGCGCCTGTGGGAGCGCTATGTAGCCGTGTCTCGTCCGGCGGCCGTTACCCGCGTGGCGGTGCGGTATATCAACCACATTGAGATCCCGCCGCCGTTTTGCTTCAGCGAGTTCCTCACCGACCCACCCACGATCCCAGATTCTCTGCCTCAGACGATATCAACCTACTTCAAGCGGGTCACCGTTGATGAGCCAGACACTCGCCTGTCCGCCAATATCATCCAGGCTGTTGACCGCCCAGATGCCAGTGCAATGAGGTTCCTTCTCGACATCGATGTGTACCGAAATCACACGTTCGATCTGGCCGCCGAGAAGTTGAAGTCCTCGTTCTCTGATCTTCGGGCACTCAAGAACCGAATCTTCTTTGGGAGCATTCGTGACGAAGCAGTGAGGCTGTTCCAATGAGCGGGGGGTAATCTGCAATTCGAGCTTAGCTCATCCTCGTATACATTCTACGGCACCAGCCACGATGCAGAATTGATCCAGCAGGGTATCCTGTGGCAGCGCTCGCAAATCGAGGACGCGAGTATCGGGGTTGCAGCGTACTGGGACGGGCACCGCAGGGCACTGAGCGACTTGGCCGATCTATACGCGGAGAGGGCGGAGCAGAACTGGGACGGCTACGGAGCCGCCGCCATCGATCCAATTGCCTACTTCTGGGCACGGCGATTCTTGATGCTTCTTCCGACCCTTGCTTCTGAGATCGCCATCGGTTCCGATCCTGACGGCGAGGTCTCCCTGGAGTGGTATGTGGCACCCCGCCGCGTCTTCAGTGTCAGCATCGGCCGCGAAGGCAAGATCTCCTACGCCGGCTGGTTCGGTCGTTCCAACATCTCAGGAGCGGAGCATTTCGAAGATGAGATCCCTTCCCTCATCCTGTCATGCATCAGACGAGTTCAGCTTCGCTAGGTGGACCCAGTGGATCGAAAGAGCCAAGAGCTAGCGCGGTTTCTTACTACCCGTCGTCACTACAGCTCCGCCCAACAACGCGTCAAACATAGTGCCTTCCTTCCCAACCGCGATGGGGCCACGTCTGTCTTCCGTGTCGGTGGACTCTCTGACGAAGATGTGAGGGCAATTGCCAACCAGCACATCATCCCTGGGCCCGGAAGGAAGGTGCATGGTTGCGGATTCATAGAGCAAGAGCGCGTGGTTCGGACAGGATTGGCCCTCGATATGGACGACACTCCCCCGAGGCATGCCAACATCGTCGGGTGGCCGACCGACAAGGGGAAACAGAAGCTCCAGGCCATGGAGCTTGCCGAAGCGGCCCTGCTTCGGGTTTGGGAGTGACCCGCGGGGATCCGCCTGCAGCCACCCGAACGCTACGCCTCCGGCAACAACGACAGCATCTCCCGATCAATCAGCCCCCTGAAATGACACACCACACTCGCCGCCAGCGCGCGGTCGCGCACGAGCAGGCCCAGCTCGATGTTGCGGTCCAGCGCCGCCTCGCGGGGCCACTCCACGCCCCAGAAGCGATCGGCGCCCTTTAGCAGCTCCCGGTAGACGCGCCGCGTGTCGTGCGCGTGCAGCCCCGGCACCTCCGGACCCGACCAGACCAGATCGGGCACCTCACGCCCGGAGCGCGAGAGACCCGCCGCCACCGTACGCGGCCAGATTGGTCTCGAAGACACACACTCTTCGACCGGGTGAAGGGGCTCGCTCTCTCTGGCAATGGTAAGCGCCCCGCCAATGCGGCCCGTGTTGGATCGAAACCAGCACCCACGAAGTTGACGCGGTCATCGGCCGAGCGCCAGCGAGGTCTGCTGAACGTCAGCATGAGCGGCGGGCCACCAGCCTCCCATCCTGGTGCGCGCCGCGCTTCCTAGCGCGGCAAGTGCCAGCTGGAAGCGAAGTCCCCGTCCGCTCAATGCTATGTTATCTCCTGATTGTTCGACCGAGGTACTGATAATCACGAATCGGAACCTCCCGAGAGAGCTGACAGATCACGGAATGCCCGTAGTGCCAGGGCGTGCGATGTCAGAAGTGGTCCTCATAACTCTTGCGGTTTCCGCTCACTAGGGTAGTATCTCCTTGATGGTCCAGCTGGAGGTTCGAGATGTATGTGTCACGTGTCAAGCTAAGGAATTGGAGGAACTTCCGCGCGGTAGACGTCGGCCTAGGGGAAAGAGTCTTTTTGGTCGGGCCGAATGCCTCCGGCAAGTCGAACTTCCTGGGAGCTTTGCGTTTTCTGCGTGATGTTGCCAAACCAGGCGGCGGGTTGCAGAAAGCCGTTGAAGACCATGGGGGTGTATCCAAAATCCGCTGCCTGGCGGCCCGTAGGCACCCGGATGTGGAGCTTGAGATTGAGCTCTCTGATAGAGAAACCGACATCGAGCCGGCATGGCGCTATGCTCTCGGTTTGAAGCAGCAGCCCCGCGGTGACCGAAAACCATACGTGGCCTATGAGCGCGTCTGGCAAGCTGGAACGGAAATCCTCTCCCGTCCGGATGACGATGACACGTCTGATGAGCTTCGATTAACGCAGACCCACCTAGAGCAGATCAGTCTCAATGCACCATTCAGGGAAATCTCGAAGTTCTTAGAGTCCGTGCTCTATCTGCACTTGGTTCCGCAACTGGTTCGGCATCCGCGGGAGTTCTCTGGTCCTGGTGTTCCCGGCGATCCATTTGGCCGGAGCTTCCTTGAGCGAATTGCGAGGACCCCTGAGCGTACGCGACGCTCCAGGTTGCGCACGATCGAAGAGGGTCTGCGATTGGCCGTGCCACAGCTGAAGCAACTTGTCCACGTGGTTGACACGTCAGAAGGTGGGGTACCCCATCTTGAAGCGATTTACGATCACTGGCGGGCCCATGGAGCCAAGCAGCGTGAGAGTGACTTCTCTGATGGAACTCTCCGGTTGGTCGGACTCCTTTGGTCTCTACTTGAGGGAGACTCCCTCTTGTTGCTTGAAGAACCAGAGCTCTCGCTCAATGCGGGGGTTGTAACGCGGCTGGCTGCTCTGATCCATCGAATGCAGCGCAAGAGGCGTCGGCAAGTGATTATAAGTACTCACAGCTCGGAACTGCTGTCGGATCAGGGCATCGGGGCGGAGGAGACTTTGATCCTCATCCCCTCTCCAGAGGGGACGGACATTCGGTCAGCCGCTGACGATGAGGAGATTATGGGACTGCTTAGCGGCGGAATGACCATTGCTGACGCCACCCTTCCGCGTATTGTCCCACCTACAGTTTCGGACCTGGATGGCATTGAGTAATGTCCCCCATCCCTGTCAGTATCGCGGCAGAGGATGCACTCAGTGAAGAGGTCCTCCGAAAGCTTATGTCCGTTGCCAACCAGACATACGCAGTTGGCCCCGCATATGTACGATCAGGATTCGGATACCTCAGAAGATCCATCAGGGGCTTCAACAACGCAGCCAGAGGGACCCCGTTTCTTGTTCTCACTGACCTTGATCAACAGGTGTGTGCCCCTACGCTGATTCGGGATTGGCTACCCGTACCCGCCAATGAAAACCTGATCTTCCGCGTTGCTGTGCGGGAGGTGGAGGCCTGGTTGCTGGCCGATCGACCAGGAATCGCAGGCTTCCTCGGAGTCCGTGTCGCATCCGTTCCATGTGAGGTTGAGGACATTCCTAACCCAAAGGAAGCCCTGATCAATCTAGCAAGACGATCACGACGCCGTAGTCTTCGTGAGGATATCGTGCCACCTGTCAGAAGTAGGCGGGTGCAGGGTCCGAACTACAATGGAAGACTCCGGAGTTTTGTGGGAGCACATTGGAATCCGAGGCATGCAGCCAGCTACTCCCCGAGTCTTGCCCGCACGCTTGCGAAGCTTGACGGATTCGCGCCGAGCTGGAGCACGCCGGCTGAGGATTCGGAGTAGTCTTGAGCTTACGAGATAGCGCCGGAATGAACGGCCGGGGCCCCGGCCATCCACCTGGCGCGCGGCTGGCGCAAGCCAGGCGCGTTCCGGCCGGGGCGTAGTCCCCGGCCCGCTCCATTCACTTGTTGTGGGGCGATCGATGACCTGGATAGGGATCCTGGGTCGTCAGTTCGCCGCTGGGCAACTCGTAGTGAATCATCCCGTTGATCGAATAGACGTTGGGAACGCCGAGTCTGCGGTTCTCCGCCTGGGCCTTTCGAACCGCACGGTTCCCCGTCCGCTCAATCTCGGTCAGCTCATCCAAGAGCCGCATGCTGTCCACGTTCGCGTCATCCATGGCTCTGCTCTCCAACTGCGTGCAAGAACGCTTGGTATTGATCATTGTCCTTGATCAGGACGCGTCCCCCCTGACCGATAGCCACTTCCTCAAAGCTTGTTCCGGAGTTCTGAACCAAGTGCCAGCGTGTCACGGCCGGCCGATACTGATGCCAGAAGTTTTCGAGGCTTCGATGATAGCGTCGAATCACATCTGCCTCGGGGACGTCATGCCCTCCTTTGCGCACCCGCGCGCGGACGCGGGCGAGGCACAGTTCCGGCGACTCGAGGTAGACGAAGACGAGAATGATAGCATAGGCGGTCCGAGAGAGGCTCTCGACGAGTCTCTGGAAACCTCTGCCGGCAAGCGTGGTCTCTGCCAGGAAGCTCTCCCGGGCGGTGATCCGCTCATCGATTCGCTGGAAGAAGAGCCTGCCAGCCTGCAATCGGACTTCGTCCAGCTGCTTCGGACGGAGTTCGGCTGCGATTTCATCGGCGCTGATGTAATCCAGGGCGTGAGTCAGAAGGTACTCACGGGCAAACGTTGTCTTCCCGGAACCGTTTGGTCCAGCAACGATTACGGCTGTCGGATTCGTTGAAGCCATGGTCTTGAGTCCCCTGTCCCGGAGACTCCCATGGTCCAACAGCCGATGGGGTGCGGTCAAGACCCGGTGGGTCATCCGGTCTAGGGAATCCGCACCGAGGTCGTCCTGGTGCGGTCCTGGAGGGCTGCGGGAGGCCTCGGGATCGATGGGTCTTCCGATCCACAGCAGTACAGCTTGCCAGCCTTCGCAAGGCTCGGTCCTGCGCGAGCGACTCCTGACGCTCGGCGCTCAAGTCCGTTCCTCCACGCGTCGCATCCTCCTCCGTCTGCCTCAACGAGCACCATTCGCCGATCCGCAGATCCGGAGCGCTAGACTCGCCAGCGGCCCTCTCAATGGCCGAACCGCAGGCTGGCCCCCACCTGGCTATGCACGCATCGGACCCAGGGCAGATCCAGACACGAGGGCACCGATGACCGTCTCCGACTTTCTGATCCGGTGGCTCGCCGAGTACGCTGAGCATCGGGTCTGCCGGCTGACGTTTGAAGCCTACGAGCACATTGTCCGGCGTCACCTGATACCAGCCTTAGGCGAACAGGACCTGGCCGAACTCACCTCCGCGCAGATCCAAAGCTACCTGCATGAGAAGCGGTGCCGCAGCCGGCTGGATGGTGGGGGCCTTTCCGCCTGTACGGTGGCCCAGCACCACCGCGTACTACACAAGGCGCTGGTTTGCGCGGTCGATTGGCGCCTTCTCGACTCGAATCCCGCCTCGCGCGTCACCGCCCCACGCGTGCAGCCGCGTTGGATCCGCGTGCTCGATGAGGAAGCCACCAAGCAACTTCTTCGTTCCTTGCGAGGACATCCGGTCTACCTGCCAAGTCTGATCGCGGTGGGCACCGGCATGCGGCGCGGAGAGATCCTTGGCCTGCACTGGAGCGAGGTGGACCTGCCCCGGCGCGTCCTGGCTGTGACTCGATCCCTGGAGCAAACGGGCAAGGGACTGGCATTCAAGGCGCCCAAGACGCGGCGTAGCCGCCGCCTGATCGCACTACCCGGTTTCGTTGTGCATGAGCTTGAGCGGCACCGCCGACATCGCGGCGCGGAGGTGGGGCGAGTCGGGCAGGCGGAGCAATCGGGCGTGGTGGTGACCCGGCCGGACGGGGCTCCGTGGCCTCCGAATTCCTTCAGTCGGGGCTTTGGAGAGGTGCTGCGGGCGCGCGGGCTACCCCGGATCCGGTTCCACGACCTTCGCCACGGACATGCGAGCCATCTGTTGCGCCAGGGGGTGCACCCGAAGGTCGTGTCCGAGCGGCTCGGGCACACCTCGGTGGGATTCACCCTCGACACCTACAGCCACCTGCTGCCGGGGATGCAAGCGGAGGCGGCCGCAATGATCGACCGGGCCCTGGGGTAGTTCGGGCTCCACCCCAGAGACTCCGTCGAGCGATGCTTCCTTCTACGAACTCTGAGGGTGCTATGGGCTGTTCGCGGACCACGGGGCCCGCCCCTTCCACGGTTTCCCAGACAACCTCCTAGTCTTCCACCGTGAAGAAGCTGTCGAGCGATCCGCGCCCTCCACCGATCAGGTGTTCGGCGAAGTAGCGCCCCGTCGGTGGGAACTCGGGGCTGTGCATGGCGTCCTCGGGAGTCAGCAACTGCGCGGCGCCCACACAGATGATCGGACGTCAGACATTTCCCCAGTGGTGTCAGAGAGAACTGCATCTCCTCGTCCTCGTGAAAGATCCCGACGCCGGCGTAGATGGCATGACGTTGCCATCGCACATCGAACGGTGCCGTCGACGGGACATGGGTCGTGGGGACAGGCGATCGAGGGGAAGTGGGGACAGGGGCTCGTGGCGAGAGTATCCGCAGAGAAGCGTGAAGGGGTCGAATTGGAGAATAGAGGAGACGTGCGACCCGTCCCAATTGGGGCTGATTGCCTCGACCGAATCGCTGTCGTGATCGATGTCCATCGCGAGGATGACCTGCGGATCAGCTCCGCGCGCGACTGGAGAAGCGAGGGTATTGCAGAGGTTGACTTCGTGGTCGAGTGCGACGGCCAAGCCTATCCTCTGGAGGTCAAGGCCGGGATCAACCCGAAAAGCAAGAGCCTGCGAGTGTACGATGAGAAGTACGCACCAGCGGCACTCTCTCGCAGCACGCTTCTCAATCTCAGACGCGACGGGAGAATCTGCAACTACCCTCTCTATGCCGTCTCTCTGCTTCCACTGTCCACTTGAGAGGCATGCAGCACCTAGAGAGCTGCCGCCAACCTCAACGTGCCGGCTCTCGTCCTGCCCTGCTCTCCCATGGTTGAATCGCCCCCTGAGCGATGGACCACTTCGCCCCTTCTTACGCTACTGCTACACTTGCCTCTAGAACACATCGCGCAGACGGTCGCCGCTGCTGGTCAATTCGATGCGTTGAGAACAGGCTGCTCGCTAAGCAGTTCGGCGCAAGGGACGAAGCTTGGCAATCTCAGCAGCGCCATCGCCGTGCATTGCGTGCCAGAGATCCCAGTCCTGCTGTAGGCCAAGCCAGAACTCTGCGGACATGCCAAGGACCCTCTCGAGGCGGAGGGCCGTATCGGGCGTGACGCCACGCTTGGCATTGATGATCTCATTGAGACGCGGAAAGGACACCCCCAAACGTGCAGCCATTTCTGTTTGGGTAACTCCTAGAGGCTTCAGGAATTCCTCCAAGAGCATCTCGCCTGGATGGGTCGGGGGCCTTCTGGCCGGCAGGCGACGTTCAGAGCTAGTGGTAATCTGTGATTTCGACTTCTTCGGCATAGGTGGCCTCCCACCGGAAACAGATGCGGTACTGCTCATTGATACGAATACTGTACTGGCCCTTCCTTGAGCCTCGAAGTCACTCGAGGCGATTCCCGGGAGGAAGCGCTAGATTGGCAACCTGCTTGACCCGATTGATCTGGTCTAACTTGCGCCGGGCCACAAGCCACAACTTCTTCGGGCACAGCTTTCTAGCAACACGGGAGTCCACGCCGTCGAAAATGTCCTGTGTGCCCTTGTTGCGGAAGGAGTGTATCACGGATCACATGATACGGCATAATGAGAAGTTTGTGGACCTGTGATCTAGCCCTAAAACAAGCGTGAACCCGACCCATGTTTGCCTAGTCCGGACGGGTTA
>CAZNJE010000099.1:0-11128 GCA_964573295.1 uncultured bacterium | reverse complement strand
GATCGGTTGTTCGGTATCCAGCGATCCTTCGACGATGGGACGTGGAACGACAGCGGCGAGTGAGCCGCGGGGGCACCGCTGGGTCGAAGTGCCTGATGCACCTCGCGCCTTACCGGCCTCCCCGGCCAGCGTGCGGGTGTGCTTGTAGCCCCAGGCGACCCGAAAGGTCCCGACGTCCTGACGACCCTCCCGTAGCCAGATCACCCCAGTTCCGCTGGCAGCTCGCCCAGCTCCGACACGGCCACATCGTGATCCCCTCATCGGCTGGGAAGCCGCGATAGCCTGGGTGGATCACATAGATATGGGCCGGACGGAGATCATCGAAAGCCACGAAACTGGTGATCTTCAGATCTTTTTCCCTCAAATCACGTGTCGAAATCCGGATTGAGCCGAAGAAATCGGGGGGGGGAGGCGCTCCCGACCAACGGTGCGCGGCGTGCAAACCCCACCGATAACTCCCCATGCAGGATGCACGTTAGGAACAGCCGCGATGGTCCGATACTTACGGCAGTCATCGGATCCTTGGCGGAGCGCCCGCGCCGACAGCCGCGCGGCACCTCGGGAGGCACATCATGGGACGACAGGTCGGCAGGCAGCTATCCTGGCTGGCGTTCGCGCTGCTCATCTGCTGCGGAAGTTGCTCACGCGACAAGCTCGTGCAGGAGGATGACACCGGGCCGACCGGGGAGGACCTGCAGTTGATGCAGGAGACTCTCACGAGCCAGGCAGACTACTTCGGCCAGCTATCGGACCTGGCAGCGGACCAGGACACGGCGGGTGCCTACGCGCAGATTGTGGACCTGCTCGCGAGCGATTCCCGGGTGCAGTGGGCCACGAACAACGTGACGGGCATCAACATCCTGTGGGCCAACGGTCTCAGGGGCGGCCTGGTCTTGCAGCCCTACGGGGTGCAGGGCATGGAGTCACGGGATCGATCCCCGGAACCCGGAACTCCCCGCCCGGCCACCGCCGCGGTTGCGGGCGTGTCCTCAGACAAGAAGGCGCTGTTTCTGGCACCCTGCTACAGCGAGTTTGAGCTCTGGGACGCGACCATCCAGGAACTGGGCGATACATGTCTGACCAAGGCCGGGTTCGCACCCTTCGAGATGTACAAGGACAACGAATGCACCCTGGAGCAATTCCGTACAATCGCCAGTGGCGGCTACGGCGTCGTACGCATCAGCAGTCACGGCAGCCCCTGGCCCTCGGATTCCGAAGTGGAGGACGTCTACCTGATCACCGGCGAAGTCCCGACGCCTGAATCGCAGGAGGAAAACTGGGCGTTTCTCGAGACCGGCATGCTGGGCGTTATCGACTATGCCGGCGAACAACGCTACTGTATCACGTCGCCCTGGTTCGTGCTTCATAACGACTTCGAGGAAAGTCGGCCCTTTCTCTCCAATGGATTCTGTTTCGGCGGTTTGGGCTACTGGAATACTGGGCCGGTGTACAACGCCCACGCCGGGGGGGTACTGGCCTGGGATTGGGCGGTCTATGCCGGCTCGGAGACTTCCCGTATTGAGCACTTCTTCCAGGCGATGTGCGATACGACGCGCGCCGAGCCGCTGACAGCGAGCGAGTGGATGGAAGTGGCCAATACCTACTATATGGAGGAAGACCGCAGGATCACCATGAACTACGTTGGGGATGGCGACCTGACCCTTTGGTCCCGGCTGCGGCTCGAACGGATCGAGCCGGGCTCGGGATCTGCCGGCACCCCGATCGCGGTTCATGGCACCGGATTCGGCGACCATGCTGGGCAACTGCTCTTCGGCACCACGCCGGCAACACAGATATCCTCTTGGGCGCCGGGGCAGATCGCCGCCGTCGTGCCGGACGGTCTTCGGGCCGGCGTGTATCCGGTGAAGGTCGTGGTCGGCGGGGAGCAGAGCAACACGACCGACTTCACCGTAGGCGAACTCGCCGTGACGATCACCCCGAATCCGGCCGGCGGGGCCATCGGGGTTCCCGTCGATTTCGAGGCGGCGGTCAGCGGTGGAGGTCCTGCGCAGGTGAAGTACCAATGGGAGTTTGGCGACCAGACGCCGGCCGAAGTGCACACCGCGGCCACCGTTCAGCATACTTTCGCGAGCGAGGGGACGTATACGGTCACGGTGCGCGTCCTCGACGACCAGAGTTCTGAGGTTCTGGCTACGGGGGCGGGCGAGGCCGTCATCGCGGGAGAGAACTTCGAGGAGATCCTTCACGGGAAGCGTTACTGGTACCTCGAATTCAACGGCAATGCGGAACTCTACGACTACGCCAGTCAACGGCAGACCAACTTTGATGTGGAGATGGACTTCCCCGTTTGGGCGCCCTCCGTTCGCCTGCGTTGGTCGGGATTCTCCTTCAGCGCCGACACGCTCCGTGTGTCCGGAACTCCGGTAGCGGGAGAGGCCGATTCGGTCCGACTTCACCTGGAAGGGACCTTCGCCTCTGACGGATCCGGTCTGGTAAGCGGGTCGGTCACGGAATACCGCTCGACGCGGGCGTACTTTTCGGACGGGCGTCCACTGAGCGCCATGATCTATCATCGCGCCTTGTCGTTCGAGTCTCTGACATGCGACGCACCGCGCTGCATCAGCTTCACCTACTCGGGCGAAGACTGCCCGCAGGTGCTGACGGAGATCACCTATAGCCTCCAGGCGGTATCGTTCCACGAAGACCCGGCGGGCGAGGTCGAGATCGACCGCCACATCCAATCGGTCGATTGGTCCACCAGTGGCTTCCACTTCTCCATACGGTAGTGAGCCGGGCAGTCCCGCGGCTGCCCTGGCGTCGGCTACATGTGCAGCAGCTTCCGCAGTTCCAATTGCCGCGCCAGGAACCAGCCTCGTAGATAGAGCATCAGAAGAAGGGGCGGCAGCATGCAAGCGACGGCCACTGCCGACCAGCTGATGAACCAGCGCTGATCCAGATAGCTGTGGAGAAGCAGTTCGAGCCCGACCAGGAACGCGCCGGCGGCCACCATGACGGTCGCGATCGCGATCAGTGGGTACCGAGACCAGGTGAGCGATCCGCTGAACGCAAGGTCAGCCACCAGGACGATGATGACGCCGGTCACGGCCAGCAGCGACAGCAACTCCAATACCCAGCTCCGCAGATGGCGTTTCGTGTTCGAATGGGCGAGCACGGGGGGCGCAAAATCGCGGATCCCCTCCGCGGCCCGCGTCTGCGCCGTCCCAGGCCGTGATTCGAGGGGATGGCGACACAACGGGCAGAACGGCGCTGCGTCCTCGAGCTCCACTCCACAGTGCTTGCAGAGGATCATGGATCACTACTCCTCTCGGTGATGATCACGTGCACGCCCGACCTCACTAGATGCGTGAAAAATAGCCTCTCGAGTTCGCGACTCTCAATCACGCTCCCGAAGCTGATGTGCAAATCGTTCCGAAAGCTGAGCATGGCGCAGTGTGCCTTCATGCGGCGATTCGGGCCCAGCATGACGCCGAATGATTCGATGTGTGGATCAATCTCCTCGGGTACGTTGATGCGGCCGAGATTCGTGAGCACGCCCGAATAGGGGTTCTCGCCGACGTGCTGGCGTACAAAAGAGAGCAGGAGATCCTTGAGAAAAAGTGGCATGCTGCGAATGAAGCGATTCCGTTCAGCGCGCACATTGCGGGCGATCTGCCGGCCGAGCTCCTTGCGATCAACTTGCAGTCTCATGCTGTGGTGAACCCGCCTGAGGATCTCGTCGAAGCTGTACGCACCCAGCCTCAGATCGATCTCGGGGGAGACATAGAGAGAGAAGTTCCGCATGGTCCGGGAGGGATAGAACCGCCGCATGTCGAACGGGACTTCGATCCTCACGATGCCTCTCTTCGTCCGACGGTGCCCGTCCGCGGCTAGGGCGCGCAGCTGCGCCATCGAGTGCATGTAGAGAGCCACCAAGTACTCTGTCAGGCTCACGCCTTGGGCCCGGGCCAGTGCCAGTACATCCCCCGCGGGCATCTGTCCCGTGATGACGCGGAAGTGGGGGAGGGCCGGATCAGGGAGATGATAGGCCGGGGAGAGATTCGGCGGCCCCGGCAGGCGGCGGTCGAACTGCTTGCTGTAGGCATCCTCGCATTCGTCCGCAGAGGGCTCTTCCTCGGGATCGAGAAAGGGATCCCAACCTGTAACCTCAACGCCCCGCAGACGAAGGTACTGCGTGGCCAGGGTCCCCAGGAAACGAAGCGCACCCGAGCCGTCGGTGAGGATGTGGGAGAAGTCGACCGCCAGTGTCGCGCCCCTGGCTTGCACCCGCAGAAGATGATTGCGCTCTCCGCGAGGGAACCGTAGATGGCGAAAATCACGACAACCAGTAATGCGGCGGGCGCGAGCCACTTCAGGCTCTTTCCGAGATTGCGCAGAGTGAATCCCCATTCGGCAAGAACCGAGGAGTCCCTTCGCGTTCGCACGACCACATACCCCGTCCAAAAGAGGATGGCGCCCACGATGTAGACGAGCTGCAAGTCCAGCCATCCGGCAACCACGAAATGGGCGACGCCGGTCAACAGGACAAACGCGATTTCCCTTCGCATCATGGTCCATGCCCTCCCAGGGAACCCTCTCTTCCTATCACGCTGATCCGGCTCCTGTCTCTGAAGAAAGCTGCGGAACCGCCGAGTGCCGTCATGAGAGAGGTGGCGAGGTCCTTCGAGCGGGTCCCAGACGCGCCGCGACCCCGGCGGTGCCCGCTGTCCAGGAGCACAGGGCCTTGGCTGCCCTGTGGCCCCACCGCGCTCCCGGCTTCGACTCGACGACTGGCGCCCGGGCGTGCTGCCCTGACACTTCCCATGCCATTGAGGATCTCCAGGAGCCGTCATGGATCTTGCCCACGACCCGGCCGCGCCGGAGAAGAACCCGCGGTCGCGTTCGCTACGGCGCCGGCCAGCGGATGCGCTGCCCGAGGAGGGTGCGCGCCAAGAGCTCGAACGCCTACGTTCGGTGGCCGGAGCGGGCGAGCAGTTTCGTTTCATCAGTGAGCCCCGCCGCGGCGCCTATCTGGCGATCCTCCATGCGTTGCATCCCCGCCGCATCGCGCACGAGATGGAGGTCTACCACGATGACCTGCGCGATGAGGTCGCCGATCTGCTCCAGGTGGAGCAGCGTGGTGAGTTTGTTCCGGGACGCGACCATGCGCTCGATCTTGACCCCCAGCAGTTTCGCAGCGATGTCGAGCAACTCCGCCGCTGGGGCAGCGTCACCGAGCGCATCGAGCCTACCTGCCCGCATCCGTAGCCTGGCTGACCGCGGGCGCAGCAAACTCCTCCTGCGTCTCGAGCCGGCGACCGCCGCCTTTCTGCAGTTCCCGGAAGGTCTGGCCGACCCGCTGCCCCTCGGCCTACGCGACCAGGGAGCCAACCTGCTGGCCGACGTTCACGAGAACCTCAAGGAAGCGGTCCGCAGCCTGAAGCAGGCCCGGGAGCTGATGGGTGCGCAGGAGGGTGATTCGGCGCATGAGGAGCTGCCTGCGCCGGCGCGTGCCCCGGGCGCGGAGCCGACCGGCACGGTTGCCGGTCCCCGCGCAGAGTTCGAGAAGGCCGTGTTGCGCGCCTCCCACCTCATCCACGAGGCCGGTGCCAAGATCGGGCGGGTGGCGGCCGAGCTGGTCGAGTTTGAAGATCGGCTTACCCGTTTCGTGATCGAGCCGTTTCGGATCGCCGATGTCGTGGCGCTGGGCAACTGGCTCGAGCATTACCTGGACCGCTACCTGTCCCTGCTCGATGAGCGCGGCCTGCCCATCCGGCGTGTGCTCGGCCAGCTCGCCGGCGAGCGGCTCGGACCTCTTCTGGGCGCGGCCGAGGGCGGTGGATCGGGAGGTGGATCGGGAGATGGATCGGGAGGTGGATCGGGAGGTGGATCGGGATGGTGGAAAGGGCCGGCCCGTTGAGGTGGGTCCTGAGGAGACGACAGACCATCCGCAATCACTCCGGCGGGCGCCGATCCGAACGGCGGGCCGTGGCCGCGAGAAGATCGCCGAGGGCACGCTCGTACCGATACGCTTCACTGCGGCCGAACGAGGCCTATTGGAAGATCTGGTCATGGATCCGGACTACGTCGAGCGCATGTGGTCCCTTCAGGGAAGCTCGGACCTGGCCGGTGAATACACGCTGGATGACCTGGAGGACATGCTCGGGTACATCGCGGCCGAGGCGAATCACACGCCGGATCCCGGGATCCAGGCGAAGCTCTACAGACTCCATGATCGGTTGTTCGGTATCCAGCGATCCTTCGACGATGGGACGTGGAACGACAGCGACGCGTGAGCCGGCCCCCGTGACCAATCCGCGCAAGGCAGGCAAGAGAGGACACGTGCCTCGCAAGCGAACCAAGAACTACGTGCAGCATCTGGATGCCGATGGCTTCATGTAGGTGCTCGATGAGCTCCTGGACCGCCATCCCGAGCTGTGGCCGGAGGCCAACGAAATCGCTCGGGACCTGTTGGAAGAGTGTTGGGGGGGGGCGATGCACAAGTCGTGGCCGAGGACGTCGTAGAGGCCCTCGAGCCGATCGACGTGAGACAGGTCGGTGGGCGGTCCGGACGGCAGCCGTGGGGATATGTCGAGCCTTATGAAGCGGCGGGGGAACTCTTCGACGAGGCGCTGGAAGACATCCTGCGGGTGACGTGTGCCTTGGGGGGGGCCTGCGTGGCGACTCAACTCGGCAAGGGCCCGCTCCGATGCGGGTCAGTGCCCCCCAGCCCTCCCTCGGCGTCTGGCGACGAGCCGACTCCTATGGGCTCACCAACGTCCGCAAGATTGGCAAAAGCAGCATTGACTCGCGGCCGAACCCATCCTGCGCATGAGTGGGAGCTAGTGATCCTAGGGTCAAGGCGAAGCCGGTGGTGGTTTCTGAGGAAGCCGTGGCCGAGTCGGCCCGGCCGCTGTCGTCCGGGCCGGGTGCGCCCTTTCGTCCGGATCGGCACAAGCCAAGTCTTGACATCGTATGCCTGATCCATTATCTTCTCACAAGTGAGAAGTAATGCTGAGGCCATGAATGCCCCGCTCGGGCCGGCCATCCGGCGGCTTCGCAAGGACAAAGGATTGTCCCTGAAGCAATTGGCCGTACGGATCGGCACGAGCGAGTCCGCCGTCCACCGCTACGAGAGCGGCTGGGATCGCTTCGAGATCCGGACGTTGCGCCGCCTCGCCGAGGCCCTGGACGCCACGCTGGAGATCCGCCTCGAGAGGCGGTCCGAGGCCCACGATCCTCGTGACGCGCGCGATCTCGCCCGCGGGATCGCACCGCTGTTCTGGGACGTGGATCTTCAGCCCTGCCATCTGCGGGACAACGCCGACTGGGTGTTGCGCCGGGTCCTCGAGTTTGGCGACCTCGACCAGAACCGGTTGGTCCGCAGATACTTCGGTGATGCTGCCATCGCCAGGGCCGCGCAGCATCGGAGCATGAGTCCAAGAGTGCGTCGATTCTGGGAGGTCGTCTTGCAGGGGAAGAGAGTCTCCACGTGAACCCGAGGGTTCTGCCTGCCGAGGCCTGGGCCGTGGTCAAGCGCCTGGACCGCGAGGGATTGCTGGCCGACTGGATCCTGGCCGGCGGCACGGCGCTCGCCCTCCAGCTCGGTCATCGCATCTCGCTCGACCTCGACTTCTTCCGCCACGACGCTTTCGACGCGACGGCCCTGCGAACGTCGCTTGCGAAGCTCGGCCGGCTGGAAGTGCCGTCGATGGCCGCCGGCACCCTGCACGTGCGGCTCGGCGGAGTGTTCCTGACCTTCCTGCGATCCGAGGTCCCCTTCCTGTACGAGCCGGTGCCATATCGAGGCCTCCGCCTGGCCGATGTGCGCGACATCGCGGCGATGAAGGTCATCGCCGTCGCCGGCCGCGGCAGCAGGAAGGACTTCGTCGACCTGCACGCCTACTTCGAATCCGGTGCCAGCTTCAGCGACCTGACGGCCATCGTGCGGCAGCGCTACGCGGGCACCGACTTCAACCCCATGCACCTGCTGCGCAGCCTCGTCTACTTCGACGACGCCGAGGCCGAACCCATGCCGAGGATGCTCGCGAAGGTCGACTGGGCCCGGATCAGGCGTCGGTTGGAGGCGGAGGTCGGGAACTGGGCTCCCTGACGCCTCCTTGAAGCCGTGGGCAAACCTGACACCGTCGTCGGCTGGCACCGCAGAGGCTTCGAGGCGACTGGCATGGACGAAGTCATGTGCATCGAGGGGCTCCCTATCCCGTACGGCGCGGAGGGCGGCCGTAGCCGTCGTGATCCGCGCAAAGCCCGTTTGAGGCTGTGGGGCGGACTCCGCAACAGATCGAGGTGGTTGCCGACGGTCTTGGAGAGGACGAGGAGTTTGAGAGCATGGCGCATTCTTGCAGGACCCAGGATGCTCCAAGTCGAGTCCTCGTGGAAAACCACCAGGACGTCAATGTCACTTGAGCAAGAGCCCATTATTGCATACTATGTCCACATAGAGTGGACATAGCGGCATAAATGAGGGGTGTCTGCGATGAGTGTGGTCCGCCTCTTGCGCGAGAAGCTCGACCGGGATGTTTTTGACTATCATGCCCTACTCTCCGTCCTGGCGGGGTACAGCAAGCCGCGAGACAAGATCACCCGGCTCCTGGCCGCCGGCGACATTGTGCGCATCAAGAAGGGGCTCTACTGTTTTGGCGGCGCCTTCCGGCGAGGTCCCATCAGCCGGGAGTATGTCGCCAACTTGGTCTTCGGACCTTCATACGTGAGCCTGGACTATGCCCTGGGCTTTCATGGCTTGATTCCCGAGCGGGTTGAAGTCGTGACCTCGGTCACCACGCAGCGCTCGCGCAGCTTCTCTACCCCGCTGGGGCGGTTCTCTTACCATGCCTTGAATGGACGTCGTTACGCCATCGGCGTGGAACTGCAAATGATAGGTGACACCCGCTTCCTAATCGCAACGCCTGAGAAGGCGCTTGTCGACAAGGTCTCGAAGGACAAGCGGTTTGAGGGCCGTCGCATTTCGGAATACGAGTCATATCTCGAGGATGATTTGCGTATCGAATCAGCGGTGCTGGCACAGCTCGACACACTCCGTCTGCGGGCAATCACAGAAGCTTATCGGTCCCGAAAAATCCGCAATCTTCTTCGTTATATCTATCGCGTGAGGGGAAGAGAGGATGCATGAGGCCATCCGTACCATGCTGGAGCGCTACGAGTGCCGTAGTCGTGATGAGTACGTCAGTGCTCTCAGGGAGATCTTGCAGGAACTGGCCCTCCTGGGTCTTTGGCGAAGCAAGTTCTTCGAACGGGCGGCTTTCTATGGCGGGACGGCGCTGCGCCTGTTGCATGGATTGGATCGCTATTCAGAGGACTTGGATTTCTCGCTGCTATCGACAGATGTCGACTTTTCCCTCGGCACGTACGGCGAGGCGCTGCAGAGGGAGATCAGCAGCTTCGGCTTCCAGGTGACCTTTGAACCGAGGTCCAAGCGCGTGGCGAGCGCCATAGAATCCGCATTCCTGAAGACGAGCACGTACGACCAGCTCATCGTGGTCGAAGCTGGTGAAGATGTGCTCGGCGGCATGCATCCCCGGCAGCAGTTGAAGATCAAGCTGGAGGTTGACACGGATCCACCGCAGGGATTCGAAACCGAGAGCAGGTATGTGCTGCTACCTGTTCCGTTTTCTGTACGGGCCTATAGCCTGCCGGATCTTCTTGCCGGCAAGCTCCATGCGGTTCTCTGCCGGAGGTGGAAGAGTCGCGTAAAGGGGCGGGATTGGTATGACCTGGTCTGGTATGCAGGACGGCACCCAGAGGTTCGACTGAGTCACTTGGAGGCGAGGATGCGGCAATCAGGCGACTATCGGGAACCTGGTTCCTTGACGCCAAAGGCGCTTCTCCTGCGGCTGCACCAGGCTGTCGAGAGCTTGAGTGTGGAGGCTGCACGCCACGAAACCGAGCCTTTCGTCAGGGCCCCACGAGAGCTGGACATTTGGACGGCCGAGTTTTTTCACAACGTCGTTGATAGGATTGTGCCGATCTGAGAAACGTGGCCGCCACGCAGGCCAGATCGCCCTCGGCATCCACGATCACTACATCCGAGCCCCTGAACGCCGCCAAAGACCCCTGCCTCCTCGATGGCTCGATGGCGCCGGGATCCTGCACGTTCAGCACCGGCAAGCCGTCATAGGATTTGGCCACCTAGGCGTAGTGTCCACGCACGGCCACACCGTGAGAATGGGCTCACACCAGAGGGGAAGCTGGCGGCGCTCCCATCGCGGCCGAACCCATCGTCCAACCTCGGAGTAGACTATTCGCGGAGTACGACAAGAGCCATGACCGCGATCTGGCGTCGCAAGTCACGTCCCGGCAAGATCTCGGCAAGATCGGCCGCCTTCGGATTCCCCGGACACACATCGCCTTCATGAAGCGCATCTCTGTCGGGCTCCGTGAGGCGACTGGCATGGATGATTCGCTGCGTTTCCTTCTCCATGACAACGATAGCATCTTTGGTCAGCTTGGTCGGCCCGTGGCAGTCCAGCGTGGCAATCCAGCGCGACGGGCGGCGACGGGCGGCCGTAGCCGTCCCCATTCTCCTCAGTCCTCTCCGCGTGCAGATCCGCCAAGCCGCTGAGTGCCCTGCGGTGTCTGTCCCAGTAGGCTGGAATTCCAGTGCCCGGGTCCTCGACTTGCGAACGCTGCTACAGGATGTCTTGCTGGATCCACTGCGCTTCTTGACGGGTGCCATAGAACTTAGACGGGGATTCGGTGACTTCGGCGACCTCGGACATCACACGGACATCACGTGGAAGCACTCGTTAGCGGTTTCCGTCACTTCCTTCATCTTCTTCTCGTGCGCTGGACGGCTTCTTCTCCTCAGCGAGCATCTCAAGGCGCGCGCCGTAGCGCCGAACGATCTCGTTGCGAAGTTCCTCCAATCTGTCCTTCGGGCAGCCGAAGGCGAGGGCCGAGTAGGCCCAGTCACGTTTCCGAATGAGATCCCGCTCGAGCTTGCCGGAGCACTCCTCGCATAGGCTGGTGTCGTCAACTCGAGCGTAGGCGTCACACGCTTGGCACTTACCGTCCCACAGACCGAACTCGTCGTCGTCGAGGTCGTCATGGTCATCCCACTCAGCTGGCATGTCATCATCCGAACGCGCGGACTCCGGCGCAGCCGGTGAAGCGGATTGCCTGCGGATTCCGT
>CAZNJE010000098.1:7464-11183 GCA_964573295.1 uncultured bacterium | reverse complement strand
CTTGACCTTGCCTTGACCTTGACCTTGACCTTGACCTTGACCTTGACCTTGACCTTGCCTTGGCTCCAGCCTTGCGAACCTCCGAGCCGGCAGCCAACCAGACAGATCCCATCTCCCAAACCGGCGGACAGACCGGCGGGTCCGGCTCCGAACGACTCCTCCGCTGGCCGCCGCACGTCGCCGACTAGCCGCTGTGCACGTCGCCGACTAGCCGCTTCACATCCCCGGTCGGCCGCTGCACATCGCCTACTGGCCGCTACGCATCTCCTCCTGCTCTATCAGCTTGTAGACGCGCTCGATCAAGGCATCCATTCGCTCAAGCTGCTGTGTGGCGTATTGCGTGTAACGGCCGGCGGGCAGCGAGAGGATGTGTTGGAACTTCCCCTTGGCCTCCTCGTAGGCATCGATGGCCTCTTGGAAACGCTTCCTCTCCTCGGCCATGCGGCCCTTCTTCTCGAGCGTCGTGCCCCAGGCGTACCAAAGGCAATCCCCGTCGGGGAACTGGGCCCGACCACGTTCGATCGTAGTCAGAGCCGATCCGATGTCAGACGCGTCCTTGTAGATGAAAGCCAGGCTGCAGTAATTGTTCAGATCGTTCGGCTCACGTTCGAGCACGTACTCGGCGTGCTCGGCGGCGCAGACGTAGTCCTTGATCGACTTGCAGCAGTGCCCCAGAATCTTGTGATAGAGAAGCGCATTGGCGTGATCGGGCTCGATTTCCAGGATCTTCTCGTAGTAGCCGCGTGCCTCCTCGTAAAATTTGATCTTGTAGTAGTACCCGCCGAGAATGCCAAGCGTGTTCACATCCTTCGGGTTATACTCATACAGCTTCTGATAGAAGGTCACGGCCGGCAAGAAGAGCTTCTCCTCCAGCGACATCCGACCAGCATCGGACAACATCCGGGCATCGGCCTCTCCCAGCTCGATGAGACGATTGTACAACATCACCGACTCGGCAATCATTCCCTCCTGCTGGTAGACGAAGGCCAGATTGCGCATCACCTTCAGGTTCTCCGGATTCGACTCGTGGAGCTCGAGATAAAGCTCGAGGGCATCGTCGAGTTCCCCGGCCGAGGAGAGCGCAAACGCCATCGCCTCCTTGAGGTCCAGATTGTTCGGATCTTGGTCCAGTGCCGCCTCGTAGACCGCGATGGCCTCGCTGTAACGGTTGAGCTGGACGTAGATGAGCCCCAAGTTCAGGTACGCATCGACCATGGCTGGGCATGTCTCACGCACCGTGTCGAAAGCCTCGGCGGCATCGTTCAGGCGCTGGTTCTTCATGTACTCCAGGCCTTCCTGATAGAGCCTCCGGCATTCGGCCTCTTGAGAATAGATCTTCTCGCTGCCCGTACCCTGGGCCGAGGCCGGCAGCACCCAGGTCGCAAGGAGCAACCCGCCGAGCACGGCGATTTGCAGATAACGCAACTGCATTCGGATCCCCCTCTCCTATGTGAACCTGGCCTGCACAGGGCGCTCCCCAGGACGCCCTTCAGATCTGCCGGCCGGGCAGTAACGACGGAACCGCACGCTATCAGAGCGACCCGGAGGTGTCAAGTTAGTCCCCGGTATGCGGTTGTGCGCCCAGGTGTTAACGGGCCTCGTCCTGAATCATCCGGCTGAGCCGTGAGAGATTCGTCTTCGCCTGCTGCGCCGCAGGACTCTCTGGATCCGCGTCCACCACGGCCTCGAATTCACGTATGGCCTCGGCATAGATCCCGGCCTCGGCAAACAACACCCCGAGATGGAAATGGGCCGGCTGACTGTCCGGATCCAACCCGAGCGCGGCGACCAAACAATCCACCGCCGCCGCCGTCTCCCCCAACGCCTCGTGCGCCCGGGCAAGGTTGATCAGGAGCAACGGATCCTCGGGCTCGATCTCTCGAGCCGAGGCAAGCGCCGACAGCGCCAGCACCGGATGGCCAGTTTCCAGGTGCAAGACGCCCGCGTTCACGAGGGCCTCCAGATTGCCCGGGTCCAGGGACACGGCCGTCTTGAAGGAGGCCAGCGCATCGTGGAAGCGCTCGCGGTCGTACAACGCGTGTCCTAAGGCAATGTGCGCAGCGGGATCACGCGGGTGGTCCACCACGCGTTCTCGGGCAACCTCCAGCGTCCCTGGCGAGATCTCGGCACTCTCCTGGGCACCGGCAGGATGTGCCGCGGTCGCCGTCAGAAGCAGCCCCCCGATCAGGAGTGCGCCCCCAATCAGCAGCACGCCGACCCTCAGCATAGGCCCCACCCTCAGCATCAGCCCCTCCCTCAGCCGTCGTTCCCTCCTGGGTGGCAGACCAACTCTCAGCACCAACCCACCCCTTAGCACCAACCCCTCTCTTAGCAGTCGCCCCGCATTTCGCTGGAGGTCCCCGTTCGGCTGCAAGCCCCCCTTTACAGTCCCGACTCGCCAGAAGGCCGGCCATTGCCAGCCCTTGCTCCGCGTCCCGCTTTCATTCATGCCCGGCACCAGAGGACCTCCCCGGTTTGCGTAGTATCGCCGCATGCTGATCGAGCGGCGGCGCGTCTAACGCTTCCTGCCCTTGCGCCGCGCCTGCGACGCCTTTTTCCGTGGGGTACCCTTGTGCCCCGGGCTGCCTTTCTTCCCTGTCTGTTGCAGCCGCCGCGCCTGCTTGCGCTCGCCCCGCTTCTTGCGGGCCTCCCGCGCCGCGCGATCGCTTTCGCTCGCCGACCCCGCAGTCTCCGCCGCCCCCGACGTCCTCGCCGCCTCAGCCCGCGAAGATTGTCCGTCGCGCTTCTGGGATGTACTACCCCCCCACCCGCCCTGCGTTCCGCGGGGGGGCAAGGATTCGAATACCCGATTAGGATCCCAACCGACATCCATTTCGTCGGTTACAGGCTCTGACTCCCTCCGGCGATGGGACGATACGGGCCCAGCCTGACCGGAGTCGCGCTCTGCGCCCGTGCGCGCAGCCCACCGCGCCGCCGCCTCGCGCTCACGCCGGCGCGCTCCGCGGCGGGCTGCCGACTCGATCTCCCGGCTCCGCTCCAAGAAGAGGGCCGCGATCTGGTCACGATCTTCCGCACTGAGCGTCTTCTCCTTCGTGCCGTTCGCGCCGAACTCGCCGTTCGCGCCGGCCTCGCCGGCCTCGCCGAACTCGTCGGACTCGCCGGACTCGCCGGACGGATCCGGAGCCGTTCCGTCTTTGACCAGGAATCGATTCCAGAACTCCCGCACGCCCCAGACCTGAACATCCTTGGGCAGCCGCGGCACCAAGGTCTTGCGGTCGTCGGTCACGATGGCCACGGATTCGCCCTGGCGGAGCGAGCGGTCCGCCAGGTAGACGATCCGGTCGTCGGCCTCCTCGGGCGGCTGGCTGTACAGTGTGTGGAGCGGCCCCTCCCGGCGAGCGTCGGGGTTCGCGGTGATCTCGTTGCCGTCGTAGACCACGAGGAGAGGCTTCTCGAGTCGGGTGGCAAAGGCCATCAGCATCCGTTCGAGGTGCAGGCGCGCCTCGAACCGGTGCTGCTCCCGCTGGAGACGTCCAGCAATCGGCAAGGCGAAGATGGCGTTGTGGCCGTCGACGATCCATCGCCGCCGCTGCCAGCGGGCGCTCGGTGATGTGGCCACGCGTGCCTCCGTAGTGGTGCGGTGGACTTGGGAAAGCCCTCCTAGACTAGTCGAAGCCGACCCGGCCCGCAACCAGCACCAGACAGCCAGTTCCAGTATCGCCGCGAGGCGAGCTGATGCTTGGGCAATCTGCTTCTGG
>CAZNJE010000098.1:0-7454 GCA_964573295.1 uncultured bacterium | reverse complement strand
GGGGGGGGGGGGGGGGGGGCACGCTCGGCGCAGGACGCACAGAAAAAGGGAGAAGCCCCCGAAGGGGGGCTCCTCTCGACTTCCGACGGAAGATCCCCGAGGGGCGCTTAGGGCACCTTCCAGGAAGCCCCCCCGCAGCCGCGAGTGCGGCTGCGGGGGCTAGTCATGCGCGCCGCTAGGGTTGCGGCGCAAAGCCGTGCCATAGACCGCTGTAGGTGCCGGGACGGGCTCCGCGCCGGCTCCAGTGACCCGCCACCCGGCCGATCGCGCCGCCGTGCTCACCAATCCAGTCGCCGGCGAACGAACCGACCTCGTAGTAATCAGCGTCGGACTCGGAGCCCCGCTGGACCTCGAGCCGCCAGAGGCCGCGCACGAAGCCGCGAAAGACGCCGGTTTCATCGATGTACTTGCCGAAGAAGACGCGCTCGCCCAGGTGGTCACGCCCATAGTGGCCGCGGACGTAGCCCAGAAGTTCGCCGGTCTCGGCGACCCAACGGCCCTTGAACCCACGCACCTCGACCGCCGGCTCGCCCTGGCCCGTCGAATCGCGCAGGACGTACCCCCAGCGCCCGCCGGTGTAGCCCCGCACGCTGACCGCCGGCTCGGCCTTGAAGGCCCGGATCGAGAGCTGCTCGCCCGTCTCGTCGATCTCGATCATCTCATCCAGCTCGGCCAGCTGCGCGAGCGTGAATTCGAGCGGCTCATCGCCCAGAGGCACCGTCCTGACCTGGAGCACCGGTTCCGATGATGCTTCTTCCGACTCGCTCGGCACGATCAGGGTCACGCGGACACCGTCGAATCCACCGCGCGTGATCGAGTGCCAGGCCAACTCACTGCGAGAGGTTCGCGGGCGAACGAGGTAGTCCTCGAGGTGCTCGAATGCGATCAAGCTGACGAGGCGGATCGTACCGCCCTCGAGCAGCAGGCTGCCGCTCCAATCGACGGGCTCGCCATTGCCGCCGATCTGGGCTTCGTTGGCGTCGCGCTCGTCGAGATTGCCCCACATCATGGTGAAGGAATAGAAGTCACGATCGGGACGATTCTCGTCTTCGACCGCGTCTTCGCGCTCGGTCCCTTCGAGACCGTCATACCCGTCGGAGGCGACCTCTTCGAGCAGCGCGGACTCGGCCAGGGACTCGTCGCCGAAGGCCGGATCCTCGGCCGCCGTGTTGAATCCGCCGTAGGGATCGTCGAGGTTGATCGTCTGATCGCCAGCCTCCTCGTCCGGCGGCATCATCGCACTATTGCCGGCATCATCGTCGCTGCAGCCGGCCAGCAGCAGAACGGCGATCATTCCCAACAAAGCGGTGAACTTGGTTGCGTGTCTGGTCAGCATATGTGCCTCCCCTCCCGTGGCATCTCCGGCCGCCCCCACCGGTCCCTGACCGGGCCCGGTCTTCCCGTATCGGCCCGGATCGTCTATCCGTGGATGGCGTTCTCGTCTCGCCTCTCGCCCGATGGTATGCCAAATGCGTGCCAGCATGAGGGCTCACTGGTCCGCACCCTGCACGCTCTTCGCAACACATTGTGGAGTTTTGAGATAGAAGATCAACTACGAAAAGGCGTGGCGCATCGGCACGGAGTGCACCGGCGCGAGAGCGCGATGGCTGTACCCTCACGTACGGATGGTGGACCTGAGCGAACAGGGGAGCGCGTCAATGAGCAATCCTGTCATTGCCCCCATGGAGGGTACGACGGTCATCACACCAAGCCCCTGACAAGATGGTTCCACATGACACTATCGCACCATCACCAGACGCCGATGGATCACTCGCATTCCCGATTCCAGCCGGAGGAAGTAGATGCCGCTCTCAACCGGTGCGCCGCGACCATCGCGACCGTCCCAGGCGGCTACCTGTGCTCCGGGTTCGACCGGGCGATCGACGATCCAATGAACCAACCGGCCCGTCACGTCGAACAGTCCGAGCCGCACGGGCCCACCCGGCGAGGGAATCGTGTAGCGTATCGTGATGCCCTCTGAGCCGCCGGCGAAGGTGACGGGGCTTGGATAGACCCGTTCCAGGCCGAAGCGCATCGGCCCCAAGCCTTGCTGGACGCGAATCGTCAACGGGCCAAAGGCCTGGTGGCTTCCATCAGGCAACGATGCCACCAGCTTGTAGGCATAGAGCTCACCGGCATAGACTGCTTCGTCCAGGTAGTGCAACTCGCCGCCTCCGGTGAGTGGCTGGGTGTGGAGCACCTCGTAAAGAGAGGCGGGATCCTCAACCGACCGCCGGTAGACATAGAAATGCGCCCCGGTCAGCGTGCTCGGGGGCGACCAGCGCAGCTCGACCCCCGCGGAGGCTTCGGCCAACTCGAAGAGGCGCATCAACACCGGCGTGGGATCGAAATTCGAGTCGGCCGCCCGGGGATTGACCAGCGGGGGGCCGCTGCGGAACACGGTGCAGGCGCTCAGACCCGAGCTGCTGCGCTGATAGATCACGCCCGTGTTCTCGCCGAACCCTTGCGGATCGGCATTGCGGTCGATCATGAACAGCTCGCCGGTCACATCGAACACAAGGTCGATCGGATCGACCATCGTGTTGCAGAACCCCTGAGATTGGTAACTGCCGTCGGGGAACAAGGAGTAAAGGACCCCGAGACTCTGTCGGTCGGCATAGTCGATGAGCACCCAGGTGCTGTCGCGCGAAACCTCCATCGCGCGGGGCGACTCGAACGGCTGGCCGCGCGCTACCACCCGCCACGGCTCTTCGGGATCTTCCGGCTCCAGGAACAGCTCGATCACCCCTCCCTGGTACGACCCAACACCCTCCATCTCGCGATCGACGATCAGGATCGACTTACGGAAGGGATCGTAGACGATGTCGGTCATCTTCGAGGCCACCGTGTCGGAGAAGGCCACTTCGCCTTCCCAGGTGTTCATGTTCACCCGGAAGAGTGCACCTGGACCAATCCCCGGCGTGTAGCCGAGGGGATCAGCGGCCTCGTCGAGAAGGTAGCAGTACGCGCTGTCGACGAGTGCCAGCGAGCGCGGCTCGATGAGATCCTCGTCGTAATAGACCAGCTCGACCTCGCCCGTGACCGTGTTGGCACGGAAGAGGGCGCCACCCGAACTCTGGCCACCGACCGTCGCGTTGGCATCCAGGATCAGGAACTCTCGATCACTCCCGGGAATGCGCTCAACAGCCACGGGACTGACCAGGCTGCTGTCGGCCAGGATCGGCACCGGCACCCGGTTCGGTTCGGCGAAGCGGAAGAGCGCGCCCCCACCGCCCTGCAGGCCCAGAGGGTTGGCTCGCGAGTCGATGAGCACGAGTTCCTCGGCGCCGACAGTGGTCGAGATGTGATGACGCAGAACTCGCTGTTGCTCGATCTCGGGACCGGTCAGCACGACCTCCTGCCGGGCAAAGGCAGAGAGCTCGGGATCCGACCGCACGATCGCGCTGTAGCCCACGCGGACGGTGTCGCCCCCAGCCAATGCGCCCGTCCAAGCCATCCCGCTCGAGGTCACCCACGCCTCACCCTGCGTGGCCCAGCCGGACTCGGGATCGAACCGCAGATGCACGCTCGGCGCGACCTCCAGCGCCAGGCCCGATGCACCGGCACGGCCGGCATTGGCCACCACCACCTCGCAGTGCAAGGTGTCGCCCCAGGACGCATAGCGCCCCGAGCTGTCTTCCGCAGCGGCGAAGGAAACCAGACCGGCGTCGGGCGTCGGCACCTGGGTCAAGCTCCACAGGCGCAGCGTGGAGGGATGGGAGGCCAGTGGACGAACCAGGTTGAGCGCCAGGTTGAGCTCAAAGAGGGTCCCATAGTTCGGAGCCCCGCTGAGGCGCGCGAAACGGTCCACGATCACCACCCGATCGTCCCAGAGCATCATGCGACCCGGCCGGACCAGATCGGGCGAGCTGGCGACCTTTGTGAACTCACCGGTCTCGGGGTCAAACCGGCGGATCCCGACGTAGTTGAACTCGTCGCGGATGTTGGGGTCGTTGACCAGAAGCCCCTCTCCCGGCACGTACAGTATGCCGGTCGGCTCCGGTATCTCGTCGGAAGCGAAGGTCTCGAGCACCTGACCGCTCTCGCGGTCCAGCTTGAAAATCGCCCCCGGCTGTCCCGGGCCGCCACCAGGATTGGCCGCGAGATCCGCCAACCAAATGTGCCCATCCTCATCCAGCGTGAGGTCGGAGAGGTTGCGGTAGGCGGGTGAAACCGAGAGAAGACTGAGGGCCAACTCTTCTTCCTTCTCGGGGTCGAACTCATACAGCACCCCTCGCGCGTCGCCCGCCAGGATCTCCGCGTCGGTGTCGATGATCAGCCACGTCCCCTCCGGTGTCGGAACCAGGCGATTCGGTTCCACCCAATCGGAATAGGAGGCCAGGAAACTGAGCACGCCCGATTCGAGGTCCAGTGAGAAGAGCGAACCGGAGTTCTCATCGGGCGGACGCAAATCGGCCTCGCCATCGAGAATCACCAGCTCGCGTTCGCTCAGAGCGAGCACGTCGTTGGGTCGCTCGAGACGCCAGTGCGAAGCATACGGCAAGAACCGCTCGGTTCCCGGCGCGTACATGTAGATCCCGCCGAGGTGCTCCTCGCCGAAGGGATCGGCGCGCTGGTCGAGGACAATCAACTCGCCCCCCACCGGTGGGGCCATGATCGTGTCTGAGACCGTCCGCGTCTGCGCCACCCCCGCAAGCTCGAATTCGAGGCTGAACAGGTCGAAAGCGGTTGGGGGCGGCTGTACCAGAAAGCGGCACCGGATATCGGTGTCTTCGGCATAGGCCAGATTCCCGCTCCAGGCCAGGGTCTCGTACTCCGGGTTGCTCACCACCGCACCGTAGTCGGGGATCGCATCGAGGAACTCGACGGCGCCGCTGTAGCGAATCTCGGCCGAAGCGCCGGTCGATGGAATGGGCGAGTTGTTGAACACCGTCGCCACCACCACCGCCGTATCGCCGGGCATGTAAGGGCCGGCCGGGGGGTCCTCCAGCGCGTAGGAACTGATGTAGTTGCGCGGAGCCTTGTAGACCGCCACACGCCCGGGCGAGCGCAGCTGGTCGTAGGAGGCATTCTCGGTGCTATAGAACCAGTTCGCCCCCTCCTTGTAGAAACGCACCAGCATGCCCGTGTCGCCCGAGTACAGGCCGTTCTGAGTCTCACAGACCCAGAACCCGTCCTCGATCGAGCTCTGGTACACGCTCTCGATCCCGTCGGGTTTTTCGAGCGGATGAGTGATCCCGGTCAGGATGGGCGTGAACCCCCAAGTTCCCGCGTAGGACACTTCGAAGATCTGAGGCGCAAGCGGGTTGCTCGAGGGCTGTTGGTCCACCACCAGGAAGCGGCCGTCGGGCTTCGCAACGCCACTGACCGGTTGCTCGAACAGCGGCGAAGAGCGCCGCGAGATGAGTTCCCCGTCGCGGTCGAGCAGGAACAGCCCTCCGCCCTCCGGGTTGCTGGCTAGCATGCTGCTGTTGGCATCGACAATGAGGTAACGGCCTTCTTGGGCGGGCACGATGTCATACGGATCGATCAGGTCCTCGTGAACGAAGAAGGTATCGATCGTCGCTGTCACTGGATCGAGTTCCCAGATGATGCCGGGCGAGATGAACCCTCCAAAGCCGGGACGCGGATCGGCGACGAGCAGTTGACCGTCGTGGCCGATCACCAGGCTCCGCGCGGCTCGGGATAGCGGGGAACCGGACCAGACCTGCGTGGCTAGACCATCGAGCAGGTCCACGCGATGGATCTTGACCGTCACGCCACCCTCGAAGCGGTCCATGACGTAGAGCGAGCCGTCGGGACCAAACGCGATGTCGATCGGCTGGGTGAGTATGCCCTCCGGTACAGCCAGAGGCGTCAGCGCACCGCCGGCCCGCGAGTAGAGTCGCGGCGCGGGAGCATTGCGCGAGACGTCGAGGATGAACAGCTTATCGGCCAGCAGGTCCGCGCCCACCGGCACGAAGATCCGCGAGTGGGTCTCCACGCGTTCGCCGACCAAGTCGACCGGAAGCAAAAGATTGCCTCCGGGCGCGGCGTCGCGCGGCAGGAGTGCTTCGAACGTCACCGTAGCCACGGCGCCGGCTCCCAGGGAACCGTCCCAGTGGAATTCGGCGGCATCCGGATCCCAGGATACGGTGCCGCTGGGCACCTCGGCGGTGCCGAGCAAGACATCGAGCACGCCGGCATTGATGGTCAAACGGAAATCTCCGGTGAACAGCTCGCCCGAGTTGATCAGTTCGGCGCGCAAGCGCAGACGTCCGCCGGGTCGCAGCTCGTCCCCGTCGAGCAAGGTGACGCTGAAGACGCTGTTGTCCAGGCAAGCCCCCTCGAGCAGATCGAGTTTGCCGGGCACTGCAAAGATCGTGCTGTCGATCTCGCGGATCAACTCGCCCGTCGTCCCATCGATGAGAAACGTACTTCCTCCGCTGTCGGCCTGGATATCGGCCACCAGGATCGTGCCATCACCCATGGGGACCGCATCGATCGGTTCACGAAACTCGGGGATCGCGAGGGTATCGAGCACGGTGAAATTGTAGGAGGAAACCTTGAGCACCGCACCACCGAGGGCAGGCATGCCCGGCACGCTGAAGTTCGAATCGACCAGCAAGAGCGTCGTGGGATCGAGCCTCGTGAAGGCCACCGGCAGAATACCGAAACTCAGCGTGGTGAGCGGCTCGACGGTGTAAGCCTCCGGATCAAGGCGGTAGATCGCGCCCACGCGGGCACCGCCTTCATCGATGCGACCGGTGGGGTCCATCAGCAGCAGGGTGCCCTGTTGCTCGGTGACGATCGAGGTCGGGCTGTCGAAGTACGGGCTCGTGATGACGAGCTCGATCTCGTCGGTACCGGGATCGTAGTGGAAGAGCGCTCCGCGACGGCCCTGGGACAGCGGATCGGCCCGTTGGTCGAGAACCCAGAAACCGCCGTCCGGATCGCGGACGATGTCGACGATCTCGCGTAGGTAAGGATGCGTGATCCAGGGCACCGCCGCCTCGGGGCCATCGTAGGGATTGACCTTGTAGATGCGGTCGCCCTCACCCACGAAGATCCGCTTGCGCTCCCCCCAGGCGATCGCCTTCGGCTCGTCGAGATTGCCTTGCGAGGTGACCTGCCGCACGCTCGCGCTTTGGGTATTCACCGCCAAAACGCCGGAGGTGAGCGTGCCGCCGTCCAGGAGCAAGACCTCACCGGCGCGAGGTACATTGGTATTGGCCGCCGCTTCGTAGCTCCCGGGCAACATCAGCCCAACGAACAACGACAACCCGAGCAGAAGCGAGTCTTTCGGTGAAGAGAGGCTTGCCCGAGAAGCCGAGTCCCCCAGCAGAGACCAACCTCGCAGCAGAGACCGACCTCGCAGCAGAGACCGACCTCCCAGCAGAGACCGACCTCGCAGCAGAGACCGACCTCGCAGCAGAGACCGACCTCCCAGCAGAGACCGACCTCGCAGCAGAGACCGACCTCGCAGCAGAGACCGACCTCCCAGCAGAGACCGA
>CAZNJE010000097.1:0-11616 GCA_964573295.1 uncultured bacterium | reverse complement strand
GTCTTCTTCCCCTCATCTTCCCATTTCCTGTTCCTGAGCCTGTAGCTCTTGCCCGGCATCTTGACGATCTCCGCATGCGCGAGGAACCGATCCAGGATGGCCGTTGCGGCCGGAATGTCGCCGAGGAACTTTCCCCAGTCTTCCGTGGGCCGGTTCGTGGTTACGATCGTGGAAGCGACCTCATGGCGGCGCACAAAGACTTCCAGTAGATCTTCGGCGGCCAGTGGGCCGAGGCGCTTCATGCCCAGGTCTTCGAGGATCAACAGCTCGACCCGGCAGAGCTTCTTGACCAACTCACGCCGCTCCCCTGTCGCCTCAGCCTCCGCGAAGTCTTGTGCCAGATCGAAGGTGCTGCGGATCAGCGCCCGGTACCCCGCGCGGATGGCTCCGACCGCGATGGCTGTGACCGCATGGCTCTTGCCCACGCCCGGCGGGCCGATCAGGAGGGCACAACGATGTGTGGCGATGAAGCGCGCGGTGGCCAGATCCAGGAGTTTGCTGCGCGGGATCTTCGGGTTGAACGCGAAGTCAAAGTCGGAGAACTCCTTGACCTGTGTGATCCCGGCCTGCTTCAAGCGTCGGGCGAAGAGCCGGTCGGCCCGCCGCGCGAGTTCGTCTTCGACCAGCAGTTCCAGGAACTCGATGTGGGATAGGGGCGCCGCCGTGGCTTGCTGGACGCGCCCAGGGAGCGCTTCGACCATGCCTGAGAGCCGCAGGTGACGCATGCGGGAGCTGAGTTCAACGGAGATCGTCATACAGTTCCTCCAGACGGTAGTTCGACATCGGACGAATACTCGGATCGGTCTCGATCAGCGGATCCTCGGGCGCCTGAGTGGCCACGTTCTCAACCAAGCGCTTCAGATCCCGGTAGCGGAAGCATTGGTTCTCCGCGGCCAGCAAGGCGGCTTTGAGCAGGCCTTCTCGAGGATGCTTGCGGGTCAGTCCGAGGACACCCTGGATCAGACGGATGGCGCGCACGCCGCGATGCTCAAAGGCCGCTTCGGCCCACGACCGCAAGGCCGGACCGACGCGCTCGCAGCGACCCAGGAGCTTCTCGATGAAGGCTCGCTGCGCATAGGGAGCCTCGGTCGGTGGCCCCCCAGGGCGTTGTGCGAACCGGCCGGGCGGCTGTCGGGTGAAGATCGCCAGCATCTCCTGGCCCCTGTAGATCCGAACCAGGTTCGCATCCCAACGCACGCGCAGACACTGGCCGATCAGATGGAGGGGCACGGGATAGAAGGCGCCTTCGACCTCGACATGACCATCGGCGTGGACTTTGCGATCGCCGCACCTGAAGAGTGCGAAGCCGGTCTCGGCCAACGGTTGCAACGCCGGCCGGTCAGTGGCCAGGAAGTGGGTCCAGACCTGCTTGCGTGTGGTGCCGTGGATCCGCAGTCGGGCGATCGTGCGGTTCCACCGCCGCAGGTGCTCGTTCTGCTCCTGGAGACTCTCGAAGCGACGACCCTTCAGCGCGTTGCTCTTGACGTAGCCTCCGCTGCGCTCCTGCTTGCCGTTCTCCTTCGGGTTGCGGGGCCGGGGGGGCAGCGGCGTGAAGCCCCAGTGATCGGCAAAGGCCTGATAGATCTCATTCGTGTCGGGATCGTAGAGACAGGCCCGGACCACAGCCGCCTTAAGGTTGTCATGGCGTATGACCCTTGGAACGCCCCCTAGGTTGGCGAAGGCCCTTTCGTGGAGCTGCAAGAACGTCTCGAGCTTCTGATCCCAGACCGCTTCTTCGTAGCCGTGGCGCGAGTGACAGAGCGTCATGCGAAAGATCCAGGGACGACGCCAGCGACCGGTCTCTGGATGGAGCGTGGGCGCGCCCCGAAAGAAGTCAACCTGCGCCTGTTCCCCGGGGGCGCTGTGGAAGACCCCGACGACCCGGCCCGTCTTGCGCAGCCGCCGTGCGTAGCGCTTCACGGACTCGTAGCTATAGCCGTAGTCGTAGTCCTCCACCAAATCCTGCCAGATGCGTTGAGCCGTCAGCCCCTTCTCCAGCTTCGCCTGGATCACGTCGCCGTGGGCCGCGGCCGCAGATCTTGCCGGAAGCTTGGAGCCGGGGAACACTTTGGCCGCATTTGACACCGACCCGGCGGTCACTTTGGCCGGGTTTGAACCGGCCTGCTCACTGTTTTCAGGGTCCTGCGTGCTTCGGAAGGCGTCCGAGCCGGGGGTCACTTTGGCCGCATTTGAGCCGCGCTTCTTGTCATAGCGCGAGACCGTCTCCCGGCGCACACCGGTCTCCGCCTCGATCCGACGGTAGGTCCAGCCCAGCTCAAGAAGGGCTATAACTTGTTGCTGCTTATGCATCTTCAGGTAGTTCCCCATCGTCACCTCCTATCGTTTGACCGATAGAAGATGATTCATCTGGGCTACCTGATGTGGCCGGTTTTCAACTGTTCCTCAGTGGCCGCATTTGGGGGTCCGGTGACATCCTGGGGGGGGCCAAGGGTGATCGCCCGTCATGATCGCTGCCGGGACCGGGACCAGCAGATCGGGGATCCGGGCCCACACCCAGGCCCTGGCCGACCACAAGCGTCAAGCACGCGAGCACTGGGACATGGACCGGCTCCACCACGCGACTCCCAGCAGCCAGCCTTCTTCATCGAGCCGGCCCATCGCGGCGGTAATCTGGGGGGGGGGGCCACCTCGGGCCTGTTGCGCCTGCTGGACCGCCATGGCGCCCAGGCCCGGGCGTTGGAGCAAGCCCTGGCGATGGCACTGGAGCGAGGCGTTCGCAGCCTGGGCGCCCAGGTGCCAGATCCTGGATCAGCAGGCCCACGCCGAGGGCCAGGCGCCACCGGTGGCCGTGACCGGGCGCGCCGGCTCGGACTCTATGGCCTGTTGGCTCACTGGGAGGAGGTTCAGGGGCAGTCCTGGCTACCGCGGTTGCTCGAGATCGAAGATGCCCGAGCGCAGTCGGCGCAGACCGGAGCGCAGGATCCGCATCGACCAGGTAGGCTACTTGTCCCACGACCATCGCCATGCCGATCTCTTTTTCAAGGTCGTAACCCGCCGGTATGGGACCCGATCGATCGTGCTAACGACAAGCAAGCCGTTCTCGGAGCGGAGCCAGATCTTCCCCAACGCGGCGTGTGGCGTGACCCTGGTGGATCGGTTGGTCCACACCGCTTGGAGATCGTGCAGATCGAGGGTGACAGCTGCAGACTCGGAAGCCAAGAAACGCGCGGCCAAGAAACGGGAGGCAGGTCAAAGAAGCGAACACGGCAGGATGGGGACTCGCGCTTCTGCTCCACCGCAAACACCTCCGGTCTCTCTCTGCGCACCCGCATGCCTGCGCGCCGCTACCGGGGGGGGAGCGCAGCGAGCACCCCCGAGGTTGCGCTATTGACTGTCATCTGGAGGGTAAGCCTCATTCGCGCGACTTCCAGAATCGCGAGACCGAGACCGAAAACGAGCAGTCCGGTCTCCCTGGCGCTGCTATCCAGTTGAGGACGCAAAGGACGCAGTGTTGTGCCGGTCGGCGGGGATGAGACCCACCAAGGGTGATGAGGCAAAGAACCGGCAAACCTGAAGGGTTGATCGCCGACTCAGAGTCTCTTTCCGACCTGGCTTCTCTCCTGTCAAGACAACCGCTGATCAGACTGCTGTGCGCAGGCTCGAAGTCGATCCATGCCGAGGCTCAGTGCGCGAGCTGAGGCGGCTGCCGCAATCGCACTGGGGAATTCCAAAATCGCAAAACCCCGGCCACGAGCACCGTGGCCGGGGACGTTTAAGCTCGTTTCCATTCGCAGTTCGTACTTGCCTGGCTACCTCCGACACCGCCTAAGGCGATACAGGCCTAGTCCACCTAGGCCCAGTGCGATCAACAGACCTGCTGCCGGTTCTGGTACGTCAGGTGCATCATGATAGTCGTAGTAGACCTCACTGAGGTTATTTGTGCCAGCATGAAGCGTTAGCTTGCCGAACTCAACGATCTCACTGTTGAGATAGCTGCGGATGTAGACTTGAGTGGGTGCTGTCCCTTCAAAGTGGTGCGAGTAGGTTACCCTACCACTGTTACCTTCCAAAACGCCACCACTAGCCGCACACTGACCGGTCGACGAGAATTCCAAAGTCCATGTAGGGTCCGGCGTGGTATGGCTGTGGGAGATGTTGTCGACCCAGGGCGACTCGTACTGATCCTCACCAGGAAGCACAGTCCAAACCTGTCTATCGTACTGGAATACCTCTAGTCCACCCTGGACGCCCTGGCTATCATATGAGTAGCGCTTTCCATACCAGGACCAAGTCGATGTAAAGCTGTTGCCCTCCTCATAATAGTAGCTGCCAGGTAGGTAGACCCCGTTTGCCGGTCCTGCTAACGAAACCAGGAGCAGCACAGCCACAAACCCAATAAAGTAGCGCCTAATATCCATGTTGTCTCCCCTTCACATTGGATTAGCCTATGAAACGCTCGGTCAACACCCTGATACTGTTACCGGTAATTACACACAATCAAGCCGAACAAACTCCGTGCCAACGCAGACGATGCTTGTTGGTGAGCTGCATCTTGTTTCTCGAAAAGGAATTGCCACATATCTCAGGCTACCGTAAACTTATGGTCGTAACGGATCTTGTTGTGTCCTCCTTACAAACGCTCGTGTACTCCAACATCTGCGCCGATAGGATCAACTCCCTGTAAGTGATTTACCGAAACAATCACACGTAACAACTTGCAGTATGGCGCCTTGGGCTCGCTGCTGTCGACTCTCCTCTCGCGCCCTAAACCGAAGTTCCTTCGCCGCCAGCGCAGTATCCGCCCTTAAGGGCGGAAGTTACGTCTATGACCTCTGTGCCCTGCCTGGGAACACCTCAAGCAGCTCACTGACCTTCGCCTGCAAGGGTGTGGGTTCGGTGAGCTGTTCGAGAGTGGCGCCGGTGGGCGCCGATGTCATCCGACAACGGTGGCGGCATCGCGTGGCCAACGACCTCAGTAGGGTCGTGAAGCTGTGGATGGACAGGCCGTCTTTGGTCTCACGTGCTGTCTTCTTCTTGCGACTCGCCAGACTTGGCTCGGCCGGAGCCACAGGATCCCGAACGGCGCGATCGACGGCAAGCTGTTCATCGTCAAACAAGAGCGGGGCGAGCGCCTGGCGCATGTGCCACTCGACGTAGTAGGCCAACAGGCACAGGAAGATGTGACCCCGCACGTGCGACGGTGTGCGGTGGCGAATTGGACGGATGCGGATGTCGATGCTCTTCAACGTTCGGAACAGACGCTCCACTTGGGATAGACTCTTGTACTGCCGCACGGCGTCCTCGGAAGACAACCGCTCGGCCGATTCACTTGTGCGCACGATGTAGACTCCATCGAGAGCCGCCTCGGCGTGAATCGAGGCCTGATCCCGTTCCCACGCGAAGTGGCCGTCGGCGATCTCGGTCTTGAAGTGCTTCCCTACCTTGTAGGCGTTCAGAACCCGGCCGACTTTCACGCCAATCTGTCCACGATCGAGCGGTGTGCGCGTACGCCGCGCCACGTCCCGGACGATCTTCTCCAGCGCTTGCTCCGTCATGACCAGCAGCTCTTCGCGCTTGCGCCGCCGTTGCTGACGCAAGAGCGGGTTCATGCAGGCCACCAAGCGCTCGTCGGGATAGTCCGGCGAGTGGATCTCGGCCAGGTTGCGCTCATCGAACAGCGACATCTGAAGCGCTCCCGACTGCACCAGCTTACGGATTGCCGGACTTCGCAGCGCACTGATCCAGCCCACGCCCGGATAGGTCTTCACATGCTCGATCTGGGTCTGGGTCAGCATCCCCCGGTCGCCGACCAACACCACACGCGAGAGACCAAAGCGCTTGCGTAAGGTCTCCACCTGATCCGGCACCGTCTTCGGATCACCCGTGTTGCCCGGATATACCTCGACCGCCACCGGACAGCCCTGCGCATCGGTCATGACGCCATAGACGATGATCGGCGTCCCCTTCTTCCGATCCCGGTTGTGTCCGTAGCGCACGAGTGGACAGGTGTGCCCCTCGTAGTAGCTGCTGCTCACGTCGTAGAGCACCACGGCCCCCTCGGACAAGTGACGCCGGGCCAAGGCGCCTTCGATCCGCTTCTGGCGCGCCAACAACCAATCGAGCGCTTCGTACAAGGCGTCCTCATCGGCATCCTCCACCGACAACTCCTCGGCCAGTGTGCTTGTATGCCACAGACGCGTCGTGGCCAGCTTCGAGGATGGATGAATCAACTGTGAAACCAGCATCGCCACCACCAGGTCACGCTCCCGACACCGTCGGGAACTGAGCATCCGCTCCAGACCGAGCTTGCGAATCATCGACAAGACGGCCTCGACATGGCCATGGGGAAGCGAGCGCTCGAGGACAAAGACCTCCTCGATCGAGACCAGGGTCTTGCCCGCCAGGACCGCACGCAATGCCTCCACCTGCGCGGCGGGCCAATGGGTGAGGTTGGCCAAGGTGCGCTTGCGCACCCGCTTGCCTTCGCGCCATCCCTCGCGCAGCAGGATCGTCGGGTGGGAGTTACGGTTGGGAACACTCTCGATGTGCATGGGAACGAATATACATCCAACCGGCACTATGTCAAAAGAATAATAATAAAATACATGACAACATAAATCCGCATCCCAAGCTCCCTATCTCCTTGCACCAGAATCGGTTGCCCTCAAAATCAGGGCGTTTGTAGTGGGAACTTCGGCCTAAAGGGCAGAAGATGTCGTAGACCTGTTCACTCAGGCGACGGTCTGGGCACCTGCTGCACAGCTGGGTCCGAACCTTCCTCCCAACACGAATCTTATCGGGAACGATTACGAAGAGTCGTGGGGCGCTTGTCAGACGGGCCCCCTCATAAAATACTCATCACTGGTTATGCCCATGCCGCACACGTTGCCTGTATAAGCCATCTGGCCCGAACTGTCCTCGCGCTGAAAGGGCGACAGCCAACGCTGTCGCCCCGAGTGTTCTCTTCTCTTGTGCGCACCTGAGCTGATCAGATCACTCACTGGCCGGAGTGCAGACTATCCTCTTCTCCTCCGATACGTGGCAATGCCTAACCCGACCAAGCCGGTTCCGAGAAGCATGAGCGTTGCAGGTTCGGGGATCTGGTCTCCTACGAGACCCTGTGTGTCATCCCAGTATCCCGCCACTTTGTACGAGCCAGCGGTGGTTATTAGACTGTAGACGTCGGCTGCCATGTCGTCGGTCACGGCGGCATGTGTGTAGAAGTTGTTCACGTAGTTCTGACCGTGGTACGTAGTTATGTCATACCAGGTACCGGTGGCACCCGAGGTGTAATCATAGAGCGCTTCCCAGATAGCCAATTGCAGGACCGCACGGCGGTACTTCCGCGCTGAAGCGTCGCCCGTTTCTGCCCACGACCAGTTGTCTTTGTATAGCGTTGCGGCCAATTGCACACCATCGAGAGTGCCATTGAACTCATTCACGCCGCCTGTGGGTGGGGTACCGGGTACATAAGTAGCATCGAGCGTCGGATCATTCGTGTCAAAGACCCGCCAGTTCTGCGGCGAACTGACGTGCGTATGCTCGAGATCGATGCAATACCACCGCCGTTCGCTAGCCCAGGCCCATCCGGGGGTGTTCGCCTGGAACGCGGTCCAATACACTCCACCAGTCTGAGCCATGTTGCCATTGTGATTCAGGTAGTGGACCGAACCGCTGTAGCTTGTTCCCAACGCAGAGAACCCCACTCCGTTGACCACTTGAAACGCGTTTGCCGTCGATTTCACTCCCCACACGAGGCTGAGGACTGCCACGGCAATGATCATTCTCTTCATGTCGTTCCTCCCATTCTCTAAACCCCCACATTAGCGGATCCAGCTTCACGACGATACGTCACCTGCAGCACATGCAAGGAGGGTGCCAAGGTGTGCTGTCCTGCGAAGAGGGGGCTTTCGATCGAAAAGGCAGGGAGTTGCAACATCTAAGATATGAGAGTTGGGGGGGGAGCCCGGTGGCTTGTCAAGCGCGAGGGACAGCTAGCGGAGCCGTTTCTTTGGTGCGAGCATCGAAGTGACTATTTTCATGAGAAATTGGTTATTTTGGGGTGCCCAGTAAACATGTAAGCAGTCATGACGGGTTCCTGATTTGGACACGCCGCTGAAGAAAGCCGCTTGGCTGACCGGCCACTGTTCGTTTCCGTCACGCATCCAATGCATGTCCACCAATAGCATACCGACAAAGGCAAGCAGCCACACCAAAAAGACACGAGGGCGATGCTTCATCGCCCTCGTGCTTCGCTTCCAATCTATGCCCAATTCCAGGCATAGGGGCTTGATATCGAGGGTTCTAGCCCTTCCGGCTCCGACGAATGATACCGGCGCTGACTGCCGTCAGCCCGAAACCAAGCAGGACCAAAGTGCCTGGTTCGGGGATGTTGCCCATCTGGCCCTGCCCTGAGGAGGAGCTTTCTGGGCGATAGTAATAGGTGTACCAGCCGTTCGTAGCCACCTGAGTCTCAACTTGCTCTTCCGTCAGACCCTTGAGGGCATCCAGATAGGTAGTTGCCTTGTCCGTGTAGCTCGAGCCAACCGTAACACCAAAGGTCCCAGCATTGGTGCCGCCTGTCTGAAACCAATTCGCGGTGTAGGTGTCCCGCCAGGCCGCTTCGTGGGTGACCTCCCAGAGCGCCATCTGGGCGGCGGCCGCCTCGAGGCCCGTGTTGGCACCTATTCCGTAGTTGTGATACAGCCAGGATGCCTCAGCGACGTTGTAAGGAGGGGGATTCTCCCATGGGGGGATTGTGTGGCGAGTGGCTGTGTATTGAGCACCCCAGTTGAAGAGATGGTAAACGTCCAGGCAATACAAGGGTCCCGGCGCCTGGGTTGCTGGATTCTGGCCAGGTCCGAAATTCCCATTAAAACTCCCGACACCGACATACGCCGAATACGCGCCCTCGGTGATCGTGGCATTGGTGCCGTAGGTATGCCAGCTGCGCATCCACAATGTCCCCGAGACCTGAGCTTCGGCAGTCGCTGCCAGCAGCACGGTGACAAGGAATACCGCTAGGACAACCAGCAAGCCGCTCTTCATGATCCTCATCCTCCTGATTCTTGAAGTGTACCCATCGGTCGCTCTACTCACGCTACCAGCCTTGTTATAAGCAACTTCTGTGCCATGTGAGGTGTCTGGCGTGGGATAAGATCTACCTTCCTTTCGGAATTACGATTAGGGGATCGGCAGGCAACCGGGCCCTTCTGCGCCCCGGTCTATCTCGGGGCCCAGGTGTAGTGCCTGCCTGTCAACGTTCCCATGAGTTGTGGACTGCTAGGCAAGAGCGATGATCACGTGGGTTGCTCGGCGCCTGCTTCAGTCCTGACTATGAGGTATGGGCGCTTAGCAGGGCACTTCGATACCCCCGAACTTGTTCGCCTCGTCCATGGACGGGCAGGAGATCCGCCTGCGATCATCTCGGCATAAGGCCCACAACTGACCACAAAATAAAAACTTAGGATGATGGACCCAGCTGGTAAAAGGGCAGAAAACCGGAAAAATCGGCACTGTAAGGCAAGCAGAACAATACTGGACAACGCAGCGAACTCAGCTACCCAAAGCGCATTTATATGAACGAGTCTGCTTCGGGCGTTCTGTCCTTCAGCGAGGCCCCCATTAGCAATTCCGAGAACGAGGATTCCGTGCGAATGACCTGGCTGACCCGTGCTTCTGAAGAAGGCATCCAACTCTTAGACGTCGATCAACCCCATCCTTCGCAGAACCGCCCCCTGGCTCTGATACCTCATCAGCGACAGCAGGTCCTCCAGGCGCCCGGCCGCCCGGTTCAGGTTGTGGTAGTGGGTCCAGCGGGTTCGCCGGCCGACGGGGAGGGGCGGCTGATCGGGGTCGAGTTCCCAGGGGTGGAAGTTCAGGACAAACGGCCGCCCGGACCGGATCATTCGCTGAAGGGCCAGGCGCTGCATCGCCAGCGGCAGGAGCCGCAGGTAGGCGCCCCCGGTGGCCGGGAAATTCAGCGGGCCGAGCTTGATGGTCGGCAGGGGAAACTCGGCGATCCAACCGCCGCCGGCTCCCTTCGGGCTGGGAGACCCGGGGATGTCATGGGACGCATCCAACACCACCCGGTGCGGCCACCTCCGGGCACCCGGCATCCCGTACCGGCGCCGGGCGATGGGGAAGATGCTCGAGTCATACCCGAACCCCTCCTCGGCCAGGACCCGCAGAGCCCACAGCGTGCGCGTCATGATCGTGTAGGAGGGCGCCCGGTAGCCGATGACCTCCTGCCCACTCAAGTCCTGCAGCAGTGCGCGGGAGCGCTTCACGTCCTCGCGGAAGGCGCCGGGGGACTGGTTGTAGATCAGCTCGTGGCCGGAGCCGTGGGAAGCGACCTCATGACCGGCGGCTGAGATGCGCTTGACGAGGTCGGGATAACGCTCGGCGATCCACCCCAGGACAAAGAAGGTGCCCGTGGCCCCGCGCTTCTCCAGGATCCCCAGGACCCGCTCGGTGTTACGCTCCACCCGGCTTTCGAAGCCGTCCCATCTGTCCCGGGGGCAGAACGAGCGCAGGGCCTCGACCTGGAAGTAATCCTCGACATCCACGGAGAAGGCTGCCAGGGAGGGCTTCTCGGATGGGGAGCAAGGAGGGCCCATGGCTCATAGCCCCACGGTGGCCAGCATCTCGTCCAAGGAATCGTCCATCAGGGACATGACCTCGATTACCGCCGCCGAGTCGGCCGTCGCGCCCGTGTACCGGACAAAGGCCGCATTGGTCGGCCGGCGGGCCAGCGAGTTCTTGACCAGGTCCCACTTGAGGGCGTACTCGCCCGCGACGGTGCCTCCTTGGGTGGCGAACCAGTAGTAGAGATCCTGGGACAGCTCGTTGCGACGGGTGCGCATCAAGGTGGCCGGCTGGATCTGCCCGTTGGAGAGCTGGACACCGATGTCCCGGGTGGCGACCACCTTCCACCCGCCCCCCGGCACGCAATGGCGGGGCGAGTGGATCTGGGAGTTGACCTGCTGCTCGGCGAAGTAGCCGATGAAGAGCCACACGGCGGTCCCATCCGCCCGGCGGAAGCGCCTCGTGAGGGTGGCGTCGGCCGCCAGGACCTCGGTTGTGGTCGCATCCATCGGGAAGTTTTCTCCCCGCCACTCACCTAGCTCTCGGGGAAGTCGCTCCAGTGGAGGGACTTCTGCCCGGAAGTCGCGTCCGGCTTTGAGGCTGCCGGCGTAGATCCCGGAGGCGGCGATGACGAGGATCGCGATGATGTACCGGATGACCATAGTTTCCCCGCTACTTGCTTGATGAGCATGAAGATGCCCAGTGAGACCACGAAGACGATCAACCCGAAGAGCTCATGGACGGTTCCCTCGGTGGCCTGGGGGCCGATGAGGTAGGCGCCCAGACTCGTGCCCAGGACCCGGATGGCGTTGCCCACGACGCTCATGGGGATCGCGAGCAGGAAGATCAGGATCTGACCCCAGAGTGGGGCGCGGGTGAAGTTGGCGACCAGCGCCCCCACCGCCAGGAAGGCATAGAGCGAGCGGATCCCGCTGCACGCCTCGGCCACTTCCAGACTCGTGGCCGGCAGGTGGATCATATTGCCCTGGCCGACCGCCTGGACGCCGAAGACGTTCATGCCAAAGATGGCGACCTTGGCGGCCAGGGCCTGCATGGGGGCGGTCAGGC
>CAZNJE010000096.1:0-12555 GCA_964573295.1 uncultured bacterium | reverse complement strand
AGTCGCAGGCTCAGCCGGGCGCACCGGATCATACGAGTCTGCTGCAGCCTCCCCAGCCGGCCCGTCCTGCGGCTCGGCGCGGGTTGCCTTAGCGGGGTTTGAATCTTGCGCAGAAGCGGAAGTCTGACCGGATCCATCCTCGGGTTCACCGCGCGCATCAGCTTGGCTCATCTGGCCGGTGCGTGCGTTGTCGTCCGGAGGCGCCTCCTCCGAGCCGCAGCCGAACCCGGTGGCCAGAGCAGCCGTCGCGACAAGAAAGAGGACTGCAAGAATGGGATTGGCAAAGATATTGGCACAGATTCGGATCGTGAAACGTGATAGGTACACCTGCACCCTCCTTTTTGATGACGCCGGCAATCAAGTCTGTGAATGATATCCTACCTAGCTTCCCATAGACAAGGAAACCGAGTAGGTTCGAGAGTTGGTTTCCACCTCCTGCCCCGTGGCAGAGGCTCCTTCGGTGATGTTCTTGACCGCGAATTTCGATGTGATTCGCCCCAACTCGTAAGAGAAGGTGAAATCGATGATCGGATCCAACTCCTGATAGAAGTCAGGCAGCCCGTACCAGTTGATCGAGGACAGGCGGTCATCGGCGTGATTGTAGCTGAGATTGGCCGAGTAGGGCTTCTCGGCTGGATCCCAGAAGAGCTGCAGATTGAGTACATAGGGCGATTGAAACGGCAGAGGCTTTTCTGACCCGGGTACTGTTGTCGATGGTTCCAATTCCAGCTTCGAGTCGGTGAGCGTGAGGTTGGTATTGAGGCCGAAGCTTGCCAGGGGCGCCCACAGACGGCCCATGCCCAACTTCATTTCGAGCTCGGCACCGTAGACGTAGCCCGACTTGGCATTGGTCGGTCGTCGCGCCAACTGCCCCGACGAGCTGTTAGCGAAGGTGACGAATACGGGGTCCTTCAGATCCTTGTGGAACAGACTGAACGCCAGCAACTCGTCGAGTCCGATGAAATGCTCGATTCTTAGATCCATGTTCTTCAAGTATACCGTCTTCAGGTCCGGACTTCCCTTGTAGGGCACGTTCGTGTTGTAGTCGAAGCTCTCGATCGGGCTGATCTCCCGGAGGTCGGGTCGTGACATCGTGTAGCTGTAGCCAACCCTGACATTCGTATCATTCCCAAGAGCGTAGACGAGGTTTGCGCCGGGCAGCCAGTCGTCCGTCTCGATCCGGCTCTCTGGAACCTCTTCAGGGATGATTGCGAAGGGACTGTTGGCAATGGCATAGAGGCTCCAGTCGACATACCGGGCCCCTCCCACAGCTCGCAGCTTCCTCGTGATCGGCACATCCAGGACCAGGTAGCCGCCCGCTCTTTCCAGGCCGGCTTCATACGCGTCCGAAGCCCGCGTCAGCTCCTGCAGTTTGAACGTGCGCGTCGTGCCGCCGATGTTCTCATCCACCATGAGTGATTCGGGCGGCAACGTTAGGTCCACCACATCACGGCGCGGGTTCTTGAATGCGAAGCGACGCGTTGAAACATCCCGATTCCGATTGGAGTAGAAGTACCCCATGGTGATCACGCTCTTGGCCTCCCCCCGGAGCGAGACCGGGAAAAGCCAACTTCCGTCGAAGGATCGCGAATCCTCGTCCAGGGTACTGAAGAGCCGGGTGAAACCCATACTCTCTGAGCGTCCGCTCAGGACCCAGGGGCGATCATCCTCTTCGCCTTCCTCCACAATGGGTTTCTCGTAATTGTATTCCCGACGATCGGGTTCATCACGCTTCGAAGTGGCCAGGCTCGCCTTCCACCGGAAGGTCGAATTGAGCAGACTCGGCATCGTGTGATCGAAGGCGAGGGTCGTGAAGAGGATCTCCTGTTCGACGTAACGAAGGCGCCGGTTCCACAACTGAATGCCATGATCGTTGTTGAGACCCTCGTAGGTCCGAGTCTCATTCTCGGTAACCCGGCTGAGGAGGGTGTTCAACTTGATCTTCGTGTTCTCGTCAAAGCGAAGAGTCATGCCGGCGACTCCTCCCAGGGTGGTTTTGAGAACGGATTCATTTGCGAAGTACTTGCTATTGACCGCTGTCTCGCTCCCTCCGAAGTTGGTAATCATGGCCTCTGTATTGTTGTATTTGTTGTCCAGCAAGCCACCGATCGAGAGTCCCAGCGTTGCGCCGAAGGGCTCGTACTTGTCCGCGAAGGAGAAGCCACCACTGTAGGGCGGGGGAGCGGTCTTCGAATCAATCGTCCAGATGTCATTGAAGGACTTCCCCAATTCGGCAATCTCGTCGGCGGTGAACCCATCGCCACCCACGCCGGCCTGTCGAATCGGCTTATGGCCGGCCATCTCGCCGATGAGATCGGGTATCGCGCGGGTTCCATCATCGAAGCCCAGGAAGTCGGTCGCGCCGCCTTCGTAGGTGAGAAACGTCTCTCCGGTCGTGTCGTTGGTCTGCCCAGACCCCATCTTGATGCTCCACGTTCTCTCTCCGGGGAACTCCAAGGTACGAACCTGAACGACACCCCCGCCGAATTCCTCGGGCATGTCGGGCGTCCAGGTCTTCTGAATCATCATGTTGTCGATTAAGGACGCGGGAATCAGGTCCATCGGCAACACACGTTTGTTCGGTTCGGGACTCGTGACCGGGGTTGCATTGACCAGGGTGGAGCTGTAGCGTTCGCCCATGCCGCGGACATAAACGAACTTCCCGTCCACCAACGACAATCCGGCCACTCGCTTGAGGGCTTCGGCCGCATTCGAGTCCGCCGTCTTCTTTATCTGCTGCGCACTGATGGCGTCGGAGACGGCCGCCGACTTACGACGCTCCTGGATGACCGCTGCCTCGGTGTTGCGAATGCGCTTCGCGGTGACATTGATGCGATCGAGCGTAAAGGCGGCCGTCCCTGAAAGCCGGATCTCCAGCTCACGCTTCGTCCCAGCGACGAGCTCGAGACCGTGTGCCTCGTATGCCTTGTAAGCGATGTGCGTTGTCAGCAGGCGATAGAGGCCGGGTTGCGCTTTCAGCTGGTAGAAACCATTGGGGGCCATGGCGAAGGTGCCGGTGATCTGGACCCCTACTGTGTCCTGCTCGGATGCCAGGCGAAACAGCATCAGATTCGCGTGAAGGGCTGGCCGGCCGGTGCTCTCGTCGAGAACGTGGCCCTCGAGCACGGCGAGGTCCTCGTTCTCCGCCGAGGCATCGTCGGCAGCTTGAAACGCCGAGCCATAGATCGCCCACAATGGGGCGTCTGCGGCCCGCGCGGCGATCAGACCCCAACCCAGATAGAGAACCACCCCGAGCGCCATGCCCAGGGCTACCGACCGACACGACGGTTTCCCCCACCTTGAAACCAGCCATGTTTGCATGTGATGAAACTCCTCATCCGTTCGGAGCGATTGTCCGGTTGCCCGGGAGGTTTCCCGCGGCGACCCACAGACAACGATTCAAAATCCGTCTAGATTGGCAAGGGAAGGCGACCGTGCGGCCAGCCTTCCCCTGTTGCCGGGGCGGGTGAGCCGCCCGGCCTAAAGGCCGGACGACTCCTCGCCGATACGTAGTCGCAGCCGCTTACTTGATCACCCGAATCCAACCGGTTGCCACATCGCTACCGCATTCGGCACGATAGAAATAGGCACCGTTGGAGACGCCGGCCGGCACCCGCCAGGAGACGTTGTGCTGACCCGCGCTCAGGTTCGAGTTGAGCACGGTGTCGATCTTACGGCCGCTAGCGTCAAAGACGGCGATGTTCGCCGAACCCGCCTGCGGCATCTCGAAGGCAAACCGCGTGGACTCGACGACCGGATTCGGGAACGTATTGACCATCAGGTTGGTGGTCACCTCGGGTTCCCAATCCACCGAAACCGGGTTGCAGTGGACGCCCGGATCGGACAGCCAGCCACGAGCGACCGTCTCGGGGTGCTCGAGGCGGATACCCGCCTTCGTCCAACCCATGATGATGGAGTTGAAGATCTGGGCGTCGGTGCCACGGCGCAGGTGGATTCCCCGCGAACCCGTGGGGTGATTCTCGTCACTGGGACCGATCAGCGTCAGATTCGCGAGCGTGGGGTTCGAGCGGCAGGGCGCATCGAAGTTGTACTCGTTGTTGTCCGCCTCGATGGCCTTGTCACCCTCATCGAAGTACTGCTGCGCGATACCGAACTGCACACCGCCACGGAAGCCCATCTGCCAGTCGAAACTGTCGTCGGAGATGCCGGTCGCCACCAAGTGTTTGGCAACGACCTTGCCGCCGAACCACTCGAACCCATCGTCCGAGCCCATGTGGGTCTGGACGTAGTCGATTTCGGTCTGGCAACCGAGAGCGTTCATCGTGAGGGAGTTGAGCTCGTTGTTCAGAGAGATCTCGACACCCGAGTACTCGACACGCAGGTACTTGATCGTACCGCTGTAGTCACAGTCCTCATTGCCGCAGTAGTCGCCGGCGCCACCCTCGGACTCGCAGCTCTCGCCGCCCAAGCAGTCCGCGCAGTTGGCAATGGCGCTGCCATGGATCACCAGACCACCCCAGCCGCCGCGGCTCATCTCGCCCGGAAGCTGGTCGGAGGTCAGGATGATAGGCGCATCGACCGTACCGACCGCCTCGATCGTGGCGCCACGCTCGATAACGATGTACCCGGCCGTGTTGTTTTCACCGAAGCAGACGACGTCGGGTTCGATCGTGAGGGTCGTTCCTTCGGGCATACCCACCCGGCCGCGCAGCAAGTAATTGCTGTCGGCGGTCAGGGTAAGATCGCCGGCCTGGAGGCCCTCGAGAATCACGAGCGGCTTGCCGTAGTCGATATCGTCGCGAGGATCGCCGGTGAACGGGTCGGTGCCATCATACAGGTAATAGGTCCAACCCTGGGTCCAGTCCGCGTCCCACTCGGCCGGGGGCAGAGCCCCGCGGTAGCAGGTGGGCTGCATGAAGAACTCGCAGTCCTGAGAGGCACTGCTGTCTTCGTAGCACGGATCGGTGGCCCAGCGGATGTTGACGACATCGTCGTTGGTGCCGATGGCGATCGAGGATAGATCCGGCACCCAGTTCGGCACGTCGATGTTGTAAGGATCGGCCAGCAGCGGGTCGATGTCGGTGTCGTTGTGAGGGAACGCGGCGAGCAGGTCGCAGGCATCCCAGGCCAACGTCTCGTCATTCTTGCACGGACCGTCGAAGTTGTTGTAGAGGATGTTGCCATCGAAGGTGTGACCACTGGCGAAGTCCTCGGGGCCACAGTAGACGCCCGGATCATCGCCCCAGCCACGAGCCACCGTCTCAGGGTGCTCGAGTCGGATACCGGCCTTCGTCCAACCCATGACGATGGAGTTGAAGACCTGGGCATCGGTGCCACGACGCAGGTGGATACCCCGCGAACCGGTCGGATGATTCGGATCATCCGGGCCGACCAGGGTCAGATTCGCCAGCGTGGGGTTCGAACGGCAAGGAGCATCGTAGTCGTACTCGTTGTTGTCCGCCTCGATGGCCTTGTCACCCTCATCGAAGTACTGCTGCGCGATACCGAACTGCACACCGCCACGGAAGCCCATCTGCCAGTCGAAACTGTCGTCGGAGATGCCGGTCGCCACCAAGTGTTTGGCAACGACCTTGCCGCCGAACCACTCGAACCCATCGTCCGAGCCCATGTGGGTCTGGACGTAGTCGATTTCGGTCTGGCAACCGAGAGCGTTCATCGTGAGGGAGTTGAGCTCGTTGTTCAGAGAGATCTCGACACCCGAGTACTCGACACGCAGGTACTTGATCGTACCGCTGTAGTCACAGTCCTCATTGCCGCAGTAGTCGCCGGCGCCACCCTCGGACTCGCAGCTCTCGCCGCCCAAGCAGTCCGCGCAGTTGGCAATGGCGCGACCATGGATCACCAGACCGCCCCAGCCGCCGCGGCTCATCTCGCCCGGAAGCTGGTCGGACGTCAGGATGATGGGTGCGGCTGCGGTACCGATTGCATCGATCGTGGCGCCACGCTCGATGACGATGTACCCGGCCGTGTTGTTCTCGCCGAAGCAGACGACGCCGGGTTCGATCGTGAGGGTCGTTCCCTCGGGCATACCCACCCGGCCGCGCAGCAGGTAATTGCTGTCGGCGGTCAGGGTGAGGTCGCCGGCCTGGAGGCCCTCGAGAATCACCAGCGGCTTGCCGTAGTCGATGTCGTCACGGGGGTCACCGGTCACCGGATCGGTGCCGTCATACAGGTAGTAGGTCCAACCCTGCGTCCAGTCCGAACCCATTTCCGCGGGCGGGATGGCGCCCCGGTAGCAGGTCGGATCGAAGGTGAAGTCGCAGCCCTGGCAGGCGCTGCTGTCTTCATAGCAGGAGTCGAACGGCCACACGATGTTGACCACATGGTCATTGGCGCCCACCGCGATGCTGCTGTAGGCGGGAACCCAGTCGGGATCGTCGATGTTGTATGGGTCGCCCAACATCGGATCGATGCCCGTGTCGTTGTAGATGAAGACGTCGAGCAGGTCACAGGCATCCCACGGCAGCGAGGCGTCCTCTTTGCAGGGGCCGTCGTAGTTGCCATACAGGATGTTGCCGTCGAAGGTGTGCTGCGCCATGGCCGGAGCGCCCATGATCAAGGCGGCCGCCACGCCCAGCACGATCTTCTTCCAGGAAACCGAACAATTCATAGGATATTCCTCCTCCTCGGTACCCCTCTTGGTGCAGGTGGAGACAATGTGCTTGGCACTGCCTTCTGTTCTGGATCCCCGCGTTACCCTTTTGGTCGCGCATGTGTGCAAGCTTGTGGACAGGCTGTTTGCCTTGAAGCGCGACGTTCGCGCTGAAGGCCCAGAGCCAAGGGTGCGCCACCTAGGATGCCGGCTTCATTCGATGCCCTTTGCGGTGATCAAGCAGATTGGTCAGCTGCCCCACACAAGCATGGCTTGACTTTCTTGCTGCCACGCAGAGTTGCTCTCAACTACGCGGAGGCAAAGCCACTGCTCGCAAGAAACGGTAGCAAGTCGAAGGCGCCGATAGCACGTTAGCTTCTCACGAATCTCATTTGTGAGGACCGTGAGGGTAATATTAGAGAATTGTAAGCATGTAAGTGCCCTGAGCGACGACAGATGTTTCGCTCAGGCCATGCAATCAGCCTTGGAAAGGAGCGCGCAACCTGCGCATCGGACCCTGCTGCGCATGCCCGCGGTCCACCCACGTATTTGATCATGCTGCGCGCGCGCTGCCTCGGGCTAGGCTATCTCGTCCCACCCGGCGCGAATCTCGCGGATCATCTTCTCCACCAGGTCCAGTACGCCCTGTCTAAACACCTGGCAACGGTCAGGTGTCAGACGAGAAAGATCCACGGGATCGTCCGGGTGATCGTAGGTGATGACCGGTCGTGGACTGGGATAGACCTGAAGACCCTTGTAGTTGTAGAAGGAGGGCACCTCTTCTGAGGGAACGGCGTCACGTAGGTCCGGGCGCAGGCCCAGAAGAGCACCCAGCTCGTCCACGGCGGAATGGCCCATGCCACCGGGCCCGAAGACGCGTTCGGCTTCCGGTCCGGCACCGATCCACCAGTCGATCACCGCGACGAAGAGACCGGCTTCCTTGAAGAGCCGCTTGGCGCTCTCACGAAGGGGTGCGGTGTTGCCACCGTGGCCGTTGATGACAAAGAGCTGGCGAAGGCCGTTCCGATACAGTGAGCTGCCAAGGTCCAGTAGGAATCCCTCCAGGGTTCCAGGGCTCAAGGTGGAGCTTCCCGCATAGGCCAGCAAGGAGTTCGTAACCCCATAGGGCATGACTGGAAGAACGGGCATCTCCAGTCGTGGCGCCAGGTCACAGCACAGAGCCTCCGGGATGAAGTTGTCGGTGCCCACTGGGGCCCCGTCGTGGGCCTCCACGGTACCGATGGGAAGCAACGCCGCGGTAAAACGTTGCGAAGCATGCTGGTGGGTGGATAGCCTTTGCCAGTCCCAAGAATGCGGTATCATCGGGGTCCTCCGGATCCTATGGAAGGGTGGCCTTCCAGAATGGATGCCTTGCCAGGGCATGAGCGAGTCGCCGAGGGGGCGACCTGGGTTTGCCGCTGTGACCGCAGACAATGCTACGAGACAACGTGTGGCTCCCCTGATCTGGTCTCCGGTGTTGTCGGACCGGGAGTGTATCGCCGGCATCGACTGCGGAGCAAGCGCACGCTCGCACGATGTCCCAGTAGGCCTGGCGGAGCAAGCGCACGTTGTCCCGGTAAGCCTGGCGGAGCAAGCGCACGTTGTCCCCGAAAACCTGGTGACAGGTGCTTGCTGCTTGGTACAGGAGCTGTTGACTGCTGCCAACAAGAGAGGGGGGGTGGGTGGATTGACAACGCGCGCGATCTTGATCGACCGGCTGGGTCCTCCCGATGTGCTGATAGAACGGGAAACTCCGCTACCAATGCCGGGAGAGGGGGAGGTGCGCCTGCGGGTGCTGGCCGCCGGAGTCAACTTCGCCGATTTGCTCATGCGAATGGGGCTCTACGGCACGGTGCCGCCACGGCCGTTCAGTCCAGGCTTCGAGGTTGCTGGGGAGGTCGAAGCGGTTGGCCCGGATTCAGGGCACGAAGTGTATCCGGGTCAGCGTGTGATCGCGCTCCTGCGGCATGGGGGATACGCGCGCCAGGTAGTCGTCTCGGCCGAACAGGTTTTCCCCTGGCCGCGCGGTATGAGTCCAGCGCAGGCCGCGGGCTTCCCCGTGACCTTCCTCACCGCCTGGGTCTGCCTCTTTCGGGCCGGCTCGGCGCGCGCTGGAGAGCGATTGCTCGTGCTGGGCGGTGCCGGCGGAGTGGGGACCGCCGCGATTCAGCTGGGGCGCCGGGCGGACATGCGCGTGTTCGCCACCGCCGGCACGAAGGAGAAGTGTCAATACGTGGAACGGGAGCTGGGAGCCGAGCGCTGTTTCTTGTCGGGGGAGGCGTGGGACCGAGAGATCGTTTCCGTCCTGGGTTCGCGAGGGATCGATCTGATCCTCGATCCCGTGGGCGGGCGTGCGACGCGCCGTGCGCGCGAGCTCCTGGCGCCGCTCGGCCGGGTGGTATTCTTCGGATTGAGCGCGGCGGCGCCGGGTCTGCGGCGGAACTGGTTGCGGGCGGCTTGGGCATGGTTGCGGACACCGCGCATCCATCCGGCCGACCTCATTGAACCCAACGTGGGCTTCCATGGCGTCCATCTTCTACATCTACAAGATCGATCTGGCATCCTGCGTGAGGCGCTGGCCGAACTGCAGCCGGCCTTCGAGGATGGGGCGCTGCGATTGGTGCTGGACCGTACCTTCCCGCTCTCCGCCACAGGGGCCGCGGACGCTCACCGGTACCTTCACGAACGACGCAACATAGGCAAGGTTGTGCTGGTAGCGCCAGATGGGGGTGCACAGCCCCAATCGGGGGCGCACGGCCCTGGGTGAGGATCCACAAACCCAATCTGGGCGCACGGCCCTGGATCAGGATCCGCAACCCCAATCGGGGGCGCACGGTCCTGGGTGAGGATCCGGATCCCCCTAATCCGGCCCTACAGCCGAAGACCGGTGACTAGAGGTCTAGAGATTGATGGCGTGGCGGAGAACAGCTTTGGGAATCGTGAGGTGCAGTTCAGGATTCTTCCATTCGTGGTGGCCTTCAGAGAAGGGCATGTACACGAGCTGGGATTTCCTCGGCCGAACACGTACGCGGGGCAGGAGTTCAGGTAGCCGATCCACCGGCTTCAGGAAGCTGGCCATCATGATTTTGATAATATCCACGCCTTCGGCGGCTCGGAGTGTGACCGGGTAGGTTCTGCCGGAGGGAAGCCCCTCCTTGGAGTCTGCGTGGACCTGTGTCAGGGTCAATGTCTGTGCCAGGCGCAGGAAGACCTTTGGCCGGACCTTGAACGCGGGCGCCCAGAACCGGATTGGTCGCGGCGGCGCATCGGCGGGCAAGACCTTGGCCAGATTGGCCACGCGGACGAGGTCGCGATCGCTTTTCAGCTCTACACCGTGAATGTCCGCGGTGATTTCCCAGAAAGGCAGATACATGGCAGCGCTGGTCCCGGTGGAGAAAGCAGTGCCGCTAGGAATGCCCGTTCCATTTGGGATGCCGGTGTTGGAGGGGATGCTGGTGTCGGAGGTAGTGCTGGTGCCGGAGGTAGTGCTGGTGCCGGATGTAGTGCTGGCGCCAGTGGACGTGTGAGTGCCGGCTCGGTTGCCTGTAGGTCTGCTACGGGCAGGGACATGCGCAACAGGTACGGACTCGAGTGTGTCCACGCCGGACTGCCAGGCCGTGTTGCAGTTACGGCACATGAGCACGAGGGAATCACGCTCGCCGTCGAGGTCCCATCCACACGCTGGACAGACTGTGGCCAAGAAATGTGCATCCCACGAGGAGGATTCGGATCCCTCGAGTTCATCTTCGAATGTTTCGGGAAGAAGGCGCGACACAGCGCGTTCGGTAATGCCATCGAACAGCTTGCCGTAGATGTAGAAGGGGGCGTAGATCACACTCATCGTCTCGCCCACGAACTCCTGGTGCAGGATGCCGTGGGGGGTTGCGGGGCCGAAGCGTTTGTGCACCGTTTCCGGCACGACACCGCTGGCCAAGGTCATGGGCAAGAATTTCCCCGGAATCCCCGAAACGGCGAACCGGAGTTTCTGCGTCTGGGCGCGCACGCCCACCGAAGGTGGGAAGTAGCTGCTCCCTTGAGCAGGAATCGACGCATCGATCAAGCGGAAGTCGACACCGCGTTTGGCGCACATGAAGAGCGTTCCACGAAAACGATAGTAAGGAAAGTACACAAGATCACGGTGGATGACACGATGGGGCAACACATAGCGGAACATCCGGGGTGCGGTTAGATAGGAACTCACCCGGCAGTACGGGCAGCGGATGAGGCGGTCTGTTTCCTCCAGAACGATCGGTGCACCGCACTGGGGACACTGGTGTTCGATTTGATACCCGGCTGCCATGGAACTCTCACAAAGTCAAGTATTCGCACCCTCAAGCACCCGGTCAGCCAGAGTCGGGCTGGCGCCTACTCCGTGGGGCTGGCACCTACTCCGTGGGCTGGTGCCTACTCCGTGGGGCTGGCGCCTACTCCGTGGGGCTGGCGCCTACTCCGTGGGGCTGGCGCCTACTCCGTGATCTGGCACCTACTCCATAATGCAATTCCTACTCCGTGCGGCGGAGCCTATTCGAGATTCTCCCCGCATTGATTGCAGAACATCGAGTCCGGCAGGTTCTCGGCTTTGCACTTAGGGCAGACCTTGGGCGCCGGTTTCTCCTCCGCCGGATGGCCGCAGCGTGAGCAGAACTTGGCGTTGGGCGCCAGGTGTTTCCCGCAGTGGGTGCAGTTGTGGAACACGATCATCTGATGTCCACAGAAGGGGCAGAATCGCGCGTCGCTGGGAACCTCGTGTTCACAATCGGGACACGACACGACTTCGCTTTGGGGCGCGGCGTTGATCTCCCGCGCAGTGGCGGCTGCCCCAGCGAACGACTGGGCAAACATCGCCGGCATCATGACGCCCATGCCCATGCCCATACCCTCGCCGGCGCTTCCAGGGGAACTGGCCGCCTTCTCCATCGCCATGGCGGCCTTCATCTGCATGAACTTGTTCATGTCGTCGAACATGCTGAGGCGGCTGCGGTCGTCGATCGCTTTCTGAACTTCGGGGGGCGGGGTAATGGAGTTCACGTAGATGCCACTGAGACCCAGCCCGAATCGCTCGAAGTCCTGTGCAAGGCGTTCGCTTAGATGGGTCGAAATCTCATCGTACTTCGCTGGCAGGTTCAGAATGGAGTCCAAGTACTGTCCCATGAAATCGTTGAAGCGCGAGACGATGACCTTGTTGAGGTAGTCGCTGATCTCTTGGGTTGTGAACATGCCCTGTGTGCCAACCATGCTATTGATGAAGAGCAGTGGTTGGATTACCTGGAGGTTGAAGATGCCGAAAGCGCGCAAGCGAATCAGACCCAGCTCGGAGTCCTTGAAGGCTACCGGATCCCGGGTGCCCCACTTGAGATTGGTAAACACCTTCATGTTGGCGAAGTAGACTTCGGCTCGCAGCGGGCTCTTGAAGCCCCATGGAAGACTGGCCAGCTTGGTGAGTACCGGGATGTTGGCCGTGATCAGCGTGTGGCGCCCCGGGCCGAACGCCTCCACTGCTCTCCCCTGATAGAAGAAGGCGGCTGCCTGGCTGTCACGGACTGTGAGCTGGGCACCGTACTTGATCTCACCTGACCCGGCTTCCGGGATCCGATGAACCAGTTCCTGACCGGTATCATCAAACCACTCGATGACCTCTAGAAAGACATGGTTGTTCGTACCCATGAAACATGCTCCTCTGCCTGCCTGCCCGGTTGCGGCCTATTGCGGTCGCAGTCAGCTGTTTTCCCGTCTCGTCGATCCGTCCTTTGGGATACAGAGGACGTACCGCAATTTTCGACGCTTCCTGGGGGGCGCTTTACGTCCGGCAGGATCTGAGGGCAGTTATTTCGGTGATTCATGCTTAGCCCCGCTCCGGAGGGCGCCGCGGTGGCTGATCTCGACCAACCTGGGCGAATTCAGGCTGTCCGAAGCTTGGTGCCGGTCACTTCCGTCTACAGAGGGGAACCCGATCTCTCTCGGCAACATCAGTCCCGCCCAGT
>CAZNJE010000095.1:0-12634 GCA_964573295.1 uncultured bacterium | reverse complement strand
TATGACCGTTCAACTTCTTCCCTCAAAAAGCGTTGCAGAATCCGGATTGAGCCAAATATTTCACCGAGTCGCGGGACGCCGCCTGGGCCAGGTCCGGCTTTCTGAGAAGTTTGATCCGGTGGGTATGCGAGCCGAACCGATCGACGGTGTCATCGCGCTCGATGATCTTTCGGGTGGTGAACGCGAGCAACTGCACCTGGCCGTCCGTCTGGCACTTGCCGAGACCATCGGCCAAGAGCAGCGGCAGTTGCTCGTGTTGGACGATGTGTTGACCGCCACCGACACGGCGCGCCTGGCGAGGGTGCACCGGATTCTCGAAGAGGCAGCCGAGTCACACCAGGTACTGATTCTGACTTGTCACCCGGAGCGGTACCGTTCTTTGCACAGCGCGGAATTTATCGATTTGCAGTCGAAGTTCTTGAACTGAGATCGGGAGAAGTGCTTCCGGATAGGAGAGTGTGCCGACGCCTCAGGGTTTCGCGCTCCGCGGGCTTCCCAGCAGGTGCCTGGGGAATGTGGTGGACCCCGCCGGCGAAGGGGTGTTCCATGGGCCAGGGAGGATTCGCGTGAGAGGCAACGTCGCCGCAAACCTGGTCGATTTCCTCGCGTTGTTGACAGATCGCCTTCAGTCCCCACTGGGATCACCGCGCCTGCCAGAGCACATCCTGCTACCCGGCCCACAGCTCGAAGACTGGCTCGCCACCGAACTGGCCTCACGCCTGGGCGTTTGCTGCAATGTCCTCATGTATCCTCCCGAACAGATGCTCGCGCGCGTGGGGGGCAAGGTCTCGAGAGCGTTTCGGCCGTGGTACGTGGCGGGGGTGCTGGCCGATTGCGCGGCGGAGGCTGGGCGCCAGGAGGCTGGGCACCAGGAGGCCGGGTTCGATGAGATCGGCCGCTACTTAGAGGACGATGACAGCGGCCTGCGGCGCATGCAGCTTGCGCGGGTCGTCTCGGATCTCTTTGGGCGCTACTGCCGCTTCCGGCCGGAGATGGTGCGAGTGTGGTCGGGGCGGAGCACGCAAGGCGCCGCTTCGGGCAGAGACGGCGCCGCGCCCGCCGAAGGCGCGAGAGCGAGTGCGAGTGCCAGTGGCGGCGATAGCGGCAGCAGCAGCGCCGATCACTGGCAAGCCCGTCTGTGGAGAATCCTCACCCGCCAGAGGCCTGATCCGGTCGCCCTGCAAGATGAGTTCGTGGCGCGGATAGAAGATGCGTCGCTCCCCGAGCGGCTGACCCTCTTTGGCGTGTGGTATCTGGCGCCCCTCGAGCAAGAGCTGCTTCTGGCTCTCGATCCGCACGTCGACATTCGGATTCTGGCGATTGAAGGGTCTCCGCTGGCGCAGTGGCTGGAAGGGACGGACAGTCTGCAGGGCGCTGAGAGGCTGCAAGGTGCAGAGGGTGCCGAAGGTGCAGAGACCGCGGAGGGTGTGGAAGATCTGGAGGGCGTGGAGGGTCGTGAGGGTCCGGGCGCCGAGATCGAACAGCTTGCCGGCGGCAAGAACGTGGATGGGCGTTCGATCAGCATCCACGCCTGCCACCATCCCCAGCGTGAGGTGGAGGTGCTGCGCGATGCGCTGCTGGCCCGCTTCGAGGTCGACCCCTCGCTCGAGCCTGAAGATGTGTTGGTGCTGGCGCCCGACGTCAACATCTACGCCCCGCACATCGCGGCCGTCTTTCGGCACAGCGGCGACATCGCATGCAGCGCGGGCGCGCGGGCGCGGATCCCCTACTGTGTGGCCGACCGGACCTCGCTGGCCGGCGATCCCGCCCTGGGGGCCTTTCTCAAGATCCTCACGCTGGCCGGCGGCCGCCGGCCGCGCTCGGCCGTGATCGAGGTGCTGACGGCGCCGCCGGTGCGGCTGCGCTTCGGGCTCTCGGCCGGGCAGGTGGAGTTGGTCGATGCTTGGCTGGAACAGGCCGCTGTGCGTTGGGGCGAGGACGGTCCTGCCCGCACCTCGCATGGCAATCCGCCCTTCCCCGAGCATAGCTGGCGCTGGGGTCTCGACCGCATGCTCCTGGGCTATGCCATGGAGGACGTGGGCGAGGAAGGAGAGGTGGAGGACAGAGAGGCAAAGGACGGCGAGGCGGAGGACGGCGCGGAGAGAGGCGGTGAGTTCAGGGACAGCGAGACGCCCCGCCTCTTTGGCGGTCTCCTGCCCCTCGGCGGCATCGAAGGCCCCGACGCTCAGATCCTGGGCAGTTTCTGCGCCTTCTGCGATACGCTCTTCTCGCGCTTGAGCGTGCTGGAAGAGTCCCGTCCGGTCGCCCGCTGGCGCGAGCTTCTGATCGAGACCTACGACGCGTTGCTCGTTGACTGGGGCGAGTGGGCCCACTCGCGCGAGGCTCTGCTCAAAGCGCTCGGCGAGCTCGAAGGCGACGATGAGGTCGGCGCCGTCGCGATCACCGACTGGCTCACCACCCACCTCGAATCCTCCGGCCGGCGCGGACGCTTCTACGCCGGCGGCGTGACCTTCGCCTCCTTAGGGCTTGGGCAGGCGATTCCCGCGCGCGTGGTGGCGCTGTTGGGGATGGATCACGAGAGCTTCCCACGTGACCCGGTGACCCAGCCGTTTGACCTGCTCGCGAGCGACCCGCGGCCGGGTGAACTACCCCCGCGCGAGCTCGACCGCCTCACCTTCAGCGCGGCCCTGCTGGCGGCGCGCGAGCACCTGCACATCTCCTACGTGGGTCTGGGCATGCGCGACAACCAGCCGCTGCCGCCCTCAGCCTTCGTGGCCGAACTGCTCGACCGGATGGGGCCCGAACGAGCGGGCCGCGCGCACCGGCAACACCCGCTCCAGCCGTTCAGCCCCGCGAACTTCGGCGTTGCCGGCGAGGCCTTCTCCGCCTCGTGGCACGCCGGGGCCGAAGCGCTGCTGGCCCGGCGCAGGCGCGAGGCCGCGGGCGGCGAACCCGCCGACGACAGAGGCCCGCTGGTCGCGAGGCCGCTCGTCGAAGCGCCGTTGCCGCCGCTCCCCCCAGAGGAACCTGTAAGCCTGGGCCTCTTGATCCGCTTCTTCCGGAATCCCCCCGCCGCCCTCTTGAGCGAGCGCATCGATCTCCGCCTGCCAGAAGAGGAGGAGGCCCCGAGCGACCGCGAGCCCTTCTCCCTGGGCGGATTGGAGCGGTGGAGTGCCGGTGAACGGATCCTGCGGGCCCTGCTTGATGGGTGTGATCCCGAACAGGTCTACGCTGCCATGCAGGCCGAGGGCGTACTGCCGGTGGGGACGCCGGGGCGGATCGCCTTCGATGCGTGTTTGATGAAGGCCGCCGCGGTTGCCGATGCTGCCCGGGCGTGCGATGCGGGCGAGCACGCAGGGGATCTCGATGTGGATCTCAAGGCGGGGAGCTTTCATCTCACGGGCCGGCTCGATGCGGTCCATCGCCGCGGTTGCCGGCATGTCTCCTACGGCCGGCTGACGGGCGCGCGTCTTCTGGCCGGCTGGATCAAGCACGTCGTGGCCGTCGCCGATGGCCGGTTGCCGCATCGGAGCTGGATGGTGGGCCGGGGGAGCGATGGTCGGGGAGAGGTTCTTGTGTGGGGGCAGGCCGGTGATGCGCGACAGATCCTTGCCCGGCTGCTTGGGATCTACGCCGAGGGCCGCAGCCGCCCGATCGAGTTCATCCCCCAGGCGGCCTACGCCTATGTCTACAGCAAGCATGTGCAGGAGAAGGGTCACGAGACGGCGGTGGCGAAGGCCCAGCAGGCCTGGCTGGGCACGAGCTTCGGCGCCGTGCGGATTCCCGGGGAGGGGGAGGATGCGGCCGTTGCGCGCGTTTTTGGGATCGGCATGCTCGAGACCGATGCATTCGTCGACTTCGCTGAGTCGGTCTACCTGCCGCTGTTCTCGGCGATCGAGCCTGTGGGGGGCGCGTCATGAGCCAGCGCACCGGCGTCTTCGATGTTTGCACGCACCCGCTGGCCGGCACCCATCTAATCGAGGCCAGCGCCGGGACGGGCAAGACCTACAGCATCACGACCCTGGTGGTGCGCACGCTGCTCGAGACCTCGCTCTCGATCGACCAGATCCTGGTCGTGAGCTTCACCCGTGCCGCGACCGCCGACCTGCGCGGCCGCGTGCGGGCCCGCATCCGCGAGGCCATGCTGGCCTTCGAGCGCGGGGAGACCGGCGACGAGACGCTGCAGCGGTTGCTGACGTCCCATGGGGCGGACAGCGCCGCCGCGGCCGCCCGCCTACGATCCGCACTGGACCAGTTCGACCGTGCGGCGATCTACACGATCCACGCCTTCTGCCAGCGTGTGCTCGTGGAGTTTGCGCTCGGGTCGGGCGAGCCGTTCCGGTCGGGGTTTTTGGAAGACCCGCGTGAGCTCTACACCGAACTCTGCCAGGACCACTGGGCCAAGAGCGCCTACGAGCACGATGCGGGGTGGGTCGAGACGCTCGCGGAGCTGGCGCCTACGCCCGAGGCGCTTCTCGATTTGGTGCGGCTCACCGACGAGCGCCCTGACCTCGAGGTTTCCTTCGGCCAGAGGTCTGAGGATGAGGCCCAGAGCCTCTCGCATCTGCGGGCCGGGTTCGAGACCTGCCAGCGGCTGTGGCGGGAACAGAGAGAGGCGATTCTCGCGCTCCTGGACTACCATGGCGGTCAGGGACGGATGAAGGCGACCTACAAGCCGGAGAAGCTGGCCGCGCCGGTCGCCGCGCTCGACCGGCTCTTCGCGGGGCCGGCGCCCGAAGGGCCGGTCGTGCCGGCCGGCTCCGGGCTCTTCACGCCCGAGGCCATCGCCAAGGAAACCCGCGCCAAGTGCGAGCCGCCCGGCCATGCCTTCTTCGAGGCGTGGGGCGACTACAGCGCGCTTGCCCAGGAGCTCAAACGGCTCGCCCTGATCCGCATGCAGCGCGAGCTCCACGAGCTGGCCCGCTCGGAGCTGCCGCGCCGCAAGGCGGCCCGCAATGTGCGCACCTACACCGATCTCTTGGTGCGTCTGTCGCGGATGCTCGCGGGCCCGGGCGGACAGGCCCTGGCCGATGCGATCTACGCGCGCTACCCGGCCGCTTTCATCGACGAGTTCCAGGACACCGATCCGGTGCAGTTCTCCGTGTTCGGACGCATCTACGAGGACGACCGCGGCACCCTCATGCTGATCGGCGACCCCAAGCAAGCGATCTATGCCTTCCGCGGCGGCGACATCTACGCCTACCTGAAAGCGGTGCGGCGCACCCGGCCGGTGACGCTCGGCACCAACTACCGCTCCGATCGCCGTCTGATAGATGCGCTGGGGCTTCTCTACGAGCGCACTCCGCAGGCGTTCATCGACCCGCGCATCCGCTTCCAGGCGGTTCAGCCGCACCACCGGCAGCGCCTGCGCGGCCCGGCCGGCGAAGAGGCGCCCGTGCAGATCAAGATGATCGCGAGTGCGGGGAAGGGCCGGAGCGGGATCACCGGCGCCTGGGCCAATCGGGGCCTGGCCGATCTGGTGGCCGGTGACATCGTCCGGTTCCTTTCCAGCGACGCCCAGCTCTACCGCGGCACCGATGAGCACGGCACCGAGCGCTGGAGTTCAGCGAAGCCATCGGATGTGGCCGTCTTGGTGCGGCGCAATGCGGATGCCGAGCGCGTGCAGGATGCCCTGGTGCGTTTGGGCGTGCACAGCGTGACGACCCACGGGCGGTCGGTCTTTCACACGCCGGAGGCGGGCGATCTGCTCGCCGTGCTGCGCGCCGTGTTGCGCCCCGGGGTCGAGCGCGATCTGCGCGTGGCGCTGGTGACGCACCTGATCGGCTTGTCGGCGAACCGGCTCTTCGAGGGCTCGGCCGATGACGCTCTGTGGGCTCGCTGGGCGCTGCGGTTTCAGGAGTGGCGGGAGCGCTGGGAGCGATACGGGTTCGCCCCGATGTATCAGGCGCTGTTGGCCGAGCCGCTCGAGGACGACCTGGCGCCGGCGCGCGAACGTCTGCTGGGCTCGCCGCGGGGTGAGCGGACGATGACGAACCTGCTGCACCTGGGCGAGCTTCTGCAGCGCGAAGCGCAGCGGCGGTCGTTGGGGCCCGGCGGGCTCATCCAGTGGTTCGCGCGACAGCGTCAGCCGGGGGGTGAGCGCCCGGGCGAGGAGGAGCTGCGCTTGGAGAGCGATGGGGCGGCAGCCACCATCATGACGGTGCACAAGGCCAAGGGGCTGCAATTCCCCGTCGTGTGGTTGCCGTACGGGCACGTGGCTTTTGGGGCGGCGGACGTGCGGCCGCTGATCCACGGAGAGCCGCCGGAGGAAGCGGCCCGGATCAGTCTCGATCCGGATGAGTGGAAGCGCGATGCCGAGCGCGCCGCGTTCGAGCAAGCGGCCGAGGAGCGCCGCGTCCTCTACGTGGCCATGACGCGCGCACTTCATCGCGTGACCGTCTTCTGGGGCAAGTGGCACCAGCGGGATGATGCGGCCCTGGCAGCCTTGCTCCATCCCGCACCGGGCGCGGATTCAGAGGCCGATCCCGAAGAGCTGCTGAAGCTGACCTGGGCCCACTGCGCAAGCCTCAAGGAGTCGGAGCGGATGGAGGAGCTGAGCGAGCTGGCTGCCTCCTCGGACGGACTCGTGCAAGTCGATTGGCTCGATGAGACCCGGGTGCAGCCCTACCGGGGCGAGGCCGGCGAGGCCGGGTCGCTGGCGCTCAGCGTCTTCACCCGAAGGATCCCCACGAACTGGCGGCGGACCAGCTTCACAGGGCTCACCGCCGGCTCGCAGCCCGAAGGCTACGAGGCCGCGGCGGATCATGACGAGGCGCTGGGTGGCGAAGACGCGGTGGGTGCACATGCATCGCCAGCGGCCAATGCCGCGCATGCCGCAGGGGCGGTCGGAGCCGGCGCGGCCGGCGCGGCCGGCGCGGCCGGCGGGGCTGGACGGGCCAGACGGGCCGGTGACACGGCGCCGCTGCCGCAAGACGGCCGGGCCTGCGGGTTCGAGGCGTTTCCGCGCGGGGCAGGGCCGGGGGTGTTGCTGCATGGGCTCTTCGAGCAACTCGACTTCCAGGCGGGGCCCGAGGAACTCGAAGAGCTCGTCGATGAGCAGGTCCGTGTTGCCGGGATCGATGCGTCTCATCGCGCCGAGACGATCGCCGGGGTCCGTGAGGTGCTCAGCACGCCCTTGGGCGGTGAGCTGGACGCCTTCACGCTGGCCCAGCTCCCGCGAGAGCGGCGGCTCGATGAGCTGAAGTTTCTGTTTCCGATTGCCGAGCGACAGGCGGCGTGCGCCGGGGACCGTTCTGCAGCGGGCAGGCGAGACCGTCTCGCAGCGAACGCCGGTGGCCATCCAGTGGCGGGCGCCCGAGATCGTTCCGTGGCGGGCTGCCCTGGAACCCCCCCGCCAGTGGGCCTTCGCCGGAAGGATCTGGCCGGTGTCTTCCGTCGCCACGGTTGGGGAGAACTGGCCGCGCGCACCGAGCAGCTGGCGGCCGATGACATCCGGGGCGTCCTGATCGGCTTCATCGACATGGTCTTCGAGCACGAGGGCCGCTACTGGGTGGTCGACTACAAGTCGAACTACCTGGGACCCACGCTGGGCGACTACCGGCCCGAGGCGCTGGCGCGTGAGATGGCCCGGCACAACTACGACCTTCAGTTCATGCTCTACGCGCTGGCGCTGCACCGCTACTTGGCGCTGCGCGTCGAAGGCTACTCCTACGATCAGCATTTCGGCGGTGTGCGCTATCTGTTCGTGCGGGGCATGTCGCCCGAGACCGGTTCGGCGCGAGGCGTGCATGCGGCGCGGATCGAGAGCGGGCTGATCGAGGATCTCTCGGCGCTGATGCACAACCCGCAGAGGGGGGCGCCATGAGTGTGACCACGGCCGAACTGCGCGAAGCCGGAATGATCTCGCGCCTGGATGACTACTTCGCCGACTTCATCGTGCGCTTGGCCGACGGACGCGCCGGTGGAGTGGCGCCTACGTGGAATCACGATGGGGGCGCATGCGAGGAGGACGTCGCCACCTCCGCGGAGCCCGTGGTGCGCGCACGCGAGGATGGCGTCGCCAGCTCCGCGAGGCCGGCGGTGCGTGCGGACGAGGATGACCAGGTGCTGCTGGCCCTGGCGGCCGCGATGGCCAGTGCCCATACCGCCGGCGGGCACGTGTGCTTGCCGCTGGCCGAATTGGCCGGCCAACCGGTTCTTCCCAAGATTCAGATGCCGGGGCCTTCGCGCGAAGCCGGTCGCAACCCCCTTTCGGGCCGCACCTGGCCTTCTCTGGAGCGCTGGCGCCAGGCGGTGGCAGCCAGTGCTGTGACGGGCACCGGCACACCTCCAACGCCTCTGGTGCTTGATGAGGCCAACCGGCTCTACCTGCACCGCTACTGGGAGCACGAGCAGCGGGTGATCCGCTTCTTGGGCGAGTGCGTGCGCGAGGATGCGGCGGAGGTGGATGAGGTCTGGCTCAAGGAGGCGCTGAAGCGGCTGTTTCCGGAGGATGTGCGGGTGGGAGGCGGTGCGGCCGATGCGGCGGCAGTGGAGTGGCGCAAGCTGGCCGCACTCGTGACGCTCTCGCGTCGCTTGTCGATCATCTCGGGCGGCCCCGGCACGGGGAAGACGACGGCGGTCATCAAGCTACTGGCGCTCTTGATCGAACAAGCACAGAAGGCGGGACGCGAGCTGCGGATTGCCCTCGTGGCGCCCACCGGCAAGGCGGCCGCGAGGCTGGAGGAGTCGGTGGAGCAACAGCGGGGCACCCTGCCGATCCCGGAGGCGGTGCGGGCGGTGCTGCCGGAGGACGCGTCGACGATTCACCGGCGGCTGGGCGCCTACGGCCGCGGGTTCCGGTACAACCGGCAGAATCGATTGCCCTACGATGTGGTCGTGGTGGATGAGGCCTCGATGGTCGATGTCGTGCTCTTCTCGCGCCTCGTGGCAGCCCTCGAGAACGACACGCGCCTGATCCTGCTTGGCGACCGCGACCAGCTCGCCAGCGTGCAGGCCGGAGCGGTGCTGGGAGATCTGTGCCGGCTCGGGGCTGCGGAGCCCTACTCCGATGAGGTGGTCGCCGGCCTGCTGCGAATCGGCGGCGGTGACCTCACCCAGACAGACCGCGCCGTGGGCGCGCCGGGCCAGACACCATCGCCGATGGGCGCGCCGGGCCAGGCACCAGCGCCGATGGGCGCACCGGGCCAGGCGCCATCCGCGACGGACGCACCGAGCGGACTGGGGGACCACGTGGTCCATCTGCGCCGCAACTTCCGCTTCTCGCAAACCAGCGGAATCGGCGCCGTGGCGGCCGCAATTGTAGCGGGAGATTCCGGTGGCGCGCTGGAGGCCCTGGGGGATCCTCGCGAGAAAAGCGTGTGTTGGATGGAACCTGCCTCAGGGGATGAGATTGCGACGCTCGTGCCCCCATTGGCAGTGGAAGGCTTCGGGGAGTACTTGCAAGCACAGACCGTGGAAACAGCGCTGGAGGCCTTCCTCCAGTTTCGCATCCTGTGTGCACATCGCCGGGGTGAGGCCGGGGTGGAACAGCTCAACCCGGCCATTGAAGATGCACTGGCGGCTGCGGGGCTCTGTCCGAGGGGCCGGAAGTGGTACCGGGGCCGGCCCGTGATGGTCACCCGCAACGAGCATGCGTTACGTCTCTACAACGGCGATGTGGGCCTTACCTGGCCGGATGGGGACGGCGTGCTCCTGGTTCACTTCCCCGACGGCCAGGGCGGCTTTCGCACATTCCCACCGACGAGGTTGCCCGAGTTCGAGACCGTCTACGCGATGACGGTGCACAAGAGTCAGGGCTCGGAGTTTGGGCGTGTCCTGTTGGTGTTTCCGCAAGAGGCGTCGGCTATCCTGACGCGGGAGCTGCTCTACACGGGCGTCACCCGGGCTCGCCATGCGGTGACAGTCCTGGGACGTCGGGACGTGATCACCCACGCGGTCGCAACGCCGGTCGAGCGCGGGTCGGGTCTGGTGGATGGGTTGCGAAGGTAGGGTGGGCGGCGCCAGGGAGGTTCGGGATTGCAGGCGATGGCCATGGGGAGCGGGATCGAACCTAGGATCGAACCTAGGACGGTGCAGCAGTGACTGCAAAGGCAAGAGACACATTTGAACACAAGGTGTTCATCTCGTCGTCCGATTCTTCGTGCGACCTATGTGGAGATGCACTCGAGCGAGGGGCGTGGATCATCCCCATCGAGGATCGGAAGGTTTTGTGCCTCGGCTGCAGCGATCTCGATCATCTCGAGTTTCTTCCTTCCGGAGATGCAGCTCTGACCCGACGAGCGCGCAGGCACTCAACACTTTCGGCCGTCGTTCTGAAATGGAGCCGAGCACGAAGACGCTTCGAACGTAAGGGAGTGCTGGTTGAAAGGGAGGCTCTGGAACAGGCGGAATGTGAATGTTTGGCGGATGCAGATGTGCGAGCTCGTCGCCGAGATCGCGAGGCCGAGCGGCGCGCGGAGCATGATGAGCAGTACATCAGGCGCTTCGCCGAGCGGATCCGTGGCCTGTATCCTACCTGTCCCCGCGACCGAGCGAGTCAAATCGCCCAGCATGCCTGTTTGAAGTATAGCGGCCGCGTCGGACGATGTGCGGCGGCAAAGAAACTGGAGGAAGACGCGATTCACCTAGCGGTCCAAGCTCATATCCGACATACGGAAACCGAGTACGACAGGCTTCTGGCAGAAACCGGGGACCGGCGTGGAGCGCGTAGGGAAGTGGATGAACGGGTGCGGTCGACGGTGCGGAAATGGATGGAACCGCGAGGGAGGCGACACAGGAACGGGAACCTGACTAGAGTGACTGCTGGGTCGGGGAGGAGCTTTGAGGGCTCCCAACTACTTCATTGCAATCATCTCAAAGCGGTAGGCGATCGAATGGCTGAAAAGCAGGAAATCGTAATCAGTTGAGGAGATGCGCCACTTTTCTACCGCCAGAAGAGCCCATCGGCCAGGATGGCGTCGCACCATTCACGGTAGCTGGAGTCGCTAGACGGAGTGCGTCGTGACGGCTGTCCCAGATCACTTAGGCGCCACTGGTTGTCCATGGTTGCCCTCCCTGGGCATGGCTACTAGACTCTGCGCTGGATCGGGAGGGTAGGAATCGGGTCTCCGTCGGGTCTCCGTCGGGTCTCCGTCCGAGGGAGGCCGATTCTGTGGTTTGCGGTCGGTCACCGTCCCGAAGAATGCTGCTGCGAGTATACGCGACTTGAGGCGTTGGTGCATGAACCTTCCCGAGCTTCTCATCGTCAGAGCGCTCACACTGGCTTGCCTGATGCCCGCAGGGGCAGTTGCGGCCCAGGATGCGGCCCAGGAAATCCCTTCCTCGGCTCGCTCTCAAGCGATCATCGAGCGTGTTACGCCCACACTGGAAACTGAACTTCGGGAGCAGGAACTCACCCTTGGTGCAGCGCTGTTTCTCCGCATCTTCAAGGCCGATCGAACTCTCGAAGTGTGGATGGAACGTGGCGGCCGGTTCACGCTGTTCAAGCAGTATGAGATCTGCTGCTATTCGGGGGAGCTCGGTCCGAAGCTGCGCACAGGAGACCTGCAGAGCCCCGAAGGGTTCTACTTCGTAACGCCGGGCAGACTGAATCCAGCAAGCCGTTTTCATCTTTCGTTCGACCTTGGCTACCCCAATGCCTTTGATCGAATCCACGGGCGTACCGGTAGTCATCTCATGGTCCATGGTGCTTGTGTCTCGATCGGGTGCTACGCCATGACCGACCCATCCATCGAGGAAATCTATGCCCTGCTGGATGCCGCATTCCGTGGCGGCCAGCCCTTTGTCCGCGTCCACATATTCCCCTTTCGCATGAACGCGACCAATTTGGAATCACATGCCTCATCTCCGTGGACTGACTTCTGGCAGAACCTGCAGGAGGGCTACGACTGGTTTGAGCGTCGGGGCCGGCCGCCGAATGTCGAGGTTGAGGACGAGCGATACGTATTTGACAGCTCGTAGCAACGGCGGCGCGGCATGCAGGGAAGGCTTCGACTACCCATTGGACCGTCACCTGCGCCGGTTCGGTGCCGGTTACGCAGCGGAGTGCGGAATCGACACCGGCTCCGAGACCGCGCAAGGTCGAGGCGACCCCGACCGCGAACAGTCACAAAAGCTACTGAAGCTACTGACCTCATTCGCAGAACTCAGGCCGCCACTTCAACAGTTGCGTAGAAATCAATGACCTTCGTTGTCCTTCGTGGCTTTATGCTTCGCAAACGGGGCCGCGGGGGTTTCAGTCCATCGTCCCGCATCCCTTCCAGGTGAAGCTCTATGGCAGCCTGGATACGGCGGAGTGCAGTGTCAATCGTCTTGCCGGTGGCTACGCATCCGGGCAGGTCAGGGACAGAAGCACCCCAATCGCTGTCGGGATCCTTATTGACGCGAACCAGATATCTTGACTTCCTCATCCTTTACCTCGCTTCAAACGCGCCTGCCGTTGGACGGAGGCAAAAGTGCCTTTGGGCATGTCGTCTCCAAGCTTCCCGCTGACGGTAACCCGCCCAGCTTTGGTGGGATGCTTGAATTGTCTGTGATCGCCACGGATTGCGACCCGCACCCACCCGGCATCTTCAAGCATTCTAATGACTTCACGGACCTGCATGGTGTGAGTCTATCAGAGGTATTGGCACTCGTCCACCGGCAGCCACCGGCAGCCCAGGTCCCCGTCAAAGTCCTTCCGCTGGCGCCCCGCGAGCGCAGCGGTCCGTTG
>CAZNJE010000094.1:0-12852 GCA_964573295.1 uncultured bacterium | reverse complement strand
CAAGCGAGCGCCGAAGGGATAGGTCTACCCGCGACAGGACTGTCTGCCTTGCAGGTGGCTTGATATGGAGCAAGGACCGAGCCAAGGATGTAAACTATCATAAGACAATGTCTTGATATAATTTACGCATGAGTGGCATATTCGCGCAAACGCTTATATGTCAATTAGATGGACGAATTGTATTGAGAGAACATGCCGGCTCTCGGTGGCCATGCGAGACCGCAGCGCAGAACCAGCGGAACGAATACGAAGAAGAAGGCAGAAGCGTCCTTGGTCTAAATCACTCATCAGAAGACAATTGTGGCAAGAACGCGGCCTGGATTACTCTGGAGTATAATCTCGAGTGACTCCCCTTTCTGACCCTCGGACGCAACAAGGATGCAAGCCTGCCGAGAGCTTCCAGATGTCGTCTCGGTTGACCCAATCAACATGGAACAAAGTCTACATTGTGTTATAACGTGTAAACTTATGTGCGCGAACCCATTGTGGGCTCGCCAAACCAACAGCAATCGTAAAGAATTGTGACACTAGGACTATATCATATCTATTGTGTATCTTACGGGGGCGTTCTGAAGGACGGATCCAGAGGGGAGATCCAGAGGGGAACGGACTTGCAGGCAGGTGACCGGGTCGGGTGGTCACCTGCCTGCTCGACTCGAATCGCTCAACAGCCCGCGCGTCTAGCTGCGGCGCTTCCGCCACCAGCCGGTCACGCCCAGGCCGACGAGGCCGAGGCCCAGGAGCCCGATGGTTCCGGGCTCGGGCACCACGCGGCCCTGCACGACCATGTTGCCCTCGTACATGTAGTAGTCGCCGGGATCTTCGAAGTAGTCGTCGTCGAACCAGCCGCCGAACCACATGGTCAGCTCCGGCACGGAGTAATCGTTGGGAGCGCCCTGGGTGTCCTGACCCCACCACGCGTCGGTGTCGTCAACCTGCATCATGAAGGAGAAGGCCTTCGACCCGAGGTCGGTGTCCTGGAAATTGAAGCCATCGTCGAAGCCGTTCGCGTCCCAGCCCAACAGCAGATCCGTGTGGCTGCCCGCCGGCGGATCGCCCCACGGCCACGCCGTAGTCCACGGTGTCCAGCCCGCGGGCTCGGTCGATCCGACCCAGGCGTGCGGCTTGAAATCCTCGCCCCAGTGGATGCCGCGACCGTCGAAGCCCCAGATGTTGAAGCCCAAGAAGCGATCGTTCGTACCCGTCGCCCAGCTCGTGAATGCGGTGTTCTGGCTCTCCCAGTAGGACCGGCTGGCCAACGGACCCGACGGGTTCGTGCCGTCCCGGCGGAGCCGGGCGCCGTCGAAAACCCCGTTGTCGGCCGCCGAGGACCCGTCGGTGCCGTTGGCGGTGACGTAGGAGAGCATGTCCTCCGCCGTGAATGAGAACTCGTAGGTCGTGATGGTGGCCTGAGCCGGCGTGCCGAGGAGCACGGCCACGCCCAGGACGACCAGGATCGATGCAAAAGTCCGCATGTTGCCTCCCAATGATGTCTAAGGACCCAATGTTCCATCAAAGCCAGAAATCAACCTAGGCGCGCCGCGCCCGCGAGTACCAGGCCGCGCCCAAGAGTCCACAAGCGATCAGCAATGCCGTGCCCGGCTCGGGAATCTCACCACCGCTATAGATATTGTCGGTGTCGGCATAGAACTGCAGGGACTGGCCGTCCCCCAGACCGCCCTCGTTGTCGAAGGCGATCTCGAGGTACTGGTAGATGTCGCCATTGGGATCCCCGGACGCATCGGTCAACTTGACGGCGTTGATGTAGGTGGCGACGATGGTATACGAATCGTGGTTGATCGGCTCGAAGTCACGGCCTTGCTGCGATCCTGCGGTTCCGTACAGGCTGCCGTAGAGGTCATACTCCCGGTCGAATACCGTATCCCCAACCCAAGCATCGATCACCAGACGGCTCAGCGACTTGCCGGTCGAGTTCGTCAGAGTCCACAGGCTGTTGAACGTATTGCCCGACTCGTAGAGCGACCAACCCGTGCCGACGGCCTCACCGGCCGGATAGCCCAGGGACACCCAGGTGGCCGTGTCATCGGTGTTGTCCGCAAACTCGGCCAGCACGATCATGCCGGGCATGTCACTGCCGTGGGTGCCGTAGCCGGAGAGCTCATCTTCAATGAGAACATCCCCGAGATTGTAGTTGACCGTGTAGGCGGCCTTCGCCCCGGGCGTGAGTCCCAGCACCGCTAGCAGGCCCGCCAGTCCCAGAATCAAAGCGCGTGTCTTCATCGAAACCTCCCAAGTCTGGACAATCGACTCATCCGGGTGCCAGCCGACCGGATGGGTCGAATGGATCTCCCCACAAGATGGCGAAATGTTTACAAACAACGCTCCAAGACAGGTCGGTTCATATAAACGATTGATATGAAGTACTTTATCAGATCTATCCCAATCAAAGAGATCGGTGAACTGTCAAAGTGTACGACGTAATCCTATCCTCGACGGATCCCGGACGCGCTCCCTTGGACATTCGTCCGACATGGGGGCCAATGCCGCCCAGGCCCGTCGCCACAAGCAGCGCGGGTCGTAACTGACTACGATACAGCAGGTTCGTTCGACAGAGTTCATAGAACGCACCCGCTGGCGAGGGGTTGCCACGAGATGCGGCTGCAACTGAAATGCGCTTCCGAAGGAAAGGTTACACTGTAAGCTTACTTGGACAATCCAAAACAATATGCAGTCCTGTATTTTGTGGGCATCTGTAAACATCTGCACTTCAAAACATTAGAACCTCCAAACGATGCCGTGTGATCTGTAACGCATCCTGACACCCTGTGCTAAATAGCTTTTCTAGCTATGGATAGGAGATGAGATGCCGAAGATCCCCCATAAGAACGCCCGCACGCCCTCAAGCTCGGCTTGACGGCCGCTTCGTGGCGCCTTATAAGCAAGCAATGCGACCCTATCTGGCGTGACCGTAGTGAATAAGCACTTCACACCAACCGGACGATGACCGCAGGGTGGTCCCGGCGGCAACAGAAAGGCCTCACCACAACCATGAGTTCCCTTCGCCAACTCACCCAGGCCGCCTGGTTCCCCTACGTCGCCCCCTTCACCCTCTTCATGGTGTTGACCTATGCGGGCGCCTCGCTGCCCGGGAGCCCCGCCCTGTGGTACGCCCTCAAGACACTGCTCGTTGGGGCGCTGCTGCTCGCCTTCCGCGGCCGCTTCCCTGAACTGCGGGTGCGCTTCGATCCGGTCAACTGGCTGCTGGGCGTGGTGGCCGGTCTCGTGGTCCTCGTCATCTGGGTGGCTCCGGAGAAGCTCCTCGAGCCGCTGCTCTTCACGACACCGAAGGGATTCCATCCCTATCTCTATGCCGAAGCCGGCGTCCCGGTCGCGATGGTGATCGGCGTGCGGATTCTGGGGGCGAGTGTGGTGGTACCCATCATGGAAGAGCTCTTCTGGCGCAGCTTCCTCATGCGCTATCTCGTCCACTCCAACTTCCGCGACGTGGCGATGGGCACCTTCCGCCTGGTGCCGTTCCTGATCGTGGCCGTCGCCTTCGGGTTCGAGCATCACCGCTGGCTGGTGGGCATCTTGGCGGGCCTCGTCTACGGCGGCCTCCTGGTCTGGCGCCGGGATCTCTTCACCATCGTCCTGGCCCACGCCGTGACCAATCTGGGACTCGGGATCTACGTTGTGGTCACCGAACGGTGGTCGTTCTGGTAGAGTCGCCCTCAGAAAAAGGGCTTCATCATGTTTCCACCGCACCGTGCGTTCCCGCCGCACCGTGTGTTCCCGCCGCACCGTGTGTTCCCGCCGCACCGTGTGTTCCCGCCGCACCGTTTCGCGCCCTGCCTCTTGATTCTCACCTCGCTCGTCTTGGTCACGCCGGCAGCCTCGCTCGCGCCGCCGGCTTCCGCCCAGAACTGGGAACACCTGCCCTTCCCAGGGTCAGAATCGTTCGAACTCAATGCCGTGCACTTCATCGATCAGAACCACGGATGGGTGGCCGGTGACGGCGGAGTGATCCTCCCCACCACCAACGGAGGGGATTCCTGGACGGTCCAGCCCTCCGGCACCGCGCGGGACCTGACGAGCGTGCACTTCCTCAGCGCGCTCGAAGGCTGGGCCGTCGGCGGCTCGGGCGACGGCAGCAGCTACCTGGTGCTGCACACCGCCGATGGGGGCAGCACGTGGGAGAACCAGTCTTTCGGCACGAACTGCTATTCGGTCGAAAACGTGTGGTTCACCGACTCGCTGCATGGCTGGATCTGTGGCGCGGATTCGGCGCTCGATCCGCACATCCATCACACCGAAGACGGCGGCCTGAACTGGACGCGCCAGACGGTGAACCCGGCGCTCGACAAGGTCGCCGCTCTCGAGATGGTGACCCCCGACATCGGTTGGGCGGTCACGAGCGGTCTCTACGCCTCGCCCCTGGGTGCGGTACTGCATACCACCGACGGCGGCGGGACCTGGAACATTCAGTACTACACGAACTTCCCTTACAGCTACTGTCTGGACGCCCAGGAGGGCGACGCGGACGCCTACCGGATCGCAATCGCCTCGGTCGATATCTTCACCGCCGACCGGCTCGACGTCATCGTCAGCGAAGACTCGGGCGTGACCTGGGAGCGCTACGCCACACAGGTCAACAGCTACACCCACGCGATCCAGTTCGTGGGCGATGAAATCTGGTGCGGATCCTGGTGGAGCCAGATCCTCCATGGCCAATCGCCCTTCGACGAATGGGACTGGGCGCACATCGAGCCGCTGTGGAACTCGATCTGCTGGGCGGATGAGCAGACCCGGCTGGCTCGTCTACGGCCCCTACGGCGGCGGCGCCGGCTACACACTGCGCACCACCAACGGCGGCGGGTCATGGGAGAGAGTGCCCGGCGCGCCCGGCGGCAACCAGGTCGCGTTCGCAACGCCCGATGCCGGCTGGATGCTCTGGGGAGGCCAGGGGGCTTCGGTGTGGCGGACCACCGACGGCGGCGCCACCTGGACGACGCAGACGATGGCGGTCAATGACCATGTGACCGCCGGCTCCTTCGTCGATCCCCTGCACGGCTGGGTGGCCGGAGTGGGCGGGCGGGTGCAGCGCACCGCCGACGGTGGTGAGACCTGGGAACTCGCCAGTCAGGTCAACCACACCTATGTCGATGGCCTGGTGATGCTGATCAAGGCGAACGGTTATCTTCTCGCCCGCAATCACTACGGCGGCTCCTACCCCGAGGATGGACGCGGCTTCATCTATCATACGCTCGACGGCGGCCACAGCTGGACGCTCGAGTGGGAGGGCGAGTGGCCCCGCCACGGCGTCTCCGACCTGGCCGCCCAGACCGCCGACATCGTGTGGGCCTGCGGCGGGCACAGCACGCTCCTGCGCTACGCGGACCTCTCGGGGGTGGACGAAGGGCCGGTCGTAGGACCGGGCGCGGGTCCGCGTGTGAACCCGGGCGTGGACCCGGACCGCGATCCCTGGCACGTCGTGGACCTGACCTCGGGCCTGCGGCTTTCATCCGGGCCGAACCCGGTCACCTCGGTGGCGCACATCGAGTACGAACTCACGGGGCGGCAGCCGGTGCGTCTGTCGCTGTACGATTGCGCGGGCCGTGAGATCCGCGTACTTCTGCGGGAAGCCGCAGGCTCACCCGGCGCGCATCAGGTCGCCTGGGACGGCCGCGACCGTGAAGGGCGGCGCCTGCCCGCGGGGACCTACTATCTGAGGCTCGATACGGGCACCGGAGCCGTAACGCGGCCCATTCAGTACGTGAGGTAGGTGGCCGCGCCTGCCGGGTCGGGCGGCATCCAGACCGGCGCCGGGGCGAGCAGCATCATGAATGGCACCGTCGCTGCCGATGCCATTAGGGATGGCGACGTCTGGAGCCGGGAACCGCTCGAAGCGGGACCCTGTACCTGATATCGTAGGATGCGAGGTATCGAGCGCGGCTTCTGCGCGGCCGCGGCGTGAGCCAGTCGCCCGCGCGGATTGGTCCGCGCGTGCCACTTTCACCAAACGAAGGAGACGCTATCCATGAAGCTGGGGGTCACGATGATGGTCCTGTCTACGATCGCTGCCCTCTTGGGCTTGGGGAAAGCCTCCGGTCAGCCGGGCGACGGCGCCATCGACGGCGCCATCGGCGCACCGATGTTCCTCTATGAGATCCCGGTCAACAAGATCGACGGCACCGAGACCACTCTAAAAGAATACGAGGGCGACGTGCTGCTGATCGTCAACGTCGCCAGCAAGTGCGGCTTCACCAATCAGTACAAGGGCCTTCAGGCTCTCTACGAGAAGTACCAGGATCAGGGATTCCAGGTGCTCGGCTTTCCCGCCAACAACTTCCTCAATCAAGAGCCGGGCACCAACGAGCAGATCGCCGCGTTCTGCGAGGCAAACTTCGGCGTGACCTTCCCGATGTTCGAGAAGATCTCGGTCAAGGGCGCCGACATGCATCCGCTCTACCAGCACCTGACCTCGAAGCAGCTCCACCCGGATTACGGCGGCGAGATCGGATGGAACTTCACCAAGTTCGTCGTGAGCCGCGACGGCCGCGTGGTGGGCCGTTTCGGTTCGCGCACCGGTCCCGACCACGAGGCCCTCGTGGGGACGGTGGAGAAGGCCCTCGCCGCCCCCACGCCCGAAGAGGCCGCCAAGGCCAAGAGCGACGTCAAGAGCGTGAGCGAGGGGAAGTAGGACAACCGGCGACGAAGTAGTCGTGGCGCGCGATGCCGAAGTCGAGGACCTTGAGCTGAAGGTTCCCGGGTTGCCAATCGCGATCGTCAGTAGGTCCCGGGCTTCCTCTCCGAATGCAGCAACCCCGCCGCACTGGATGGAGACGAAGCCGCGGCGATCCTCGGACGAGCGGCGAGGTCGTGGAAGGTGAGAGCGCGGTCGACGAGTCGCTCGTCACCGGCGAGTCGGGCGACATCGTGCTGGTTTCGGGCAAGCTGCCGGCGGTGGTGCGTGCGGTGCGGTTGTCGCGCGCGACGTTCGCGAAGATCCGCCAGAACCTCTTCTGGGCCTTCTTCTATTACGTGATCGCCATCCCGCTGGCGATGCTGGGCTGAGCGCAGGGCGCCTGGGGTCTGGCCCTGTGCGCGGCGCCGGGCCGCTCAGTGTCGCCGGAGCAAGTTCGACGGCGATCTCGTCGGCGCTGATGTACTCCATGGGGGGGCTCTGTTCGGCTGGGCCACAACCCTCACGCTTCACTCGGCACGAGCACCAGATCCCGGTCTGGCGAGACCGCACTGAATAGCTCTGTGAGCTTCTGAACGGATGGCGTGGACCGGCCCTGCTCGTAGCGCGCGTATGCATTCACCGATGTCGACCCTAACCGCCTTGCTACCTGTGCCAAACTCAATCCCGATTGCTGGCGCGCCCGGCGCAAGAGCAGTGCTGTAAGCGTAGATTGATCGGTTGACCCTACCTCGAAGTACTCGCCGGAGCCTGGAAACACATCGACCTGGAAGCTAGGCCTGTTCGCGAGGGCCTCGATGGCGTCCCCGATCATCTCGATCGCCTCCTTCTTTGTCCGACCCTGGCTGACTACGTTGAGTAGGGGCACTTCGACTGCCCACTGACGTCCAACCTTGAAGACTCGACCAGCGAACCGCATCTAACGGTCTCCTCGTGCTTGCCGGAAGATGGCCTTGGCAGTGTACTCGTTTATCTCTCTGTGCCGAGGGACGGTGAGTTCTCGCTCGTCCCGCGACCACACGTCGTGCTTGCCGCCGTGCCTGACAACCTGCCAACCGAGCTGGCGGAGCTTGCTTTCGAGGTCACGACGCTTCATCGATCCAATGTACACCTATGCGTGTAGTCACGTCAATCCGCATCTCGTCTGGCAATTCCAGCCGAATCGGGATAGGGAGGGGCCTCGCGACCCCTCTCCTCCCACACCACCCGCACGTACGGATCACGTATGCGGCGGTTCGGCGGATTAGGTGTCCGGTCAGACCTTCACAAGGCTCGGCAGGCCCAGTCCCGCGAAGTAGCGCTTCGGCAGCGCAATCGTGAGGGTCGGGCTCTGACTCAGACGCCAGGGCCCGTGGGCCGACTTCGCCGTGTTCCAGGGCAGCACCGGCGATATGCCTCGCTTTCTCAGCTCTCGGTAGCCGCGCCGGCCCCACTGCTTCCAATGGTAGCACCGTAGCCGTCGCCGGATCCACTTGTCCAGATCGTGAAGCGGCGTGACCACTTCCGCAAAGCCGTAGTACCCACGCCAGCCCAGAGTGTAGGTCCTGAGTTCCTTGACGATCCGGTAGATGGTCCGCCCTCGGGTTCGCCGCGTCAGCCTGCGGACCTTCGCTCGGAAGGCCGCGATCGCCTTCGCGCTCACCTTGCGCCGGCGAATCCGGCCGACGGTGAATGTGAACCCCAGGAACTTCCGCTTGCATGGCCGGTCCACGGCGCTCTTGGCCTCATTGACCTTGAGCTTCAGCCGGCTCTCGAGATAGCGGGTCACACTGGCCTTGACTCGTTCACCCGCCCGCGCACTGCGCACGTAGATGTTCGCATCGTCTGCGTAGCGAACGAAGCGGTGGCCGCGCCTCTCCAGTTCCTTATCGAGGTCATCCAGCAAGAGGTTCGCAAGCAGCGGGGAAAGAGGGCTGCCCTGGGGCGTCCCCTCCAGCGTCGCTTCCACCACACCTTCGCGCGCGAAAACACCGGCTTTCAGGAATCGATGGATCAAGTGCACCACGCGCCCGTCAGGCACGCGCTTGCGGACCCGGCACAGGAGCACGTCGAAGTTGACTCGGTCAAAAAATCTCTCCAGGTCCAGGTCAACCACCCAATCGCACCCTTCCCGGATGTACTCCTGCGCTTGCCCGACAGCTTGGTGGGCACTCCGTCCTGGCCGAAAACCGTAGCTCGAGGGGGAAAACGTCGGATCCCATTCTGCCTGCAAGACCTGCTGCAAGGCTTGCTCGATGAACCGGTCGAGCACGACGGCCACTCCCAGCTTGCGGACGCCCCTCCCTCCCGGCTTCGGGATCTCCACAGGTCGCACCGGTTGGGGTTGGTACGTCCCATCCAGCAAGGATGCCCGGATCGCTGGCCAGTTCGCCTTCAGGTGGGGGTCGAGTGCTTTGACGGTCATGCCATCAATGCCCGGGGCGCCACCGTTTCGCCGGACCTGGCGGAGCGCGCGCAGTAGGTTCTCTCTCTCCAACGCTCGCTCCAGTAGGTCTTTCCTGTCCACCGGAGTGTCTTCTCCCCGTGCCCCAGGCGCGGCTTCATCCCCTGGAGCCTCCAGAGTCAGCCGAAGCTGTCTGCCGGATGCACTGCCGCCGCTCAGCATCAGGGTGACGGCTCCTCTCCTTCAAGCCCCTCCCGGGGCACCGTTCGGGCCTTCGTCTCCCAGCGTTGCGGCTCGGCCTATCCGTTGCCCCACCTTTCGGCCTCGGGGTGCCTCACTAGCTTTGCCTGCCGGGGGCCTACTTTGCCCTCTGCTGACTTCTCCCAACCGCTCGGGATCAGTTGCCTGACCCCCAGTCCGCATACGGCAGACAGCCGGGAGACCTCCCAGGGTAAGACACAGAACGTTCCGCGCGTAGACGCCGGATTTATAATGCACACCCCACCTGCGGATGGAGGACTTCGCACTCACGTGCCCGCTCGTCCCGGGTGCACCACACCTCAGATCCGGTTCCTGTACGTCGCCCCGCGCTTTTGGATTGGGCTTTCTCCAGACCCCACCTCGCGATGACGCCCTTGCCCTTCTCCTAGCCTTCGGCTCCGCGATCACCTAGCACGGGGACTCCCACCCCGCTCGCTCTGTGCCATGCCTGGCACACACGAGAACATCACCGGTGGCGCGCAGCGCCAGCCGCTGCATGTGGTGTTGGCCCTCTTATTCTTTCGCTCTCAACAATCAATCTGGGCAATCACGCTATCTTGAGGTTCGGACGTACCTTCTAGGCGGCAAGCAGAGGCGCGAGATCGGCGCGCTTCAAAGTGCCCAAACCCAGATCTCGTAATACACGATTGAAGACCGGCAGTGTCACCGCGCTCGGAGCGGTGATTTCGATGCCAATCGGTTTTCCCGTCCGACTGAAGTCGATGACCATCCCGGGTTCGACGCGCATGCTGCGATAACTCTTTTGCCCGACGCGTCGGGGCAGATAGTAGTAGGCGGCCACCGGTCGCCCGTTTCGGAAGGTTACTTCAAGGTACGAATTCTTCATTGCCTCAAATGCCTTTCGCATAGGCGGTGATTACGAGCAGCACGCGAGCCGAGGAGTCAGGCTCAACAATGATCTCCCAGCGACGTCTGCGGAACCTGGTCACAATGACCCAGCGGCCGGTTACAATGTCTGGCCGCACGTCTACCGCCTTTTCAAGCATATCACGAAGGTCGATTTCCGTGAACCGACGGTCCTGCATTCGTTTGATGAGGTGGGGGCTCAGCTCAAGCTCCCAATCCCACCACTTTGGCCATCCTTTCGAACTCAGCTTGGAACCTCCTCGTGGCATTGTAGTGGGATGCGACCCAGTGATCTACGCGTCAATTCCAAGTGATCATAGTTCTCGAGACCACCTCTAAGCTCTACTGGTTCTATATTTTAGCTTGGGGGATGGCGCCGCTGCAGGCGAAGGTCTTCGAGCTCGATCGCCTGCGCTGCAACCTCTGTGGCCAGGTCTTCACCGCCGCCTCGCCCGAGGGTGCCGGCACCGCCAAGTACGATGAGACGGCCGTCGCGATGATCGCGCTACTCAAGTACGGCAGCGGCGTCCCCTTCTACCGGCTGCAGAAGCTCGAGCAGAGTCTGGGGATCCCGCTGCCGGCGGCGACCCAATGGGAGCTTGTGCGAGACGGGGCCGTGCGGGTGGAGCCGGCCTACGCCGAGCTCATCGGCCAGGCGGCCCAGGGCGAGGTGATCTACAACGATGACACGACCATGAAGATCCTGAAGCTCGAGCGACCGCTGCCCGCCGAGCCCACCGATCCGCCCGACCGGCGCACGGGCACCTTCACCTCGGGCATCGTCGCCACCACCGGAGGGCAGCGGATGGCGCTGTTCTTTACCGGCTGGCGGCACGCGGGTGAGAACCTGGGCCGGTTGCTCGCCCAGCGCGCCACAGACCTCTCGCCGCCGATCCAGATGTGCGATGCGCTGGCGCACAATACGAGCGAGGAGTTCGAGACGATCCTGGCCAACTGCATGGCGCATGCAAGACGACGGTTCGTGGACGTACGGGGCAGCTTTCCGGGGGAGTGCCGCACCATCCTCGAAGAGCTCGGGCACGTCTATCACCACGATGCGCTGGCGCGAGGGCAGGACCTCTCACCCGCCGAGCGCCTGGCCTACCACCAGGAGCACAGCGGCCCGATCATGGCGGGCATCCAGACCTGGCTGGCCCAGCAGCTCGACGATCACCTGGTCGAGCCGAACTCGGGGCTGGGTGAGGCCATCCGCTATATGCAGCGACACTGGGAAAAGCTCACCCGATTTCTGCACGTGGCCGGAGCGCCCCTGGACAACACGATCTGCGAAAGGACGCTGAAGCGCGCGATCCTCCACAGGAAGAATGCCATGTTCTACAGGACCGAGAACGGTGCGCGGGTCGGTGACCAGTTCATGAGCCTGATCCACACCGCCGAGCTGTGCCACGCGGATCCCTTCGACTACCTCGTGACGCTGCTGCGCCACGCAAAGCAGGTGGCCCAAAGCCCGGCCGACTGGATGCCCTGGAACTACCGCGACACGCTCGGGCGCGACGGCGACCCCAAGGCCACGCTTTCGGCGAAGCCGTAGGGCCAGTTACGCAGGCTTGCCGAATTGACACTGTCCTGTACAGTGGCTGAGACAATGTTGGAGATAGCCGACCAGTTGGGGACCTCATCCCCGGTCCGTAAGCCTAGGTGCCACACCCCGCCTCTCAGGCCGGTCACGGTAGTGGACTCCGTCTCTCCCGGCATCTTTGGGACCGGCAAATCGGGAATCGCTCTTGCCGCATCCCAGTTGGCCTCTGCAAGAGAGTCTACGCTCACTCGAAGATCGTATGCCGAAGCCCTGCCGACCAGACCATCATCTCCGGTCGCGACCCAACTCAAAGTAAGGCTGTCATGCGCTGAATGAACAAGCTGGAGGGTGGTCGGATCGGGCGGGGTAACGTCGGACGTTTGGGAGATCCTGTCCTTATCGCAATTGACCATGCCAAGGACGAGGAAAACGAGCGCTGCGCAACGGACCTGTGTCTTCATGGCAGTTTCTCCACCAACCATTGCGGAGCCTGCCGAGCGTACTCCCGCTGGCTCCAGAATCAGAACCCCACGTGTCTTTATGGTGCCTGCATGTACTGCTCACAATCATCCTTGTTGTGGACTACCACGCCATCAGCGATATACGTGTGCGAACTCACCTGAATGTTGTATACCTTAGCAGCGCGCTCGATCTTATCGATCGCCATGATTTCTAGATCACCTCCCGTGCTTGTGAGAACGCGGTCGCCAAGTCGCAGTCGGCCAGCACCAACCCATTCATCCTGAAGCAGCACCGGGTGGTTTTCGGTCATGCCAATGTGACCGTTTAAGAGAATATAGCGTTCGACAAGGTACGGAGCATGCACACGCTCCACACGCCCTACGACAGAAGCGCAATCGAGCTGACTGAACCCATCACAAGATCTCCGACCAGCACTGTTTCGATAGGCTTCTCCGTGCCGTCGGCCATCATGATCATAGTGCCCGCTAGAAGACAATCGCAGCCTTGGCCGGTGCAAGTGCAGTCGATCCACCCACTAGGCCTTAACCAAGCGCGATTCGAGCGGTGGACGGTAGAAACACCTCGAAATGCCCCCATTTTCGCGTATGAAAGGAGGTGAAAAGAAAACCGCCAGATCGCGAAAGGAGGCATTTCAAGTGAGTCGAAGTAGACGCC
>CAZNJE010000093.1:0-12855 GCA_964573295.1 uncultured bacterium | reverse complement strand
GCTCCCTTGCCTCGGATCACCACGTCGATCGTGCGCAGCAGGATCTTGACATCCAGCTTCGTGCTGCGGTTCTGCGCGTAGAAGACGTCGTACATGACCTTCTTGCGCACATCGTCGAACGACGCGTCGTATTCCCGTTCGATCTGGGCCAGGCCCGTGACGCCCGGGTGGACCGCCAGGCGGCCGGTGTATTCCGGGATCTCGCCCGAGAGCTTCTCGATGAAGTGCGCACGCTCCGGACGCGGGCCGATCAGGCGCATCTCGCCTTTGAGGATGTTGAAGAGCTGCGGCAGCTCATCGAGCCGGGTCTTGCGCATCAGCCGGCCCAGGGGCGTGATGCGCGGGTCGTGCTCGCTGGCCCACACCGGTCCGGAATGCTTCTCGGCGTCCGGGATCATGGTGCGGAACTTGTGGATCTTGAAGAGCCGCCCGTAGCCGGGCGTGCGGCGGCGGTCCGCGCCGTTCTCGAGCCTGGCCGCCGGTGCCCGGTTGCGCCGCCGGTCGAGTCCCACGCGCTCCTGGCTGTAGACCACCGGCCCGCCCGGGGAGGTGATCTTGATCGCCGCCGCCACCGCCAGCATCACGGGCGAAAGCACGATGATGCCCCCGAGCGCGATCAGGCGCTCGATCATCGGCACGTTCGCCCCCGGCGCCCGCTTGGGCACGGCGATGGTGTCGGCGAGCGGCAGGTCTTTCCAGGAGCCGAACTCGAAGGTCCCGTTCCGCTGGCCCTTGAGCCCCTCCAGGGCTGCCTTTTCCTCATCCTTCAGTGCAGGACCCGCCTCACCGGGCCAGCCCGCTTCGCCTTCCCAGGCGGAGCCGCCTTTCCCGGGGCCGTCCCGGCCTTTCACCGGTCTCCTGAATGCGGCACACATGATGCTCTCCTTCCGGCGCATTTCCCGCGCCGAAGGCCACCTATTCGTCGGTGGTCTCGTCGGTTTCCACGCTCACCGTGTTGCTTCCGGTCGCTTCCGCCTCATCGGCGTCATCGACGACGAAGACGCGGTAGTAGTACTGAGTGCCGGGCTCCAAATCTGTATCCCGGTACGACGTGAAGCTCTCATCGTCCATCTCGACGACGAGCGTCGACGACGTCGTCACCGTGGAAATCACATCGCGATACAGGCGGTAGAAGGCGAAGTCGTGAACCTCGCTCTCCTCCCACGACAGCGTCGCCGCCGTCGTGCCCACCGCCGTGGCCTGGAAGAGGGTCACCGCCGGCGGCGCCTCGTTCTTGGTCGTGGCCTCCACCTCGTTGCTGCGCGTGGTGAAGCCGCTCTCATCCTGCGTGTAGACCCGGTAGTAGTAGGTCGTATTCTCCTGTAGGCCGGTGTCGTCGTAGTAGGTGAGGTTGAGGTCTGTGATGGTGGTGACCAGCTGATCGCTCTCGCTCACCGCGCCGGTTTCGTTGCGGTAGATCTTGTAGGCCTCGAAGTCCTCATCCTCCGATTCGGTCCAATCGAGCGCGATCCGCGAGGTGCTGACCGCCGTGGGTTCGCTCAAGGTCACGGCCGAAGGCTCATCGGCCAGCGTGCGGGCGTGAACCTCGTTGCTGCGGGCCGTGAGGCCGGTGGCATCACGCGTGTAGACCCGGTAGTAGTAGGTCGTGTTCTCCTCGAGGCCGGTGTCGTCGTAGTAGGTCGTGTTGACCTCGGTGATCGTGGCTACCAGCTCATCGCTCTCGCTCACCGCGCCGGTTTCGTTGCGGTAGAGCTTGTAGGATTCGAAGTCATCGTCCTCCGACTTGCTCCACGCCAGGGCGATCCGCGAGGTGCTGATGTCGGTCGGCTCCTCGAGCGTGACCGCGGCGGGCTCTTCGTTGAGGGTGCGGGCGCTGACCTCGTTGCTGCGGGCGGTGAGGCCCGTGGCATCACGCGTGTAGACCCGGTAGTAGTAGGTCGTGTTCTCCTCGAGGCCGGTGTCGTCGTAGTAGGTCGTGTTGACCTCGGTGATCGTGGCTACCAGCTCATCGCTCTCGCTCACCGCGCCGGTTTCGTTGCGGTAGAGCTTGTAGGCCTCGAAGTCATCGTCCTGCGACTTGCTCCACTCGAGGGCGATCCGCGAGGTGCTGATGCTGGTCGGCTCCTCCAAGGTGACCGCCTCAGGTCCCTCGGTGAGCGTCTGGGCGCTGACCTCGTTGCTGCGGGCGGTCAAGCCCCCCTCGTCGGCCGTGTAGATGCGGTAGTAGTACTTCTTGTTCTCCTCGAGGCCGGTGTCGTCGTAGTAGGTCGTGTGGATGTCGGTGATCGTGGCTACGAGCTCATCGTCTTCGCTCACCGTGCCGGTCTCGTTGCGGTAGATCCTGTAGGAGGCAAAGTCTAAGTCGCCCGGCTGGTTCCAGGAGAGGGCAATGCGCGAGGTGCTCACCGCCTCGGGCTCCTCGATCGTGACCGCCTCGGGCGGGCGCACGTTGGGCACCTCGGCCGTCCAGGTGTTCGAGCCCGTCTCGCGGCCGAAGCTATCCTCCACATACACCCGGTAGGCGTAGGTGCGGCCCTCGATCACCTCTTCGTCGGTGTAGTCGAGGCCGGTCTTGCTCGTCTCGCTGTGGATGCGCTCGTCGGTGGAATCCACCGTCGCCCCCTCGGAGCGGTAGAGCCGGTAGGCGCTGAACTCATCCTCCTGCGACTGGCTCCAGCGCAGGGTGACTGAGGCCGCATCGGGTGGCTCGGCGACGACCGCGCTCAGCAGCGTCACGGCCTCCAAGGCCTTGCGGATGGTCAGCAGCTCGGGCGCGGGCACCTCGGTGGCCTGGTTGCCGGCCTCGTCGGTGAAGGCGCCCTTCGCCTCGGCATCCTCGACCGAGGTCGAGGGCGGGATCGTCAGGTCGCGCTCGTAGATGCCGTCGTCGGCGACCGCATCGCCCCCGGTGCCGTCGTCGAAGAGCGGGACCGCGCTGAAGACGTTATCGACCGTGACCGTGGCCGTGCCGCCGGTCTCGCCCGCCACCAGCCGAAAGTGGATCGTCTCGCCGGGGGAGCGGACCGGGTTGCCCGCGAAGGTGAAGGATTCGATGGTGGCCTTGGTGTCTAAGGTGATCGTATCGAAGACCGGCATCGTCTCGCTGCCGTCGGTCAAGCGGAACTGGGCGTAGATGGTCTTCTGGCCGTCGCCGCTCGAGAGCGTCCAGGGCGAGGAGCCGGTGGCCGACTGCCAGGGCTCGGTGAAGCTGCCGGCCGACTCGGAGAGGCGCACGGCCTGGGCGCCGGAGACCGAGTAGGAGACGGTGACATCGCGCTCTTTGGTGAGCTCGGCATTCCCCGCGACCGAGATCGTGTAGAGGCCCGGGATCGCCTCGAACTCCTCGGTGCGTTCGCCGAAGCGGCCCTCGCGGCCGGCGGCGATGCGGTAGGCGTACTGGCGGCCGTTGCGCACCCGCGTGTCGGTGAAGGTGGTTTCGGTGACCTTATCGAGCAGCTCCTCGTCCTCCTCGGGTTCGGGGAACTGGGTGGTGCGCTTGCGGAAGATGGCGTACTCGTCGGCCGACTCGCCTTCTGGGAGGCTCCAGGTGATTTTGACCGCGCCGTCGCCGACCATCACGCGCACCGAGTCGACCACCGGGATGCCCGACCCGCCCACCGGATCGAGCGGGTTGTCGAAGCTGGGGTCCTCGGTGTCGGTCGTGCAGCCTGGCAGTAGGGTCGTGGCCACGAGGGCGGCGGTGGCGGCCAGGGCGAAGATGGCGAGGGCCGGCGCCGGGTTCGAGGTCCGCGCCGAGGCCGATTTCCGGATCATCTTTTCGAAAAGCCGCTTCATGGAATGCTCCAACTTGCGCCTACGGCGAAGCCTTCGGTCTCAGGGGTAGGGCTCATGGTCAGCTCGGGCAGGTCGTAGCGGTCACCCAGCCCGAAGGCGTCTAACACGTTCCACAGATGGACGCCCGCGGCGGCGCCGAGTAAGGCCCAGCGCAGGGTCTGCTTCTCGTCCACCTCGCCGGCCGCCTCTTCCAGCACCGCGCGGGTGGCTTCGATCTCATCCTCGGTGTCGGCCGCGTCGAACCGGCGCTGGGCGTCGGACTGGTCGCGCCGGGCGGAGAGGAACTCGTCGTGGGCGAGGATGGCACCGGCGGCCGCGGCGGCCGTCAGGGTGAAGAAGAAGTTGCCGCGGGTGTCGGCGCCCATGTAGCGCTGGCCGGCGCCGGGGACCAGGGCCGAGCGGAAGGCTGCCTCGAGGCCGCCGGCCGCGGGGAGGGTGGCCAGGAACTGTCCGCTGCCGGGATCGTTTACGCTCAGGCGCGGCTCGGGCGTCAAGAGAAATGCCTCGACGCTGGAGGCGACCCAGGAGGCCGCGAAGAGCCCGCCCCAGAGGTTACGGAGCTCCTTCTCGTCTTCCTCGCGCTGAGAGGCCGCCAGGACGTCTAAGCGGGCCGCCCTGATGGCGTCCTCGGAGACCGCGCGCTGGTAGGTGGCCAGGGCGGCGGCGGTCTCGTCCTCGGCGTCCTTCATCTCGGCGTGGAAGAGGCCGGTCATGATGGCGGCCCCGGCGCCGGCGGCGAACATGGTCCCGCCGCGGATCCACTCGCCTCGCAGCATGTGAGTCAAGCCCGGCGGATAGATGATCGCCGTCGGCCCGGCCCAGCCGAGGGTGTAGAGGCCGGTGTCGGAGCGCACGAAGCGTCCGCGCACGCTGGGCAGCCCCGGGCCGCTGGCGAAGAGCTTGTACTCGCCGATCGGCAAATCTTCCATCGGCAGGGGCGCGGTCCCCACCACCGAGACCGGGCCCTTGATCTGGAGGTAGCGGCCGGGTGGGTTCGAGGCCAGGGAACCGACCGCCGGGGCGTCCGGCGTGAAGCTGGTGCCGGCGGTGTCGGCTGCGGCGCTGGTGGCGCTTGCGGCACCCGTGGCGCTGGAGGCATCGCCGAGCGCATCGCCCGTTGGCCGCTGGCCGGATTCGGGATCGTCTTGCTGCTGGGCGTGCGCCGTGCCGCCGGCGAACGGGCTGAGCAGTCCCGGCGCAGCCAGCAGGGCCGCCAGCGCCAGGAGGACCACCCAAAGGTGACTCCGGCCCCAGTCTGGGCTCCGGTCCCGGTCCCCGCCCCGGTCTCGGCTCGGGCCCCGGCCCCGGTCCCCGTCCCGGTCTCGGCTCGGGCCCCGGCTCCGGTCCCGGCCCCGGACCCGGTCCCGGTCTCGGCTCTGGCCCCGGCGTCCGGGTGCAGAACGCTTCCTCTGACCCACGTTCATTCCCACTCCCCTACGTTCCGCGATTTGTATTCTTGTGCCTGGATGCCGTACTTAGTAAGCAGCGCATGTAGACTAGGTCTCGAAATGCCCAAAAGTTCCGCGGCCTTCGAGATGTTGCCGGTGGTTTGGCGCAGGGCGTCCTTTATAGACTGTCGATCGGCCTCATCGCGCGCCTCCCTGAGCGAGAGATGCGTGTCGGGCTCCACCGAATCCAGCTCCAGATCCGCAACCTGGATGCGTTTGCTGGGGCTCATGACCACCGCCCGTTGGATGCGGTACTCGAGCTCACGCACGTTTCCCGGCCAGCCGTAGCCGAGCATGGCTTGCTTGGCCTCAGGGGTCAGCGTCATCTTGGGCCGCGAATGCTCGATGCAGAAGCGGTCCTTGAAGTACTCGGCCAGGAACAAGATGTCGTCCGCGCGCTTCGAGAGCGGCGGGAGTTTGACGTTCACCACCGACAGCCGGTAGTAGAGGTCCTGGCGGAAACGGCCCTCGGCCACCTCCTTCTCCAGGTCGCGGCTCGTGGCGGCCAGGACGCGCACATCCAGATTGATGATGCTGCGTCCGCCCACGCGCTCGACCTCGTGCTCCTGCAGAAAGCGCAACAGTTTGACTTGCAGCATCATCGGCATGTCGCCGATCTCATCGAGGAAGACGATGCCGGTGTTGGCCAGCTCCAGCCGGCCGGGCCGATCGGCGTAGGCGCCGGTGAAGGAGCCCTTCATGTGCCCGAAGAGCTCGCTCTCGAGCAAGTTCTCGGGGATCGCGCCGCAGTTGACCGTCACGAACGGCTTGGTCGCCCGCGCGGAGAGCCGGCGGATTTCCTTGGCCACCAGCTCCTTGCCCGTGCCGCTCTCGCCCAGGATCAGGACGGCGATGTCGGCGGCCGCGACGCGCTCGATGCGATTGAACATCTCGCGCATCGGCTCGCTCTGGCCCACGATCGCGCCCAGGCGCTTCTCCCGGCCGATCTCGGTCAATAGCTGATTGTTCTTCCGTTCCAGCCGTCCGGTCGCGAGGGTGCGCTTCAGGAGAACCTTGAGCTCGCTCAAGTCCACCGGCTTGCTGAGAAAATCGGCCGCGCCGCGCTCGATCGCGCGCAGGGCGTTCTCCTCCTCGTCGTTGCCGGTGATCATGACGATCTTCAGGAGCGGGTCGAACTTCAGGCACTTCTCGAGCAGCGAGAACCCGGTCTCCGGATCCACGCCGTCAAGCGCCAGATCCAGGGTCACCAGCTCGGGCCTTACTTGCTGGATGACCTCCCAGCCCTCTTCGAGACTGCCGGCGGTCTTGACGGCGAATTCCTTTCGCAGCGCAAGGCCGAGCTGACTCGTCACCTCCGGGTCGTCATCGACAATCACTAATTTGGCTTGATCGGTCATGGTTTCTGTCGCGGAACTCATGGCGTCGTCCCATCCGGGAACGACTGGGACCTGAATCCTGGGGCCTTCCTGTCCCCATCGGTGCCGGTGGCGGCCGGGGCGTCGTCGCTGGCGTCATCGCCGGCGTCGTGGCCGGTGTCGTGGCTGGTGCCGCCGCTGGTGCCGGCGTGTCCGGAGGCGCCGGCCCCCGCGCCCGCTTGTCTGCGGCTCCCCAGCGACACCGGCTCGCGGCTCTCGGGCAGCACGACGGCGCCGAGCGCAATCTTGAATCGCGACCCTTCGCCCACGCGGCTCTCCACGCTGAGCTCACCCCCATGGGCCTGCACGATCGAGCGGCACTGATACAGTCCCAGTCCCAGTCCCTTCTTCTTGGTGGTCGAGAACGGCCGGAACAGGCCTTCTCGGATGAACTCGGCCGGCATCCCCTTGCCGGTGTCTTGCACCTGGATGTGGACCTGCGGCTCGCCGTTCTGCCGGAAGTCCTTCGTCACGATGGTGATCTCGCCCTCGCCGTCGATCGCCTCGACGGCGTTGGTGAGGAGGTTCTCGATCACGCGGCGCATCATGTCGCGGTCGGCGCGAATGGGGGATTCCGCGTCGAGCTTGAGCGTGGTGGTGACGCCGCCGTGGCGGCGAAGCTGCATGTCGGCGACCGTATCCTGCACGAGGGCGTTGGGGCAGATCTGCTCGAGCCCCAGCTTCGCCTGCTGCCGCAGCTCGGAGAGGCGCGCGACCAGCGTCTCCATCTTCTCGGCCACCCGGCGCACGTCGGCCGCGCACATCCCGACCGCCTCGGGGTCGTCCTTGTACTCCTCGAGGTTGGTGCTCGCCATGCGCAAGGGGCAGAGGTAGTTCTTGAGGTCATGGAGCAGCATGCTGCTCCACTGGCCCATGAGCTCGGTCTCGCGTGTCTCGGCCACCTGTTGGGCCAGGTCCATCGCGCGCAGGGCCGCGGCCACGTGGGCCGACATGCTCTCCAGTAGCGCCACGTCCTCGAAGGTGAAGGGGTCTTTCTCGCCATCGCGCGCCAGGCCGATCATGCCGGTCAGCGCGCCGTGGGAGAGCAGGGGCGCGACGATGGTGCTGGCCGTGCGGTCCAGCCACTCGCGGTCCTCGGCGTAGATGGGGATGTTGATCATGTCGTCGGGCTGGCGGTCGAGCATCTTGGCCTTGCCGCTCTTGGCCAGGCGCGTGTAGAGCGGGGAGTCGGCGTGCAGCACCAGCGACCCGTCGTCGGCGCCCTTGCCACGTACCGGCCGCAGGGCGCTGGTGGCCGGCGCGCGGGTCGAGATCGTGAGCTCGCTGGCGTTGAAGGTGTCGCGCAGGTACTCGCTCGTGGCGTCGAGGAGCTGCTCGGGAGTCTTGGCGTCCTCCAGGGCGGCGGTGATCTTCGCCCACTGCGAGCGGTAGTCGAAGCGGTTGACGTAGAAGTTGCGATCGATGAACCGGCGCACGCTTCTCTGGAAGCGGTTCGAGATCAAGAGCAGCACGGTCGTCATCACGGCCAGGAAGCCGAAGGTGATGACCAGGATCTCATCGGGCGACCAGTTCGTGAGGGTCGCCACCTGCGCGGCCAGGCCGATCGAGAGCACGAAGAGGCCGGCCGCCAGTGCGGTGAAGGAGGAGTAGACCACCCCGCGCGAGGTGGGGGCGTGGACGTCGGTGATCCCGCCCTTCAGGTACCCGTAGGCCACCGCCAGGCTGGCGAAGACGATCGGCAGCGAGGAGGAGATGAGCTTGCCGAGCCCCAGCGAGGAGTAGAGCAGACCGCCGGCCAGGATGAAGACGAAGAAGCCGAGCAGGCTGAAGAGGCCCAGCAGGGCCAGGCGCAGCTTGTAGCGGTCGCCGGAGGGGGAGATCCGGTAGGTCTTCTCCAGGTTGTGGCCCACGAGCACGAGGCCGATCAGAAGGTAGCTCAGGTAGGCCTTGCCCAGGAAGCCGATGTGGATCGTGCCGAGTGTGTCGGCCCAGTCGTAGCCGACGATGAAGTCGGGGTGATGGAGGAAGGCCAGGAAGCCGATGCCGACCGCGGTGAAGAAGAGGAACGTGCGGCGCTGGATGCGGAAGGCGCCGACCGGGTCCTGGCGGCCGAAGCAGGCCGAGAAGACGAAGCCGGCCAGCAGCATCGGCAGGGCCGAGGCCACCGCGGTGTAGGTCCAGGAGATCGGCACCGGGCGCGGGCCGATCTGGACCAGGCGCAGGAGCGAGAACAGGTGGAAGGTGAAGGCGAGTGTGGCGAGCACGGTCGCCAGCCCCACGATCTGGCGCGCGCGGCCACGGATCGCCACGGCGACGACCGGTACCAGGGTCGCCAGGATGGCGATGATGAGGATGGTTTCCTGCAAGCTCATGCTGTGCGCTTCTGCTTCCGCCCTCGCGAGCGGCACCGGACGCCCTCTCCCATTCGCTGCGCGCGCTCCCGTTTGGAGCGTGCGCTGTCAGTCACGCGCGGGCTAGGCCAACGGCGTCACGGCCGCTCTCTGGGCCGGTGTCTGTGCTTCGATCGCCGAGCGGGCCGGCCGGCGATCGACTGCTGCCTGGCCTACTCCTCGGTCGTCATGCTCTCTCTGAGGCGTACCGCCTCATTGGTAGCCCACACTCCAACATCGACCTCGGAGTAAGCTTTCCCCACATCATCTAGGATGGCCGCCGCGCGCGCCGTGTCGGCGAGATCCGCGAAAGCCATTCTGGCTGCTGCAATTAGAGTCGAAGCTCCCTGACGGGTGCCTTGCATTTCGCTCCCCAGCTCCACGAGCACGTCGATCGCCTCGCTCATCTTCTCCCGGAGCACGAGGGTTTGCGCCAGCCGCTCCCGCGCGAACAGCGACGAGGGCCCCGGCGGGTAGCGCGAGATGAATTCGCGGTAGTCGCGCTCGGCCTGCTCGAGTGCCGTGGCCTCGGCCTCCTCGTTGCCGGTCCGGTCGTAGTGGCGCGCGATCTCCAGGGGCGCGGTGAGGGCCGCCTGGGTGATCGGGTACTCCGTACGTAGAGTACGAAATGCCTCCAGGGCTTCTTGCCACCGATCGTTCTGCTCGAGCAATTGGCCTTTCATCAGGATGGCCTGGGCGGCGGTGTCGGTTTCGTTCTCGTACTCATCGGCGATCCGTTCCAGGTACTCGATGGCCTCGTTGACCTGGTTACGCTGGATGGCATTGTTGGCCAGCGCCGCCAGGGTCTGCGGGGCGATCGGGCAGTCCGGATACTCCTCGAGCAGGCTGGTCAGGGTCACCCGCGCCGAGTCGGGGGGCAGACCGGTGCGCATCTGGATCCCGGCGATCGCGAAGCGGACTTCGCAGGGCTGGCGCGGCGGCTCCTCCATGCGTGTGAGCTGACGTTCGAGCTCGCGCAGCGCCTGGGTGGCCTCGTGCCAGTCGCCCGTGTCGGCATATAGCTCGGCCAGATGAGCTTGGGATTCGATTTGGATGCGGGTCCCGTCATGGTCGCGGACCTGCTGTTCGTAGTAGGCCTTGGCGTCGTCGTAGTAGGGGACTCGATCGACCGGATCGAGCTGCTCGCCGGTGGGTTCACCGGTCTCGGGATCGATGCCCGCCACCCCGGCGGCCACCGCGCGCAGCCGGGCGATCCGAAGCGGCAGCTCGAGCACCGCGCCGGCGGCGTTGGGAAGCCCCGGTGCGGGCTCGGTGGTCTCGACGACCTTTTTGTAGAGGGCGGCCGCCTGCGCGAAGTCACGCCGCCCCTCGGCGACGCCGGCCTGGGCCAGGTTCACCTCGGCTGCCACCTGCGGCACGTCGGCGTAGTTGGTGGCCATGGTCTCGAAAATCTGCTCGACGTGGGTCGAGTCGCCCATCTGCGCATAGACCCGCGCGGCGGAGAAAAGCGCACGGGCGGCGAGGGTTTGGGTGAGGAGCACTGTGGAGTCGGCCTCGACGGCCCCGACCGGCTTGGTGTACTCCTGGGCGACCTGTTCGTAGGTCTGCGCGAGCTCCTTCCACTGGGCCTCGCTGACGTCCCCGGGCCGGATCTGGTAGTTGCGGTACTCCCAGTCCGCCTCGGCGAGCGCCTTCTCGGCCTGGTAGCGCCGGCCCACCTCGTAATCGCTGCTGCAGGAGATCGCGGTTACGGCGAGCACGACGAGCAGGGGGAACAGGAGCAGGCGGGCGGCGGACCTGGGATTGGGGTGCTGCCGAGAGCGCGCCGCATTCGGACGCAGCGGGTGCTCCGCGTTTGGCTGTCGCCCGTGCGCGGCGCTTGGACGCCGCGGGTGCGCACTGTCTTGCTGGCGCCCGTGCGCGGCGTTTGGACGCCGCCCGTGGGGCTGGCTCGTTTCCGTCCAAATCGCGCCCGTGCCCAGTCCGTTGATCCGCCTGAGGGTTCCGGCCTTCATCGACTCACGATCCGATTGGCTCTTCATCGTCTCTCGTGGCTCCCTTCCGGTTCCAGCGCGGCGCGCCTCACTGGGGACTCTCATTCGTGGGACTCTCATTCGTGGGACTCTCATCTGCGGGCGGCCTCTACCCGCCACATGAACAATCGAACGATGGCTCCGACCAGGATGAACGTGATCAAGATCTGGAAGACGATCTGCAGGCTCAGCAGACCGGCGACGAGTTCGGGGCTGAGCTTGTTGACGATCAGATCCACCCGGCTCGACAGGTAGGAGAACGGATAGAAGATCACGGCCGCCAGACCCACGACGAGCACGGTGGGGATGAAGGTGTGGGCCGTAACCCTGATCGAATCACGCAGAGCGGTGAAGAAGTTCTGCCCCATGAGGACGATCCAGGCGGTCATGTAGATCAGGAAGCTTTGCAAGAGAACGAAGACGCCCAGCATCGCCGCGCGGGTGCCCCAGCGGATCATGGGGTCGCTCAAGTAGGCCTGGCGGGGAATCAGAGACTCGAGACGCGAGGAGGCGAAGATGATCGCCAGCAGGACCACCGAGCTCAGGATCAGCCAGTGGGCGGTCTTGAAGGCGCGCGTCCACGGGCGCTGCACCTGTTCGAAGCCGAAGGCGCGCGCGAAGAGCACCGTGGCGGCGCCGCCGGCGAGGGCGGCGATGACGGCGTCGATGGCCAGGTTGGCGCGGAAGAACATGGTCGGCAGCGCGTAGAACAGGTTCGGGTAGTGGGTGGCGCCCTCGCCGCCGAGCAAGCGCACCAGCGGTAGCGCGAGTGGCAGCAGCGGCTTGTGGTGGAACTGTGTCAGAAGAAGAAGCACCAGGAACTGGAAGACGGCGACGATCAGAAACGGGAGCCAGATGGCCGGCCGGCCGAACACCGCAAAGGCGCCCCGCCAGGCCCAGCCCGCCACGCTCAGTGGATTGGGTCGGTTTGCCACGCTTCTTGCCCCTCTCTCATGTGCACGTGTTGCGTTCACTAAACGTTCACGTCAAACAGAGCGACGAATCCGTGCGCGCTCTGCCAGCAGAGCGGACGTTGGGGCAGTCGCGTGACGCTGGCGGGTTCGGCTGCGGAGCCGGTTGCGGAGCCGGTTGCGGAGCCAGCCGGGGCTCCGACCGCGGCACCGGCCGCGATGCTACCCGCGGCACCGTTCCCCTACGCGTCGTTGGCCTGGGAGATCTCGTCCAGGGTGCACCCACCTGGATGGACTGAGACCACACGTTGACCGGTTGCGATTGGCGTTCTCGGATACACCATTCTCCACGCGATCTTGGATGCTCTCCTGAGCAGAGGGTTGTCCATGGTCGCTAATGGGCTCGAGAACAACGCTGCCCGTACGCTCAACAAACTACGCACACCCTCCGTGTGTTCCTGAATGCTACGCGAAAGTCGGGTAGGCGTCAAGAAAGTTTTCAACTCCCGATGCTATTGAATTTCTAACAGTTGGACGTCAAACACAATAAAATGGACTGCCTGGCCGGGTAGGGTGGTACGCGCTCTGTACGCGATCCTTGTCGCTCTACATGACACGGTAAACGCTTTGCATCCGGGCTCATCGGGCGATGCGCGACTCTGGTGGGAGGGCCGCGCTCGGCGTCGCGCGAGTTCCTTCGTTCGCGAGGTCCGTGCGGGCCGATTCGTCCGAGCCGCTCTAGGCCGGGGCTTGCGGGCGCTTTGTCTGCGTGAGGGCCGCGGTGGTCCACCTGCCCCGGGGTGGTCCCGGGAAGCCGGACGGGCAACGGACTTCCAGCGATTTCCGAAGCGGGGGTGTTTCCGCTTCCCAGGCCGATTGCGGTCTGTGTATGGGTGTCAGCATATCTATCGTTCTGAAGCGCGGAGGGCGCCGGTGGCGGGCGACCGATCGCGACCGTGCTCCGGACTCGCAGCGGCGGGACGCCAAAGCCCGCGGCCGGCGCCCCGATGGCCACGCGA
>CAZNJE010000092.1:8694-12906 GCA_964573295.1 uncultured bacterium | reverse complement strand
ACATGGGTACGCCGGCCGAGAGCGCTACGTGGGGTTCGATCAAGGCTCTGTTCTAAGAATAGAGTGTTGATATAGACTCCAAGAAGCCGGTGCCCTTTGGGCGCCGGCTTCTTCCTATCAGTCAAATTCGCCGCTTGCCGACTTAGCTGCCTGTCGAGCCTGGTGCCCGCCGAACTCGCCGCTTGCCGAGCCCACGACCTGCCGAACTCGCGGCCTGCCAGGCCTGCCTCCTGCCGAGGAACTGATTCGCTGCCCACTGACCTCGACGGCTGCCGAGGAGCTCGCTGCCCACTGACCTCGACGCCTTATCGGCTCGATGCCCCAGGCTTGCGACCCTTTGTGCGCCTTGGTTCTCGGCACACTCGAGTCCCCGTCCCGGTCTGTGGAGCGTCCCAGCTCATGAAGACCGCTGTCCCTAACTCGCGAATGGACGCCAGCTCACGATTGCAACCGAACCCTCGCCAATCTCGACCTCGTGCACCGAACTCCCTGCCTTGCCCCCTTGATGGGAATACGCCTCCAAGACGACGCGGTAGCGCCCAGCCGGAAGACGGATCGTCTGCGCCTGGATCTGCGCCGGGAGTAGTAGCCAAGAACGTGTGTCGGCCTTCTCGGTAGCAACGCCAGCTATGTTGGTGAGGATGCCTGCCAGCGTGCCGAGCTCCTTCTCGGCCTGCTGCTTCGCCACGAACTTCAGCAAGGCCCGCGCGAAGGTCTTGGCCAGCGTTCCGGTGAGCGTCTTGTGGTAGACGCGCCGCACCAGGCCATCGACATCGGCCACAGGCACCAGCGTCAGATGATCGGGCCCGGACCATTCGCGAGCCTTCGATCCAGTGGCCGAACTCGGTACCCCCGCAACACTCATCTCACCTGCGGAGCCGGTCTGCCCGGCCGGTGCATCCCCCGCCGTCTCCGACACGCCCGTTGTGCCTGTTGTGCTCGCCGTGCCCGTTCCCGCCTCGATTGGCCTAGCTGGCGCACTTGTCGTGATTGGCGTAATCGAGACCTCGCAGCTTCCGACACCCAGAGGCTCTCGATCCGGGAGAATGGGAATCGCCACATCCAGGAAATAGGCGATCTCCACATCGCCGCTACTCCATGCGTTGTGCGCGACGTAGTAATCGTAGCGTCCAGCCAGCACGAAGCCAAGCGACAGCGCCTCGTCCGGCCCACTCCAGTTGGCTTCGTGCTTGAAGATAGGGATGCGCAGATGCTCACTCTGACGCTGGGGTGCCCAGCCCAATTCCGCGAGCACGATGAGCTCACCGTCCCCCGAGCGTGCTTCTTCCAGTGCCTCGAGACGCACCGTGCCGGGTACATCACGGGTCTCGGGAATCTCATCGGGCGAGATGCCAGATTGCACGGCTGCTCGTACTAGCGCGCGATCCAGCCAAGAGGGTGCAGGCAGCCCCCATTCGGCGGACCAGTTCTCGTACCCTTGCTGGGCCCAACGATAGGCGATCAATGCGTCGTTGGCCTCCCCATTGCCCTCCAACACGGCCCCGAGCAACCACTGCAAGAATGGCATCTCGCGCAGCACGCGGTCGTCCGCTAACTCATCGCGATGGCTGGCCAGGCGCAGCGCGAGCCGGCGCGCTTCCACGGCCGCCTCGCCCGGTCGGTGCTGATAATGGAAGTTGAGCAAGCGGTAGTAGTGCAGGAAGTGCCCTTCGTGGATCTGGCCCCGGTACGCCTCGGCCTCATCATTGAGCAGGAAGGTCAGAGCTCGCTGGCTGACACTGATCGTGTAGAGATCATCGAGCAGCTTCTCGGCCGCCAGTAGATCGTCATTGCTCGCCGGGTAGTCGCCGGCGTAGTGGAGAAGGGCCCCCCGCTCGAGATGATAGAGGAGATCCCCTGGATTACTGACCTTCGCGACCATCTCGATCGCTTCATCGAGATGCCCGCCCGCCACGCGGCCCCGCAGGTCACGGAGCCGGGTAGTGTACGAAGCGCACGCGGTCACCAGCACAAGAACGACCAGGAGACCGCCGGCGAGACGCCAATGCCGCATCGGAGTACCTCACCGGATGCAGGAGAAGCGAACCACTCCCCCCGTCCTTGGGGCTATGGCTTGTACTTGCCCTTGGCGATGTACTTCTTGATCTTCTTCTGGCCCGGCCAGACCTTGACGTTCGTTTCGATGTCGACGAGGTTCAGGTCGACCTGATAGAAGATGACCTTCTTGCCATCCTCTTGGTCGGTGATGGTGTTGATCTCGCCGTACATCATATAGTCGGCGCCCATTTCCTGCCCAACGCGCTTCACCGTCTCGGCGCTCGCGTTCTCCCATTGGTCCGCCTTCTCCAAGCGGAGGTCCTTACGCTCCTCCGCCGTCGCGACGACCAGCGCCTTGCCCGAATTGATGAGCGCTCGCTCGATATCCGCTAGAAACGTGCCCACCGCGATGTGCTCGGTACTCATGTTGCGTACCGCCCCCACGATGACCACCGGCAGATCCCCGCCCTGCTGCTGCATGTGGCGAACCGCCCATGGATGGGAAAGCGCATCCTCGATCATGGCCTCGGCCACCAAGCGCGAGTCGGTATCATTCCAGTATCCGGAGAGATCGATCGTCGTGTCGGTCTCGACCCGGCTGACCTGCTTCTTGCCACATCCCCCGGCGCCCAGCATCGCCACGCACAGCACGAAAACCCAAGCCAGACGCGGCCGCCACAACATCGTACCCAGCCAGCTTGCGTTCATAAACGCCTCCTGTTCCCTCGCTGCCCTACACCCGACCCACCGATTCGCGGATCAAGGTACTCGTGCCCCTCTTCTCTGTCAACTCTGTCGCTCTGTCACTCCGTCACTCTGTCGACTCTATCAACCAGCCTCGTGGGCTCGCGGTTTCCGATGAAACGCGCTGAATGCGTGACGCGACGCGCACGGATTGACCCCCACGAGAATCGAAAACACGGAAAGGCGCTCTGGATGCGGCTTTTCGCTTGACAACCTTTTGGGTTTTTTGTAGATTGCGCATCAGTTGATGCGCCAGAGATCTGAGATCAGGAATAGATTCCAAGATACGTTTGGAGCCCGGTTCAACATTGAACCCAACAGCACGAACGAGGCACGGGCTAGGACATAGGAGCAAATCCAGATCTTAGCGGCGGGAGTGTTGAGGTCCTTCATGGAAGGAGGAGCGATGACCCGCGTCAGTGTGATCGTGCCTACGTATAATCGAAAAGACGCTGTCAGCGAGACCATCGAAACTGTCTTTCAGCAATCCTATCGAGACTTCGAGCTCATCATCGCCGACGATGGATCCACCGATGGCACGGCCATGCACCTGTTCGAGCATTTGCAGGCGCAGCCGGAGGCCATCGAAATCCTCGCGCGGATGGGACCGACCTCGATCAAGCCTTTCAGCCACGCGTTCTGCTGCCAGGGTACCACCGTCCAGTATCACTATGGTGTGAACCGTGGCTTGAGCACAGCTCGCAACCGCGCGATCCGAGCCGCGCGTGGCGAGTATCTGTGTTTCCTCGAACCGGATGACGCATGGCAGAGCGAACACCTAGCCACCCAGATGTCGTTCTTCGAGAAGCGGCCGGAGGCCCGGGTTGCGCGTGTCTCGGAGTTGTGGATCAAGGATGGAAGACCACGGCCCATCAAGGATCTCGGCCGTGATGCCGAGTCCATCTTCGAACACACCTTGGCTGCCTGCCCGCTTTCGGTCTCGGCGGCCACATTCCATCGGTGCTGCTTCACCCAATGCGGCGTCTTCGACGAGAACCTGCCGTCGTGCGAGGAGTACGACTTCTGGCTGAGGGTGGCAGCACGTTTTCCGGTCCACTACGTGCCTGGCACGAGTCTGTCACGCCGTACCAATAAAGCGCCCGTTTCGGCCGCACGAACCTGGAGCCGCGATCGGTTCCGGGTCTATGCGCTGGAGAAGGCGTTTCAGGGTGGCAATCTCTCGGCTGAACAACGGTTCCTAGTCGCTGAGCAAATCGTTCACAAGTGTGAGCGACTGGTCGAGGGCTTCCGCCGGCAGAAGAGCGAGGAGCGTTCGAGCTTCTACGAGCGTAAGCGCAAGCGCTTCGCCCTGGAGGTGCGCAAGCTCAAAGCCTCCCGCGCGGCCGCGGAAGCCGTCCAGACCAGCCGGGCCTGAACCCCATCGAAGCTGCGGACACTGCCCCGGCCAGCGGGGTGACCGACACGCCGGGGCGACCGACACGCCGGGGCGACCGACACGCCGGGGCGACC
>CAZNJE010000092.1:0-8594 GCA_964573295.1 uncultured bacterium | reverse complement strand
GGGGCGACCGACACGCCGGGGCGACCGACACGCCGGGGCGACCGACACGCCGGGGTGACCGACACGCCGGGGCGACCGACACGCCGGGGTGACCGACACGCCGGGGCGATAGCCATCTGGACCAAGTGAAAGGGGTCCGGTCAATGACCGGACCCCTTCTGTTCTGCGTCTGAACCCCTCGGCGCTAGTGCACGGCCGAGATGATTCCCTTCGAGATGATCAGCCGCTGGATCTGACTCGTACCTTCGTAGATCTGGAAGATCTTCGCATCGCGCATCAGCTTCTCGACCGGATACTCCTTGTTGAATCCGTAGCCTCCAAAGATCTGGACAGCGTCGACACAGATCCGCATGGCCGAATCCGCCGCAAAGGCCTTCGCGCAGGCTGCCTCGTAGCTGTTCTTCTTGCCCTGGTCGTACTTGTCCGCGGCGCGCCAAACGAGCAGGCGGGCGGCGTCGATGTCCTTGGCCATGTCGGCGATCATGAAAGCGACCGACTGGTGACGTTGGATGGCCACGCCGAAGGCACGCCGCTCCTTCGCGTAGCGAATGGCGTGCTCCATCGCCGCGCGAGCCACCCCCACCGCACCGGCTGCCACCGGGGGACGAGTGTGATCGAACGCCGCCATCGCCAGCATCCAGCCCTTACCCTCGCCCCCGATCCGGTTCTCCTCGGGAACAACCACGTCCTCGAAGGTGATCGAGCGGGTGTCGGAGGCCCGCTGGCCCATGTTGTCCTCTTTCTTCCCGACGGTAATTCCCTCGGCGTCGGCGGGCACGATGAAGGCGCTCATGCCGCGGATTCCGGATTCCTTCTTCGTATAGGCTAGAACGAAAAACCAGTCGGCCACGCCGGCGCCGCTGATCCACATCTTCTGGCCGTTGATCACATAGTCATTGCCCTTCTTGACAGCCGTGGTGGTAATCCCCTGCACGTCGCTGCCGGCACCGGGTTCGGTGACGCCGTAGGCAGCGAAGGTCAGCTTCTCGGTCATCGGCTGGATCCACTTCTTCTTCTGCTCATCGCTGGCACCCATCACGACCGGCGCCGTGGCCAGGGTGTTGACCATCATCGCGGTGCTGATCCCGCTGCAGGCGGCCGCCAGCTCCTCGGCAATGATGCACTCGGCCACGCAGGGCATGCCGGCGCCGCCGTATTCCTCGGGAATGCTTGGGTTGAGCAGGCCGATATCGAACGCCTTCTGGCAGATCTCACGGGGAAACTCGCCCGTCTGGTCGTGATGGGCTGCTTTGGGCGCGATCTCGTTCTGGGCGAAGTCCCTGGCCAGATCGCGAATCATTGTCTGCTCTTCGCTGAGCTCAAAACCAATCATCGTGCCCTCCTCTTTCTGGCACACAACTCCCTGCCCGGCGGCCCGAGCTTCTGGGGAGGCCGCGCAGTCCCTTCCTGGTGGATGCTAATCCTGGTTGAAAGTGCGGATTATAGCCGTCCAGTTTGCCGATTCTCAAGGAAATTGGGCATCCGACGCGATTCAGATCCTGATCCGATTTGCCGAAAGTAACCTCAAAGGCCCTGACGGCTCGATGAGACCCGGATGGACCGATGAGACCCTGATGGATCGACAAGATCCTGATGGACCGAGGAGGTCACGCGGTGCGCAAGCGCTACCTGCACAGCAAGGAGAAAGCCCTACCGCCGACAATCCGGTGGTACTCGCCCACGGGTCTCATTCTGATTCTCGCGGCCCTCATGGTCCTGACCGTCGCAATTCTAGTCGCTCTCCCCGAGATGCGACGCCGGGCCCACCCGCCCCTGCCCTTCCGGCCGACCCCGGATCAACTGGCCCACATCGAGGAACTCGAACACCGGGCCCACCAGGAAGGCTACCGCTGGCAGCCGGGAGTGACGAGTATCTCACACCTGTCCGCGAAGGAGTTCGCGGCGATGCTGGGCGCGCGAATCACCATCGCCGAGCAGCTGGCACACTGGCAATCGCTCGATCGTTCGTCGCGCGGTGGGTCTGCGCACGATCGGTCCTCGCTCGATCAATCGTCGCCCGACCAGTCCTCGCTCGATCAAGCTTCGGCGGAGAGTTCCGGGGCCGAACCATCCGGGACCCTGCGCCCCCTGGAGACCGACGCGGCGACCGTGGCGCTCCCCGAACGGTGGGACTGGCGGCGCGTGAGCGCGTTGCCCGCGCCCCGCAATCAGGACACCTGCGGAAGCTGCTGGGCCTTCGCCGCCGTGGGAGCGCTCGAGGGAATCCTGGCGCTCTACGATGAACCGGTCGACCTCTCCGAACAACACGCCATCAACTGCAACATCGACAACTACGGTTGTGGCGGCGGCTGGATGACGGCGGCCTATCGCCTGTGGCGCGATGACGGGGCCTATCTGGAGACCGACATTCCCTACCGCAACGACGACTACTTCGACTGCGACTCGGGAAGCGCCTCACCGGTCGTAGGGATCGACGCGTGGAATGCCGTCAGTCCTAGCCCCGAGATGTTGAAGCAGGCCCTGCTGGTCTCCCCGGTCGCCACAGCCATGTGTGTCTATCCGGACTTCCAGCATTACACCGGCGGCGTCTACGAACACGAGGGCAGCGACAACATCAATCACGCCGTTGTGCTCGTGGGCTGGGACGACACGCTGGGAGCCTGGATTCTGCGCAACAGCTGGGGCCAGGGCTGGGGAGAACAAGGCTACGCCTATGTGGCCTATGACAACTGCCGGCTGGGAAGCTACACGCACCAGCTCAGCGTTCCCTTGCATGCACCCGTAGGTATCTTCCATACCCCGCTCGCCGATACCTTGGCCGATGGACAGTCCCTGATGCTCCACGCCCAGGTCAGTGCCCTCAACACGGCACTCGATCGCGCGTCGGTGACTCTCTACCTCGACGCCGGTCAGGGCTTCCAGCCCCAGTCACTGGACATCCTGCATGTGACCACCAAGGAAGGTGCCTTCCAGCGGATCCTGCCCGCGCTACAGGCCGGTGACCGGATCGACTACTTCTGGGAGGCGGCTGACGACGACGGCAGGGTCGTGACCCTCCCGCCCGGAGGTGCCGCCGAGCCTTTCTCCTTTCAGGTCCTACGCGCGGTGCAATCCACCGAGCTAGCCTCCGCGTCGGCATGGCAGCTGGGTCTGGATTCCGACGATGCCACTGCCGGCCTGTGGGAGTGGGCCGTCCCCGAGATCTGCGTTGCCTATGGCAATCGCGTAACCCAACCCGACGGCGACCACACGCCCGGCAATGACACCGAATCCGCCACGCATTGCTTTGTCACCGGCGCGCGGTGTGACGGTGACGCGAACCAGAACGACATCGACGGCGGTGCGACCACCTTGCTCGGTCCGCTGATCCGCGCAGGCGATCTGGACGATCTGCGGCTCCGTTTCTGGCTCTGGTTCAACAACTACGCCGGCTACTATCCCTGGGAGGACGCCTTCACCGTACGAGCCTCCAACGACGGAGGCGCATCCTGGATCGACCTGTATCGTACGACGAGCGGATACAGCGACTGGCAGCGCATCGACCTCGACGTATCTCAAGCGCTGGCTCTCACCGACCAGATGTGTTTCTGCTTCGTAGCCGCCGATTCCCTCAATGACTCGCTCGTCGAAGTAGCCATCGATGACGTACAGCTCCTCACCGCGACCCCGACGACCACCCCCATCCTCGATCCCGACGAGCCGCCGCCGGATTCGGATGAGCCACCGCCCGATTCGGACGAACCGCCGCCTGCTTCCGACGGCGGGCTCGCGACTCGGATCGCACTGACGGCCTCACCCAACCCGTTCCGTGGCGAGACAAGCCTCCGGCTGACATTGCCAGAAGCAGCCCGGGTTCGGATCGGGCTCTACGATTCGACCGGTCGCTTGGTACGAGACCTCTGTCAGGAGATGCTTCAAGCTGGTGAGCATCGCTTCGCCTGGGACGGCCGCACCGAGGGCGGGGCCCGGGCCCCTGCCGGACGGTACTGGGCTCGGGCCGAGGTGGGCGCCCGGCACTACTCACGCGCCCTGACCCTATTGCGATAGCCCATCCAGTCAGCAGAGCGATGGCAGTCCGAACACGAAGACTGTCCGTCCCACGGGCATCGCCCCAGACGTCCCGATTGAACCAGCGGACGAGCCAGCGCTGCCCGAAGCACGGACCAATCCCAGACGTCCAGCCAGGACCGGCCCCACGTTGCCCGAAGCACGGACCAATCCCAGACGTCCAGCCAGGACCAGCCCCACGTTGCCCGAAGCACGGACCAATCCCAGACGTCCAGCCAGGACCGGCCCCACGCTGCCCGAAGGATCAGCAAAGACTTCCCAGTGAATAAGGATTTTAGGCGAGCATTCGCGGCGGATCTCGTTGTATGCTCGTACGCTTTGCCAATCGACGTCCCGTTCGCGGTCCAGCGAGATCACGCGGACGTCCGCGCACATAACAGAGGGGGGTATCCGGCCGGGCACCCCCCCTGGACAGGAGGCTGCCGGCCATGAAGTTCAATGCCGGAGAATTCAGGCACGAGGCGGAGATCCCGTTCAGTGTGCAGGTGATCGACAACCCGCCGCAGGACGAGTTGCAGGCCTTGTCGCTCTACCATGCTCCTCACGTCTACAAGTCGTCCATGGGCAATCTGAATCGTATCACCCGCTGCAAGGCACGGATGGCTCACTCGACCTACATCATCGCTCCCATCGCCGAGCAGGGCTTCTACGCCTCGAAGGTCATCCAGCAGGACCGGGCGGAACGGCTGATCCACTACCAGCGCGAGTACATCGAACGCGCCGGCGTCTTGATCAGGATCGACGGCTATCTGGGCAATGCGCCCGAATCCCCGGCCGCCCAGTGGCTCTATACGCCCGAAGGCGCCAACATCGCCGGGATGCAGCAGATTCTGGCCTTTCCACGCAACGCGGTCGAGGATCCTGAACGGCTTGCGCAACCCTTCCGCCCTCAGTTCCGACTGATCATGACGCCCGGCTGCCTCTCGCCCGAGACGCCCGGTCAGGTCGCGGTGATTGTGGATCTGGAGAACTGGACGACCTATGTCATGGGCTCCGACTACTTCGGCGAGAGCAAGAAGGGCATGCTGCGGATGCTCAACGAGTACGTCTATCAGCTCGGTGGTCTCGTTCTGCACGCCGGCGCCAAAGCCGTCACCATCGACGGCAACCGTGTCATGATGGCCGTCATGGGACTGAGCGGCACCGGTAAGACCACGACCACCTTCAGTCACCAAGGCGAGCGCACCGAACCGATCCAGGACGACATGGTCTGTCTGTGGCCGAATGGCCGCTGCACTGTCACCGAAAACGGCTGCTTCGCGAAAACGGCCGGTCTGACCGAGAAGAGCGAGCCAGTGATCTACCGCGGCACCTTGTCTCCCGACGCCTGGGTGGAAAACGGCTATCTGGATGAGAACGGCGACTACGATTTCAACAAGGAAATCCTGACGCCCAAGGAAGTCAATCACTGGCGGGTGGCTTTGCTCCACACAGGAGCGCCGCTCAAGAATCTCGATGCCTACATCGCGGGCGAAGCCAAGATCGAGGACGTGCTCGACGAGTATGGCGTACCGCAGGATGGATGGGACTTCGTCACCTGGACACAGAACGGCCGCTCGATCATCCCCATGTCGGCCATCGAAAACGCTGCCTCCCTCGATGGGATCCCACCCATCGAGTCACTCGGCATCCTGAACCGGGACGAGGGCGGCGATGCGGCCACACCCGGTGTCGTCCGGTTCGTCAATCCCGAGCAAGCCGCCGCCTACTTCATGCTGGGAGAAACCACCAAAACTTCGGCCGCCGGAAAGGAACGCGGTAAGACTCGTTCGCCGTTCACCCAGCCGTTCTTCCCGCGCGCGCCCTCGCTGCAGGCCAAGCGCTTCGAGGAGCTCGCCGCCCAGATGCCCGACTTGCAGCTCTGGTTGATGAACACCGGTTACGTTGGTGGAGACCAGCGTGACGTGGCCGCCGGCAACGCACACAAGGTCAAGATCCGGCACTCGTCGGCCATGCTCGAGGGCCTGCTGGGTCAGACTATCATCTGGAAGACCGATCCGGACTTCGGCTACGAAGTCGTTGATGTGGACGCGCCCGAAAACGCGCCGCTTCTCGAAAGGGTGCCGGATGAGATTCTCAACCCGGTCCTCTTCTTCGAGCGTCGAAACAGACTGGATCAGTACCGGGCATGGGTCGAGAGGATGAAGGAGTCAAGGCGGGAGTACTTGCTGCGCATGGGCGTGGACGAGGAAATCCTCCGCCAGGTGCATCACTTCGGCCGTCTCTAGCCCTGACAACGATCAGACCCGGGTGGGGACCGGCCAAGTCCCGGCGGTCCCCGGCTAGGACCCGGCAGAAAGCGGAGGAGACCCAGCCCCTGGGTGTCCCAGGGGCTCCAGGCTCTAGGACCCAGGACACCAGAGTCCAGAGTCCAGGGTCCAGGGTCCAGGGTCCAGGGTCCCAGCTCCCTGAACCCCAGAGCCCCAGAGCCCAGGATCCCAGCTCCCAGAGCCCCAGAACCCAGGATCCCAGCTCCCTGAGCCTCAGGACATGGGGCCGCAAATCAAGAGGCTACTTAGAATTCGCCCCCCCTCGGGTTCACCACCCCGGGGGGGCACCACGCCTGGGGTTCGATGCCCAGTCTCCAGTCCCGGCGCTGGCTCCGTCTTCGGTCTCGTGTCTGGCTCAGTCTCCAGTCCCGGCGCTGGCTCCGTCTTCGGTCTCGTGTCTGGCCTCAGGAGCCATGCCGAGCACGTGCTCCATCCCGTAGAGTCCGGCCGCTTTTCCCACGATGAAGCGGCAAGCGGACAGAGCCCCGGCAGCGAAGGCCCCACGATGGTCCGCTTGGTGTCGCAGGGTTACGCGCTCACCGGGACCGGCAAAAATGACCTCGTGTTCGCCAACGGCATCTCCGCCGCGCAACGCGTGGATCCCTAACTCACTACTCCTGCGCGGGCCCCAATCGCCCGAGCGTCCGTGCACTAGATCCAGATCGGCGCGGCTCTCGCGAATCGCCTCGGCCAGCGACAGGGCTGTTCCGCTAGGAGCGTCGCGCTTGCGCCGGTGGTGCATCTCGAGCACTTCGACATCGTAGTCGCGCAACATGGCGGATGTCAGGCGCAGCAACGCCCTCATCGCCGTGATGCCCACCGACATGTTGTTCGCATGCAGGACAGGAATCTCCCGTGCCGCTGCGGCCAGCGACTCCCGCTGGGACTGGTCCAGACCGGTCGTCCCGCTGACCAGTGGCATTCCCAGCCGTTGGACCGTCGCAAGAATCTCAGAGAACGCGGCTGCGGTTGTGAAGTCGAGCAGCACATCGGCCGCATTGCGCTCACGCGGGAGTGAATCGGTGATCGCGCACCCCGCCAGCTGGCTGCCCATCCGCGGATGCCCCGGGCGTTCAGCTGCATGCACGAGTTCGAAATCAGGTTCCTCCTCGAGCATCTGCGCCAATGCTGTCCCCATTCGTCCGCCTGCTCCGGTCAACGCAATACGGATCATCATCCCTCCCGCCCCGCGCCACCCACGCCCCCGGTCGCGCCGGCGGTCCCGGTCCTACCAGCCGTCCCGGTGCTACCAGCCGTCCCGGTGCTACCAGCCGTCCCGGTGCTGCCGGCGGTCCCGGTGCTACCAGCCGTCCCGGTGCTGCCGGCGGTCCCGGTCGCGCCGTGCTCGACCGAATACTCGGCAAGCACACGCTGCAAGCGGCTGCGGTTCTCCGGCCGCATTGGCACCAGGGGCAGGCGCGGACTTCCCACGTCGAAGCCCAGAGCGTTCAGGGCCTCTTTGACCGGGGCGGGATTGCTCTCCAGAAAGAGTGCTTGGCAGAGGGGCAAGAGTCGCAAGTGCCACCGCCGCGCCTCGTTCCAGTCGCCGGATGCAACCGCAGCGATCATCGCCAGGACATCCTTGGGTACGATGTTGCCCAGCACAGAGATGGTGCCGGTGGCCCCCACTGCCATGAGAGGGAAGTTGAGCGCATCCTCGCCCGAGAGCAGGTCGATTCGGCCCTCACAGCCGCGCACGATCCACGACGCTTGCTCCACACTTCCGCTGGCCTCCTTGACGGCCGCGATTTGAGGCTCAGTCGACAAGCGGATCACGGTCTCCGGCTGCAAATTGACGCCAGTGCGGCCGGGCACGTTGTACATGACCACCGGGACCGGACTCTCGCCAGCTACGGCGCAGAAGTGCTCGATCAAACCGGCTTGTGTCGGTTTGTTGTAGTACGGTGTGATGACGAGAACGCCATCGGCCCCGGCTGCGGCCACCCGCCGAACGGTCTCGATCGTCTTGGCGGTCGAGTTGGTCCCCGCCCCAGCCACTACCTTGAGCCGGCCCCGTGCCGCCTCGACCACGACTTCCACCACCCGCAGGTGCTCCTCTTGTGTCAGAACGGGAGTCTCTCCCGTTGTGCCGCAGGGCACCAAGCCGTCGGTCCCGGCTTCGGCGTGGAAGTCTACCAACTCGCGCAGCTTCTCCTCAGCCACGCGGCCTTTCGAGTCAAATGGCGTAACCAATGCAACATAGAGCCCTGAGAACATCCGATCCCCCTATTGCTCCACAGCAGCTGCGGCCCCTGCCCAGCCCGCATCACGGCACATCTCCGCCACCGGGGCCAA
>CAZNJE010000091.1:0-13521 GCA_964573295.1 uncultured bacterium | reverse complement strand
CACTTTTCAAGTTCTAATTGCTCGAATCACCCCGTTTTCATGCAACTGCAGGGTGGTGATGACCGCCGGGGAGGAGAAACCGCTGAACGCTTCGTCCGGCTTGACGTACCCCGTCAGAATCAGGACCAACAGGCCGGCAAACGCGACCAGATCGACGGGCCATTTCTCGGTGATGAACAGGACGATCATCGCGCCCAGCAGCGCGAAGAGAAAGCCGATTTCCAGGGTCATGGCCGGTCGCCTCTCGATCCGCGATCCGCCCGGTCCCAGATCTCGCGAAGAAATTGCGCCGATCGTTCATGCCAGCGCACACCTCCGGGGGACCTGTCCGGACCGGATCCGTCATCCCGAGGTCAGCAGTTTGACAATGGCCGCCAGAGCCGAAGCCACCACGACCCAGCGCACCCACCGGGTGCCCTTGGCGATCACCAGCCGGGCGCCGATGATGCCGCCGGTCATCGTGCCGATCGCCAGAGCGAGCCCCGTGAGCCACTGCACCTGGCCCATGCCGGCGAACATGATCAGGGCGGCGAGCGTGAAGAGGAAGGCGAGCGCGAACTTGAGTGCATTGCCGCGGACGACATCGTAGCCGCCCACCACGACGAACATGCTGATCAAGAGCGTTCCCAGGCCGGCTTGGATGAATCCGCCGTAGATGCCCATGAGGAAGTAGACGGGGTAGTACTTGGGGCTGATCTTCCCGACGCCCTTCTCTTTCGCCCACTTCTTGGCGTCCACGAAGACCGTGGCGATCATGAAGAGGAAGAGAATGGCCGCCGCCTTGCGGAAGACCGACTCGTCCACGCTGGCGGCCAGATACGATCCCAGCAACGATCCCAGGACCATTGGCACGGCCAGCGCGGGCAGGTGACGCCACAGCAGAACCTTGTGACGGTGATAGGTCGCCGTCCCGGCGGCGCACTGGAGCGCGATGGCCACGCGGTTGGTGGCGTTGGCGATCTGGGGTGGAAGGCCCAAGAACAGAAGCAGGGGGAGGGTCACGAACGAGCCACCGCCCGCCAGGGCATTGATGATGCCGCACAGGATCCCGCCCCCGATCAGAAGAGGCAGATGCCAGAGCTCCAAGTTCGGTCGACCTCCCATTCGGCCCGAGGACGCGGTTGTCCGGGCCTGCCGCTCTCGCCGATCCCGGGACCGCGGGATCGGGCAGCGCTGGCGCCGGACTCAGCCGGATGCGAACCGGCCGAGTGTAGCCGCCGGTTTCGCCATCAGGCAACCGAATCCGCCGGGGTTGCCGGGAGATTGCCCGCTGGTACAATGCGCCGGGTCGAGCCGGCGAGCCGGCGAGTTGCCGAGCTGCCGGCACGGATCAGGAGGTGCGGATGGATTTCATGACGCTCATCAAGACGATCGACGGATGGGTGTGGGGCTACTTCATGATGTTCGTTCTGGTGGGGACGGGCCTCTTTCTCACCCTGCGCCTCACCTTCGTACAGCTCAGGCATTTCCGGCATGGATGGTCGCTCATCACGGGCAAGTGGGACGACCCGGCCGATCATGGCGAGACCACCCACCTCCAGGCCCTCTCGACCGCGCTGTCGGCCACGATCGGCACCGGCAACATCGCCGGGGTCGCCACCGCCCTGGTCATGGGCGGGCCCGGGGCCGTCTTCTGGATGTGGGTCACCGCCGCGGTCGGCATGTGCACGAAGTTCACTTGCTGCATGCTCTCCCAGCGCTACCGCGAGATCGATTCGGCCGGGGTCGTGGCCGGCGGCCCCATGTACTACCTGCGCGACGGTCTCAAGCTGCCGTGGCTGGGCTGGCTCTTCGCCCTCTTTACCGCCATCGCCTGTTTCGGCATCGGCAACATGGTCCAGGCCAACTCGGTGGCCGAGCCCATTTCCCGGTACCTGGCTTCCGAGGCCGGCTTCGCTCTGGGCTCGATCGGGTTCGTCTCCTGGTCGAAGCTGTTCGTCGGGCTGGCGCTGGCGCTGCTGGTCGCGCTCGTGATCATCGGCGGGGTGCGCCGCATCGCCAAGGTGGCCGAGCGCATCGTGCCCGTGATGGCCCTCATCTACGTCCTGGGTGCCTTGATCGTGCTCTTCTCGCGGATCGAGGCTGTACCGGGCGCCTTCGCGAGCATTTTCAAGGGCGCCTTCTCGTACGCCTCCGTGGGGGGCGGCGCCGTTGGCTACACCGTGGCCCAGGCGATGCGCTTCGGCATCGCCCGCGGCCTGTTCTCGAATGAGTCCGGCCTGGGATCGGCCGCCATTGCGCACGCTCCCGCCAAGACCAAGGAGCCGGTGCGCGAGGGCATGGTGGCGATGTTGGGACCTTTCATCGATACGATCCTCATCTGCACGATTACGGCGCTCGTGATCATCTCGAGCGGCCTTCTGGGCACCTCCGAGTTCGATGGGGCGACCCTGTCGGCGGAGGCCTTCGCCACCGGAATCGGCGGACTGGGCCGCGACATCGTCTCCTTCGGCATCATCTTCTTCGCTTTCACGACCATGGTGGGCTGGAGCTACTACGGGGACCGGGCCGTCTACTTCCTGTTCGGCCGCCGCGGCGGCCAGGCCGTACGGTACTACCGTTGGCTCTTCGTGGGGATCATCCCGATCGGAGCCACTTTGGAGATCGAGGTCGTCTGGACCCTGTCCGACATTTTCAATGGACTGATGGCGTTTCCGAATCTGGTGGCGCTGATCGGACTATCCGGTGTGGCGCGAGCCATGTTGCGGGACTACGAGCGGCGACTGCCGGGTATGAAGCAGTATCGCGATCAGCATGACATCTGGTTCCTGAAGCTGTTCCGCTGATCTGTCGCGCAGGCACCCAGGTCCGCAGGCCCGCAGGCACCCAGGCCCCTTGGGCAGTGAGGGAGGTTCTAGTGAACCGGAATACGAAGATCGTGGCCACCTATGGGCCGGCGGTGGATTCGCCCGAGCGTACCCGGGACCTGATCCGCGCCGGAGCCGACGTCATCCGCCTCAACTTCTCCCACGGGGACTACGCCGCGCACGAGCGGGCGATCGAGACGATTCGCAGGGTGGCGGCCGAAGAGGGACGTACCGTGGCAATCCTGCAGGATCTGCGCGGTCCGAAGATCCGTGTGGGGTTGTTGCCCACCGAACCACTGACTCTGCGGGAGGGCGAGGAGGTCGTCCTCGTCGGCCGGGAAGGACCTGGCGAGGACCGTGGCGGGGATTCACCGGATGTTGCGTCCGCCTCAGGCTCTGCATCGGTGGATGCGGCTGCGCCGGGCTCTGCCGCGGAGACCGCGGTCGCGGCCTCGGGCACGCCCGAGACCATTCCCGTCGAAGGCTATCGCAATCTGGGCCGGGATGTGCATCCGGGCGAGAGCATCCTGCTCAATGACGGCGCGCTGACGTTGCGGGTGAAGCGGACCAACGGCGACCGCGTGATCTGCGCCGTCGAGGTCGGCGGCATCCTCACTTCCCGCAAGGGCGTCAACTTTCCCGATACGCAGCTCAGCAGCGTGGAGACGATCACGGCCAAGGACTGGAGGGACCTCGAGTTTGGGCTGGCGCACGGGGTCGATTGGGTGGCCCTGTCCTTCGTGCGCGCCGCGACCGAGGTGCGGCGGCTCAAGAAGGCCATCGGTAAGCAGGGGCACGACGTGCCGGTCATCGCCAAGATCGAGAAGCGGGAGGCCTTGGAGAGCCTCGAGGAGATCGTGGCGGAGGCCGACGGCATCATGGTGGCTCGCGGCGACCTGGGCGTGGAGACCGAACTCGAGGAGGTCGTCCTGCGTCAGAAAGAGATCATTCGGGCCTGCAACCGCCAGGGCAAGGTGGTGATCACCGCGACGCAGATGCTCGAGTCGATGATGACCCATCCCACGCCCACGCGGGCGGAGGTCGCGGATGTCTCGAACGCCATCTTCGATGGCACCGACGCCCTCATGCTGAGCGGCGAGACCGCCGTCGGCCAGTACCCGGTTGAGTCGGTGGCCTTCATGGCGCGTGTCGCCGAGCAGGTCGAGGATGCCCTCGACACAAAGAACATGCTGGCGCAGCGGCCGTTCCTGCGGGATGTCTCCGATGCCGTGGCACACGCGGCCTGCGTGACCGCGCAGGAGATCGGTGCCAAAGCGCTGATCTGCCTGACGCGATCGGGGATGACGGCGCGGCTCGTGTCGCGGTATCGGCCGCGCAGCCCGGTGATCGCCGTCAGCCCGCACGAGTCCACGGTCCGGCGTCTCGTGCTCCACTGGGGGCTCTTGCCGGTCAATCTCCCCGGTGATCGCGAAGGGCACGCGCTTCTGGAGACCGCGCTGACGAAGGCTCGCGAAATCGGTTGGGTCAAGAGCGGCGACCGGGTGGTGCTCACCGCGGGCGTGAGCACCAGCGTGCTGCGGGGCCGAACGAACCTGGTCCGGGTGGAAATTCTCGAGTAGCGCCGGGCAGGCGCCTAGCCGGCCATCTGCCCCTCGTAGGCCACCGACACTTCGGGAGCGAGGGCTCGCAGGAACTCGAACTCGATCTGCTCGGCGCCGAACGCCTTGGCCAGCGAGCGCAGGGTGGACTTCGCTGAACCTTGCACCTCCGACTCGTAGTTCGAGATCAGCTCGCGCGCCTGCTTCTCGGCATGTTGCTTCGCGGCCGTGACGAGCCGGTTGCGATGTTCGTCGGAGAAGCCGTCGAGCAAGAACCCGTTCAAGAGGTCCGGCAGGAGCCAGGGCAGGAGTTTCGACCGCTGCTCGTCGTAGAACTGGATGTCTCGAATCTGCACCTCGTGCCGGCAGGGCGGCATCTGGATGTGATACCCCCCCAGGCCCAGATCGGTGATGCTGAAGTCCTCGCTCCTGAGGTCGTATCGGAAGTCGATGGCGAACTCGAAGATCATCGCCATCTTCTTGCCCGAGAGCATCCAGCTCAGGTACTTCGAACCGAAGGTGCCCCAGGAGTGGTCGGTCTCGGTCACGATCTCCTTCGTGATCACCTTGAAGGTCGAAAGCTGGCCGATCGAGCGCATCTGCTCGATCGAAGCGTGGATGCTGATCTGCGGGGCGCTCTTGGATCGTCTGAGCAGGTGAATGCCGTAGATGATCGCGGCCACGAGCACCAGGATGAGCACGAGCCCCAGAAAGACGGAGGTCATGGTTCCGTTCAACAGGCTCCCCTCCTTGTTGTGAGGCCCATTTGCCCGCCGCGTGCCTCGGCCGGGAGTTGCTCCCGGCCACGTTGGGCAAGCAGTGCGCGCGCGGCTACGGCTTCCAGACCCGCGTGAAGTAGACCCTACCCTCCGGAGCCGCGTGGAGGATCCCCGCACTGCTGTCCGGCATGGCCACGATGTAGGGTTGTCCCAGCAACTCGCCGTGGTGTGCCCAGATGCCGGGACTCCATTCCCGCGGCGACTTGGGATTCGACGCGACGCGGGCGACCAGGAGCGAATCCCCGGCCCAATGAGCTACCCAGTAGAGCCCGTAGCCGGCGTCGATGTCGGGTTGGCGCCAGTGATCGGCATCGCGCGCCAGCGCCATGGCGCGGAACCAGTTGCGGCCCGCGTTGTCGGAGAATGCCGCCAGCGCCTGATGCCGGTCGCTTTCCCCGCAGGCGAGCACGTTGCGCTCGAGCCGCGCGAGGCGGTTTCGTGATCCCGTCGCGACCTTGAGCCTGAGCCTGAACTCCTCGGTCTGGTCATTGCCCGACAAGCCCCGCCAGTGGAGCAGATGGTCACGCTGATAGCAGAGATCGACCGATCGCGATCCGTCCGGCCGGGTTTCGGTGGTCACGCCGCCGATCGCGCCGTCGGTGATACGCTTCGGACCCGTCCAGGTGGCGCCGGCATCGGGAGAGCGGCGTTGCCAGAGGATGCGGAGCGTATCGCCCGGAATCTCGGAGATGTAGAGCAGGTGAAGCTCAGGCGCCGATGCCGGATCGGGCGCCACACAGGCGATGGCCATCGACTCGATCGGTTCGTCGCTCGTGAACTGGGTCGTGTGCCAGCGGTCTGCATCGAGCGCCAGCGCGCCGGCCCACACGGTGTCGCCCTTGCGGGCGGCCAGGGCCATATGCGTGCCGGCCTGGGCCAGGTCGACCTCATCGGGGGCCGAAAGAGGCACCGGCGCCTCCAGCCACCGCTGCCAGGTGCGCCCCCCCGTCTCGGAACGGTAGAGAACCGGCGTCCGTTCGTCACCTTCAGCGGCCAGCGCGATCAGGAGCTCGTCTGATACCCGAAGAAGCTCGATCGGAGGCCGCAACGAACGGTCCATCGAGAGCGCGGCGCGGAACGCACCGTCCTGCTTCTTGCCGCAGCCGCTTCCGTATCCGGCGATGGCAAGCGCGAGCCCGAGGAGAATCACCCCGCAGACCAGGCGAACGCGAAACCGATCTGAATCCATTCGTGCCTCTCCCTGAGTTACCCCGAGTTACGGCATCCATGTAGTGGGGAACGACGCCATTCTAGGGAGGACTGTGTGCCGATTCAACCTACAGAACGCCCGGCCGCGCGTGTGAAGCGGGCCGGGCGTCTGCGCTGAGCGGTTGGCGGCGGAGCCCCGACAAGGGCTCCCCGCTGCCGGGTTAGCGGGTGAGGATCATCTTACGCGTTTCGGTCAGGTCGTCCACCTCGAAACGATAGAAGTAGACACCCGAACCGACCGCCTCCCCGCCGTCATTGCGACCGTCCCAGGTGACCGTGTGGGCGCCGGGTTGGGCCGCGCCGTTCATCAGCGTCCGGACCATGCGTCCGGAGGCGTCGTAGATGCGCAGCAGCACATCCGTCTGCTCCGGCAGCCGGAAGCCGATGGTCGTACTCGGACCGAAGGGATTGGGGACGTTCTGTCCCATGATCGGGTGGAGCGCGACCGGCACGGCCTCGCCCTCGCCCTCGCTCGAGAAGGCATCCCCATATCCGGTGAACTCGAGATCGTCGATGTACCAACCCTCGCGGGCGTCGGCGCCGTCGCTCCCGAAGCGGAACCGGAAACGGGCCTCACCCTCCAGGCCGTTGATCTCGAAGATCTCCTCTTCCCAGACGATGTTGCCCGACCAGAATTCGCTCTCGGCCTCGAAGGGCCCAGGAGTGCCGCCCTCGCGGACCAGGTAGTTGTACCCGCCGACCGGGAAGATCTGCTCCCACGCGCCGCCGTTGACCGACATCTCGACACGACCGCCGTCGTAGGCATAGCCGGTCCAGTAGCTGCTGAACTCGGCTTCCATCCAGTGACGGAACTTCAGGTAGGAGACCGGGCGCAGCGTGAGGGGTTCGGTCTCGAGCGCGCCGTCGGCCAGGCTGGCATAGTCGCCCGCGCCGGTGTCGCCGAACTTCCAGCTGTAGGCGCCGCCCGGGGTGTGGTTGCGGGTCGTCGACTGGTGCCACTGGTTGACGAAGCCGGAGGAGACGATGTAGCTCGTCCAGTCGCCCACACCGCTCTCCATCTCATCGAAGAACCCGCCCACCGGCACCTGGAAGGTGAGATCGGCGTCCTGGGCCCAGTCACCGCGCAGGAACAGCATGGCGTGGAGCATATCCGGATCCGGATAGGCCTCGCCGACAGTCACTTCGAACGGGGTCATCATCTGGATCTGGCCGCCCGCCGGCACCGCATTGATCGTGCCGGTCGCCACCGGCAGGTCCACCTCCGGATGGGAGACCGCGAGATTGACGTCTACGCCCGTGGCATCCTCCGAACCGGAGTTGCCGACGGTGACGTAGAGGTCGAAGGTCTCGCCCGGCTCCACGCGACCGTTGCCGTTACCACCCGCAGCATCGTCGACCAGGTAGCTCACGAACTCGAGCACGGGTGCTTCGATGGCCATCGAGAAGTTCTTCTCCCAGACCATGCGGTTATCCGACTCGATCTCCAGCATGAAGCTGACGATGTGGCCGTCGGGACAGTCCGGCGATACCACCACGACGAAGTCCTCATCGCACGGCATCGTGATGCCCGAGGGGATGCTGCCGAACTGGTCGAAGTCATCGACGATGGTGATGTACTCATCATCGCAGGTGAGGGTGGCCCGCACGTTGTCGGCCGTCTCGGTCCCCACGTTCTCGAGGCTCACCACCAGCTCGAGCGTCTCGCCCGCGTCGGCGCCGCCATCGGCGTTGCCCGCGCTGTCACCCTCGAGATCGTCATCGATGACGCAGCCATCGACGATCAGATAGGGGCCGCTGGGCGGCAGGATCGGCACCACCTCGTCATGGCGGAAGTGGTTGGCCATGGTGATGGTGATCCGAAGGTCACCGGGTTCCGACTGCGGAACGATCTCGATCTCCTGCGGCAGGCCGGTGGCCTCGGCCACACCGATGATCTGCCCGTTGACGGTCAGCGCGATGATGGCGCCCTCGTCGGCCTGGATCGCGAAGGTGTTGACGTCGGTGAAGAGGATGCCGTCGTGCACCACCGAAAGGAGCTGCGGCATCTCCGAGTACATCTGGATGAACGCGTCGCCGTGATGGTGGAAGAGGTGATGCGTCTCGTCCTTGTTGGACGTATTGTACGGCCAGTTGCTGCCCTGCAGGAAATGCTTACCGTTACACATGGCAAAGGCGGTGCGCAAAGGATCCTGACCCACCGGATGCACCTGCTGGTCCGGCATGAAGTTGTCCCACAGGCCATCGAACATGCCGAAGATGAACGTATCGTTGACGAAGGAGTAGGAGATCTCCGAGGCCGCGACGACACCGACCGCGCCATGAGCGATCCGGTGGAGCTTCTCGGTGAAGGATTCGGAGCTGTAGTTGTACTTGCCGGTGAGGCAGTTAATGCTGAAGACGAACGGGTAGTAGTCGCTGGTGAGCCCGTTCAGGTCGCCGTTGTCGTAGTCCGGCTCACCCCAGCCGAGCTCGTAGCCGTGATCGCGGTGCAGGAGCATGTAGGCGCCCTGGTTGAGATCGTTGTTCAGCCGGGCCGCGTTGCCGCCCCAGTCGGTCAAATGCTGCGGGGTGGAGGGAATGTAGCCCAGCCCCTCGGGGCCGAAGTAGTCGAGCAACATGTAGGTGTTCTGGTTCGTGGACCAGGTGCTGCCCGGTGTGCCCGAATAGATGGCGTACTCACGAACCGGTTCCTTGCCGAGTACGTTGACCTGGTGGCCCAGGCAGATCTCGGTGCACAGGATGAACCAGCGTTCGGTCTGCCAGCCGCCGGCGATGACCGGGTGGTCGTAGTAGTGCTGGTTCGTGATCGGCTCGCGCTCGTAGGAGAGCATCTTGCCGATCATCGTCTCGAGCTCGCCGGCATTGCGGGCACAGATGCGGCCGTGGGCCATGTCGGGCAGATCGTTGCCGTTGCGGTCGGCGTAGATGTTGTCCGAGACGCAGTAGCCGCCCCAAGACGGCGAGGTGATCCCGGTGTCCCGGTCCCCGGAGTTCGGATAGTCGCCCAGAAGCAGGAAGGCCACCGGGCGAACCTCCCAGTTGTCGTAGGCGTCATTGAGGAAGTTCTCGATCGCCGTGCTCGTGGTGCCGCCGATGTCGGTGGTCGTGAAGACACCGGTCGTGATGCCCTGCAGCGTCCGCCAATTCGCGAGCGTATCGGCCCAGGCGACGAAGTCGGGGTTGTCGGGCGAGATGATGATGTACTCGTAGCCTTCCCGGTTCATCGTCGGGCGGTTGAAGTCGATCTCGGGCAGCGAGGCGTAGTTGACCACGTTGTTGCGCAGGATCGGCTCCCAGTAGCGGCTACGGAGCGCATCCTCGCCGAACTGGCCGTTGCCGCCGTGGAACGTGACACGCAGGTCGAACTCGGTGAAGATCCTCAGTTCCTTCGTCACCGGGTTGTACTGGAACGGCGTGATGCCGACGGCCACCACGTCGAGACCGCGCATGAGCGTGGGCTCGGACACCATGACCGAGCTTTCCGGGTAGTAGGCGTTGCGCGAATAGATCGCGAGATCGCGCTCATAGACCAGGGGTGAATCGTCGTTCTCGCGCGGAATGACCGGAGCCGGACCCAGGTCGTAGCCGTGCACGGTGCGCACTCGGCTGGCCACGATCTCGTAGCTGGCCGTTGCGCCCTGGGGCACCGCGACGAAGCAGCTCACACCGGGCAGGTCCGGGGCACCGGCGTCATTGGGCAGAAAGACCCCCGGCATCGAGACCTTCTGTACGGTCTCGCCATTGCTCTCGAGGGCGTCGACTTTGTAGTAGCCCATCTCGAAGTGCAGATCGACACCGGTTACGTCCTGTGACTGAAGCGTGATGCCAGTCTGCCCCGTGCTGCCGGCGACGTCGACGATCTCGGCGTGCGCAAGCCCGGTGCCAAGCAAGGATGCGACCAGAGCCAGGATCGCCATAAGCGGATATCGGTAGGTAGATCTCATGAAGCCGTCCTCCTGCGCGTGAACGTACAGCGCCATGGAGCCGGCCAGCCTGCGAGGCCTGGCATGGGGGTCTGAGTCCGGCAATCCGAGGCGCGGCAGCTTATCCTCGGTGGGCCAATTGCCTCCCACCGTACGACCATTCGCCTATAAGGATAGCACAGGCTGGATACGTTCCGCCAATGAGTTGGAGGGTTGGGTGGACAAAAGACCGACCAACGGCGGATGAACGGGCAGATGCCCAGACGAGAGGGCAGGTACAAGGTCTCAAGTTGCCGATCTGGTCCCGGCTCCGCCCCGGACTCATCGGGCGTCCCCGGCACATGGGGCGTCCTTGGCACATGGGACCACCCCCGGCCCATGGGGCGCCCCCGGCACATGAGGCGCCCGCGGCACGCGAGGCAGCCACCGGCTCGATCTGCAGGAAGGCCGCCGCGATTGACCTGCGCCGTGATTGGCGTAGGCTGAGGCGCTGTGATGGCGATGGGAGGTTCGGCGAGCTGAACGATGAGCTGAACGATGAGCTGTGCGATCCCTAGAGCCCATACCGGCAGGCACCGCGCACCGGACCCGCCGGTGGGCCGGATCCCGGCCAGGAGGATCCCATGTTTCTAGGCTACCTGTTGCTTCTCTTCCTCGTGATCCCCGCAATCATGGTGGCGGGCGCGGCCTTCACTCCGCTGGCGGTCCGTCTCTGGATCACCTTCATCCTGTTTCCCGCCGGGCTCCTGCTGTTCGCCTTCTGGCGGTATGCCCGGAGCGATCTGAACGGCCGCAGCTAGGAGAGAGAGGGAACGTCATGACCTTGATTGCGATCGTATTCGTTCTGTATCTGCTCTTCGTCATGGTCGTCGGGGCCATTGCCTCCCGCTATGGACGGACGATGGAAGGATTCTTCCTTGCCGACCGGGGTCTGGGGGCGTGGGTGACCGCGATCAGCAGTGTCGCGAGCAGCGAAAGCGGGTGGCTCGTGATCGGTCTGGTCGGAATGGGCTACCAGTGGGGCGCGCAATCGGTCTGGACCGTACCCGGCGTGCTCCTGGGCTACGCGTGCAACTGGTACCTGGTGGCTCCTCGCCTCCGTGCGCAGACCCACGCGCTGGGCGCGATCACGATTCCGGGTTACCTGGCGTCACGCTACGGCGACCGCTGGAACCTCCTGCGCGGTTTGGGGATTCTGACGATTCTGTTCTGCATGATGTTCTACGTCTCGGCGCAATTCACGGCGGCCGGCAAGGCCTTCCAGATGGCGTTTGGAGAGTCCTACGGCATCACCTACGCGCACGGGGTGCTGATCGGCGGACTGATCACGATCGTCTACACGCTCGTGGGTGGGTTTCGGGCGGTTTCCTGGACCGATCTGGCCCAAGGACTCCTGATGGTCTTCGGCCTGATCATCCTGCCGATCGTGACCGTCGCGTCGGTGGGAGGACCGCGGGCCCTGTGGGATGCGCTGGAGGAAGCGCCCGCGCGCACCGAGGCGGTGATGATGGTGACCCGGGGCGCGGTGGCCGAGCAAATCGGACTCGAGGCCGAACCGCTTCGGATTACGCCGGAAGTCGAGGCCGTTCGGCGCAGTGCGGTCGACGAAGCCGGCGAGAAGCATCACGAATTCGTGCTCAGGTCCGCACCGAAGCCCACCGGTGTCGCCACCACCAACGCACCCACCGATGCCTCGTCTCGCACTGTGCCGCCCACCGACGTGCCGCCCGACGACGCGCCGTCCGCCGGGGTTCCGTCGGCCGAGACCCTGCCCACGGCTCTGCCGGTCTACCTCAACGACGAGCCGTTTGCCGGCGAACAGGTGCTCCTGCCCGGGGACGTGATCCGCGCCGGTGAGGATGCCTGGACGTTCGAGAAGCGGGTGGAGATGATCGGCGGAGCCGATCTGCTCGATCCCCTGGGGGGCGCCACGGGCATGGCCATGCTGGGCTGGGTCATCGGGCTCTTGGGCATCGGCTTCGGCTACCCCGGACAGCCCCATGTGCTCACTCGCTACATGGCGGCCCGATCGGGCCGAACGCTTCGGCGCGCGCGGATCATTGCCATCGTGTGGGGCTGTTTGGCGCTCTACGGGGCCGTGATCCTGGGTCTCGCGGCTCGGATCGCGGTTCCCGGCTTGGTGGATCCGGAACAGGCCTACCCGAGCCTGGCCACAACGCACTTGCCGCCGGTGCTGGGTGGCATTCTCCTGGCGGCGATCGTGAGCGCCATGATGTCGACGGCCGACAGCCAGCTCCTGGTGGTCTCCTCCGCGGTGGCGCGTGATTTTCTCGACCGTATGCTCGGTATTCACCGCCGGATTTCGGCGCAGGCCCTGGAACGGGCGATGGCGTGGATCTCGCGGGCATGTGTGCTGGGCGTGGGTCTGCTGGCCTTGGCTCTCGCGCTGGGCGAGGTGCGGGTCGTCTTCTGGTTCGTGCTGTTCGCCTGGTCCGGTCTGGGCGCGGCTTTCGGCCCTCCGATCTTGCTGGGACTCTTCTGGCGGCGCGTGAACCTGTGGGGAGCGGTGGCAGGCATGGTGTCCGGGCTGGTCATCACGGTACTCTGGAAACTCAGCTGGGGCTCTGCCGTGGAAGCCGCCACCGGCTTGGGCCTCTACGAGCTCGTGCCGGCCTTCACCGTCTCCATGCTGGCGACATGGCTGGTCAGCCTGCTCACGCCGCCCATGAAGGCGCTGCCGCCGGAGATCAACGATCTGGAGGCTGGCTAGATGGCTGGCTAGAGGCCCGGCACCGCAGCTGCCGGGCAAGTGGGCGACTGGTTTGAACTTGAAGTGTTTACGACGCTATGATTATCAGGTGTAAACAGTTTGGTTTTCACGAGATAAACATTTGGGTTCCCAATTCGCTGGACAGGATCTCAGGTCGGTGATAGCGTGACATCAGTCGGATGAGCCAGGGAGTTCGCAGCCTGGTTCGGGAGTGGCCGGTTAGGCTGATGACCCTCGAGGGTGGGCAATACCACCCTTACTAGCCTTCCGCACTCCCAAAGTGTCATCTCGGAGGACCCAGCCGAAAAGCATCTTGCGATTGCGAACGAGTCCGGCGCCGTAGTGGTCCCTCCCTGGAGTCATCCGCCTCGATAGATGGGGAGCGGCTATGTCTGCTCCCCGCTATTTTTGGGGAGCGACCTACCGCCGGAGCGCCGCCAGGGGTTTTTGCCCCGGGGCAAAAACCCGAGCACAGCCTCTGCAACCTCAATGACCCGCGCCGGAGCGCCGCCAGGGGTTTTTGCCCCGGGGCAAAAACCCGAGCACAGCCTC
>CAZNJE010000090.1:0-13819 GCA_964573295.1 uncultured bacterium | reverse complement strand
CCCAGGACAGAGGCGTGCGGCGCGCGGGGGACGCGGCCTCGGGCGGATCGTCCGGGCGTCATCGACGATGACGATCTCGGACCGATCTCGGGCATCGTCCTGGGTCGTGTAGACGGCGCGCCCTCCATCGCGGTCCAGGGAGATGGCCTGCACGTCCGACAGATGACCGACGGCCGTCCCGGTGACCTGGGCGGATTCCGCATCGAAGGGCGCCACCCACAACGACTGGTCTCGCATGAAGGCCATGAGGCCGCCGGGTAGGAAGTGCGGCCGACCCGCGTTCTCCAGCACCACGGAGGCTTCGCCGCTGTCGAGGTCGATGCGGTACACCGCCGACGTCATGGTCGAAGGGCTCCAGGTCGATGCCACCAGGAAACGTCCGCCTGGGTGCGGCATCTGGAACTGGAACATGTAGCGGTCGCCCCGGCCGGTCAGCGGTGCGATCAATTCCGGCGCGCCACCGTCCGCCGGGACCCGGTAGAGGCTCTCGTCGTCCGCCGACAGGGCGACGAGTTCATGGTCCGAGCGATAACCGATCCGGGGACCCAGCAGTCCGTTCTGCTCGATGGAGTACAGCCTGGTGCCCGGTCCGCCGGCCAGCGGTGCGGTCCGCATTTCCCAGGCCGGACGGAACTCGTCCCTCACCCGGAACAGGAGCTGGTCCCCGCTCGGAGAGAACATGAGCAGGCGCTCGTGCGCGCGATCGGTACCGGGCACCTTGCGGAACACCGACTCGGACCACCGGCGCACGTAGATGGCGCGTTCGGACACTTGATGGTCCGGGACCCGCTCGCGCGCGATGATCGCCAGCGTCTCGCCGTCGGGCGAGAGGCGGAAATTCTCGACGGCCTCGAACCGATCCAGCAGCGGCACCGCCACGTGCAGCGGCGTCCTGGCCGACTCGGGCCGGAGCAGCCAGCCGGCGCCGGCCCCGAGCACGGCCATGACCAGCGCGACCGCCGCGATCACCGCCGTCGGCAGCCGCCGGCCGCCCGCGTCTCCACTGGCGGGTGGCTCGGTCCGTGCTCGTTCGAGCTCGATGCGCACGTCGCCGATGTCACGATAACGGCTGTCCCGGTTCCGCTCCAGGCAACGCACGAGCACGTGCCGCACCAGGGGCGGCGTGCCGGCCGGCAGCAGGTTCAGGTCGATTTCCTTGTGCAGCACGGCCCCGATGGAATCCGAGGCCGTTTCGCCGCGAAAGGGGCTGGCGCCGGTGAGCATCTCGTAGAGGATGACGCCGAACGACCAGATGTCGGTGCGCTTGTCCACGCGGCGACCGCGCGCCTGCTCGGGGCTCATGTAGGCCGCGGTGCCCAGGATGGTGCCCTCGATGGTCGGCGACTGCCGCGCTGCGGTCAGCGTCGCGCTGTCCACGCCGAGGCTGCTCGATGAGGTCGAGCCCTCGTCGGCGCGGACCAGGCCGAAATCGAGCACCTTCGCCTTGCCCTCGGGGGTGAGCTTGATGTTGGCGGGCTTGAGGTCACGGTGGACGATGCCCGCTTCATGGGCGGCCTCGACCCCGGCAGCGATCTGGACCGCCAGCTCCAGCGCCTCGTCCAGCGGCATGGGGCCCCGGTCGAGCCGGTCGGCCAGGGTCTCGCCGTCGACGTATTCCAGGACGAGGTACCTGGCCCCGGCCTGCTCCTCGACTCCGTAGATCCCGGCCAGGTTGGCATGGCTCAGGGAGGCTAGCACCCTGGCCTCGCGCTCGAAGCGTTCGAGGCGCATGGGGTCCTGGGCGAAGTGCTCGGGCAGCTCCTTGATCGCCACCTCGCGGTTCAGCCGCGTGTCGCGGGCCAGGTGCACCACCCCCATGGCACCGCGGCCGACTTCCCGGATGATCTGGTAGGGGCCGATCTGCTGGTTCATGGAATACCCCGAGCCGCCGGTCCGGGCCCGCGGCGCTCATGTCATGGTGCAGGGATGGTCGTGATCATTTGCATCTCACGCAGGATCGGGTCATCGGTCCGTCGGGCCAGCATAGTCGGCAACGGCGTGGTTCGCCATGGAGGTGGCGCCGGGACCACCGCAGGTCCCGGCGCTTCGGTTGAAGATGATGACTCGATCAGTCCGCCCTGCGCATCAGGTAGAAGACGTAGCCGAACCAGTCCGAGTGCTTGCGGTAATTTTCGATCTCGCCGTGGGCCATCTCCAGCACGGCGCGCGACTCTTCGCAGTCTTCGGCCGGCCGGAACCCCACCAGGCGTTCCTTCAGGTGCACGTAGAAGTTCTCCCACCAGGCGTGTCCGGGCAGGGTGAAGGTACCCACCAGCTCGTACCCGAAGTCGGCCACGGTCAGCTTCACGGCGTCGGCGTGGGGCATGTCCGGGCAGATGCCCGCGAAGAAGTCACGGCATGCGGCGGGTGCATCGTCCTTCAGCCAGACCAGGTCGGTGAAGCCCAGGGCGCCACCGGGGACCAGCTGCGTCCGCCAGGCGCGCAAGGCCTGGGGAATGCCCATGACGAAGGCCGAGCCCTCGGCCCAGACCAGGTCATACTCGCCCTCGCCGTCTCCCAGGGTGTTCATGTCGGCGCAGAGGGGCTGAATCAGGTGACTCAGCTTCTCCGCCTGGGCGCGTCGTTGCAATTCGTCCAGGTAAGGCTGGTGGTTGTCCAGCGCCGTCACCCGGCAACCCAGTTCCCGCGCCAGGCACAGGGTCTGGGAGCCGTTGCCGCAGCCCACGTCCAGCACGCGGAAGTCGCTGGACGGGCGCCCCAGGCCGCCGGGGAAGAGCAGGTCCAGGGCGCGGCGGGTGACGGCGTCATCGCCGGGAGCCAGGCGCGGCAGTGCGGGGTCGAAGATCTCGTGAATGGCGTTCATCATCTTGTCGTGGTTCATGGTGGGTTCTCTCCCGTTGAACAAGTAGGCCAGCATGGAGACACGGAGGGTCACCATGCTCGCGGCACGATTCTCGAATCGATTTCATGTCACGGGGATGAGCAACGGCACGCGGAAGGACGCTCCCTGGAGAGCGCAAACCCGATCAAGGTCGGGACGTGCGGTTGCCTAGAATACAGTCGTCATGCGCGGACAAAGATACGCGGTCAGAAGGCCCGGGGCAAATAGGGCCATCAACAGGTGGGGCCGTCAACGGGGGTGGCCCCCCAGACTCCTTGCTGCATCCGCCAGTTTGCGGTCACAGGTCGGTGAGTTCGGGTCCCTCGAAGGGAACCGGGGCGTCGGACGCCAGGCCGGAGGACGCCAGGAGGAGGGCGGCGAGGGCAACGACGAGGGTGAGCACGTGGCGCTTGATGACGTGTTCTCCATACCTGTTGAGCCGAGATCGCCGATGGTCCACGATCACGGTGATGCTACTGGACCGGCAACGGCGCGTCCTGGCGTGCCTCGTCTAGTATTCTCGACTCGGGACAGACCATCCCGGTCACCACGACGGTATACCGCCACGCCATGTTCGGGAACCAGGAACCTCGAGCGTTGGCTCCTCCGGCGGGACGTAGAAGCGGAAGATTCTGGGAACGGCCGAGCCGGTCGTGAATCCTCAGAGAACCGGCTGGATGGGATATTCCGAAGGGACAGGGGGTCGGCGATGGGGTTTTGAGGAGGGACACCAGTCTTTCCAGCTCATTTTGAACCAGATGACCCCAATTGTGTACAGTGAGCCTGTTCTGGATCGTGATCGTCGCTGACTGTCCCCAGCGCCCACCAAACGCATATGAGCGAAGAACCCATCAAGCCGCCGTATACGCCTGATCCGGCCTGTTGGGGCTGCCGGCGTACCTCAACCGCAGGACGCCCGCCGCGACCATGGGCGCCAGGAACCTATCGCGCAAAGGACCGGGCTTACGATCCAATAGCTTCCCTAACTGGGCCGCCGTCAAATAGCGGCCGGAGCAAAGCTCCTGAATCAGGCTCCGGGTCACCTCGGGCTCGAGTCGCCGTGAAATCTGTGCCGGTTGCGCGATTCGGCGCAACTGCTCCAGCAATTCCTGCGGCATGTCCTCAAGCCTGTGTGAGGAGTCCCAGCCGTCCATATGTGAGGAGTCGGCGGCGATATGTGAGGAGTCCCCCGGGATATGTTGGGACCTCTCGGTCGTCCCACCTTTCTTCTCCGCGAGCCGATACGACGACCAGCGTCGCTGTCCGAACTGCTCCAGGAAGCCCCGCTGGACCAAGCCCTGCAACAACTTCGTCAGATCAGCCGCGTGTTCCCGACAGATCTCGCGCATCCGACCGTTCGTGACCTGGCTCTCGATCCGGGCCGTCACGACCGCCTGGACCTCGTTCTCGGAGAGCCCCGCGAAACTGGCCCCGAAACGCTCACGCAACTCGGTCAGAACCTCGTCCGGCATCAAGCTGACCATGGGCATGATCAGTCGAATCCGAGATGGCTGAACCTGCTCCTCGAAACGTGGCAGACGCCAGTGCTGCGACTGCCAGCCCTGACGGATCTTGTCGATCCCCGACCCGGCCTTCTCGGCAGCACCGATCATCATGAACATGGTCTGCAGCGACCTATTGCGGCACTCGCTGACCCCACCCTTGAGAAGCTGGTCGAACGAGACCAGCAGCGTCCCGGGATTCGAGACCTCGATCCGGTCGCGGAATTTCTCGATGACGACACCACCTTCGCCACGATGGTCTGCGTGAATCAAGCCATTCACCAGAGCTTCCCGGAGTGCCTCGTGGACCGCCGTGTCACCGCGGCGGAACAGATCTTGGTCCAGCTGGAACGGCAGTTTCAGATCGGCAGAGATCTTCTGGATCACCCGTTGATAGAACTGGAAGAGGTTCGCTTCCCAGGTCCCGTCAACCGTCAGCCGATCCGTCCACCGAACCGCGGCGTCCTCCGAAAGTCGTTCGCGGTAATCGAGGTGGTATTCGGGCACGGCCTCGACCGATCGGATTGCGTCAACCTTGCCGAACATCAGGAGTCCGGCGACCGTCACGCCCTCCTGCGGTCGCCGTCGGCTCTTGCGCCATGCTCCCAGTTTCCCGAGGAACCCAGCGAGGTCCTCGGACAACCAGGGATGGTCAGGTGTCCGTGCCGAGAACCGCTGGCGGTACTGCTGGATACTCGCCTCGTCGAGGTCGTCGAAGCTGAAGCCTTCCAGAATCTTGGCATCAGCGGGCTCGTCGCCACGGTCGGCCAGCATCCGACCAACTTCCTGCTCCGAGCAGCGGTAGTCGCCCTCGAAGTTGCGCCGATACGTCCCGATGAGTGGATTCTGTCCAACATAGACGGGTCGCTGCCTTCGATCCGCGCGTGGAACACTGATCCAGATGACGACCCTGCCTGCAATGACATGCTCCACGACATCATCGTCATGGAGCAGATTCACACTGACCTTTCCACGGTTGTTCACCGTGTCCCAGAACTGCTTGCGCATCTTGCCGGGGTCCGTAAGTCCCACGATCGAACTGTCGTCCGAGACGCCTAGCACGATCGCTCCGCCCTCCGTATTCGCCATCGCACTGTAGGTCTCCCACAGGCTAACTGGCAAACCTCCCCTGGCGGACTTGAATTCGAGGTCCTGGCCCTCATGGCGTCCAAGCAACTGGGTCAATTCATCAAAGTGAGCCATGGGTCTCTCTGCTTGGGTTCAGCTACCACCCGCAAGCCTCGATCGCCTGGCGACCGTAGCCAGTAACCAACTGTCTGTCAACGAATTGCACCTCACGCGAGTTCCCCTGGTGCCGATATCCAGGGCATGCTGTACCTCCTCCTGACCACCCTGCGCGACCTCCTTCGCGATGGGGTTTTGACTAGGGACAAGGACAAGGGTCAGCCAAACTCTCGCTCCAAGAAAGGGCACCGGTCAGGACCGGGAGAACACCGAGAGCGCCAACGTGATCATCTCGCGAATGAGGCCTGGGTCCTCGCCCGAAGCGCGCTGGGTGACGGCAAGCGCCACCTGTTCCATGAGATAGCGCGCCCCGGCTTCGACCGTCAGGTCGCCCGGCCAGTCGCCGGCCTCGCGCCGGGCCTGCAGGAACGCGGCAAAGGAGGACAGGGCGGCCGCATCAATCTCATCGACCCGCGCTCGAGTCTGTGGCCCCAGCCGGTGCTTGCCTGCGCGCATCTTGTGAAAAAGACAACCGGTTTCCATCCGGGGGTCGGCGCAGGCGAAGTCGATGAGCGCCGCCAGCGTGTCCTTGAGGCTATGGTCCCCTTGCAATTGCGCGAACACAGGCGCCAGCACCGCCATGGCATAACTGTCGAGCGCCGCGCGCGACAGCCCATCCTCGCTGCCGAACTCGCGATAGACCGAGGGCTTGGACACGCCCGCCAGCTGGCAGATCGCGTTCATCGACACATCGCCGGGATCGCCACGCCAATAGGCGGTCACGGCGACCTGAAGCACCGCATCGGTGTCCATCGTCCGCGGGCGGCCGCGAGGGGATTTCGGTTCGTTCATTTTTGTACCACTAGGTATTTTTACCCTTGACGCCCTTCGCATCTATTTGTACTAGTTGGTAGCTAAATAGTCAAGCGGAGTCGGCAACGAACCATTCAAGCGGGAGATTGCACCATGACGGACGGGATCAAGACGGTGGTCATCACAGGGGCCAGCAGCGGTTTTGGCGAGGGGGCCGTGCGTGCCTTCGCCGATCGAGGCTATCGCGTCTGGGGCACGATGCGCGACGTCGCAGGACGCAACGCGGCGAGCAAGACTGCACTGGAGGGACTCTCGCCCCGGGTCTCAATCATCGAGATGGATGTCGCCTCTGACGCCTCGGTCACGGACGGCTTTGCCCAGATTCTGGCGCAAGGCCCGGTCGACATCCTGATCAACAACGCCGGCATCATGTATCTCGGCCTCACCGAGGCCTTCAGCGTCGCGCAGGCCCGAGAGCAGATGGAGACCAACTATTTCGGGGCGATCCGGGCCATGCAGGCCGTGCTGCCCGGAATGCGGGCCGCTGGGGCGGGGTTGATCATCAACTGCTCGTCGCTGGTCGGGCGCATCTCGCCGCCCTTCTTCGGCACCTACACGGCCACCAAACACGCGCTGGAGGGCTATGCCCAGGCGCTGCGTTACGAAGTCTCGCCCTTCGGTGTCGACATCGCGATCGTCGAGCCCGGCCCCTTCGGCACCGGCCTTCTGGGCGCCGGCAAGCCGCCCGCGCGGGAGGATGTGTCGGCCTCTTACGGTGATCTCGCCGGCGTGCCGGCCGCCATGGGCGCGCATTTCGCCCAGCTCCTGACCAGTGAAGGCGCGCCCGATCCGCAATGGGTGGTGGATGCCTACGTCAAGCTGGCCGACATGCCTGCGGGCAAACGCCCGACCCGCACGGTCGTGGGCATGACCTGGGGCGTCGACGAGATCAACGCCCGCACCCAACCCCTCCAGGACAACATCCTGCGGGAAATGCAGCTCGAAGGCGTTCTCGGCGGAGCGCACGGCTGAGTGGCCGTTCCGTCTCGGTGAATCTCAGACGAAAAAGAGCGTAACAATGAGCCAGAAAGAAACCGTAGGCGCTTTTCTGGGCGCGGTGCTGAAGAACGATCCCGCGACCATGCGTCAGTTGGCCAACGCCGATTACATCCAGCACAACCCGTACATCCCGACCGGGCTGGAGCCGTTCATTCAGATGTTGCCGGTGCTGCAGGAGAACCACACCACGGCCGAGAACATCCGGATGTTCCAGGACGGCAACTACATCTTCATGCACAACATCTGGAGGAACGCGAAGCCGTTCGGCGCGGAGGAGATGGTGTCCTTCGACATCTTGCGCGTGGATGACGACGGCAAGGTCTCCGAGCACTGGGACGCCATGGCCCCGCTGGTCAAGCAGACCGCGAGCGGCAGAACCCAGACGGACGGCCCCGTGAAGTCGACGGACGCGGGCAAGACCGAAGCCAACAAGGCGCTCGCGAAGGCCCTGGTGGGGGACCTCCTGATGGGGAAGAACCCCAGCAAGATGCCCGACTACATCAGTGCGGAACAGTACCACCAACACAACCCTGACATTAAAGATGGGTTGAGCGGAATCGTGGAAGCCGTTCAGTACCTCACCGCGCAAGACAACATGTTCAAGTACAAGAGGATTCACAAGGTATTGGGTGAAGGCAATTTTGTACTCACGGTGAGCGAAGGTGAGTGGGGCGGAAAGGCGCAAGCGTTCTACGACCTGTTCAGAATCGAGAACGGCAAAGTGGTCGAGCACTGGGATGTCATTCAGCCCATCCCGACGGAAAACCTGGCCAACAGCAACGGTATGTTCGGCTTCAGTTCTGAATAGGAGTTGGAAGAGGTGGTCCCAGGAATTCGGACAGTATACTGAGGTTAAGCCTTTTCCCCCGACAGCTTACGGGCACCAAAAAACCGCCCCCCGGCGGCTCGTCAGTCAACTTCATCTGCCCTGCATTCCCCCACAAAAAACTTGGCTCCGCGGGCTGGACACAGAAACGGTAATTCCTCAGAATCCGCCGTGATGGTTGCGTGGCGAGAGATCAAACACAGCGACCCGTACAGTCCCTTGACGCCTCCCCGCGACCGAACAACCGATCAAATTTCAAGGCCTGGCATCCACAAGCGACTCAAACGCACAGCAGGTATCGAGCAACTACAAGCGATTGAGCAGCTGCCTGACGAATCCGACCACGTCCGCCTGAATGTCGTCATCAGCTCCTCGGGTCAGAAACTCAGCAACACGCCGCGGGCCGAGGCCGTTGTGATCCAGGAAGTCCCGCCGCAGGATGGCGACTGCATCCGACCCTGCCGGATCGTCGAGAAGGGGCCGCAGGCACTCGACAATGTCCTCTATCCCGGACCCGAAGTTCCGCACGACGTAGAACAGGTCGTAGGCGTCCTTGTTCTCGCCCCGCGAATCGAACGCCAATGCCTTGAGGACGACGTAGGCGCCCGGTCCGCACACCCATACGTCCCGGGCGGCGTCCTCGCCCATGATGGTCCGGCCGGATAGCGGCAGGCGGCGACGATCCCGGAACGCCAGGTGAAGCCCCGGCGCGATGACCGCGGCGAAGTCGGCCTCGATGTTCCGGAGGGCCCCACCGACATCGCCGGGTTGCGTCGGCGGGATCAAGAAGTCGACCGTTACCCTCCCGATACCTTCGATCGTCCAGCGTTGCCGGGTCGGGTTACCTTCCGCGTTGACATCTTGCGAGAACCCCGCACGACGGAGCCTCTCGGTGATCGTCCGGTAGCGTCCCTGATCCAGCAGCGCGACGGCCAATCCCACGTCGAGGTCCATCGTCCCGACGTGCGGATCGATGCCTCGGACAAGCCCAGATGGATCGATGAGCAGCGACGGAACCAGACCGCCGACAACCACGAGATCGTCCATCAGGTCGCCCAGTTTCGTCGCGACGTACAGGCAGGTCGCGCGCACCAGATGGACCTGTTCGCTGCGATATCCGTCCGCAAACGACGGCTTGTCAGGCATGGGAACTCCAATTCAGCACCGCGGAGCGCAGTTGTTCAGCGGCCTCTTTCGCCCGCTCCGGTTGGTCCTTGAGATCGAGGTAGGCCTGGACCGGGTGCACGCAGGTGATCCCGTCGCGCTCGTCGGCACCTTGGAACACGCCCTCGTCCTTGGGGACCACGAGCCACACGTTCGCCCCTCGCTCTTCCTCGCGGAAGCCGAGAGATTCCAGGGCCTCGGACACCGGGCGTTCTGCGACGTACATCGTCGTCAGCCGGAAGCCGGAGAACCTGGTCAGCAGCCAAGCCGCGGCGAGACCAGTCGCCGCGTATCGCACTCCCAGGCGCTGCAGACTGGTCCCCAGTTGGTATAGCGCCTCCTCCCCAGAGCGGGCGGCCAGGTGGCCTTGGATGACCTGGTGCATCGAGAAATCATAGACCTCGCGCCAGGCATCGAGTAGGAGATCCGGGTCCCGGAGCTTCAACTTCCCGTCCTGCCCCCGCAGGATGAAGCTCTCCTCTTCGAGCCGGGAGACGATCCGGCTCGTGAAGCCCTCGTCCATGTCCGTCGCCTGGGCGAGGTCGCGTTGCTTCGTCGACGTTCCTGCGTGCATCAGGAGCCAGCGGGAGATCCGGGAACTCTTGGGCGCGAACGCGCTGGACGGCCTGCCCCGGCTCTTGAACTGATTCGGCCGGCCCTCGACCAACACGCGGATGCCCGGCGCGACGATCCGCGCGTTGCCGCTCAGATCCAGCCAGGCGACGTTGGCGTCTTTGCACCGGCGACGACCGACCGGGCCCATGAACGGAACCACGACGAGAGGGACAGCGCGCGGCCCGATGGCGGTCGCGTGCTCGAGTACCTGCTCGATCGCGGCGGAGACCGGCGCGGTGGCGCCCGAACTCTTGTACTCGACGATGAACGTGGTCCCCGCGATCTCGATGATGGCGTCGACCGTGGAGGCGCGCCGGTCCTGACGCTGGCAGACCTCTGAGGGGGCCACGTCGAGGAGTTCGCCGAGACGTGCGGCCACTTGCCGTAATGCCCGCTGTTCTTCAGGTGCTCGCATGCTTGACTAAATAAGGCCTGATGACGCGCGCGTCAAGTAGGTTATTTTACTCATACCCAACAAGCCGTCGATCCTCGATCCGGGGGGGCCGCGCACGAGTTTGTCGCGCATGCCGGCCATATCGCGCCAGGGAACGTCAGGATGAGCGTCCCGCGTCTCCGCCTGCACACGCTTGGCCGGCGCGTAGGAAGATTGAACTGCGAAACGCCCCAGCTCCGAGGCGCGTAGGAAGATTGAACTGCGAAACGCCCCAGCTCCGAGTCAGAGTGGCCTCGACGTCGCCCGGGACATGAATCCTGGCGAGCGCCGCGCGTGCGAGCCGGCGAGAATCCGCCGCGCCTCAAGCGGGCGACGCTCCTCGTGAGCGCGATCACCTTGCACAACATTCCGGAAGGCCTCGCCGTGGGGGTCGCCTTTGGCGCGGTCGCGGAGGGAGGCTCGGCGGTCGCGGGCAGCTTCGGCGCGGCGATGGCCCTCGCCTTCGGGATCGGCCTGCAGAATTTCCCCGAGGGGCTGTCGGTTTCCGGGCCGCTGCGGGCGGAGGGCCTCGGGCGCGGCCGCTCTTTCTGGTACGGCCAACTCTCGGGCATGGTCGAGCCGGTCGCGGCGGTCATCGGCGCCGCGGCGGTCGTCTATGTGCAGCCAGTGCTGCCCTACGCCTTGGCCTTTGCCGCTGGGGCGATGCTCTACGTCGTGATCGAGGAACTCATTCCCGAGTCGCACCGCCATGGGCACGAGGATGCCGCCACGCTCGGCGCGCTCGGCGGCTTCGCCGTCATGATGCTGCTCGACGTGAGCCTCGGATAGCGGTCAGTGGCCGCCCCGGTTGACCCGCGGGCCGGTTGCAGCTCCCTCTTCACAATGACAGACTCCAGCACATCAGCAGGCCCGGTCGCCCTCGTCACGGGTGGGGAAAAGGGGATTGGCCGCGTCGTCGCCCAGCGTCTTGTGGAGGCCGGCCACCGCGTCCTCGTCCCCGGGCTCGACGAGGCCGCGGGCAATCGCCTCGCGGACGCATTCCCGCCCGCTCAACTGCGCTTCATGAGGTGCGACGTGGGTCACGAGCCGGACGTCGCGGCCGCCCTGCGCGCGCTTCTCGACTGGACCGGTCGACTCGACCTCCTCGTGGCCAATGCACAGGCCTTGTGCGCGAAGGCGCAGGCCAGGTAGCTCTTGCCCACGCCCGTGGGGCCGAGAAGCACGCGTCTTTCGTCTACGGGGATGCGCGCTGGGTGGATGGGGATCCACCGCCGCAGGCCGGGCCTCTCACCTGCCGAGCGCCAGCGTCACGAAGCATGCTGCGGCTGAGTCGGGCATGTTCGTACTCGGGCCATAGCGATCTCGGCGAGGCTGACCGCTACGCCAACTGGTCTCGATCTGGCTACCGCCCTGAGGCATGGCCCAGCGCGCGCGATCATCCCCCGAGGCGGCCGCAGCCGGATCGAGCGCAGGTGCCGCAGGTCCTGCGCTGCCCGCCCACACCTACGAGCGCCACCCGGGCGCGGCCTCGGCTGCCTTGCCCCCCGGCTATCACCGCCGCGAGCCCGAGAAGAGCGTGTTGCACCAGGTGGTGCGCGAGCACCTCGAGACCTTCCTGTCCCAGGCCCGGCGCCTGCACGGTGAAGGCTATCCGCGGTTCATCGAACGCGAGTTCCGCCGATACCTCGACTGCGGACTGCTCTGCCATGGCTTCGCGCGGATTCGCTGCCCGGGCTGTGGCCATGAGCAGATCGTGGCGTTTTCCTGCAAAGGCAGACTGTGCCCCAGTTGCGTCGGGCGTCGCATGGCCGACACCGCGGCCTATCTCGTTGACCAACTCCTGCCCGAGGCCGGCTACCGCCAATGGGTGCTCACCTTTCCCTGGGCCCTGCGCTTCCGACTCGCTGTCGACCGCCCGCTCTTCACGGCCCTGCTGCGCACCTTCCTGCGCACGCTGTTTGCCTGGCAGCGCCGCCGCGGCCGCGCCTCAGGGATCCGCGACGGGCAGACCGGAGCGGTCAGCTTCCTGCAGCGCTTCGGCGGAGCGCTGAACCTCCACCCGCACGTCCACAGTCTCGTGCCCGACGGCCTCTTCGTGCCCGCCGACGATGGCCTGCTGACGTTCGTCCCCTTGCCACCGCCGACCGATGAGGACGTCGCCGCCCTGGCTCTGAAGATCGCCCGGCGCCTGACCGCCGTCGTGGAGCGTCATTGCGCCGCCGCCTGCGAGACCGATGCCCTGCTCGAGCAGACCGCGGCGGCCATGCAGCAGGCCCTGACCATCGCCGTCCGGGCGCCGGTGGTTCCCGCGCAACTCGATCTCACGGGGCAGGAAGATCCGCAGCGCCTGGCCAAGCCCCTCTGCGCCCGCGTGGCCGGCTTCTCGCTCCACGCCGCCCAGTCCGTGGCCGCCAAGGACCGCCAGGCCCTCGAGCGCCTGTGCCGCTACGGCGCGCGACCGGCCTTCGCTCAGGACCGCTTGTCGGTGCGTGAGGACGGGCGCGTCCTCTACCACCTGCGCCGCCCGTGGCCCCACCCTGAAGGCCCCACTTGCCTGGTGCTCGAACCGCTCGACTTCCTGCGGCGCATGGCGGCGCTCATTCCGGCGCCCTACGCGCACATGGTCAGGTATCATGGCTGCTTCGCCAATCACGCCCGGGCCCGCGCGCGCTTGCCCGCGCCGCCTCCGAGTCCGGCCGCGCAGGCCCAGGCGCAGACCCCCGCGGCCGCCGTGCCCGGCCCAGACGGTACCCGCGGCGCGCCGGACCAGCAGCCCGAGGCCGCGTCCCCCGCGCGCCGCACGCCTCTGTCCTGGGCGCAGTTGCTGCACCGCGTGTTCTTCATCGAGGCGCTACGATGCCCCCGCTGCTCGTCCACGATGGTGATCCTGGCCTTCCTCTCCGATCCACCGGTCGTGGCGAAGATCCTGCGCCACCTGCGGCTGCCCACGGCGCCGCCGCCGCTGGTCCCCGCGCGTGGGGGAGGAGGGAGCGGAATGTGGGGAGGCAGCGTGACGTTGCCGTCGCCGTCCGATGATCCGGCCACCGACGTACCTGAACGCGCAGAGACTTGTGTGTCACCACCCCCGGGAATGTCCGATCCTGCCCAAGCAGGCCCTCAGATCCGGCCGCCGCCTTGATCATGCCCGGTGCGTCCGGACCCACCAGCTGGGCCCGGCTCCCATCGCGCACGGACCTGGAACCGCAAGAGCCATATGCCCCCCCGTGACGATGTCGGGCAGGGGAGAGGGCGGAGCATGCCCACTGCGAGAGATCCAGCGCGGCGGCGGGCTCATCGGCAGGTTGAGACGCGGCGGATTCTCGCCCGCTCGCACGCGCGGCGCTTGCGATGAGTCGTGTCGCTACCGAAAACTCGAACGCCGCGATTACTTTAGACTTAGGGACTCGGGCCTGACTGCT
>CAZNJE010000089.1:0-14024 GCA_964573295.1 uncultured bacterium | reverse complement strand
CCCGGCGCAACACGGCAAGTTGATGCCGCAGAGCCAGATTCTCCAGCTGCAGATCCGCCCGGGAGCGAAAGACCGCAGCCAGCAGGTCCAATAGAGAAGCGAGCCACGTCATGGTATACTCATCTTACGGGTGAACGACGACTAGATTCACATGGGTGAGACGATCTCGAAATGGGGAGGCCGTTGACAAGCGGATTCTGACGGTGGACACGCCGCGTAAACGCGATCCTCCAACTGTCTATCCATGTGGGCGTTCGAATATTTGGGAGGCACAGTCGCACCATACCGATGCTGCTCAGGAAAAAAAGGGAAATCTGCGCTCAGGCAAAACTATTCTGAAATCGGGTGAGACGTTACAAAACACTCTGGTCGTCAAGGCTCAGATAGGTTCGTCCAGGAGCCTGCCGTAGCGCCAAGGTGGATTTGCCGCACTGGCGCGGCCCCAGGATGCAAACTACGGGGGTATCCTTCAAGGCATCGGCCAAGGCGCGTTCAACATGACGCTCGATATAGCGTGAAATTCCTGTATTTGATGTAATGCGTTCCCCAGACATATTGCACCCTACTATAGCGACATATTGCTCTCTGTCAACCAGACATATTGTACCCTGCTGTGCCGCCATTTTGCACTCTGGCGCATTGGATAATTGCAACACATATGTCCGGCCAATTGCTACTTGACTGCCCCGCAGTCCGCGAAAAGTCGATTTCGAGGTGGGACGAGGGCTTCGGTGGTCAGTTGAGACTGCATTCGCCAATCCCGCGGACGTCAGGGACGCGTCGAGAGTCTCGGCTCGTTGCCAGGTTCCATAACCCTTGGTGAGAAGCCTGTAGGAGCGCGTAGTGCGGGAAATCCGCATGCTGCGTGCGACGTGGCGGGAGGTGGACACGGAACCACGGATATCCCTAGCCGGGCACGAAGGGGGAAACCCCGGACACAGACAAGGAAAGTCCTGCGGGTGACCCTTGATCGCCAAGCGTCGCCGTTGATTGTCGTTCAGCTTGATCCGCTTCTTGCCGTGCGATTCCCTCGGAATCTGGTTCTCGGTGCGCAGATACTCGATGACCTCCTGCTGCTCTCGGTTGATCCACCCGGCCAGGGCAAGCAGGAGCACCTGCCAAGGTTGTAGAATGAAACTCATGGTTGTCCCGACCCGCCGTTTGGGCAAATCGGGCACCATGGAGGACAGGTGATCGCTTTGTCAACAGGCCGAAGAGCGACACATGTCGCCATAATCTGGTTACGGCGACATATGATGTTGACATGTCGCTCGAGAGTACATATCCTCACGACATGTCGTCGAAATGGGAGATTGAGAACATGAATATCCCAAGATTCAATCCTGCAATGCCTTACAATGATCTGCCTGTGCTACCGCCGACTGTGGAGATTGAGAGCAAGGCAGTCTTGCGTCAGTGCATCAAATCCCGCAGCGCTTTGGCCGGCCTCAAAGAGGCCGCCGAACTGATACCCAATCCGGGGATGCTCATCAACACCCTGCCGATCCTGGAAGCCCAAGCCAGCTCCGAAATCGAGAACATCATGACGACCACGGACAAGCTCTTCCAGCAAATGGCGGCAGTCGATCGAGCGGATCCAGCCACCAAGGAGGCCCTGCGCTATCGACAGGCGCTGATGAAGGGATTCAACGAACTGGACGCGCACCCAATCACCACGCGTACCGCGCAAGCTATTTGCAGCCAGATCAGAGGTGTCGAGATGCAGGTTCGCCGGGTGCCCGGCACGGCCTTGGTGAATGCCGCTACCGGCGAGACTATCTACACTCCGCCCGAGAGCGAATCGCTGATTCGTGACCTACTGGCGAACTGGGAGCGGTTTCTGCACGATGAGCAAGACCTTGATCCACTTCTTCGACTCGCGATTGGGCACTACCAGTTCGAAGCCATCCACCCTTTTTCAGATGGCAATGGCAGAACGGGGCGCGTGTTGAATAGCCTGTTCCTGGTGCAGGAGGGTTTGATGACCTTGCCAATCTTGTACCTCAGCCGGTACATCATCGATAACAAGTCGGAGTACTACAGATTGCTTCTCGAGGTTACGACTCACGGACAATGGGAACCTTGGCTGTTGTATATGCTGCGCGCCATTGAAACAACGGCACTTTGGACTCTGGAGAAGATTGCGGCCATTCGCGCGTTGGCGTCCGTCACAGTTGAGTACGTCCGCCAGCGTTTGCCAAAGATTTACAGCCGTGAACTCGTCGATCAGCTGTTCATGCAGCCGTATTGCCGAATTGCGAATCTCGTGGATGCGGGGATCGCACAGCGACAAGCTGCGTCACGTTATCTGAGGAACCTCGTTGAGATCGAAGTGCTTCAGGACCGCAAAGTCGGACGCGAGGTGCTGTTCGTCCACCCGCGCTTGTTGGAACTGCTCACCAGCGATGACAACAACGTGGAGCCGTACGAGACCCCATGAAGGCTCGGCGGTCCCCGTACTCCCCGAAAAGTCGATCTGGCGGCGAGACATGGGCTGGGGCTGAGTGTAGGGACTCCAATCAGAAGTCCTGTGGACGTCGGGGAAGCGGCGAGGGTCGGCGCGCTGGTAGGTCTGTGACAGAAAGCGGCGCTTCCCGGCTTGCAGGCACACCAGTGCCGCGGTCCGCCAATACATCGACGCTGCTGCGAGAGGCTACGCGACGAGTCGGTAGTCGTGCTGAACGCCACCGAGGACCGGCAGCGCCACCAGCGTTCCCTCGGGCGGCGGCGGTTGCCGGAGTTCCGGATACGGGTCCGGGATCCAATGGATGGCCTGCGACGGACGTGCGCCATTGTAGTAGCGAATGTACTCACGCACGACGCGGCGGATGTGATCGACGCTGAGGAAGATGAAGTGATTCAAGGCTTCCTCGCGCAAGGTACGATTGAATCGCTCGACGTAAGGAGAAGCGTTGGGCGCACCGTACGGGATGGGGAGTCCTTCGATGCACATGACCTCACCCAGCCACTGGTCGAGGTGGCAGCGGTAGGATCGTGTCTTGCCTTCGCGCTGGACTGCCACGGGCCGACCAAACTGACCGAAGATACCGTCATTGTCGTGAACGAGAAAGCGCGGAGCGTTGTCGTCGCCGGTGGCCTCCCGAATCTGTTGCTTCACCCAGGGCAGCGTGGGATGGCTCGTGACGTTGACATGTACGATACGACGCGTTCCCACCTCCATCATCACGAACACGTAGGCGATGGCGAAGAAGGCGGTGTATTGCGTCAGGAAGTCACAGGCCCACACCTCGCTGGCGTGGTTGCGAATGAAGGTGCGCCAGGTCTGGTTGCCACGGGGCGTGCGGCGCACCATGTAGAAGCGGATGGTGTTGGGTGCATGGTGGATGCCGAACTTGGCGGCCAGTTCCTCGGCGATCTTGTCCTCGCCCCAACCGGGCTGGTCGGAAGAGATTCGTTTGATGAAGGCGATATGCTCCCGGGGAATGCGCGGTCGGCCAATCTTGCCCGGTCGCGACTTGCGCCGCCACATGGCCTTGAATCCCCGGCGGTGCCAGCCGACGACAGTGGCAGGCTTGACGATGATAAGCGAGCGTGTGGAGTCGGACCATAGCCGGTGAAGGGCGATCCAAAACGCGCGATCTCCGGCACGAAGTCTGGGTCGCTTCTGCGTCCGGATGTAAACAGTGAGTTGCTGACGCAGGGCGGCATTTTCCAGCGCCAGACTTGCCCGCGGCATCAGGACGGCCCGTACGAAGGCGAGGAGAGCAGATAGGGTTGTTCTGATCATGGGTGAAATTGTACCATTGAGAGAGAGATGACCGATTGTGAGGGAGTTATGGAGTTTCCGCGGAGCACGGTCCCACGGAAGCCCTTCGCGCAAGAGTTCTCTCGCCCCCCCAAAGGTCAGATAGACTGATCTCACAATCCGAGTTTCGCATGCGCGCCTCAGGGTGTGTGCCCCTGGCGATCACGGGTCATCGAAGTCCTCCGGATGAAGTTCTTTCAATCAGATCCCAGATTTGGGATTCTCGATCCAACGCTCCGGGCACCCTTTCATCTGGACCGAAGTCCGGAACAGCGAGGAGATTCGCAGTATGCGTCTTGACAGGGGCCAGATCGAGACTGTCGATCCGGCGATGGCGCGGGTTCTGCGTGGCAAGACACCCGCCGAACGACTCGAGATCGCCTTCGCGATTTGGACATCTGTACGCACGATGCTCCTGACCCAACTGGCAGAGAAGAACCCTGGATGGAGCCGGGAGCAGGTTGAGCGTGAGGGAGCCAGGAGGATGTCCGATGGAACTGCATGAGTTGCTGGAACGCGCTGTGGTGGTCTTCGAGCGCCTCGACATTCCCTACCTTGTGACCGGTTCGATCGCAGCCATCGCGTATGGAGAACCTCGGCTAACCAATGATATCGACATCGTGGCCGCTGTTGGAGAGAAGAATATCCCTGCCTTGCTGGAATCCTTCCCCGATGACACCTACTACGTCAGCGCTGAAGCGATCCGCGAGGCCGTACGGCACCGAACCCAGTTCAACATCATCCATCCAGCATCTGGGCTGAAAATCGACATCATCATCATGCGCGATACACCGTTCGACAAGAGCCGGCTTGCCCGCATACGGAGGATCCATCCTGCCCCAGCGTACGAGGCCAGTTTCGCGGCCCCTGAGGACGTCATCATCAAGAAGATGCAGTACTATGCCGAGGGAAGCTCGGAGAAGCACTTGCGAGACATCGCGGGAATCCTCATGACCAGTGGCGATGAGATCGATCACAGCTACATTGAGCACTGGGCCACCGTTCTCGATCTCTCCACGATCTGGGAGGCGATTCTCAGCCGCTTACGGGACTGACTGGTATTGCTCTTCAGATCAATCGCCGAGTCCCCCGTGGTCCGCGAAAAATCGGTCAGCTGCGAAACCGCCGGGTGTGGGAGGCGGTGACCTGTCTCCGAAGCGGGGTTCGAGCAGATGAGTGTACGCCAATAGAGCAGTTCCGCGGCACTTCTCGGGGGATCGAGAGCGGGCTCAAGGTTGGGGCGTAGTTTTCCCGGCCTGAATGCACCGAACACGCGGAGCGTGGTCCTCACCGGTGGCCTCCCGAATCTGCTGTTTTATCCATGGAAGTGTAGGGTTGGTCGTGACGTTGACATGGACAATCCGCCGCGAGTCGATCTCCATGATGACGAAGACGTAGGTGACGGCGAAGAAGGCTGTGCATTGAGTCAGGAAGTCGCAGGCCCACAGTTCCTTGGCCTGGTTGCGAACGAAGGTGCGCCAGGTCTGGTCGCCGCGGGGCGTGCGCGGGAGCATGTAGCGTCGGATCGTGCTGGGCGCATGGTGGATGTCGAACTTGGCGGCCAGTTCCTCTGCGATCTTGTCTTCGCCGCCTCCGGGTTGGTCGGCGGAGATGTGCTTGATGAAGGCGATGTGTGTGCGAGGGATCCATGGACGACCAATCTTGCCAGGACACGACTTGCGACGCCACATGGCCTTGAATCCCTGGCGGTGCCAGCCGACGACGGTGGCAGGCTTTACGAGGACAAGCGAGCGCGTGGAGTCGGACCATAGCCGGTGAAGAGCAATCCAGAACGCACGATCCGCGGTCCGGAGTCTGGGTCGCTTCTGAGTCCGGCGTAGACAGTAAGCTGCTGACGCAGGGCGGCATTCTCCAGCGCCAGGCTTGCCCGCGGCATCAGCGCGGCCCGCACGAGAGCGAGGCGAGCAGATAGTGTTGTTCTGATCATGGGTGCAATTGTACCATTGTGAGAGAGATGACCGATTGCGAGGGAGTTACGGACTTTTCGCGGAGTACGCGGCGAGCATCGCGTTACCTGGGACGGCCGGGATCGGCGAGGGCAACCGGTACCCACGGGCACCTGCTTCGCTCGACTGGATGCGGGAGAGCGAAGCGCGGTGCGGCGTTTGGTGGTCGGGCGCTAGTGGCAATGCCAGGATGATGGCAATGGCCGCACACAGCACATGAGAGATCAGCAGCTACAGCCCTCGCAGCCGGCGGATCCGCCCAGGGGGGCGTTGCTCCATTCGAGTTGGAAGCCCTCACCGCGGGGCGTCTCGGCGTAAAGCACCCGGATGTTGCCGGCTTGCGCCAGGAGCGCTTCGTCGATGATGAAGGTCAAGGTGTCAAACTCGAAGGTTCTATCCGTCTCCGTCGGCTCGTCCAGAGCCAGGCCCAGGGTGGGGCCGCCTCAGCCGGGAGCCATGTAGATCCGGATGGGGGATGTGAGACTCTTCTCGGCCACAAAGGCCGATAGTTTCTCCTGAGCTTCCGGGGTCAGTGTCAACATGGTCGTTTCCTCTCCTCCTCGAGAGCCACGAAGTTGAAGGTTACCCTCGTCCGCACAGTTCTCCATCGGGCAGGTTCCCTGGATTCTCTGTGGCCCGACCAGTTCGCTCTTCCTTGAGCCGCCCTCTTGTTTTGAGGCTCTATCTCATTGTTGGCGAGACAGTTGGCCTCAAAGTGCGGGTCAGAGCACGGAGCTCGGATTCCCGCCAGACCGGCCTGGCAGGCTCGATCGCCGGCGCAGCCTCTGCCGTCACTCAGCAGATCGTCCACCCATTTCTGTGTCGACCAAGTCCCAGATGCAGTTATAATCGTGGTACTTACGTCGTAGGATCCATAGAACTGAAAGGTGGGACCTCAAATGAGAAGCTGCCTGATCGCAATCCTCCTGGCTCTCTCTCTTTCCGCCTCGGCAGACGCAAGGCCGGTCGTGATGTTGACCGGCTACTGGTCGCCTACGAGTGAGATGATCTATCGCTTCAGCCCCGATCCGGATCTCAATCCTGAAGGCTGGATCGGTGAGAACTGGGAGGAGTTCGGCTATGACGTCTACGCCTTCTTCCCGGCATTCGACAAGATGACGCGGGAGTTCGAGGTCGACTACCAGGCCACCTGGGCCGACTTCTGGGGCCGCGCCGAGGAGTTCCACCCCGAGATCATCATCAGTTTCGGCGCCGGTGCCGGCCAGTGGGAGATCGAGGATGACGCCTTCAACTGGAATACGTGGGTGGCCGACGACGAATATCCTTACTTCCCCACGCCCAATCCGCCGGATAGCACCCTTGCTCCCAACCTGCCCAGGTATTCTACCCTTCCCATGGAAGAGATCCGAGATGCCGTCAACGGGCAAACGAACGTCAACGCCTGGATAGACTACAACGGGACTCCAGGCCACTACCTCTGCAACTACATCGCCTATCTCGGGATGTGGTACCACGATTTGCACGCATCGCCGTATGACCCGTTCTACTGCCGTTCGGCCGGGTTCATTCATGTTGCCGGCTGGCTACCTGTGCCCGAGGCCACGCTGGCTGCGGAAGTGACGCTACGCACCACGCTGGAGTTCTTCGCCTACCTCGCCGACGCGAACGATCCGGCCGCTGTGAACGTTGAGCTCGCTCAGCTATCGAACTCGCCCAATCCCTTTAACCCGCGAACGACGATCAGCTACTATCAGCCTACCGATTCCCCGCTGCAGGTTCAGATCTTCAGCCCGGAAGGCAAGCTCGTCAGAAGCTTGAGCGCGGGGCGTGCCTTTAGCGGTCGCCAGTCAGTGGATTGGGACGGTAGGGATACGAGTGGGCAACCGGTGACGTCGGGCGTCTACTTCTATCGCCTGGACCAGCCCGATTCCCCGCGCAGGAAGATGGTGCTGCTGAAGTAGTACCATCACAGTTCGCGCGTCTCAGTCAGTGGGGCAATCGCAAAGGGAGCGGCGGCGGCCGCTCCCTTTGTTGCTCAAGACGTAGCGCGCGGTAGGGTCTCGCTACTCAATCACAGTGACGAAGAAGCCGCCGGTCGGGATGATATCTTCACTGACTTCAGGAGCTTCAATCGATACGATTTCCGGGAATAGGGTCGTCGGCGAGAGCCCGGTGACTGTGATCGTGGCCGTACCGCCGGCGGAGACCGTTACCTCGGTTGGTGTGATGCTCACATGTCCCGTGAAGGCGGTCTCGAAGGTGAGACGAACGTCTTCCGGATACCTTTCGCTCGAAAGCTGGTCCTCGATGCTCAGCTCCACCCGGCAGGTGCCATCCACTGGCAGCGCGCTCAATGGAGGGTCGGCTGCATTGGGAACGCTGTTGATGTACCAGAAGTGAAGAGGGGTATCACCAACCTCGAAATAGGCCGTGTCGTCGTCACCGAGAGCGGTCGCAGTGATTTCCACAGATCCGGATGCAGCCACCGCGGTGACGGTGACGGCCGCCTCTCCACCGGTGGTGGTGGCTGGATTGGGCGACACCGTGGCAGCACCGGGCGGGTCTACGGTAAAGGTCACTTCAGTGCCGTCCGGGCAGGGGTTTTCGTCGAAGTCTTCGATCTCAACCAATGCACCGGACGAGGACCCCTGCGGTATGTAGTACTGATCGATGTCGAAATAGACCAGCCAATCATCGCCACCACCACCCGGGCCGAAGCCCTCGCGGTAGAGGTCATTCACGTCAAACGAGATCACGAGCATGGCGGCGCTGGAGTCGGGCTCGGCGATCGAGCCGGTCCAGTGTGCGGTCTTGCCCAGAGAGACGGCGACGATCAATGTGTCATAGGAGCTCCACGAGTCGGTCGGGAACGTGTACTGCGTGGTCGATCCGGGAAGCTTCTGGTAGAAGAAGTGATCCGTGCTTCCGGGAGCGAAGTCATTGGCGGCGATCGCGACCTCGACGCTGTCCGGGGTGTCTCCCGAGTAGGCCCATTCGACCACGACCGGTGTGCCGACCGTGAACTCCGCGTTGTTCGCCGGTGCCGTGATTTCGACCGCGGTCGACCAGCTGGGGGCTTGGATGGAAGCGGACGCGGTGCCGGCTGTATTGCTGGCTGTCCAGGTGTAGGTGGTGCCCGGCACATAGCTGACCGAGCCGTAGTACATCGCCGAGCTCTCGTTTCCTGTCAGGAGCGACAGACTCGTGCCGTTCAGGTCTGTCGTGAAGGTGTTAGCGCCGGGATCCGAGCTATTGAAGCGGTCGATGTTGGTCGTGGCGAATGAGTCGAAACCGCCTTCGTCGTCCACAAGGAGAACGGCGGAGAATCCGTACTTCCCACTGGCTCCCTGCGCTTGGATCTCGATGGTGGCATTGCCGCTCGTGTTCAGCGCGGTAGCTGTCACCGTTACGGTTTGAGGGTCGTCGCCCGCCGTGAAGGTGGTTTGCGCGATGCCCGAGGCATTTGTCATGGCGGCAGCCGGGGAGAAGGTGCCTCCACCCGAGGGCGTTACCGTGAAGGTGACTTCCGTGTTGGCGGGCGCCGGCATCCCTCCCTGTTCGGTCACCGTCGCGGTGACCGTCGTCGTGGCCCCCTCGACGATTTCGGAATTGGCCGGTGTCACCGTGACGGTATAGGTGGTTGCTCCCCCTTCAGGCTCGATCGTCACGCTGGCGAGATCGATCAGGACATAGGAGTAGCTGCCCTCATAAGCCATGTCACCCGACCAGGTCTGCGTGGCGCCGATGCCAAGCAGGAACTCGATCTCGCTGTACGGCGCCCACCCGTTGGTGGTGGTATTGGAGAAGGTGTGGGTCGTCGTCGTTCCAGACAAGACGACTTCGGTAAGCTCCTCATCATCGCCCAGCACCGCCAGCATGGCTTCATCCGGCGTGTCGCCCGTGTAGCTCCACGTGACGGTCACGGCTTGCCCCGGCGTGAAGGTGCTCCCCGTGGCCGGCGCGGTGATGCTGACGTTCGTGTCGTAGCTCGGTGTGCCGAGGGATGCGGTGGCGGTCTTGCCGCCGATCTCGATGCTGATCGCATAGGTCGAGTCCGCGGCATAGGTTAGCGTGGTGGACTCGAAAATGGCCTCGTCGTCCGTGCTGCCGGCGGTCTTCAGAGGGATCACTGTGTCCCCGACCTTGACCACGGCCTCCTTCGCCGAGGGATCACTGGCAGTCATACGTTCCACCGTGGCGACGAAGATCATCGGGTTGGAACTTCTATCCGGTGCAACCCATTCCTGATTGACAAAACCGGCGTAAACTTCGTACTGGCCCTGTGCCTGGCCGCCGTTTCCATTGTCCGGATTGGTGGAGTTGTCGTCACTGCACCCCCAAACCATGGCGACCAGCGCGGCCATGAGTGCGATTCCGATTCCCCATCTTCTCGTAAGCATGTCGTCTCCTTTGCCCCATAAACCCTGCCAACCGGCTAGCTACGATTCGCTAGACAACTGTCTGTGAAGATATCCTAGAACGGCATCTCTGCGAGCACAACTTCCTTGCGACGCGAGGAAGGCTGGCAATCGCGGGCAGGGGGGGAGCTTGCGAGTATTGCGCGGGTTCGGCCTCGGGGGGTTCGGCTTCGGCGGGTTTGACGTCGGCGGGAATTCCTTCAGGGAGCGAACCGGGCCTAGCAGTGGCGTGTAGTGGCTGCGTAGGCATGAAGGCAATTCCATAAGCAAGGAGAAGAAGATGAAGCTGGAAGGATCGAAGGCCCTCATCACCGGGGGCAGTGAGGGCATCGGACGAGGCATCGCCGAAGCGCTTGTCCGCAAGGGGGCCCGCGTGGCGATCATGTCCCGGAACAAGGAGAAGGTTGAGCGGGCCGCCAAAGACATCGGGGCATTGGCGATTTCGGGGGACGTGGGTGTGGAGACCGACGCCGTCCGGGCCGTCGAGACCGTCGTGCGCGAGCTGGGCGGGATCGACATCCTCGTCAACAACGCTGGATTCGGCCACTTCTTCCCGCTGGTCGAGATCGACAAGGATCGCTTCGAGGAAGTCTTCAGAACCAACGTGACCGGGGCGATGCTCATGGCGCGGGAGGCGGCAAAGCAATTCATCGAACAGGGGAGCGGCCACTTGGTGAGCATCTCCTCCACCTCGGGACTGCGCGGGGGGGGCAGCAGCAGTGCCTACTCGGGCTCGAAGTTCGCCCTGCGCGGGATGACCGAGTGCTGGCGAGCCGAGCTGCGGCCGCACAACGTGCGGGTGATGCTCGTCAATCCCAGCGAAGTCCAAACCGAGTTTTTCAAGAAAGTCGGCCGGGAGCAGGAGCTGTCGCCGAAGAAGCTGCGCCCGAGCGAAATCGCCGATGCGATCGTGGGTGCCCTCGAGATCGACGACCGGGGCTTCATCCCCGAGTTCTCGGTCTTCGCGACGAACCCGTTCTGATCGCTTTTGAATAGGCTCCGCCCGATCAGGCTCCGCCCGATCAGGCTTCGCCTGATTGGGATCGAACGGAGTAGGCCTGGCCTGGTTAGACTTCGCCTGACCGGGATCGACCTGATTGGGACTCCCCAGATTCGGACTCGGAACGGCGAGTTCCTCGAGCCAGTGAAGCGGGGATCCCCAGGACGCACAGGCCGGCGGAGATCACAAAGCAGATCCGCATGGCTCGCAAGAATGCACCCTGGTTCTCTGGTGTGATGGCCTCACGGCCCACCAGAATGGCCATGACTGTGGTGGCCACGCCCATGCTGAGCATCTGACCCAGTAGCCGCATGGTGCTCACCGTACCGGAGGCCAGGCCGTACTGACGTCTTTCGACGGCGCCGATGATCGCGCTCATGTTCGGTGAGCTGAAGAGGGCGAATCCCGTGCCCAAGAGAATGGCGCAGGCGATGATGTAGGCCAATCCAGTGCCGATGCCAACGAACGTCAGCAAGATAAGTCCTGCACAGGTTAACCCCATGCCGATCGTGGCGATGGTGCGGGATCCGTGGCGATCGCTGAGGCGGCCGGCTGCCGGCGAGAGAAGGGCCATCGTGATCGGCTGCGCCACCAAGACCACTCCTGCCGAGCGCGGCGTCAGCTCGTGGACGTATTGCAAGTACAGGCTCAGCAGGAACACGAAGGAGAAGGTAGCCGAGTAGTTGATGAGCGCCGCCAAGCTCGAGAAGGCGAACGGGCGATTGTCGCGGAAGAGTTCGATGCTAACCAGCGGATTGCGGGTGCGGGCCTGCCAGTAGACGAAGACCCCGAAGAGAACGAGACCGGCTGCGGCCATGCCCGTTCCACGCCAGGAAGGCAGGAGCGATATGCCGTACATCAGGGTGATGAGCGCCAGGGCGTAGAGGGCTGTTCCGGGCTTGTCGACCGATTCACCCCGCGCATCCGCCCACTCCCCCTTGAGATGGATGAGGGCGAGCACCAAGAGCAGCCCGCCCAGGGGAAGGTACGACCAGAAGATGCTTCGCCAGCCGAATTGTTGTGTGAGCAACCCGCCCAGGAAGGGCCCCGCGGAGAGTCCGACGTAGACGGCCGCAACCGCGATGCCGATGACCCGTCCCCGCTTCTGCGGCGGGAAGACCGCTGTCAGGATCGCCAATGATGTTGCCATGATGAGCGCGGCACCCCCGCCTTGGAGGATGCGGGAGAGGAGCAGCACCGTCGCAGAGGAAGCCAGCGCGCATCCGAGCGTCGCAAGCTGAAGCAGGGCGACTCCGGTAAGGAATACCCTCTTTCGTCCGACGATGTCTCCGATCCGGCCCGCGGGTACGAGGACGACCGCCGAGGCCAGCAGGAAGCTCGTGGGCACCCAGCTCAACGTGACCGCGTCGAGCTCCAGCTCGGCGCTGAGCTCGGGGAGCGCGACATTGAGAGCCGAGAGCATGAAGGGGTTGATGAACGAACTCAGCGCAGCGATCGCCAGTACCGTGTTGGGCCGCGTGCGTTGGGATGGCTGTGTGCGAGCGTCATCAGATTGCATGCTGGACCTTACAGGAATCGGTTCGATGGCCTCCTCGGCCTCCTCGGCCTCCGAGGTCTCCGAGGTCTCCGTGGACGCCAGCGCTACCGAGGCCGCCCATGGAGGCCAGGGACGGTACGAGGCCGAAACAGGCACACCTGGACGAAACGGGGCCGCCCTGGACAGCCCCGAGCATCGCCGGACTGGACGGGCTGCCTCCGAGAAACACCGATTGTAAGCTCTGTTTGGGCTTCTTGCGAATCGAAAGGATGCCCAGCAGGAAGCCGGCCAGGATGCCGGCCAGGATGCCGGCCAGGATGTCCGCTTGACCACCCGCGTTCCTTCCTCGACTCTCTCCTTGCCTTCGCCGGATCGTGCGTCGCAACCAGCGCACAGCCAAGCGTTCAGTCGAGTGCATTGCCAAACGCACAGCCAAGCGCTCAGTCGAGCGCATAGCCAAACACTCAATTACGCGCTCGGCCTGGCTCTTGGCCAAGCTCTCAGCCAACTTTCAGCAGGAGAACAGCTTCCATGACCTCGACTCGTGATGATGCCGCCCCGCCGCCCGAGCGGCGCGTTTTCTGCAACCGCACTCTCAATCTTCGGGCCATCCAGGCCATCGGCTACGACATGGACTACACGCTGATCCATTACAATGTGGCTGCGTGGGAGGCGCGCTCGTTCGATCACATCAAGCGCAAGCTTGCCGAGCGAGGGTGGCCGGTCGAGGGGCTCACGTTCGATTTCGAGGGCTACCAACTGGGCCTCGTGATCGACCGTCAGCTTGGCAATATCGTCAAAGCGAATCGGTTCGGGTACGTCAAGCGATCGGCCCATGGCACCCGGGATCTGGATCTGGACGCGCAGCGGCGGGCCTACGCCGAAACCATCGTGGACTTGGCCGACCCACGCTTCGTCTTCATGAACACCCTGTTCGCCATTGCCGCCGCCTCGATGTACGCGCAGCTCGTGGATCGCCTGGACGCGGGGGCGATTCCCGGCGCCATCGGATACTCCGAGCTCTATGACGTCCTTCAGGACTCGCTCGATGCCGCCCACATGGAGGGCCAGCTCAAGGGCGAGATCATGGCCGACCCCGAACGCTACGTCCTGCTCGATCCCGAGATGCCCCTGACCCTGTTCGACCAGCACCGTTGCGGCAAACGGCTCATGCTCATCACCAACTCGGAGTGGCACTATACCCAGTTCTTGATGGACTACGCGTTCCGGCCATTTCTCCCCGAGGGGATGGCATGGCGGGATCTGTTCAAGGTCGTGATCGTCGCCGCAGCGAAGCCGCTCTTCTTCACACGGTCGCAGCCCGCGTTCGAGGTGGTCGACGAGCACGGGCACCTGTTGCCTTCGCCGCCAACGAGAACAGACCCGTCTCTGCTAATCTGAACTGACCCACCTA
>CAZNJE010000088.1:0-15038 GCA_964573295.1 uncultured bacterium | reverse complement strand
AATCCGCGCCCCCGCGCGGGGGGCGACGCCCCTGGCCTCGATCTTGCGCCGCTCAATGCCCGGTTTCAATCCGCGCCCCCGCGCGGGGGGCGACGGGCTCGCGCCCGCAAGCGAAAGATCCTCGCCGAGTTTCAATCCGCGCCCCCGCGCGGGGGGCGACTCGCCCAGGCGCTCCTGCACGGTCGCCACAGTGAGTTTCAATCCGCGCCCCCGCGCGGGGGGCGACACTGTGGGGCATGATATATGGCGCAGTGCCTTGGTAGTTTCAATCCGCGCCCCCGCGCGGGGGGCGACGGACGTGAGTTCGAAGTCCTCGAGAGCCTGGTACCAGTTTCAATCCGCGCCCCCGCGCGGGGGGCGACACATCCAGCCCCAGTTGATCCCGTGGCGGTACCAGTTTCAATCCGCGCCCCCGCGCGGGGGGCGACTCATCTCCTGGATTTTGTGGAGCGGCATGCGATAGTTTCAATCCGCGCCCCCGCGCGGGGGGCGACTCAGGCGTGAGCTGCACCATCCCCTCGAAGGCGCGGTTTCAATCCGCGCCCCCGCGCGGGGGGCGACTTCGCTTCCTTGCCGTTACCCATCAACTTGGACATGTTTCAATCCGCGCCCCCGCGCGGGGGGCGACGGTCCTCGGTTGCGTAGTGGGTGCAACCGTCTACGTTTCAATCCGCGCCCCCGCGCGGGGGGCGACTGTAGTACTCCCTGGCACTCTGGAGGCCGGCCTCGTTTCAATCCGCGCCCCCGCGCGGGGGGCGACGCCCCCGCGTTGCGCATGTCCTCGCCCAGATCCTTGTTTCAATCCGCGCCCCCGCGCGGGGGGCGACGTGGGCGTCCACGGAGGATGTACCGGTTGACGAAGTTTCAATCCGCGCCCCCGCGCGGGGGGCGACAGAGGGAGCTTGCGGATTGGCGGGCAGGTCGAAGGTTTCAATCCGCGCCCCCGCGCGGGGGGCGACGCTTACGCGGGCGTAGATTGCGGCTTTCATGACTCGTTTCAATCCGCGCCCCCGCGCGGGGGGCGACCATTGGCCAATTTGCAGCTGGAATCCACAAGGAGTTTCAATCCGCGCCCCCGCGCGGGGGGCGACGTCGTGGGCATTCATCCCGATGAGCCACGTCTGTTTCAATCCGCGCCCCCGCGCGGGGGGCGACATGCCCGCAAGGCCGAACCAACGGTGCCATCCTCAGTTTCAATCCGCGCCCCCGCGCGGGGGGCGACCCCCGAAAGGCAATGGCAAGCGCCGCGCCAAGGGGTTTCAATCCGCGCCCCCGCGCGGGGGGCGACGCACTCGGCATCTGTGGTACTCGGTGCGGAACTGGTTTCAATCCGCGCCCCCGCGCGGGGGGCGACCTGCTCCTGAGCCTCGGCGGTCTCGTTCATCTTGTCGTTTCAATCCGCGCCCCCGCGCGGGGGGCGACTGGGCTATTGACTAGCCACTCCGCGGAGAGCAGCGGTTTCAATCCGCGCCCCCGCGCGGGGGGCGACGCACGCCCAGCACCCTGGAGAGTGCCGACCGAATGTTTCAATCCGCGCCCCCGCGCGGGGGGCGACGGTAGGAAAGATAGCATATTGAAAGCGTATGAGTTAGATGGTCTCGATCGCGAGCGTGTCGGAATCTGGCCCGAACGGGGCGGGGCACGGAGAGGGGGTCGTCGTAACTGGCAGTTTTGGAGGGGTTTCCAGGCCGCGCGAACCTCCCCTGCTGGATGTGCTCGCTTCAGGTTCGCGTAGTCCACGCGCTAGGCAAAGAGAGGACCGTCTACATCGACTGTGGCCTTGGCCCCGTGATGCTCGATTCGCCGTCTGTAGTTGGAGCCGAGGAAATAGAATCGGAGACTGTCCTGCTTAGGGTCGTAGATGTCCATCAGTCGGGTTCGGAGTCGTGTCCACTGAGCAGGGTCCACCCGGCACTCGAAGACAGAATTCTGAACTCTCTGGCCATAGTCAAGACAGGCCTTGGCAATGTGCCGGAGTCTGCGCTGTCCGGCCAAGCTCTTTGTGACGACGTCATAACTGACGACAACGAGCATTGAGCGGCACCTCCTAGCTTGTTACCTCGCCACAAAGGCCGGATAGCCGTCCAAATCCCCCCGCAAGTGCCTCGCCAGGAGCATTGCCTGAAGGTGAACCAGCATCCCGACGGTCGTCTTCTCCTTCAAGAAAGGATGCGAGAGCTCCTCCTGTTTCCGATCTTGGTACGCTACGAGGACGGTCTTGCGGGTTTCCTCGTCCATGATCACAGAGCCGCTCTCGCGAATCTCAAACCCAGTCCGACGAACCTGCTGTCGGTTGATCAACGATAGGACCAACCGATCAGCAAAGAACGCACGCAGCTCTTCGACCAGATCAAGAGCCAAACTGGGTCGACCAGGTCGGTCACGGTGCAAAAACCCAACTTGAGGATCCAGCCCCACAGACTCCAAAGCTGAAGCCGCATCGTGAACGAGAAGCGTGTAGACAAAGGAGAGAAGTGCATTGACCGCATCCATAGGAGGACGACGAGTGCGTGAACGGAAAGCGAAGTCGCTCTTCTGCGCAACGATCAGGTGATCGAATACTCCAAAATACGTTCTTGCGGCGTTGCCCTCAACTCCCCGGACCTCCTCCAATGCAAGGTCTGTCCGAAGCTCTCGCAAGTCACTCGCAAGAGATCTGGCTGCGGCTCTCAGGCTCAATGGGCTTGGTACGAGCGGATGATCTCGGAGCACACGCAAGAGGACATTTCGTGCGTTGGCAACCTTAGCACCAACGAAGGCCTTGGCCAGTTTCGCACAAGCGCCCGCGTCGTCAGCCAGTCTGTATTGCGATCTCCGCAGCAGGACATTCCCAGAGACTGCTCCCTGGATCCGGGCAAGGAACCTACCTTTTTCGGTCAAGAGCGACACGCCAATTCCACGTTCAGCGCAACGACCGATCAAGAATGGGCTGCACGAGACTCGGCCAAAGCAGACGACGCTCTCAAGCAAGTGCAGGGGCAACCGCATCCTGATTTCGTGGTCAACACGTACGACAACGGTCTCGCCCTCCGCGGAGAGATAGGAGCCCTGCGTCGTGACGTACAGCGTGTTGCCATGACGCTTCACACCCTATTCCTCGCTGCTGGATTCAGACTCCAGTAGAGCGTTGGCTAGCCATGCGCTCGCAGACCGACTGGATCCGACGGTTTCTGGCATGCAAATCTCCAGTAGTGAACAGCGCCGACACTTCGCCTGCCTTTTTGCGCAAGGCGTCACGCCATCTCGCATCAAAGCGTGGAATCTGTCAGCCGCCGTGATGGTTAGCTGTCGCAGTGTGCGGTCGAAACCAACGTCATGTCGGCGTCGAATCGATCCGTAGAACAAGGCTCCAGCGTCGATGCGCACGGTCAACATTTCTTCCAGACAAAGAGCCTGGGCGCATAGCTGTACTTCATCACAGCGGTTTGCTTTCGGCACACCTCGCTTGTACTCCACCGGAAAGGGGGCCCAAGCGCCCGACAAGTGAGGCAATGAAACAGCCCGCGGGAGAGGGGCCGCCGTCCCCTCTGAAGCGCGGTGAGTTGCCTTGCGATGAAACTCAACCACATCGGCTCTTCCAACTACGCCAAGGCGGAGCGACCGAAGAGGCAGTGAACGAACCACAAGCAAATCACCTCTTCGCTCCCGGCGGGGAGCGCCTTCGTCGGTACGCGCGTGGAGATTGGATCCTTCGAGTGTGAGGACATTGTCCTTCCAAGACTGCTCTAGATGAATCAACGCGCATTGCCGTTCGCAGAACACCAGATGCTGCAACCCAGACAGCGGAAGTAGATCGCACTCTGCAAAAGCACCCGCGCGATAGGCATCCTCGATCACGACAAGAATCCTCATGCAGTTGGTTGATACGGCTTCTCGTGAAGCGTCACAGCTGGCGGGAGCGACTTGGCGTCCGTCTCTACTTCATAGTCAGCAAACGACCTCGGAACGACACAGTCCGACTTCCTACGGATCTTGATGGTCTCGAAGAGCGCCTGCGAGGGAGCTGCGCCCAGAGGAGAGTCGTGCTCAAAAACGAACAAGCCGCGCACGGCCATGCTACCAGCCGGCCGAGCAGCGGACTGATCAAACTGGAAGGCTGCGAGGAGGGACTCCCACAAGAGGGCGAGGTCGTCCTCAGAGAAACCGGTTTGCTTTGCTAAGTAGGGGTTGACAAAGCCATGCGCTCGGTAGACAGCGTATGGGACGGTGAACTTTCGGCCCATCGTACGTTCCTTTTCTAGATCTCGTTCGTTGGTTACGGAGCTTCTTGTGATGGAGTGCTCAAGTGTGACGATTGGATCAAGCGACCGGGCGAACGACAGTTGGACCGGACCCCGGACTTGGCCGCAGTTCACTTCCGTACTCATGACGGCGCCAAACGTGCGAATATCGTAGAAATGCTGACACATGAAGCTCGTGATTTCCTGCGCTTTCCCTGCCTCGCCGGGAAGTTTGTTGGGCTTGGACGTGATCCCCGCAGCGGTGTATGCCTCCTTGTGCAGGCGATTGAGAACAGCGCGTTCCTGGAAGTAGATGCGGTGGCCGGATACATCGCCCCGCGTGAGGCCGACGTAGTTGCGGACCTTGCGCTTTAGACAGACATCTGTCACGAGTCCATGGCCGGTTTCTGGATCGATGCGTGGTAGATTGCCAGCATCGGGATCCCCGTTGGGATTTGCGTCAGCCACGTCGAAAACATAGATGAAATCGAAACGATTCATTCAAAGATCCTCCCTACTGGGCAGCTTCAATAGCGTCAGTGCGGTCCTTCTTCTGAAAAAACGCATTCATCTGATGGTAGTAGCCGAGTGCGAAGAGTCCTTGCTCTGGCAGGCCAAGATGCGCAGGGATCTCTCTAACATCCGTCAGGATCTCCTGGACCAACTTCTCGCGATTGATCTTCGTTCCGCCTTCGAGCTTGGCCAGGTGATGCTGATATGTTCTGAGGAGTCGCGGGAATACACTTCCTGGGGTTGCCGAAGCGGAGGCATAGAAGCGGTCTCGAACAGTCGCGTTCAGCGAGGAACCTAAGGCATCTCTCTGAGTCTTCTCAAGGGCAGCGAACAGACGTCCCATTCGATAGGAGGGATCTGCTCGTGATGCGTCAAGGCTCATGGGTATCTCCTTTCCGAGGTTTCTGGTCAAGTGTCCCTTGATCAGGTAAGCCCGTGGGTAGTTGACGATGGAATCGGCAACCATGCGGCGAATGATAGAGATAAAGAGAGCGTCCGGGTAGCGCTTCCGGGAGATGACGGCCTCCAGAAACGCTGCAGGCAGAATGGGATGCATTCTGTCTCGATCCAGCTTGTCACCGGCTTTGCGAGGACAGGTTTGGTCGAGGAGCATTGAGATGGGTGGTATTGGTGGATCAGGCCGTTTCGATTCTTCACCAAACTGCCGCTCGATTTGGCAATCCTCATGGTGACGTCGCAAGTTCTCAAGGAGCGAGCCGAGGGTACCTTCATGGTAGAAGCGAACCGCGACCCGCGCCGGGGTGGGGACTCCAAGTCCGAGAATGTGATAACGGCGGATTGCCCCTTCTTCGTCCAACTCAGCGTAGGCTTCACGGCCCTTCCGCAAGGCTTCGAGAAACGCCTTGAGTTTCAGACGGAGATCATTGTCCTGAGATGAGCGCTGTTCGAGCACAGGAGGTTTGGACTGAGCGAATGCCACGAAGATGTCCTCAACAGCACAGGGACGATCTGTCCAGAAGACAACCGTAGTGCATCCAATCCGCAGGCAGTGCTTTTCCTTGCGCGGCCCGTCCAGAAGCGCATTGAGTGCGCAGATGTATCGATGCGCGGCCTCCTCAGAGACCGGAGCGTTGAAGCTCTGGGTTAGCCCGAAGGAGCAATATGCGGGTTCATTGAAGCCGGCTATAGTGGCGCCACTGGGTTGGGCTCCAGCCAGTCCTTTGACCTTCCCATGCAGCCTTGCGATGGGTCCAGAGCGCCCGGTTACCAAACACTGTCCTACAATGGCTTGCTCCGGGTTTCCCTGCCGGGCATCCCACCATTTGGCGATCCCAGGATGGTCATGGACGTAGTGAGTTTCACCTCGGATCTGAAACACGGCGAAACCAGAGCCACCCTCCTCCAGAATGGGGAAGCGTGAACCATGGCTTGGTTCCCACTTCTCCAGGAAACGACAGACAGACGAGAAGTCATCTACGCCGATTTCCGATTCAACCGCCAGATGCTGTCGGCGGAACTCAGCAAAAGCTCTCTCTGCCCGCTCAGGTTTCTCCGGATCCCATCCGAGAAGATATGCCGGGTTATCCCAAAGAAAGCAGGGATTGAGTCCTGATCCCGAAGGCTTGGTCTCGCCCAGCACAAGGACACGCTTTGGCGCGAGTCGTCTGCCACTTGGCTGCCGGACGTCTTGAATGTCGACGAGATCGCCGTTTCTGTCGATCACAACAGCCCAGGCGATTTTCTGATAGCTTCTCGTTCGCGGGGCAACATCGTACTCGGGGTCTTCTTGGAAGCGGTCATACAGGTCACAGAGAGCGCCGAAGATCATGTTTTACCCCCTTGTCTCTTCCAAGGGCGGAACAAGAATCACGCCATTGTCCATTACTGCACGGAAGAACCTGGGTTGAGCGGAAAGACGGGAGCCCCTGTTCGATTCAAGGATTGGCCCGTCGTTGTCCGGGCGAAATTCTACATCCCACAACACATAACCCAAGTCCCGCTTGCCCTGGTGTTCAGCTGGGCACGCTGGGAAGTCCTCGTCGTCAGCAAGCAATCGAAACTGCGCCGGGAATTCCCTGCATCCAAGATAGGGATGATGGAAGTACTGTCCGCGAAAGGCCCGGCGCTTGAAGGAGTCAAGATGCTTCGCCTCGGGATGCTGGTTGACGATCCCTTCGCGTTCGGTTGGATCTCGTATCTCAATGTGGGCGGTGATGCCGTAGTGGACATCCCGCAAAATCCTGGCCGCCCGTTGCTGACGATGGTCTTCAACGAAAATGCCAAGAGTACCAGCCCCTGTTCGCATGGTGGCTCTAGCTCCAGCCGGACCCTTCGTCGGGATTGGACGGTCGATTTCATTCCTTCGGACGTGAGTGAAGCGAATTGGAGCCAGCACATGGATACGATCGATCACCCAGCGCATCTGTGGCTTCCAGTAGATGGCTTCCAGGAGGCCTCGTGCGGCGCTGGGCGTCATGATCTCATAGGAAACCCGTTCAACTTTCATTTCGGGACGATTGAACGTGGCGTACTCTCCCCACACTTCCAAACGAATGCCGAAAGCCATAAGACCTCCTCGCCTCAGACAATGCACGAATCCGGAGCAAGATCCGGGTCGTCTAGGATGAGACCCACGCGGGCGTCATAGTAGATCTCGGGACAAGTCACGACTGCGAAGTTGCCACCCACGATTTCAAAGATGCGGCCTTGAGCGCGGTGCCAGCTTCTGCTTGGAATCTGAACGGAGTAGCGCTGCAGCGAACGAACCAGTTCAACCGGGGGGTAGGCAAACGGTCTGGACAGCTCTCCACACAACGCCCTTCCCTCGTGCCCCCAAGGAACAATCACGGCTTGGCCTCCATTCTCGATGAGCCGGAACTTCTCGGCGACGGTTCGAAACCCAAACAAGAACGGCAATTCCTGCCTGTTCTGGAGCTTGAACTCATCGACGATCCCGCGGGCATCCCAACGGTCCTCTTGGTCCCAGTAGTAGAGCTGGAAATACTTCTCCACCGCATCCAGAGAAAGCAGGTCCTCGAATAGGGCTGGTTGCGAGGCGCCACCGATGATTTGTGCGGCTGCGTTCACTGTGTCCCGGAGGAACGCCTCCTCCGTCCCATGCTCGGATCGAAAGATGTAGGTCTTGCCCCGCTTCAAGGTGCCGTTTCGATTGCAGCGACCTGCCGCCTGCGCAATGGAATCAAGTCCGGCCAAGGAGCGATAGACAATAGGGAAGTCGAGATCCACGCCCGCTTCCACGAGCTGGGTGGAGATGACCCGGCAAGGCAGTCCCGCAGATAGACGCTCGGCAACCATCCTCAAGACATCGCTACGATGTGCTGGGCACATGGCGGCACTCAGATGGATGACATCAGCTTGCCCCTCCAGGAGCAGAAAGAGCTCCCGAGCGTGTCGGCGAGTATTGACGATGCACAGTGCTTGATGATGGCCCTTCACTAGCTTTGCGAGCTCTCCATCGGCGAGGAATCCTAGGTCAGTCACGTCAACCCGCCGCAGGGCTTCGTACAGAGAGGGTGGATCACTGACAATCTCCCGAATTCCCCGCAAGCCAATAGGGAAGTCAGGTCTTTGCTCTAGGGCCGGCTGGGTGGCCGTACATAGAACGACCGAACATCCGTATTGGGAAGACAGCTCCTCGAGGGCCAGGAGACATGGACGCAGAAGATCGATCGGGAGCTTCTGAACCTCGTCCAACACGATGACCGCATTTGCGAGATTGTGGAGCTTGCGGCAGCGGCTGGCTCTGTTGCTGAACAAGGATTCATAGAACTGGACGGAGGTTGTGACGACGAGCGGTGCATCCCAGTTCTCAGCCGCGAGTCGTCCCGCGGTGCTTTGGGAGTCTTGGATGAGTGAACTGTGATGCTCGAGTACAGGATCTGGGATCGCACTTCCCAGAGCCCCGTTGAACGCGGTTCGGAACACTGCTGCGTTCTGTTCGATAATGCTTGTGAACGGAATGACATAGACTACGTGTGTGAGCCCATGGTGGAGGGCGTGATCGATCGCGAACGCCAAAGACGAGAGTGTCTTTCCGCCGCCCGTTGGGACAGTCAGGGAGAAGAACCCCGGGTCCATTGGGGCAGCCTGTCGGCATGCTTCTCGGACAAGTCGTCGCTTGGTAGCGACCAAGGATTTGCCCTTTTCCAGGCCGGCAACATGAATGTCCAAAGCCCTCTGCATTCTCTTGAGTATGTCCGAGGGCCAGCGAGGACGGCACGAAGCCCGGTCTGAATCCAGAAAGGCCTCTGTGTCAAGGAAGTCTGCGTCAACCAAGCATGAGAAGAGCATGCGAGTGAAGAAAGCGACAGAAAAAGCTGCGCGATCAGGTTCATCGGTTCGCTTCGTGAGAGCTGCCCTGAGAGGCTTGGGAGGCTCAGGATTCTCGACTGAGGGGACGAGATCGAGTCCTTGGTGCCAGGGTTCAACGGCCTTGCGCAGTCGGTGCTCCAAACAGGTTCCATCGCTGATTGCATCGAGCAGGCCGGCATGGTGTCCTGATATGACAAATGCCAATATGCCGCCAAGAACTTGGATTTCCCGAACTGCGTATTGAGCTCCTGCCGAGGTATGGTCGATCTTCGCCTTGAGCGTAGCTGGTTGCTCGTCCTGTTCACCCAGGTGAGAGGCATTGCGCAAATAGACTTGGAAAGCAGAGGACGCCTTGCCAAGATCGTGCCAGTAGCCGGCGAGGCGAGCCCAGTCCTCCGCCCCAAAGGGCCGAGCGAACTCGGCTGCAAGGTTGCCTACCGAAAGAAGATGGTCACCTAAGAGGTGCCACTTTCCTTCTCCATTTTCACTGTGAGCGAAAAGCGGTTCTTGCGCCAGCATAGATTCCGGGCGGCCGTTGCCCGGGGTCCGCCGATGAACTCGGCTTCGTCACTCCCCAGGAAAGAGGGCCTACTTAGAGTCCTTGTCCTACTGTGTGTCACCTTAGGGACCTGCGAGATGCGTAGACACAAGGATGTCCATGTAGCACCTCGGGTCTCCAAAGCGACATGATCCGGAGATGGAGGCTGGCGAAGCGCGCATGATATCTTGTGATCCCGATCGCGCTTTCCATCTCGTTTGCCATGTTTGACTTCTACTTGCGTACAATATCACAGATAGCTGAACTAGAATATCTCAGACCATGGTGTGCTTGCAAGCGGTTTATTGGCCGCGGTTGGGACGACAGCATTTGCTGAATTCGAGTCTCTAGCGAACTGCACAGTAGATCCTAGACCTGGTATGCTGAAGAGGCCTACGGACGGCCTGCTGAGACCCGCATTGGGCGCTCTAGACCAGCAGCACCCCACGGGTCGCCCTCCGGCCGGTCGTTTCCAGGCGCAGGTAGTAGATGCCCGATGGAAGGGCTGCGCCGCCCGCATGGATGCTCCTCCAGACAACGACATGACGGCCGGCCGCGTGGCACCGGTCGACGAGTCGCACCACCTCGCGTCCGGTCGGATCCAGCACGGTCAGGCGTACCTGGCAGGCCGTTGGTAAATCGTAGCTGACCAGGGCATGAGGATGGACGGGGTTGGGCAGGATGGCGTGCAGCGCGAAGCGCACGGAACCAGGATCCATGTCTGGGCCACACGACACACCGGCCAGCGTTGCGGCCTCACTCTCATTGCCCGCGATATCGCTGGCGGTCAGATGATAGAAGGGATAGACGTGTCCCGTGATGTCGTGACTCGTCTCGATCGTGTAGGCGATGCGAGTCGCTGTGTTGTCGAGATGATCCACGGCAGATCCGTAGAGCGTGAAGTAGTCGAAGTCCTCATCCGGGCAGGCCGACCAGGCCAGAAGGAGCGGCCCAGCACGATGCAATCCGCTGGGCACGCCGGGCGCCAGGTTGTCGACCGAGTAACCGCTGTCGGGTGCCGAGTCGAAGAAGAGCAACGGATCGGTGGTCATGGCCGAGACGAAGAACACCGGCCAGCAGATTCCTCCTTCGGCTTTGGAATCGCACAGCGTGGGGGCGATGAGCTGGTAGAGCGAAACCCCTCGGGCCGGCGCGGTGGCGATGAAGTCCCAGCCGTCCACACGTTTTCCGCCGGGTTTGTCGCCGGGGTCCGGCATTGCCTCGGACCGCGCATCCTGCCGCCGGTAGATGCCGTAGCCGGTGACCACCGGCTCTCCTTGCGCGTCGTGTGCGCTGCGCAGCCAGCCGATTCGCACCTGGCCGCCCTGATCGGTCCCTACATCACCGACGGCGGTAATGCGGGGAGCTTCACCCCAGCAGCCCTGATCGTAGGCTCCGATCCATCCACAGGGGCCGAAGAGACATGGCGAGGTGGAGTCGAGACGGTAGTCTCCCTCGCCGGGATGGCAGAAGAGCGGGTCTGCGCTGATATTGCCGTTCAGGCCGCACTGTCCGGCAATGACGCCCACCCAATCACCCCCCAGATTGCCGTAGAAGTCACAGCAGGAGAGCAGTGGATTGCCGCCGTCGACGGCCCCGCCTCCCTCGCCGAAGGCGATCACCGTGCGGTCGATCGGGGGAGCGCCCTCGCAGTAGATGCTTCCGCCGTAACCGGATGCATAGCCGGCCCAGTTTCCGCAGAAGGTGCAGCGCTCGATCCGGGTTGATCCCGCGGCGTACAGCGCACCGCCACTGGCCACCTCGCCTCCTGCCCCGTTTGCATCGAAGAGGGTTTGCGATACGGTCAAACTGCGTCGACGGCCACGTAGATGCCGTCTCCCTCACTGAAGGGCCAGCCGGTCTGGTTGCTGGCGAGACATGCTTCGGTGATCTGAACCACAGAGGTGGTCATGTAGAGTCCGCCGCCGCAGTCCTGTGCCCGGTTGCTGGCCACGGACATGCCTGAAATGCTGACTTCGCAGTCGGCCAGATAGACGCCGCCACCGAATCCGCCCGAATAGTCCGTGTCACCGGCCTGGTTCCCCGAAACGGTTCCTCCAACGAGGTCGATCGTGGAGCCGCCTGCCCAGAGCGCTCCTCCGTAGCCCGTACTGTAGAACCCCGCGGCATGGTTGCCCGAAAGGGTAACGGCTTGAAGTGTGACGACAGATTCGGTCAAGTAGATCGCTCCGCCGCGTCCATCTGCATTGACACCACCCGCCGCGTTCTGTGTCGCCGTGATGGAGCTCAGTACCGGAGAACCACCGTGCCAGTAGATAGCTCCGCCTAGGCCGGAGGCATTGTCGTCGCCGCAGGCGTTGCCGATCAGTCGCAGGTTCATGAGGGTTGGTGAGCTGGACGATCCGTAGATGGCGCCGCCACACTGGCTGGGGACGCTGCCCGTGACCCACCCGTCGCGAATCGTGATTCCTTGAAGAACGGAGGAGGGTCCCTCGCCTGCAACGAAGCTGAATCCGCGGTGGGGTTGGGCCATGGATCCGTCGCAGGCGATGACGCAAAGGGTGGGATCCTGACTCTGCGAACGTACGGTCACCGCCTTGCCGTCGTAGTCGAGATCGCGGTTGCCCTCGCCGGTAAATATGCCGTCGGTCAACTCGATGACGTCGCCGACGATCGACACATCAAGGGCCGCCTGGATGGTCGGATAGTCGCCGGTGCCGTCGGGGGCGACAACGTGGACGGTTGCATCTGCCTTCGGTATCAGGGCTGCAAGCCCGAGTGAGAGCAGGATCGCGAGGAGGGGAGCAGAGAACACGGAGCGCATGATGCACCTCCCGCGGAGATCGGGCGGGGGAATCGTCCACTGCTATAGAACACCATGCGGTTCTCCGGCGTCAATTGGTGCGGAGCGAATCAGAAGGTCGGCTTCGTGGGGGCGTAAGGCGACGGGTCGTTCTGCCAGCAGCCCAATGCCCTGCCGCACGGTTGCTTAAGTTCCAAGTGCTTGGGGGCTTTCGGGTGAGAGATGTGTGGGCTGGTGCGGCCACAGGTGCGGCCGAAAAAGAGGGCTGGATCCGAAGACCCAGCCCTCTAGCTGCCATGGTCGTACCTCCTGGTGGAAGGCACCCCTTGATACTTTGAACCTGGGACTAGGTTCCAACATTTTCGCCCGGGATCCCCGCTTTCGCTTCGCCCCCTCTGGGCGTCAATGTGTTGCGCGTACCTCCCGGTGCGGGGTCGGCGGCGACGAGGGCTGCTTCAGCTCATGGCCAGCACGGTCATGGCTTCACTCCGTGGTAAGACGATCAGCGCATCGAACTCACTGCGAACTGAGGTCAGACCGAACTCGGAGCTGCTGTCTTCTGGGGCCGTGGCGCCGCCGAGACGTATCCTGTAGGTGTCGTTTGTGGCGTACGAGCGATTCTGCGAATCTGGGGGGAAGACAGTGAGTGTTGGATGGTCCGCCGAATCTGGGACCATCACCAGCCTTTCGATAGAGCCATCACGTAGCGGGGCAACCTCCCAGTTCACGGGGCCACCTTTGACGGGATTGGTCGTGAGATAGGCCGCCCACGAAGGATGTGCCGATGACTCGGTAGTCCTTACCGAGCCGTCGACGCAGATAGCTACCCATTGTGCGCCAGGCGAGCTGGGGCCAGTGCCATGGTCCATCCGCCACGGTGCCCGGATGAGATGGGCATGGTGTCCGGCGAGGATGACGCGAGTGTCGGGGCATTCGCGCAAGAGGCCCAGGACGTTGCCGGCGGAGCACCGATCTCTGTACTCGTGATATGCCCTGCCATCATCAAGACCTGCTAGTTTGGCGGCCCGCCACGCTTGTCTGACCACTCGATGGAGGCGATCAAGGTGACACACAGCTGTCTGGCTGAGGCCTGGTGCTGAAGCGCGAATCATCCTCGCGGCCTCGGCAACCCGCCGCAACCTGTGTTGATGGGGATCATCCGCTGGAATACTCCCATCAGCCTGCCAATCCTCTTCCTTGGGCATCATGTCCATGTCCGAGGGGACTTGTTCCAGGAGCGTGTGCACGCCGGTCAGTGTGGGCGCGAGCTGATGCGCGTGCTTCCGTAGGATATCGAGGGCTTGAGCTCGATACTGGTCAACGCCCTGAATGTCGAACCCCACGATGTGAACCATCTCCTGCGGACTGGATTGTTGGAGGTTGAAGCGGCGAATCCACTCAACAGTGTTTGCAAACTCCTCCGACAGCCAGATCCAGAAACCCAGGTCAATAAGAGCCTCTCGCGCCGTGCCTGTGCCGAACCGGACAAACTCATCGAGCTTTCGCGCAACGGCCGACCCCTCTTCGAGCGCGAGGACCCGAAACCCCTCTTCCGCGACAAGCCAGCGAATCAGGCGATCCCTCATCCGCGCGATGGTGGCTGAACCGTGAACCGCTTCACCGATGGCGACCATTCGCGCCGAACCAACGACATCGCGCAGGGGAATCGACTCGGCCGTGCCAAGAGGGCATTCGGGATTGTCGGTGACTAGTGGGTGTGTGTTGGCCAGGAGCCATCGTGGGGCCGCGGAATCACGCGGAGAGGCCACCGGGTGTTCATTCTGCATCACGCCAGACCTCCTCCTCCTACGCACCCGGGACGGGTGCAGTTGGGATTGGCGCATCCACCTGACACATGGCCTCCGTCGTTCCGCGAGCCCGGCTCTTCTCCCCGAACGTCAGAACCGAAAGGCCAACTCGAGCAACAGCAACGAGGCGAGGATGAGGATGACGACCACGTGGTAGCGGTATGCACGGATCAGGATCAGGGAGACCACGATCGAACCCATGATGGTGTTGGAGACGACCGCACCCATGTTCAGGGAGGCATCCGAGAGCAGAGGGCGCAGGACGGTGAAGGCGAGAAGCAGCCCGTTGATGCACGCCATCACCGTCCAGAGATGCCCGGCCGTGGACAGGTAGTAGATTCGTAGATCCACGCCTTCTGAGGGGATCTCGTCGGGTAGCACCGCGGACGCCAGCAGGTAGAGCAACAGGAAGAGGTGGCCGTAGAAGAGAAAAATCCAGCCCCCAGCCCATGCTACGTCGTCCTCGCTGATGACCAGTCCGTACCAGTTCTTGAGGATGAGCAGCAAGACGTACCAGGCCAGCAGCACCGTGAGCCAGTGCCAGCGGACGAGCTGGCGCTGGCGGATGAGGCGGTGGATGCTGGCGAAGAGGTCGGTGAGCATGAGCCCAAAGACGATCGTGATCAGTGCCTTGATGTTGCCGACTTCTTCCATTTGGCTTGGTCCTCCGGCTCGAGGTCACCGGTTTCCTTCGATCAAGCCGATCGTTTGGCGCGTCGGACCGGCCCGGCGGGCCAACTCAGCCTGGGAGTGTCCACGTTCGACCCGCGCCAGCTCGAGACGCTTCTCGAAGGCCGTGTCTGCCTTGGTACGGATCTCCTTCACCTGCGTGCACAGCGCATATGTAAGGTGCGGCGCAAAAACAACACGACATCCACAGGGGCTAATAGTATCATTATATT
>CAZNJE010000087.1:0-15116 GCA_964573295.1 uncultured bacterium | reverse complement strand
CCGCCCTGGGTGCCAGCGCCCCCTGGGTGTGAACGCCGCCCCGGGTGCCAGCGCCTCCACCGGGTGCGCCCCCCCCGGGGAACCCAGCGTTCCCGCGGGAGGCCGGCGCTCTCCCCGGAGCCCAACGCCTTCGGAGCACCCGCACGCGCCAGCAACGTGTCAGTAGCGATAGTGCCCAACGATCGGATGCGAAAAGAGGAACTCTTCCAGACGGACACCTGCGCCCACGTTGTGCAAAATCAGCGGTGTGCTCCCGGCGCGGTCGGATCGATCCGAGACAAGACCAATGTGAAGGATCCCAGGAGACAGCTCCCAAGCAACGATGTCGCCTGCATGGTAATCGGACGGATCGCTCGTTCGGGGCAACGTCTCGCCATTGCGAGCGAAGAAGCATAACAGGTTGAGCACTCGCCGGTGGTCAATGTTTGGGTCTGGCCCCGAGAGGCCCCAAGATTGCGGATAGGCGTCGAAGTTCGCAGCCATGTCGTTGTGTACGAGGACCTGAAGGTCGCTCCCAAGTGCTCGATAGGCACGGATCAACACGTCTGAGCAGGCCCCGGCATTAGCGGGGACGTCTCCCCCTGGATAGTCGAGAGCTTGATACGACCCATCGTAGAGAACTGTGACACCGATCTGAGCCATTGCCGCAGCAACCAGACTGTCGGCACGACTGTCGGCAGGGCTGTCGGCGGGGCTGTCGGCATGACTGTCGGCAGGGCTGTCGGCACGACTGTCGGCAAGTGTTGTTGCCGACGCGTGGACAGACCCGATCGGTCCCGCCTCCGCCAGCACCGGGGGAATGAGCAGATGCGCAAGCGGAGCCAGTAAGATTAGCAGGACAGTGAGTTTGGGATGGCTCCTGAGATGCCGCAAGGCTAAGAAGCTGAGACGATTACTGGCGGTCCGCCGGCACTCTGCCGAGTTTGCCGAGACCATTGCCGAGTGCGCTGCCAGGCACTCTGCCGAGCGCTCCGAGTACATTGCCGAGCGTGCCGTCAGGCACACCGCCAGGCACACTGCCAGGCACTCTGCCGAGCGCGCTGCCAGGCACAATGTCGAGTTTGCCGAGACCATTGCCGAGCGCGCTGCCAGGCACACTGGCCAGCACATCAGTCTGGTCCACATTGTCGGAGATCTCATCGCATCGTCTTGCTTAGGCGGATCGCCCGGACCGATCCGTCTGGGTATTCGTAGGCGTGCTCACCGACGACTCGAAAACCACACCGCTCATAGAATGCCTGATTACCCTGCGGTGTGACCGAGTCCACGATCAACCACTCTATGCCCGGATGATCCTTCGTGATCTTCTCTTCCGCCATCTCTAATAGGAGCCTTCCGACTCCGCGGCCTTGCACGTCGAGGTCGACATAGAGAAGGAAGATCTCAGCGGTCGTCTCGTCGATGATCCGGAACAGGCAGAAGCCGACCAGGCTCTCTCCTCCGGTTTCCTCTGCCATTGTCCGGTCAGCGGGGATCGATGGACCTGCCATGACGGCTCCGAGTCCATGCATGTCCTGGATCATGTCTTCGTAGTCCTGTGGCATGTGGGCGTTGACCGCCGCGGCGACCTCCCCGGGCGACAGCTCTGAATGGAACAAGCGAATGATCGCCGCTGATCGTAGTCGGAAGCAGCTCTCCGCATCGGATGGACGCAGAGGACGGTATGCGATGGGTGCTTCGGCCTTCCCAGGATCCGCATGGTCTGCCCCGGGCGCACTTTCCTCGTCCGGGACCGTGGATTGCAGAACTTCCCTGGCAAGCTCGACGTCGGACTCTTCTATCCACAGTCCCACGCCGCCGGTGAACTGGATGCCGACGGCTTGCCCCCCCGCATCATCGGAAAGAACGTAGGCGGCGATTCCACTTGCCTCGAGCACCGTGCGGGCAAGCTCGGCCTCGTGACGGTAGTAGTACTCGGCAACACGAACCTTTCTGGGCAGTACGCCCGGCGCGAGATCAGGGAGGTTCTCGGATTCCATGGGGAGGACGGATTCCGCAGCCTGCGTGGACTGCGTGGCCTGCCCGGCCTCCGCGGCCCGCGTGGACTGCGTGGCCTGCCCGGCCTCCGCGGCCCGCGTGGACTGCGTGGCCTGCCCGGCCTCCGCGGCCCGCGTGGATTGCGTGGCCTGCCCGGCCTCCGCAGCGTGTCCGGCTTGCCGGGTCTCCACGGTTCGCTCGGGTTGCACGATTCGACCGTTCTCGCGGGGCCCATTGGCGCGTACATCATGGGCTGTCTCGGTGGATGTGGAGGTGCGCAGCGCGGTCCCGCTCTCACTGAGTCCGACGAAGAGGTCAGTAAGCGGGGGATCGTGCGCCTCGCCGAAGATTTCAAAGCATGATTCTCTGCCGATGAAGTTCTTGATCCCGGATTTCTCGATGGTCTCCTGGAACGTCTCGTAGCAATCCAAAGCGTGATGCGCAGCATCAATGTCCTGCTGATCCACCGATACGACGCAGTCGATTTCTTCGTCAGTCGATCCACTCAGCCGAAAGTGCTCGCCACGGGCGGCTTCTTCGAGCGACAACGTTGGAAACGCCAGCCTCTGCAGAGCGGGGATCCTATCTCGCTGGTCCGCAAAGACGCGCTTGACGACCGCATGTGTGACCAGGTGGTCATGGAAACCGCTGATACCATGCACGGGATAGGAAACGAGCACATGGGGCCGCACGATCTCCACGTGTTTGCGGACGACTTCCTCAATGTCTTGGGGTGCCATCTCTTTGAGGCCGCTGTCGGGAAGATCGAGTACGGTCATCCCGCTTAGCCCGAGTACGGCTTCGACTGCCCGCATCTCCTCGAGCCGGACCGCACCCATCTTCTCGATGCTGTACCCATACTTGTGACGCTGTCTGGTCGCTCCGCCGCGGGTCAAGGTCAAGAGGTAGACCTCATGGCCCTCTCGGCGCTGCTTGTGCATAACGTGTGCCGGACCGAACGACTCGTCGTCGGGATGAGGGTAAATGAACAGAATGCGCATTCTTAGATCCTAGTCTAGTTGGTCGATCCTTCGTCGATCCCGGGGCTCGTCGGCCAGAGCCGTTCTTTGTCCGGGAGTCTGCTGTCGTGATGGCGTCGCTGACCTCACTGGTCAGAGACCTTCCTCTGCGTCTGCGATCGCCACGCTGGCCCGAGTGCTCCTTGCCACGAATGCTACCATGAATGCTGCCCCGGCCTCTGCGTCCCTCTCTCAGACTACCGCATCTCAGCCTGCCGCTTCTCAGACTATCGCTTCTCAGCCTGCCGCTTCTCAGACTATCGCATCTCAGACTATCGCTTCTCAGACTACCGCGCAGTCAAGATAAGGATCCCGCCCGTTGTCAGGGCAATGCCAAGGACGTCCTTCCAGGCCAAGGACTCCCCGCCGAGCCAGACACCCAGAATCGCTCCAAAGAGCGGCGAGGTGAAGGCGATCGGCATCACCTTGCCGAGAGGCGCTTCCTTGATGGCACCATAGAAGCAGAGCATGCCTATGGCCCCGGCCAAGACTCCGCCCCCAAGGATCATCAGCCACAAGCTCTTAGCGCCCGCTTGCGAAATGGTCGTCCATTTCGGGGCGCTTACCGCGGCCAGTACGACCAGGGCAACGGCGGTGCGAATGGTGATGCCGACTTGAGGCGATAGGTCACCCAGGTGAAGGCCCTTCTTCTCAAGGTACCCACCTACGCCCCAAGCGAAGGCAGTCAACAATGCCAGTAGCTGTGGCTTCATGGAGACTCCTCTTGTCTATCCTGGTGCGTTTCGGACGAGACCTGCCAGTAGGTCATCTCCGGCTCATAGCAGGTTCCCTCGAGGTCAGCGACCTTCTCATGGAAGAAGGCTTGAGCATCACGAATGGCCTGATTGTACACAGCGGGGCAGATCTCGCGTAAACAGAAATCGAGAAGCAGCTCAACCTTGAGATCGCCGATTTCCTCTTCCCACTTTTCTTCGAAGAACCTGCGGATCGAAGGAATCAGTAAGTCTTTTGTGTCCTTGGTTAGCGAGATGGCCACAGGGAACACCTCCTTCCTGTTTGAGTTTCCTGCGCCTTGTCAGAGACTATGAGTCCCGCAGTCAGATGATGCCCGTGGTCCGGCACGCGGGGAGTCATGCTTCTGCGCTCGTCGTGCCGAGAGTCCGGCACGCGGGGTCATGCTTCTGCGCACATCGCGTCCATAGTTCAGCACGCGACGTGCTCATGCTGCTGCACTCGTCGCCTCCATAGTCCAGCACGCGACGTGTCCGCGCGGCCAAACTCTAGGGCGTTGGCTACGGTTGGGTTGATGGGAGGGTACTAGCGTCTCGGCGGCCAGACCAGAAACTTCGGCTGGCATCATTGGCGGCATCATTGGTGGCATCATTGGCGGCGCCATCGGCTGACATCATCAGCTGGTACCATCCGCCGGGCGGGCGGTCCATTCCCTGTGCAGATGGAATCCTGGTTCCGGGTGCGCTGTGTCACAGCAGTCGGAGGTTGTGTCAGCGTAGCAGGTCTGTGAGTAGAGTGGCCCCTTCGCTGATTCCAGTGTAGCCTCGCAAGTGGATCAAGACCGATCGTCGGGATGTACCTCAGCGTGCGAAGCTGTATTGCGGAGGTCCGTTGACCATGGTGCACGCGCCGGTACGGGAACAGGAGGCGGATGCTCGGGGCAGGATCCGTAGGATACCCCCCGAGGCTTTGCTGCCCCGGGAGCATTTTTGGGGAAGCCGCTACGCTGGACTGGTGGCCATGGCGACGGAGGGCGATCATGGGGGCGCAAGACCTCTGATCGGACAGGATCTCAGGATCTGTAGACAAGGCGCACATCTCTGTGGAGACTCAGCGCAGAAGGTGCCCAACAAGAGCGAGCCTCGACGGAGTCGGGTTCCTGCGTGGGCAGGGCTAGGGCTCAGCGACGTCGGGGCGCGATGAACCGTCGAGGAGTTCCAGGGGGAGAGATTTCAGGGGGGATTGGGCAATTCGTTTTCTTCTAACATATTTGCTCTCTATGGCTTGTGTGTTCAGCCCCATCGTGCTGCTATTGTCCGCCTTCCCGGCGCGCGCATCGCAGGACGGAGGAGAACCGCCATCTGTAGCGAGTCAGGAGCAGCGCATCCAGGACTGCCTGGGCCACGAGGTCGTGTGGAAAGAAGCACCCCAACGGATCATCTCGCTGTCCCCGAATCTGACCGAGATTCTGGCGGCTATCGGGGCTGTCGACGCCCTGGTTGGTGTAACACGCTTCTGCGACTATCCTCCTTACATACAATCAATTCCGCGTGTGGGGGGCATTCTTGACCCGAATCTTGAAGCCGTGAGCCAACTTGAACCCGATCTCGTGCTCACAACCCGTGGTGTTCCCCTGGAGACCATGGCTACGATCAGTAACCTGGGCCTTCCTCTCTATGCTCTCGACTCCCGGGGGGGGCTGGAAGTGATCCGGGACAACATCCTGGAAATTGGAGTTGTTACGGGCCGCGCGATCGAGGCTGCCCATCTGGCCGACAGCCTGTGGGCGATCTTGGACAACATTCACCAGATGACCTTGGGTCTGTCCTCCGAACAGAGACCGCGCGTCTACTATGGTGAACTGGACGGCGCGCACTGGACGACCGGACCGGGCACCTTCATCCATGACTTGATTTGGGCCGCGGGGGGGCGCAATGTCACCGCCGATGCACCATCGGGCTGGATCCCCGTATCGCTTGAGGCGCTCGTTCAGTCCGATCCCCAGGTTTACCTGGGTACCTACGATGAGGAGCGGGAGACACGAGATCAGGCGCGTGAGCGAGTCCACCGCGAACTCCAAACCCTACCCGGCTGGCGGGATACTTCGCTCGGGCAACAGGCGACGCCGCAGGTCTGGTTGGTAGAAGTTGATCAACTCCAGCGACCAGGCCCCAGGATCATCCAGGTGACCGTGGCTTTCTCCAAGTTCCTGCATCCGGACCTTTGGTCGGGAACGTCGGCGGACGGAAAGCGGATCAAAGGTCCGGCTCGATGAGCCGTGTAGGACTCGACAGCAGCATCGTGCGGTTCGGCTGGGCGGAACGGGCACAGGCGGAACGGACGCAGGCGGAACGGACGCAGGCGGAACGGACGCAGGCGGAACGGATGCAGGCGGAACGGACGCAGGCGGAACGGACGCAGGCGGAACGGATGCAGGCGGAACGGGCACAGGCGGAACGGACGCAGGCGGAACGGATGCAGGCGGAACGGACACAGGCGGAACGGATGCAGGAAGAGGCGTCACCCCGGTGAGAGCGCGTTTGGCTCCATGGTGCTGGATTCCGGTGGCAGGCGCGGCGTTGCTCGTATCGGCACTTCTGTCGATGGGACTAGGCGCCACGCGTATCGGTGTTGCCGATGCCGCGGATGTCCTGCTGGGGCGCTTGCTCGGGAACACGGCCGAGGGAAGCACGCCGGGGATCATCCTCAATATTCGTCTGCCACGGGTTCTGCTGGCGATGCTGGTCGGCGCCCTCTTGGCCGTCTCGGGTGCCGTCATGCAGGCCTTTTTCCGCAATGTCATGGCGGGGCCCTACTTGGTTGGGGTCAGCTCTGGAGCTGCGCTGGGAGCCGTCTCTGCGATGCTGTTGGGGCTAGGCATCCAAGTGGGTGTGTTGACACCGGTGCCGCTCTGTGCGTTCGCCGGGGCACTGGCGGTCGTCGCGGTAGTCTACGCCCTCAATCGCAAGGGTGGACGACTCCATACGGAGGGCCTGCTCTTGACCGGCATTGCCATCTCTGCGGCGATCACGTCGGTCGTCGCCGTGATGATTCTCATGAGTCGCGACGGAATGGACCGCGTACTCTTCTGGTTGTTGGGCAGTCTGTCCGCCGCACGCTGGGAGCATGTGGAGCTGCTGCTACCCTACGCAGGAGTTGGGTTGCTGGTCGTCTGGTTCCTGGCGCGCGATCTCGACGCATTGATGTGGGGGGACGTGACCGGTGCGGCACTCGGCGTGCATGTGGAACGTTCGAGGGCGATCTTGCTGGCCGTCTCGTCGCTCATGACTGCGGCCGCAGTGGCTGTATCCGGCATCATCGGGTTCGTGGGACTCATGGTCCCGCACATCGCCCGGTTCCTAGTGGGCAGCACGCACCGGCCCCTTCTACCGCTGACGGCGATTCTAGGGGCCCTCTTGCTCGTGTGGGCGGATGTTCTAGCCAGAACCGTCTGGGCGCCGGTGGAACTTCCCCTGGGCGCGGTGACAGCGCTGGTAGGGGCGCCATTCTTGGTCTATCTCTGTACCCGGCGGAGGTAGCTGGGAGGTCACCCGCAGTGCACGCCATGCCGGGCCACGATGCGAGGCGCACGGGTATGGATCGACTCGAAGTTGACTTCGAGACAGATTCGCGTGCCGAGTTGGTAGCAAGTTCGCGTGTCGATCTGAGCAGCAAGGTCGCACGCCGAGATGGGCACCAAGCTCGTACGCGGAGTTGGGCAGCCAGCTCGTACGCCGAGATGGGCAGCAAGCTCGCACGCGGAGTTGGGCATGAAGCCCGAATCCCAATCTGTACGTTTGGCCGGCAAACACAACGACCCCCGGGGGGAGGAGGCGACGCAGCGTGGCGATCATGAAAATCGCCTTCGTAGGCACACATGGCACAGGCAAGACGACGTTGTGCTACGAACTGGCGGCCTGGATGAAGAAGCGCGAAGCCCGCGTGGACATGGTTCGTGAGATTGCGCGCCGTTGCCCCCTGCCGATAAATCAGGAAACGACACTCGAGGCCCAGAGTTGGATCTTGCACCGTCAGATCGCAGAAGAAATCCAGACGGCTAGCGAGCAGGATGTCGTTATCTGCGACCGAAGCGTTCTCGACAACTACGCCTACCTGACCCACCGGCTCGGCCCGCTCGCGCCGCTGGACGAATTGGTACGCTACTGGATGAAGACCTACTCGCACCTCTTCAAAGTTCCGATCGTCTCTGCCCCTGCCTTCGACGGCACGAGGGATACCAGCGCCGCCTTCCAGCGCGCGATCGACGAAGAGGTCGACGGCCTGATCGAGCGTTTCGGCATCAAGGTCTACCAGCTTGCCCCAGAAGACCGCGGTGCCGGCCCTGTTGACCGCCGGGTTGTTTCCGGGGGCGGCCGAGTTGCTCCTGTGGACCGCCGAGTTGGTCCCGAGGATGGTCGAGCTGCTTCCGAGGACCGCCGAGTTGCTGCGGCCGATCCAAAGGGACAGAAGAGTGATCGGCAGGACGGCGAGGACGCCTTAGAGGGCCAGGGAGTCGCTCCGCAGGGCGGCGAGGTCGCCACAAGGGAACACTACATCGCTCCCGTGGAGCGCGGCGGCTGGATCGATGTTGTGGCACGTGAGATTGGTGTGCCGCCGAAGCCCCCGCAGATAGGGCTCTTCGCCGAAGAGGCAGACCTGCGGCAGTAGACGGGGTCTAGACGAGGAAAGGACACCAGGGGTCGAGCCCTGCCGCCGTCGGAAGCGCCGCCGGAAGCGCCGTCGGATGCGCCGCCGCATCGAGTCCGCCAAAGCCAAGAGCCCCCGGCACACATGGTGCCAGGGGCTCAGTCGTCAGGACCGCAAACGTGGTACCAATCGGATTGTCAACTCACTCCTTGGCTCCCGCGACCTCTAGCCTCTGCGTTTGCCCCGTGGCTTTTTGCCCCGTAGGTCTTCGTCCCGTGGGCCTACGCGCCAAGAGAACCTGACAGTCACATGGCCGTTCCGGGGCACTGCCTCGGAGCCCATCCACTACCAGGTAACCAGGCCAAGCCGTCAGAAACTGCGTCGCGGTTGACGTTGGCCAAATCCGGCATCGCCCACGATCCGGGAATAGCCGCGTCCGGCATCGCTCATGACCTGGGAATAGCCACGCCCGGCATCGCTCATGACCTGGGAATAGCCACGCCCGGCATCACTCACGACCCGGGATCTAGGGCCAGAGCAGAACCTGCTGCAGGACGAAGTGGGTGTACTCCAGATCGTCCGTGTCCGGGCCCTGCTTCTCGGTGATCAGCTGAACCTCGACTTGCGTACGAAGGTTCTTCGCCCACCAATAGGTCACACCCGGCGTGATGATGGTCATCTCGTCATCGTCGCCATCGGTGTTCGGATCCATCTGTGTGAAGCCGATATGAACGCCGAAGTCCTTCACGACCTTGAAGATGCCCTTCACATAGAAGTACTGGAAGGTGTACCACTCGTAGTCCTCGAATGTGTCACCGGCCTCGGCATCCTTCGGGACGAATACGCCATCTTCGTCGGCGTAATTGTCACCCATACCGAACTCACCCTGGAGCCACAGCTCCATCTCCTCGCCGAAGGCGGTCTTGTACTGGGCGTCAACGCCGAAGGCCATGCCGCTGTTGGACATGTACTCGGTCTCAACAGTCGAGGAGTCTTGATAGGTGCCCAAGTCCATCCCATCTTCGGGCAGCGTGACCATCATAATGTTGGCGCCAATCTCAAGCCCTTCCAGCGTCGGCGGGGTCAGGACCGCCCGAGCGCCGAAGCTCAGAGCGGGATCCTGGTTCGCAACGTCCGACAGGGCGCCAGCGCCATCATAAACACCGGCCTGGATCTTCACCCACTCGTGAGCATAGTGACCTTCGAGACCATAACCGTAGTTAGCGTAGTGCAGTCTTGCCAGGTGTTCACCCACATGACGGTCCACCGTCCAGAGTTTGCCGGTATGGTGCAAGATCTCGCGGCTAAAGGGCATCTTGACCCGGCCCATCCTCAGCGAGAACTCCTTCGTGAACCAAGGCTGCAAGTAGGCCCACTGCAGGCCCTGCATGTCGGATTCCTTGATGTCGGTCTCGACTTGCCAGCTTACCTTCTTGACGATCGGGCCGGCATCGACGGTTCCCGACATGACAAAGCGGCAGAAGGCCATCCCCAAGCCCATGTTGCTGGCGTTGTCCTCTCCCTTGTCAATCATGCGGAAGTTCGGAGCCATGTAGCCCCAAACCTTGACCGGACTGCTGTCGGTGTAGGCATTGTCGGCATAAGCCATTCCTGCGGAAAACGTCATCGCCAAGATCACCAGGAGGATCTTCTTCATTGCACACCTCTCCTTGATTGCTTGCCCACGTCCCCCCCGAAAACCCCCCATGTCCCCAGCGGGGCCCGGGGGGGGGGGGGGGGCATGCCTTGGTTCGGAAGGAGCCCTAACTGGTTGCGCCTTCCCTGACACCTCCATCTAAGCCGGTATCGAATGCCTCTCCGGGTCCTCTGGCCTCGTACGATCCCGCCAAACCTCAGGCGCGTTCCGCGCCCCCATCGTCCCTGGCGAACCGTAGCTACGAGATCAATTGGGCTGGAGAGGCATATCGCTTCCGAACCCAGATATCCAAGTCCCATCGCCCAGACCGCTTGCCTAGGCTGATTGCCCAGGCGCATTGCCCGTACGCCTAGTGCCCGGGCGCAATGCCCAGGCCGCTTACCCAGGTCGCTTGACCAAGCGCATTGCCTAGATCCACTGCACGAGCCATGCGCCTAACCCTATTGCCAAGCCCGGTGCTCAATCCTAGGGCCAGAGCCCTTGGTTGAGCTTGCTTACCCGAGCCCCGCTACCCGCGTCGCGATGCCCGATCCCCTCGACACGAACTCCGAATACCCGAGGCCCGATGCTCGATCCTCACGCTCGAGTCCTGGAATCGAAGCCCATCTCAATCGACGTGGGATTCTCATGCGTGTCCCCGATGCCGTCAAGGAGAAATGCCTAGCTCCGATGACCGCGAATTTCTGGGGACTGACGGGATGGCTGCGTCTGTAACGATTATTTGGGTAATAAGATAGAACACCGATCCGGGTAGAGTGAGTCGGTGTGGGCCGCCGCCTCTCCATCGTCGGTCTCAAGCCGAGGCGAAATCAGAGGACCCGCAGGCACAGCGAACCTGGCGACTATACAAGATATTGCAATGATATAAATTCGAAACACTGTCTTTGCTCGGGCGCCAGAGGCGAATTCCCTGGGGATTCCGGCCAGGGATCCAGCTAGGGACTCCGCTGGGGATTCCGGCCAGGGATCCAGCTAGGGACTCCGCTGGGGATTCCGGCCAGGGATCCAGCTAGGGATTCCCGCCAGTGCTCCCACTAGGGATTCACGCTCCGGACAACGCGGAATCCCAGACCGTCGTACGCACGATCGGGTTTGGTGGAGAAGCGATAGTCGCACCGGAGTTCCTCCGGCGGGCTGTTCCATGATCCGCCGCGAATGATACGAGACTCGCCAGCCCGAGGGCCTTGAGGGTCAGTCACTGCCGTCTCGGAATAGAGCCCCATCCAGTCGACGCACCACTCGTAGACGTTCCCCGAGAGATCCAAGAGCCCCAACGCCGTGGCACCCTCCGGGAAGCTGCCTACATCGGTTGGTGAATTGAGCTCGCTGACGAAATTGCCATCAACACCCGGCTCAGGAAGTTCGTCCCCAGTGGGATAGAGCAGGTTGCTGTCATGGCTGGCCATGTATTCCCATTCCGCCTCGCTCGGCAGCCGCCAGCCTTCTTTGTTGTAGGGATTGTAGTAGATCTGTGGGCTCTCCCAGGTCTCGGGATCGAAGGCAAGGGCGTATCCGTCCCATGTACTCCGCACATTGCAGTAGATCGCGGCCCCGTACCACGTCACGAACGCCGCCGGCCAGTTCTCCCGGAACGGCATGGGCGTGAATCCCGTCCGTTGCGAGTAGAAGATGCCGTGTGGGGCGCTGGAGCTTCTCGGTGCGCAGCGTAGGAGCGTAGCCTCCGTGTCGATGTGTGTGACGATGGAGTCGTTGGTGACCGCAATCCAACCCTGAGCGAGTGCCCAGTTGTAGGCCTCACAGAGCTGGGCATTGGTGATCTCGTACTTGTCCACCACCAGGTCGCGGGTCAGCGTCACATCGTGAGCCGGGCGTTCAAACATGTCGGCTTCGGGGAGCGCATTGCCCATGACGAAGCTCCCTGCCGGAACCGACACGGTACTGAGGTCAGTCAAATCCACCCCAGTGACGGAAGGGCCATCCCAGTTACTGTCAGGCAGCCGGGCGAACTGATCCTGAGCGTCGTAGAGCTCGAAATGGAAGGAGTACTCCCCTGCCGGCATGTGCGCGGTGCACTCATACAACTCGTTTCCCGGCGGATCTGAAGGAATGTGCGTCATCGAGAAGACGGAGTCCCCGACGACGACCGTAGGTGTCTCGAACGGCAGGTTCTCGGGATCCGGCACTAGCCAGCGGACACGGAAGGTGAATCCCGTAGCAGTGGTACCCTCCGAATGAATCAGTTGTCCCGCGGTGAGCACCGGGAACCCCTCCTCCTGAGGAAGGGCAAGATTGATGACCGGTGACCACTGCGACCAGTTGCCATTGTTGTCCCTGGTGCGGATGGCAAAGTAGTAGGTCTGGCCAGGAGTCAGGTTCCCGACGGTGGTCCGCTCCAGCGACCGCGGCTCGGAAGGGTCATCGACACCGGTAGCCTGAAGCGCGCTCTCAAAGGAGGTCTCGTCGAACTGGGTGTTCGAGTATCGTAGGTCGTAGAGGGAGGCCCGGCCGCTCATGCCGTTGCCACCAGGGGCGCGCCAGGTGAACATGACGGTGGTAGGCGTCACCTCGTTGATGGAGAGCGAGGTCGAAGCCGGCGGCGTGGAATCGGGCGGACGCGTCAGGCTATCGCTCTCGTCGGCGCAGCCGGACATGAGGCCCAGCAGGACCGCTGCTGCCAGGATGCCAATCGGGAGGGGCCACTTGCTTCGCGCAGGGGACAGCATATTTCTCGGTTCCTCCATCGCCGCGCAGCGGCGAACAGACGTCTAACCAGACTAACCTCCCCATGTAACATCATATGCAACCGGGGCGTCAAGCACCCAGCACACCGACGAGACGGCCAATTGGTATCTGGTGAATGGCCTTGTCTGTTCGTCGTGCAGGATTGCCCTCGAAACACGAGTTGGAACGGCTCGACCGGTCCATTCCGGTCAGATGGCGCAGCCCTGGCCGGCCGACCAGGCCGGCCCATCGGTCAGTCGCCCCAGCCAGCAGCCCTGGTCGGCCGACCAGGCCAGGCTGTTCTGGTCAGGCTGCCTGGTCCGGTCGCCCGTAGCGAATGGCTCACGCCGTCCAGCGCAATCCGATCGTTTGTCGCCACCGACCGCCGGGCAAGAACGAGCCGGTTCTCGGTCGCCACCCACCACCGGGCGAGAACGAGCCGGTTTTCGGGCCCGGCCGATTGCTCGATGCTGCACACCGGCCGGCCACAGCGAGTTGGCCTCTCGGCGCTGGACACAAACCGGTCTCCGAGAGCTGAATCATGGCGCTCGGGTGCGATCCCCCATTTTCGGGAGAGGTCTTAAGGTCTAGAATAGGCCTCTTGAGTCGTTTCTGCCGAGGTGGATTGAGGTGGATTCTGGACATGGGCGAACCTTGGATCAGGGAGGATAAGTCAGTGGCCATCACGTTCCGCGATACGATGTCAGGCAAGGTGCGGGTCTTCGAGCCCCTCGAGGAGGGGCACGTGAGGATGTACCACTGCGGTCCCACCGTCTACGACTACGCCCACATCGGCAATTTCAGGGCATTTCTGCTGGCCGATCTGTTGAGGCGGCTCTTCGAGTTCCACGGGTATGAAGTCCATCAGGTGATGAACATTACCGACGTTGGCCATATGACTGTAGATACGGAAGATGCCGGCGAGGACAAGATGGCGGCCGCCGCCCAGCGCGAGGGGCGCGGTCCGGAGCAGATTGCCCGCTTCTATGAAGAGGCTTTCTTCGAGGACCTCGATGCCCTGGGCATCCGGCGAGCGGACCGCTATCCGCGCGCCAGCGAGCACGTGACCGACATGGTGGGTTTGGCCCAAGCGCTGTACGAGAAGGGATTTGCCTACCAGGAGGGCGACACGGTCCTCTACGACATCAGCAAATACCCCGAGTACGGCCGGCTTTCCCACAAGCGCATCGAGGATCTGCAGGCCGGTGCCGGAGGGCGTCTGACTGAGGAAATGCTGGCCGGCAAACGAAATCCGGGGGACTTTCGCCTCTGGAAGGTCGACCCCGATCATGTCTTGCAGTGGGAGTCGCCCTGGGGACCCGGCTACCCCGGCTGGCATCTGGAGTGCTCCGTGATGGCACGCAAGTACCTTGGCGACACGCTGGATATCCACACGGGGGGCGAGGACAACATATTTCCGCATCACGAGAGCGAACGGGCCCAAATCGAGCCCATAACCGGTAAACCCTTCGTAAGATACTGGTTGCACAACCGGCACCTGATGTGCGAAGGGACGAAGATGTCCAAGTCGCTCGGCAATTTCTACACGGTGCGCGGTCTGCTGGACGAGGGCTTCGATCCGATCGCCATTCGCTACCTGCTCATCTCGGCGCACTATCGTGCGCCCTTGAACTTCACCCGAGAAGGACTGAAGGGGGCATGGGAGTGCATCAATCGGATCCGCAACTTCGTCCGCCGGATGGATGAGAATGCTCAGCTCGAACTGGAAGGTGCGGACACCGCCGGACCTGGCGCAGCGGCAGGAACCGCCGGACCCGCATGCGGGGGCGATGCCGGGACGCCGGCGACAGGCAGTGGGCCTACTGCCGCTGGGGCCGCGGAAGCGCCGGGCGACGAACGGACCGACACGGCGACCATCACTCAGGGTTTTCTGAACGCCTTCACCGAGGCGATCGACGAAGACCTGAACATGTCCAAGGCCCTGGGTTCGGTCTTTGACTTCATGCGGGAAATCAATCGCCGCGACGTGAAGGGTCAGGTCGCCGTGGCGGCGGCGGCGGCGATCCGCCGCGCCGATGAGGTCTTGGGCATCCTTGCTCCTGATGAAGAGGCCCAGGATAAGGGCGATCCTCGCGTCGATGCGCTCGTGGAGGAGCGGCAAGCAGCTCGCAAAGCGCGTGACTTTGCGCGCGCCGACGAGATTCGGGACCAGCTCATGGCAGAAGGGATCGTCATCGAGGACACGAAGGATGGCGTTCGCTGGTACCGCAAGTAGCACGTGCTGCCGCAGGGAATGAACCGCCAGGTCAAGCCGGTCAAGAACCCGATGACCAAGAGTTCAGCATAGTTCTTCACCGCCCGTTCGGGCGACCCGCATCGGATGAAACGAGTTGCAGGCCGCGACCGGCGTGGCAAGCGGGCCAGGTTCTCTATTCCACCGGCTTTGGTCAGCCTGCATGTGCCGTGGCGGGTGGCCGGCC
>CAZNJE010000086.1:0-15171 GCA_964573295.1 uncultured bacterium | reverse complement strand
CCCCCTCGGGGGGGCTACCTCAAGCCACGCCCTATGGGCGTGGTTGATGACTGACTTCGGCCAGTGGTACAATCTGCGCTTCGACCTGCACGTGGGCACCGGCGTTGAGTACTTCATCAACGACACGTCGGTGGGCCTGTTTGCCGACCCGAACACGAAGGACCTCTCGCATCTCATCCTGAACGCCTACAACTATGAGTACGGCTATGATCAGGACATCTACTACGATAACTTCGTAGCCAGCGCGGTCCCCGAGCCGGGGACGATGGCGCTCTATGGTGTTGGGCTGATTGGTCTCGGTGCGACGGGCTGGATCCGCAGGCGCAGGAGCTAAACTCTGGCTTGAGTTGTCCCGTATTTCACGGGCCTCATAGCTGCGGGGCAACGAGAGGTCTTCCTTCCGGGCGGGCAGGGTCGAGTACCCTTCCCGCCCGTTTACCGCTTCAGCATCTGGGGTGCTACCGGTGGCCTGAACCTCGGCGCCGGATGTACCCGGCCCCCAGCATGACCAGTGCGGCGTCCAGCATCCACACCGTCGCCGGCTCCGGAATCCCGCAATCTCCGCGCCATCCCCACTCGATGCGATGGTGCTCAGTCAACGCCGGGCAGGCTCGGGCAGGGCAGGGCTTGCCTGGAAGCAGCTGTTCGGGCGATACTGGATGGGCAGCACCGAGGTGCTGCTGTCACCAATGCGGGCCACCCTCCAGCGCCCTCCCCGCGCGGCCTGGCTATACCGCTTCCCCGCCGAAGCGGTCTTGACGGCCGCGCCCAGCCCGGGAGGCCGTCATGACCCGCGAGCGCGTCGCCCAGCTCCTTCACGAATCCGTCTACAAGGTCGTCCGTCGCGGCGCGTCGCCGCCGACCGTCGAGGAGTTTCTCGATCTACCCCTCGGCGGCCTTCTGCCCGAGTCCTCGCCGCGCGATTGGCCCGAGTTCTGGAAGGAGGCCCTGACCGCGGTGATCGAGGAGACCTTCGCCCGCGAAGGCTACCGGATCGATGACTTGCACTCGCGCATCTTCCTGCGCTGGAATCGCAAGATGCGCTCGGTGCGCGACTGGATCGCCGACCGTCTGATGCCGCTAGTACTGGCGGTTCTGCTGCTCGCGGGCTGGGTGGCGCCAAGCACGGATGCGCTGGCGGAGGACCTGCGGGCTGGCCTGGCCGGCCTCGATCTGAGCGGCAGCGATGCCTTTCTCGAGGCCACGCCGCTCGAGCGGCCCGCGGCGCGGGTCTTCTCCCAAGACATCCGGGTGGCCTTTCGCACCGAACGCCGTCACCGCGTGGAGCTGCCGGTGGCGATCGCGACCAATCCCGCCTACTACCACCTCGAGAGCACATGTGCCCCGGGGGAGAAGGTTCCGATCGAACGAGTCGTCTGGCGGGGCGTGCGCGATAAGGAGGATGCGACCACCGGCGTGGTCCTCTACGGCCGGTTCGACCCCGACTGCGACTACCGCCTCACCCTGATCCTGCCCGGAATCGCGGCGGTGCCGATCGAGGTCGCTCCTTCGGAGCAGGACTTGCCCGCGGTGCGCAAGGGCTTCGTCCGCTTCGTGCGCCTGGTCGACCAACATCTCTCGGGCACACTCGACCTGCGGACGCTGGACACCGAGGAGAACCGCGTGGGGGTGGACCTCCGATCGCAACTCGATTTCCCGGTCGTGCGCCGGCGCCTGGGAGCCGACGCCATGCACATCCAGGTCGTGGTCGACGGCATGCTGGCCTTCGATCGGGAGGCGCACCGGGCCCACAACGCGCTGGAACTGAAGCTCCAATGGAGTTGGCTGCGCCACTACGCTCTTGCCGGCTTCGGCGAGCACGTCCACGCGCTGGGCCTGCAGCTGGCGCCGCTGGGCTTCGAGAGCGACCAGGACTTCGATGTGCTCGACTACGCCTTCGCGCCGGCGCTCACCTTCTCGCTGCCCATCCTGGATCCGATCCTGCTCACCTGGCACCGGTGGGTCGACATGCCGCGAGGTTTCCTGCCGCCCACGGTGCGCGTGGGCTACACCTACCTTCATCGGGTGCGCCACGGTGACGCGCGGGAGGTGCCCGATCGTGAGCGGCTGGATGCGGAGGTGGTCGCCCTGGTCCCGCTCCTGCGGCCCCTCGACCTCGAAGCCCGCTATCGCTTCTTCTACGACCTCGAGACCGAAGAGGACGAAGCCATCCTGGAGCTGGCCTGGAAGTGGCACGTGGCCGAGGACACCCGCACCGCCGTTCTGCTCAAACTTGTCCACGGCGCTCTGCCGCCGGCCTTCCGGGACGTGGACATGGTGGGGATCGGCTTCGCGCTCAGACTATGAGAGAGCGTCAGAATTATTTACACCCGTTCGGTCCCATAACCTGCTGTGACATTTTGAGTTAGCTGGATCTATCCAGTGGCTCTCCTTGCATAGTAGCTTACAGACTACTCATCCGAATGTCTTCTTGAGTTACGACGATATATATGGAAATGCATATACCGCTTATATGCTTTTATAAATATAGGTTATGCCATATATGTGTACGTACGCAGCATACGGCATGGTTGATGCACGGACTTCTCCCGACGGCAGCCGCGTGCCCCGGTCTGGCCGCTTCGCCGGCTGGCATCGCGAACGCTGCAAGGGCAACCATAGAAACGCATAAGGGGGAGTCATGGGTATGAAGGGATTGGGTACGGTGTTGGCGCTGCTGACCCTGTTCGCGGCGACCGCCCAGGCGGGTGTCGGGATCATTGTCACCGACCGCTTTGGCTACGAGGGTACCGTGCTTCGCTTCGACTCGCTCGAGGACGCCGAGGCGGGTGTTGATCCGATCGACAATGTCTCGGTTTCTGAGCGCGATCTCACGATCTACGTCAACGACACCTACAACATCGTCATGGGCTCGTGGTGGTACACAACGGACCCGCAGGGCCGCATGGGTTACGGCAACACCCACGGCAACACCGGCGTGGGCTTCACGCAGCTCTACGACACGGACAGCTCCACCGATACGGTGCTCGACATGGCCTTCGGCAACTTCGACGGCACCCACTGGACCGAGTTCAGCCTGGAGCTCGCGGGCGTCAACGCCAACAGCGAGGATGATGCCTCGCGGCTGAGCGTCTACGACAACAACAACGACGGCGGGATCTTCCACGAGTACAACCTGAGCCTGACGGCGACCGGACTCGAAGGCACCGAGCTGAGTTCGGGCGTCATCGAGGCCACCAACCACCCGGCCGGTGTGACCGGCAGCTACACGGGTCTCTTCGAGCTCACGGAGAATGAGACGAGCCCGGCCAACATCGGCTTCTATACGTTCGACTTCACGCTCAACATGGAGAACTGGGCCTGGGACAACCGCGACGACCTGACCTATCCGGCCGATGGGTTCTACGACAGCTACTTCGCCACAGTGCCCGAGCCCGCCTCGATCGCGCTGTGGTCCCTGCTCGGCGTGGGTGGTCTGGGTCTGGCCGCCTGGCGGCGCCGGAAGTAAGGCAGCCCCGATTCAAAGCGCTTCTCTCGCGTCACCCGCTGGATCTCTCTGAGAGAGGCCCACGGAGCCCCGCCCCTCGAGGTGGGGCTTCGTGCATTCGTTTGACAACCCCGCCTCGGCTGCCTACGATCCTTTGCCGGTTCTGGAATCTCTGAAACCACCGAGCCCGAGTGAGGCCCGGACCATGATCCACATCGTCATTGCCCTCAAAACCATGCTCACGCAGCTCAGGGCCGAGAACCTGCACCGGATTCTTGCCGCGGCGCTGGTTCTGATCCTGCTGTGCGCCACCGCGTTCTGGTTCTTCGAAGGTGGCCGCGACGGTGAGGTGCCCTTCTCCGACGCCCTCTGGTGGTCGGTCGTCACCGCCACCACGGTCGGCTACGGCGACATCTCGCCGGCCTCCCCGGGCGGCCGAATCGCGGGCGTGGTGCTCATGCTCGTGGGTATTGGCTTCCTGGGCGTTCTGACCGCCACGATTGCCGGGGTGTTCATCGAAAACAAACTGCTGGAGGCCAGAGGCATGAAGTCGGCCGCGGTGAAAGATCATTTCATTCTGTGCAACTGGAACTTCGCAGGCCACTAGATCATCGAGGAGTTTCGGGCCGACGAGAAGAGCAAGGACGCTCCGATCGTCGTGATCGCCAATCGTGAGGAGGCGCCCGCCGCGGGCAAGAACGTGCACTTCGTCCACGGCGAGGTGACCGAGGAGACGCTCACGCGCGCCAACATCCGCCAGGCGCGGGCGGTGGTGATCCTTGCCGAAGAATCGCTCGATCCTCAGATGCGCGATGCGCGCAGCATCCTGGATTGCTTGACGGTCAAGAGCATGGGGCCCGGTCTCTACACCTGCATCGAGCTCATGAGCGCCAAGAACATCGCCCATGCCGATCGGGCGAAGGCCGACGAATACATCGTGGTGACGGAGATCTCCACCGGCCTGCTGGTGCAAGCCGCCCTCGATCACGGCATCACGCGCATGGTGACCGAGCTGGTCAGCAACCGGTTCGGCAACGAGCTCTACGCGATTCCGATTCCGAAGCGTCTTGCGGGGCAGCGGTTCCTGGCGGTCATGAACGAGCTCAAGGAGAAGCACGATGTGTTGTGCCTGGGAGTGGAGGTGATCGGGACCGGATCTCTGATCACCAATCCCAAGGCCGACTACCAGCTCCAGCCTCAGGACCGCTTGGTCGTGATCGCCGAGCGGAGGCCCGTGCTCTGAGAGAAACGTGGCGGGGACTCCGTAGGGTACGGTTCTCCGGGGGCGTCGAGACCCCTCCAGTCCAGGTCGGCCTTGTCTTGCCAGGGGTCGGCCGGAAAGGAGCGCGAGATGGCTCCTCCAACCTCTCGCCAACGGATTCTGGTTTACGAGTCCTTCGGGTGTCGGCGGTCGTCGTGCCGTTCGCACTGCTTGTCATTGTCTATCGCCTGGATCCGCCGCCCGGCACGAACGATCGCCCGGCCTATCTGCCGGTGACCTGCCGGCACGGTGAGCACGACGCGCCGTGCATGTCGGTCTGTCTCCAGACGGCCACCCGACTCGCTCAGGGGAGCGCCTTGATCACATCGATCACCGGCTGGGCGTCATTCATGACGTAGAAGTGAATGCACTCCGTGCCCCGGTCGAGCAGTTCTTCGCACTGCGCGAGTGCCCACCGGCGTCCGATCTCGCCGATGTGCTGCGGGCTCTCGAGAACCTCATCGACGAGCGGTTCGGGCAAGGTCACATGGAAGTGCTTCGGCAGGGAAGTGAGCTGGCGCTTGCGATCCAGGATCTTGAGACCCGGAATGATCGGCACCGTGATCCCGGCCTCGCGGCAGGCGTCGACGAACTCGAAGTAGGCCCGGTTGTCGTAGAACATCTGCGTGACGATGAAGTCGGCGCCGCGATCCACCTTCTGCTTGAGGTACTGGATGTCGAGCTTGCGGTTGGGTGACTCGAAGTGCTTCTGCGGGTAGCCGCCCACGCCGATGCACAGGTCCATCGGCTGCGAGTTGGCGATGTCTTCGAGATAGGTGCCCCAGCGTAGGGCATCGAGCTGCCCCACCAGGTCGCAGGCGTAGGCGTTGACCGTCTTGCCGGCGTCGAACTGCTTGCTGTAGTTGATCTCATCGCCGCGCACGGCCAGGACGTTGTGGATGCCCAGGTAGTTGAGTTCGATCAGGGCGTCTTCGGTCTCCTCGCGGGTGAAGCCGCGGCAGAGCAGGTGCGCCACCGTATCGATCCCGTAGCGGTTCTTGATGATCCCGCAAATGCTGATCATCCCCGGACGCTTGCGTCGTACCCGTCGGCGGATCGTGCCGTCCTCATGCTCTTCGTAGAAGGCCTCGGCCGAATGACTGGTGACATCGATGAACGGCGGGTCGTAGGGCAGGAGCTGCTCGACGATGTCGAAGATGTCCTGTGCGCTTCGTCCACGCTGCGGGGGAATGATCTCGTAGCTGAAAAGCGGCTCCGTGGCGCGCTTCAGGTGTTCGGTGACTCGCATCTGCTCCGACATCCTCCTGCCCTTCGCGGGCGCATGCTCCTGCCCGACCGGGCTTCTTCCCACGGCCAAGCCGCCCAGGAAACCCTGAGCCTTCCTGCCCGTGATCATCATCGGCAGATCGGCCGCGCATCAGGACTCGTAGTCGATCCAATCGCTGGCCAGGTCGATTTCCCGGTCGAAGACCCAGGCCACGAAAGCGATTTGATGGTCGGGAGGGTTCGGCACGATGTAGCCCATCAGCTCTTCCTCGATGGTCGCCCGGTTGGCCGTGACCGTGCCGGTGAAGGGGATCTTCTCATCGTGGTTCGTATCGATCACCGAGACGGTGACGGCGGTATCGTCTTCGACGCCGTCGGTGTCGACACGGAGCCGGATCGACTCCCCCGACCGCAGGCAATCGCCGCCGCTCACGTCCCGCCAACTGCCCTCGGTCTGCTTCTGCACGAGGATGGCCGTCACCCGCGGGACCGGCACCGCCGAGTCGCCGCGGCCCGGGCGCCAGAAGCGGATCGGCCGCGAGGGATACTCGAGCAGGCCGTCGCCGACCCCATCGACCTGGGGGGCGCGGCCATCGGGGCGCAGGTCTTTGAGCTTCCAGAGGGCGATCAGCGCCTCGCAGGCTTGCCGCCAGCGCTTCAAGCGAGAGGGCACCTCGTAGGGGATCGTTACATGCTGATCCACCAACCACTCGTCGGCATTCGCCTGGCTCGTCTCGGCATCCGGATGCAGCGTGACACTCGTGATGGCCCCGTCGCCGTGTGCGCGGTGCCACGGGCTGCAGGCGTAGCGGTTCGCGCGGCGCCGGCACCGCAGCCCCCCGCCCAACGGACAGACGTGGCCGCAGCCGCCACCCCCCGGACAGATCGGCGGACAATCGGGCCGCGCGCGCAGGCGGCTGGAGATGACGTCGGGATGCGCGTAGGCCATCCACGGTTCGGGACAGGGCTCGGGGCACATCCGCACCTCGACCAACTCTTCGCGCCAGGTCGTGGGCGTACCGTCGCTGCCGTCGGCGGCGAAACGCCAGATCTGGTGGGGCCGGTTTTGCGGCGTGGGCGGATCGTTCTCGCCGCCGCAGCCGCGCTTGATGTACATGTAGACGTGATGCGACCCGATCCCGAGGATGTTGTAGTTGGCGAACCGGTCAGGATCCCACTTGAAGTAGTAGCGCTGCCCTCCGCGGCGCTCGACGAGCTGCAGCCAGCCCTCGTTGATGTAGTCGCCCACGCGCGCCGCCCGGGTCAGATGCGTGGGATCGCCCCACAGGTCCTGATCCTGTCCCTCCGCGACGAACTCGCGGTACCCGCGCACGTCGACGAACTCGTCGCCGCCCACGGTAACCGTGTGCCGCTCGGCGGTCTCGTTGAACGTGTGGTGCAGGTTCTTGTTGACGCTCATGTACCAGCCGCGCTCGGACTCGGCATTGTAGTTGAACCAGTAGGCCAGGAACGAGGCGCCCAGGCCCACGCAGCCGAAGCGGATCCGGGGCTGACGGCGGACGATCCAGTGCTCTTCCTCCGCGTCCCAGCTCCAGGTGCCGGCCGCATAAGCGCCGCACCCGCCGTAGACCGAGCCCGCGCGAACCGTAGCATTCAAGAAGTGCTGGAATTTGTGCTCCACGCAGTCGAGCCGGACCAGATTCGTTCCACCCGGTTGTACGACGACGTCTCCGGTGCCTGACATCGTGACTCCCTCGTCGTTCTTGCGTCTCTCTCTTTCGCCGACGGTCGCCGACGCTCACTGGCGCTCGCCACCGCTTGCCGCCGCTCGCCGGCGCGTTGGCCTGTGCCCTTGCCGCCGTTGGCGTGTCCGTGCGCGCGGGGTCGCGCCGCCGCGCCCTGCTCGGCCGCCCTTCGGATGCGGCGGTCGGGGTCAGGTGAAGGTGATCTCCCGCGTCGCCCCGACCCCGGCCGGTTGGGTCAGCTTGCTGCCCTTGACCTCGAAGAGGGCGAAGTGGGTGCCTGATCCCGGCCAGCGGCACAAGAAGAAGAGCGTATTGAGCAGCGCGCGCCCATCGACCGGGGTGAAGAGCAGGATCAGATAGTTCTTGTAGCCAATGTCGTAGTTGAGCGGCTGGCTGGCCGCCTCGTAGACCCCGCCGGGGCCGCGGGTGAACTGCTCGCGGAACGGCGGATAGAAGTGATAGTCGGCCAGATCGCGGATGCGGCTGATGTCCTCGAGACGGTTGGTGATCTGGCTCACCTTGCGGTGCAGCCGCTGGGCCCAGCCGCGCGTGTAGACGTCGGCGGTGTAGGGCCGGATCTCATCGATCTCCGCGTCGGTCAGGGCGGGCTCCAAGAAGAACATGAAGCCCTCGACGTTGCGCTCGAAGCCGAAGGGCTCGGCGAAGTTGCGAATCTGGACACGCAGCGGCATGCGCACGCGTCCCGAGGCGATCGATTCGATCTCGCCCGGTACGAGCTGGATCTGCGGGGTGTTGTCCTGCCGGTACCAGCGAATGAACTCCTCGGCGTCGCCGCACCAGAAGTCGATCGGGAAGTACTCTTGGAAGTGCACCTTGACGTAGTCGTTGCCCCCGCCGCTCTCGCGCTTGGCCCCGGAGGCGTAGGCGTTGCGCAGACCGAAGACGCAGCGGCGGTGCAGGCGCCACTCGTCCTTGCGCAGGATCCAGCGCGTCAGCTCGGTGACCTCGCCGGTGCGGTTCTCGTCGACCAGCTCCTTGAGATCATAGAGCAGCTTGGCGCGAATCGAGAACTGGGTGACCATGCGCTGGGCGGTGCGCTGGGCGTCGTCGCCCCCCAGGGCGGCGTCGTAGCCCTGGCGCGCGATGTCGTCCTGGAAGGGCGTGCGCAACAGGCCCGCGTTGGCGAACTGCTCGAGATAGTCGACGATCTCGTTGCGGTTGGCGCTCTCGATCGAGTTGACCGGAATGAGCGCCCCGGCGATGGCGGCCCCCAGCCAACCGGGCAAGGGCATGAACCCGACCACGCTCGTGGGCGCCCACATGAGCTGCCAGTAGGCCTCCGCGCGGCGGCGCACGATCGACTGGCGCACCGACTCGAGCTGCGCGAACTTGAGCAGCGAGTAGGCGTCCTTGTCCTCGGCCATGCGCTGCAGCTCCTGGAAGAGCGAGTGCTCCTGATCGAGGGCGATCTCGACGCGCTCGCCGTACTGGAGCGCAGTGACGCCGATGTCGATCAGGTCGAAGACTTTGCCGATGTAGCCGAGGGCTTCGACGGCGCGAGCGGCGCGGACGCGGGGGAACGGGCCCTGCTGACGGATGCGCCCGATCAGCTCCCGGTGCGAGGTCTCGTACTCGATCTGGTTCATCGCGATGCGGATGTTGCGTTCAGGAACATCGCCGGTGGCCTCGGCGAACTCGCGCAGCCACTGGCGGGTGGCGGGCGGGCAGAAGTCATCGGCCAGGGCGGCCCCGCCGTGGCGCCACACATCGCGGCCCATCGTGACGAGCGTGTGCAGGGTGCGCGCTTGCCCGAGGTAGCCCCAGTACTTCTTCAGGTCCCCGAAGTACTGCGCGAACTGGCGCAGCAGCGTCGAGCCCGAGGTGTCGCGGCGGCGCTCGTAGCGCATCAGTGCCAGGTGCTGTGGGAAGAAGCGCCCGAACTGCAACAGGTAGGCAAACTCCAGACTGCTCGGGTCGCCCACCAGCAGCGAGCGCTGGTTCGACCGAATCGTGGCCGCGCGCGCACCGCTCCCGCCGCCGCCGCTGCCCCCGCTGCCGCTGCCCCCGCTGCTGCCGCTCCCGCTACCGCCCGCGCTGCCGCCCGCACCGCCGCCGCTCCCACCGGCCTCGCGCCGATCCTCCTCGAGCAGGGTGAACTCGACGAAGACCCGCCGGGCGTATTCCAGCACATCTTCGGGGCCGCCGGCCACCAGAGCGTCCGGGCCGGTCAGGCGCACGGTCATCGTGTAGGGCCCCGAGGGAAACCGGTCGGGAGGCTGCCGGAAGAACGCCCGCGCGGGAGAGTCGGCCGTGGCGGCGCGCACGATCGAGGCGGTCTCATCGACCGTATCGCGGATCGATTGCGGCACGCCGGGCGAGGCCAGCGGACCCTGCAGGCGCACCGTGCCCGTGATGCGGGTGGGCAGTGTATCGAAGCTTACCGTGACGATCCTCTCCCGCGTCAGCGTGACGCGGGCGTCGGTCGGCACGTGGACGGCCGTGGGCAGGTAGTCGACGTAGCGGCCATTTTCGATCGGCGGGTGGCCCATGCGGGCGGTCTCCTGTGGGGTGCGAGGTCCATGTCCGCACGTTTGCGATTCGTCAGTCGGTCGTCGCCTCCGCGGCGAAGGTCACCCGGCAGGGGCCCGGAGGCACGTCCTCTTCCCGAGCCTCCCCGGCATGATCGAGCGTGCCGCTGCGCTCCTCGCCGTTGGGAAGGATGAGTGTGTACTCGGCATCGGGGACCGGCTCGCCGTCGGGATCGAGCAGTCGTATCTCCACCCAGCTCTTGAACACGAGGAGCCCGGAATCCTGCTCCTCGAATCCGAACTCGTGACCCTCGATCGTGACGGTGAAGAAGTACTCGGGCGGATTGTACTCGCCGCCGTAGGTTTCCATCTCCTCCTGCGTCAGGATCTCGTCGGTGTCCTCGTGGTAGGCGTACTCCCAGCGCACCTCGATCCGTCCGCCGGTGACGCGGGTGCCGATCTCGGTCAGGCGGTCGTGATCGCCGTCGCGGTCGTGCTCGTAGATCGTGACGAGGGCGAGCGTCTCCTCCCGGGCGCCCACGACCGTGGCGCTCAGGATGAGCTCCTCGCCCGAGCGCGCCTCCGGTTCACTCCAGGCCATCTCGGTGACGGCGAGTTGGCGGATGGGGATGCGATTCGATTCGGCTTCGAGGCCGTGGTCGGGCAATGCGGCGCGGACGTAGGCCGTCTCGTTGGCCGGCGCGTCGGCGGGGATCTCGAGCTGGGCGACGAAGCGGTTGTTGTAGATCTGGCCTTCGGTCTCGGCGAGGATCTGGCCCGATTCGCTGAGAGCTTCGATACGGATCGGCGCGCCTTCCCCGACGAACGCGGTCAACACTTCGACCGGCGCCGCACGGCCGGCGACGGCCCGGCCCGCCCGCCAGGCGACCACCTCGATGCGCGAGGTGAGCGTGATCTCGTGCTCTTCGCCGGTGGCTCTGGGGTAATTGAGATCCATCCCGTCCCCCCCACGGCGCGCAGCCGGTGCTCAGCGGTGCCCCGCCGCGGCTCGCGCGGATAGGTCTATCTCATTCTATCCACGCTTGTTACGAGTGCGAAGCTCGCGCCCGTGTCCCGTGCAGGCCGACCTTAGCCAAGCCTCAGAGGGTGGTCCAGCACATTCTATCGGCCGGCCGGGTGCGCCCATCGCTTGACTCCGGTCGGCGAATCGTCAGAATCCCAAGCGGCAACCCCGCATCGTCCGAACCGTCCGGCCGACCGGGTTCTCTCGCGTGTTCTTCCGGCGGCAGGTCTCGAAGGGAATCGATCATGGGAAACCCGGCCGCGCGCCAAAGCGATCTGACCACCCACGGCGGGAGCGTCGTGGCGGGGCTTCCCACGGTGCGGATCGGCGGCCTGCCCGCCGCGCGCATGACCGACATGCACACCTGCCCGATGGTCACCCCCGGCACGCCGCCGGTGCCTCATGTTGGGGGACCGATCACGCTCGGCAGCACGGGCGTTCGCATCGGCAGTCTGGGCGCGGCACGGGTGGGAGACATGGCCGTTTGCACCGGTCCCCCGGACTCGATCGCGATGGGATGCTTCACCGTGATGATCGGCGAGGTCGGCAGCCCCGGAGGCGGCGGGGGCGCGGCGGCCTCGGGCGGTGGCGCCGCCGCGGCCAGCTCGGCTGCCGGGGATGAGCCCGCCGAGGGCCACTGGGTGCGCTTGCGCTTCGTCGACTCGGCCGGCCTGCCGCTCGCCCGCCTGGCCTACGAGATGGAGGCGCCCGACGGCACGGTGAGCCGCGGGCGGCTGGCCGAGAACGGCCTGGTCAGCGGCGGCGGTTGGGACGCGGCCGGCACCTGCACGGTTCAGCTCTTCACCGTCGGCGGCCTGCGCTGGTCGGCCGAGGAAGCGCCGGCCGCCGAGCCGGTCACCCTCACGGCCGAGACGAGTGGCTTCGAGGACGGGACCAGCGCGCGGGCCGTGATCCTGGAGTGCGATCTGTCCGGGCCCGAGACGGCCATCGAGGTGCTCGAGGGTGAGGTCGCGGGCAACCGGATCGAACTGGAGTGGACCTACCGTCATCCGCAGCATGAGCCGCCCCACGGCGCACAGACGCCGGGCGGCTATTCGCGTCCGCTCTACCGTTTCGAAGTGCACGTGGGTCCGGTGTCGGCGCGATCGGGCTTCCTGAAACTGACCGACACCCTCGAGATCCAGGTCCAGGACGCCGAGGGCAACGCCCTCTCCGGCGAGCCCTACGAGGTACGTACCCCCGAGGGCGCGATTCTCACCGGCGAGCTCGACGACGACGGGCGCGCCACGCTGGAGGAGGCCTCCATCCGCACCGGTCGTATCCGTTTTCCCGGCGTGCCCCACGGGGACCTGCGGGCCGAGCGGGAGTCGTCATGAGAACCTACCGCGGGCACCGCTTCACGCTTCAGATCCCCCGATCCTGGGAGGACCGTTCCCGTCCTCTCCTGTTGGGTCCGTTGCTGAAAGAGGACCGGGCCGGCCTGGCCGTGCAGATCGAGCCACGATGCAAGGCATCCAGTGCCGCCGATTACGCCCGGAAGAAGATCGAGAGCCTGATCGCAACGGTGCCTGGATGGGAGCCGCTCCGGCAGGAAGCGTTGCCGGACGCCGATGGCGCCGAGGCCGTCCTGGTCGAGCTGCGCAGCCCCGGCGCTCCGGCGCAGCGCCAGTACCGGCGCTTCTACTTCCGGGTCCTGGGGGGCACCGGCTTCTGCTTCATCGCGCAGATGGGACGCCCCTCGCGCAAGCGGATGAGCCGCGCCCTGGACGATATGATCCTGAGCGTAACGCTGCCGGCGGATGGGCAGGATGAGGAGGTGCCCGCACCCGCACCCGCACCCGCGCCTGCGCGTGCACCCGCGCCTGCGACTGTGCCTGCGCCTGCGCCTGCGCCTGCGCGTGTGCCTGCGCCTGCGCCTGCGCGTGTGCCTGCGCCTGTGCCCGCACCCGCGCCTGCGTCCACCTTCCGCACTGACCTCTTCGCGATGCGGCTTTATCCGGGCTGGCACGACGCCACCGGCTACGAGCTGGGCTTGCCCCGGTCTGCCGGCGGCCTACGCAATCTCTTCCTGCGCCGCGAGCCCTGGGGCCCTTCCCACGCCGGGATGCCGGACCTTCAGGCGCAGGCGCGAATCGAGACCGAGCTGATGGGTCGGAGGGTTCCGGGATTCGAGCTGCTGGCCGAGGATGAGTGCGAACTCGACAGTGGCGACCGGGTGCCACGGGTGCACTACCGGCGGGCGGCCGGCCCGGGGGCTGGCCGGGGAGGCACGCTGGAACAGCGTTTGATCCTGGTGGCGGATGCGGACGAACTCTTCTTCCTCTGCCTGACCAGCGAACCGGATCCCGACGAGGAGGTGGTCGCCGCCTATGATCGCCTACACAGGAGCTTTACAATCGAACCGGCGCTGGAGGCCACCTTCGCCTGACCCGGCGAAGAGGGCCAACGGGGGGCAACCAGGACCGAAGAAAGCCGGAGAGAGCCGGAGAGAGCCGAAGAAAGCCGGAGAGAGCCGGAGAAAGCCGGAGAGAGCCGGAGGGGGCCGAAGAGACCGATGATGCGTGAAACACGAAGGACGGTGGCCGTGCCGGCGCGGACCCAATCCCACATCCAAGCGCGGGCGGCCTGGTTGGCCGTGTGGCTGCTCTGGATCGCGATCGTCGGCGCGGGGTGCGGCCAGGAGCGGTTCGAGTTCATCGTGACCGATGAATCCGGCCGGCCCATCGAGGGGGGCACCATCTTCTACTATCCCAACGGGGATCCGGAACAGGAACGGGTTCTCGTGGGGCAGACCGATGCGTCCGGCAGCCTGATCCTCTCCGGCGACGCCCTCGCCGAGGGCACCTGGTACCTTTTCGAGAAGGCCTGCGCGATCAGCGTCGCCGGCGAGCGGTACGATCCGGGCACCTGTTCGATCATCAGCGGCGGGGCGCAGGGGCGCTACCGGTTCAGCCGCAAGGACGGCTTGCTTCGCAAGGGCGACTTGCGGGATCCGCTTCCGGGCAAGGACTGGCCCGGCCGGCGCGTGCAGCTCACCTGCGAGGCCATCCCGGCGTCCTCCGAAGGCGAGGACCCCGCCGGCGGACGCCGCCAGTCGCTGACGCGCATCCTCGATCTGACCAGCACTCCGGGTGCGGAGGTGCGCGTCAATGGGCGGCCGGTTGCCTGGGTGCCCGAGAGCGGCTGGCTCAACGAGAGCTTCTGTCCGGGGGATTCGTTGGCCTGCTTTGCAGCCACCTGCCGGATCGAGATCCGTTTGGAGGGACACGACACCGTGGAGCGACAGGTGGCCCTACCCGAGCCGGCCGGCCGCATCCAGCTCGAGGCGCCGCTCGAGCCGATCTCCTCGGAGGCCGGTCCGGGCGGGGCCGCGTCTCGGGCTGGGACGCTTGCCGGTGCCTCCACGGGCGGTGCCTCCACGGGCGGTGCCTCTGCAGCCGGTGCCTCCACGGCCGGTGGTGCCGTGCCCGCCGGCTACGCCCGGGTGCGCATCGCCAATCAAGGCTTCCCCCAAACCTGCGGAGAGAAGGGCGACCGGTGGCCGGTGCTGCACGTCGACCGGTTGGGGGTCTCGGTGGAGTCCACCTCGGATCAGGCGGCCTGGAAGGCCTACTATGACCTGATGTTGCCAGCGGCCAGGTCTTACAAGGTCGCGATCGAGTGCCCCCAGGAGGGGCAGACGGCGCGTACCTGGAACCCGTGGGACGAAGCGGCTGGCTTGCCGCAATGGTATCGCATTGAGGTGCCCGGCGATGCGACCGAACTCTACTTCGCATTGCCCACCTTCTCGGCGGGGGATCCGCTGGAGTTGCGGCCTACGGCTGGAACCTGGCGGGGGTTCCGTGAGAGCGCGGCGACCCGTATCGACTAGACAGAAACTCACGCGACATGCAGGCACTGTGAAGCGACCCTGATTGTCTGTGTTGCAACATCGTGTCTCCATTTTTGCCCCGGGGCAAAAAACTTAACTCACTGATATCGAATGGGTTATAGGACTCGACCGTGCCAAGACCTTGCCAAGATCGGCTTCTTCCACGCGTGCTGTCGACGGAAGG